>CAYQQR010000005.1:0-110322 GCA_964420035.1 uncultured Bacteroidaceae bacterium | reverse complement strand
CAGCCCTGCAGCCTGGCTCTTCGCTAAAATGCTACAATCCGTAATCCGCTATTCGCAATACGCGATCACAAAGTGTACGGTTCCCTATATTCCTTCCCCCTGAGTCCGTTGGCTTCCTCATCCCCTGTAAATTCTTCTTTCTCCGGATCCCACTCCAGGGGTCTCCTGAGCCGGTAGGCCAGGTTTGCGATATTGCAAACCGTGGCGGTACGATGACCGTTTTCCACATCCGCGACAGGGAGGGTCCTGTTCTTGATACAATCGATCCAGTTCTGGTAATGATTATCGCTACGATACACTCGCCCATCTCCCGCTTCTATTTCGGAAAGTGCGATCCATTCCGGTTTGGAATCCAGGAATTCCCGGCTTACATCCAGGACGCCTTCCGTTCCGTGAAAGCGAACGGCCCATCCCCTGCCAAAGTCCTCGTGGGTCATGATGACCCCGTTGGCATATTGCATGATCAATCCTCTGGTAGCTTCGGGAAATTCGGGGGGTATAAATTTCACCGGACCGCTGTGGTCCATATCCAGGGCCCACTGGGCAATGTCGAACATATGGGCCCCCCAATCGGTTACTCCTCCTCCCCCGAATTCTCGATAATCCCGCCACCTGGGCCAGTGGGTCTGTTCTATGGAGGGGGAAAGGATCTGGTTATAGGGCCTGTATTGGGCCGGTCCCACCCAGCGGTCCCAGTTCAGGTATTCCGGCGTATCCTCAGCAGGAAGCAGGCATTTTATGGCGGGATCGCCCACGTTTACGACTATTTTCCTGATTTCACCGATATACCCGTTGCGTACCAGTTCGACTGCTTTCCCGAAATCCGGCCAGGAACGCTGCATACTGCCGGTCTGTACTATCCTTTCGTATTTCCGGGCCGCTTCCACCATGGCCCTGCCTTCTTCAACGGTGTGGGCAAGCGGTTTTTCGCAATACACATCCTTGCCGGCCTCCATGGCAGCAATGGAAGGTATGGCGTGCCAGTGATCGGGGGTAACCACTACGACGGCGTCAACATTTTTGTCGGCGATCAGGTCTTCGTACTTTTCATAGGCCCGGGTTTTGTCGTAGCGTTCCTTACCGGTTTTCTCAGCGTAAAAGGCATTGATGCTGCTGAGGAAACGTTCCAGCTTTAAAGAATCTACATCACATCCGGCCGTAATTTGCACTTCGGGCAGTTCTGCAAAACGCACGAAAAAATTCCGGGCAAGCTTTCCGGTACCTATAAAACCCAGCTGTACCTTGTCGCTGGGAGCTACATAGTTCTTTCCTCCCAGCACTTCCCTGGGAACAACGGTCAGGCCGGCAGCAGCAAGGGCCGAATTGCGAATGAAAGTTCTGCGGTTCGATTGTATCTTGGTCATGATTGCTTGATTATTTGATTTAATGATTTATTGATCAGGTGATTGAGGAGAATTTTGCCAGGACCTGCGAGACGTAGGATTCTGAGACCGGGATAGAGATGGGTTCAGGGGTGTCCAGGTCGAGGTGCAGGCCGTTGGGTTCGCGACGGATCATCTTCACCCGGTTGAAATTGACCATATAGGAACGGTGGCTCCGCAAGAGCCAGTCCCCCGTTATTTCCTTTTCAATATTTTTCAGACTGTTGCGGATCATGAATTTCTTCTTTTTGTCCTGGTCCATATAATGAACAAATACATAATTGTCTGCAGCTTCAAGATACAATATCAGATCTTTTTTTATGCTGGCCTTCATATTCCCCTTTTCATCCCGGAAAGCCACCATAGAAGGACCATCCTGAGCTAGCTGAGCCGAAGATTCTTTTGATAATTTAAGGTTTTTTTCCCGATAGGCAAAATAAAGCCACAAAATGGAATAGGGCAACAGCAGTACCAATGCCGTAAAGCGAATGTTATGACCGAACATCACCATGAAATCCCCGGGATTTTTAAGAATATATTTGCTTAGGAAGGTATACACCAGGGCCATGATCAGGATCTCACCGGCAACCCACAGTAAATATTCATAGTACCGCAGTCCGCGGAAGCGGAAGTACAGGTACATCAACAAGCGGCTTAAGGCCACTACTGCAATACCGCATAAAATAAACAGGCTGGAATAAAGAAAAAGCTCTACCCTGGAAACCTGAAAGTGTGTTTCCACACCAAAGGGAGCATAGATATTGATGAACACCAGGGCAAAAAAGGCCGTGAACACGATGTGCCGGATGGTGTTGGACCTCTGTATCAGGTACCGGGGTAGTTGATCGTCTAAAAAAGCCATAAAAGAATGCAGGGATTAAAGTTAATAAATCCCCGTTCACCCCATATTCAGAAATTTCACCCCATTATAGAAAGCTCCGTCCCACGAACAGTCCGAAAACTCCCTGTTTTTTGGTCTGCAACCCTCTACCCCCGTAATTTCGCGTGTAATATGAGATTGGACAAGCGATACGAAACCATGAAGCATGCTTTCAAACCCGAGCATGAGTTAACAGCATATATAGACGGATCGGATATGAATATCCGGAACCTGCATTATAATTCCACTTTCCGTTTCCCAACGGAAATAGAAAACCACCTGGCAGAAAAACACAATCGTTACAGTCCGGCACCGGATCCCTGGATCACTGAAAACAACCGGTTTAACATTCCCATCCTTTTCCCTGATAAACGTCCGGTTCATGATTCCGCGATCATTATACTGCACGGTCTTAATGAAAGGAACTGGAACAAGTATCTTCCCTGGGCCCATTACCTGGTCGAAAAGACGGACCGGCCCGTCATACTTTTTCCCATTTCATTTCATGTAAACCGGGGACCGGTTAGCTGGACCGATCCAAAAACTTTGAGGGTATGGATGGAAGACAGGAACCATGATCATGGCATGATCCGGTCCTCAACCTACATCAACCTGACTTTGAGTGAAAGGCTCTATGATCTTCCGGAAAGATTTTTTCTTTCCGGTTACCGGAGTGCCGTGGAACTATTTAGCCTGATGTCGGATATCAAGCAGGGAAAAATGCCCTGGTTCGGTAAAGAATGCCGCATCGACATTTTTGCCTATTCCATCGGTATTTTGCTGGCACAATGCATGATGATCGCGAATCCTGAGCATGCTATGGATGCTTCCAGCTTTGTCTTTTTCTGCGGAGGCTCGCTGTTTTCCCAGATGAACGGTGAATCCAAATACATTATGGATCAGCAGGCCAACAAAAGGATACATCATTATTACGAAAAAGAAATTGAAAGCGGGGAAAACTTCAAAAGCAGGATAAGCCAGTTATTATATGAAACACTGCTCGGTAAGGCTTTCAGGTCAATGATCAAGGTAGACGAATTGAAAACCCTGAGGGAAAAAATGCTGGGTCATTTCCAGCCCCGAACGCTAACGTTTGCCCTGAAGAAGGACCGGGTTATCCCTGCAGAAGCAAGCCGTGAAACCCTCAGTTTCGGCAACAGGAGCAACAAAAATCTTATAGTTTACGATCCCGGATATCCTTACCTCCATGAAAACCCTTTTCCCATTAAACTGACCAGGGAAATGGACCGGATCAATGCCTTTTTTGAAGAGATCTTCTCCGCTTCCGCCAGATTTCTTTCACTATAGAACGATATCAACCTCCTCCTCTGCGCTTAAACCTCGAAAAACAGGAAGTGCTGAACGTACCGGTAGTTGTCCGGTACCATGATTACAGGGGAAGGTCTTCAACTTGACGCCATAAAAATTAATGACTACCTTTAACTAAAAGTTGTGAAAAATGAAAAGAAGATCGTTAAGGAAGGAAAGGGACCGCAGACAGCAGTTTATCAAGGGAGGCCCCGTATTCTTTATAGCCCTGCTGGTCATACTGGTGGTACTCCTGATCGTTTTACTCTCCTAAAGAGATGATCCCGGCCCCTCCCGGGAATTCTTGCTTGAGGTGGTATTGAAAGATCGTATCCGCAATTTTTTCGGGTTGGATCCATTTGGAAAAGTCGGCATCAGGCATGGCCTCACGATTCTGGGGGGTATCAATGATGGCAGGAACCACTACGGAAGCTCTTATTCCCTTTTCTTTTCCGTCCCGGTTGATCAGTTCGGCCATTCTGAATAACAGGGACTTCGATAAGGCATAGGGTGCCATGGAAGTTGCCCCGGACATATCCAACGCGGACCTGGCCCCGATAAATACCAGGTGACCGGATTTCTTTTCCCGCTTCAGATGCTGATACAGAGGGAGGGCCATATTCAGGGCCGGGTAGAAATTCAGATCCATCATCCGGGCGAAATCTTCCGGGCCGGTATTGCCCAGTTCACCCATGGCAAAACCTCCCACGGTGAATACTGCAAGTTCTACATTTTTATCTCTTTGAATAATTTCATCGATGATCCTTCTGCTTTCCTCCCGGTCGACCAGGTCACCCTGAAATACATCCACCCTTTCATGCAGGTAAAATGATTTTTCCTTTCTCGGGGAGATGACGGCATGAACCCGGAAGTCTTTTTCCAGCGACTTTTCCAGTAAAGCCTTGCCCAGATTTCCGTTCGCCCCCGTGATTATTATGTTGCTTTGCTTCATTTTATATATTCTTCCAGAATAATTTACTGCGATTACAGCTTAATCTCCTGAATTTGATTGAACCTGCTTTACTCTTTTTTTTATAAGGTTCGTAAAGAGATAATTGTCGAATTAAATCATTCCTAACACTGGCATAACACAATACTCCAACTTTTTCAAAGTCAAATAGGTACATATCATCCCTGCTCTCCATATTTATGCGCTCAGAATAATCCGGCTCTCCATAATAGGACACCAGTTTATTGTAATGACTGCCAATTCCTATTTGCGTTTCAGTCGTTTTGGAATAAGGCTGAAAAACATCATATATAAATACTTTATCATCTTCCTGCAATGTAGATTTTTCACTTAAAAAGTTAAATGCAATTCCTTTCTCATGGTACAAAATAATGTGCATATAAAGATCATATTCGCTAAAGTATTCACTTCGGAATTCATCAGGCAGATCCAGATAGTTCTTAACTTCTTCATAATCTGATGCCCAATTCATAGGACCTATTCCAATGCCAGGAAAGATGTTTTCAGAAGTGAGGCTGAGAGAAGTTTTAACCTTCATGCAAACATCATTGTTCCCAACTAAAATATGATCTTGATAGACACCTTTATCACAGGTGAAATCGGCAAATAATAATACATCAAAATAATTGTCCTCCTTTATATTTCCATACTTCGGTATCGCAATTGATCCAGTTGGGTTTTTCTGTAATTTTCCAATGAAGTACCCTATTCCCTTTATTTCTAATGGTTATTTTTTCAGTTAGTTTCTCATCGTTAAATTCAATAGTATCTGTATCCATCACCATAATGCCCCCCGGATCATACTTCTGACAGGAAGCAACCATCAATAGGCATATAACCAAGATCAATCCAACTATCCTCTTCATCTCACAATATCTTTTTGAAGTTAAAAATACTTTAGCTAAAAACGGAAAATTTGCTTAGATAGTTCCTGCAATTAGTATTCATTTGATATAATTGTAAAAACTCTTTTTCATCGACCAATCGCTGCAACAACGGTTCTCTTCCAGGCTGGGATTCCTGCTCAGTGCCCTGGGTATTGCCGTGGGTACAGGAAATATCTGGAGATTTCCGCGTATTGCTGCACAAAACGGGGGTATGGAAGGTTCCGGAGCCTTTATACTGGCATGGATCATTTGTCTCTTTTTGTGGAGCATCCCCCTGATCATTGCCGAATACGCACTGGGCAAGAAATACAGGATGGGGGTAACGGGAGTATTTTTGAAGGCTCTTGGCAGGAAAAACGCCTGGATGGGAAGTTTTGTGGCTTTCGTTTCCACGGCCATTGCCTTTTTTTATGCAGTGGTGGTTGGCTGGTGCATATATTACTTCTACCTTTCTTTGACACAACCTCTCCCCGGAAATATGAATGAGGCCATGTCGGGCTGGGATGGTTTTCAGCAATCTGCCTGGCCCATGCTTTTCCATGCCCTGGCCCTGGGATTCGCGGCCTTTTCCATCTGGAAAGGTGTCCGATCCATTGAAAGGATCAATAAGGTTCTTATCCCCACCCTCCTGCTGATCGTTATTATTGCCGTGATCCGGGCAGTAACCCTGCCCGGTGCAGGAGAAGGGATAGCTTATCTTTTCCGCCCGGACTGGTCCCAACTAAACCGAACCGATACCTGGCTGGCCGCACTCACCCAGAATGCCTGGGATACAGGGGCCGGATGGGGACTTTTTCTGACCTATGCAGCCTACCTGCAGATCAAGCACGGTACGGTAAAAAATGCTTTTGCCACAGGAATAGGGAACAATATAGTATCCCTTTTATCGGGCATCATGATCTTCGGGACCGTATTTGCAGTTCTGGGAACCGGGATGGGCATGAATAACCGGGAGATGTTGGAGGTAATGCAAACCAGCGGACCGGCATCCACGGGCCTGACCTTCATCTGGATGCCCCAGTTATTCCTGCGCATGCCTATGGGCCGGTTACTGTCTGTTTTGTTCTTTCTGGGTCTGACCTTTGCCGGTTTCTCATCCCTGATTGCCATGCTGGAATTGCCCACCCGTGTGTTGCTCGACCGGGGAATGAAGCGGGGCCGGGCCATTGCTATTATCGTCCCCCTGATGTATCTGCTGGGAATACCCTCTGCCAGGAACCTGAATATACTCTCGAACCAGGATTATGTTTGGGGGGTAGGACTGATGATCTCGGGCGGATTCATCGCCATTGCAGTTATAAGAAGTCAGGCCGAAAGAATCAGGGTGGAACTCAATGCAGTTCAAAATGATATTGCCGTGGGTAAATGGTGGAGCTATGATATTCGATTTTTTATCCCATTTGCTGTATTACTCCTGCTTTTCTGGTGGCTGTGGCAATCGGCAACGGTACTGGCACCCGGTCAGTGGTTTAACCCCCTGAATGCTTTCAGCCTTATGACCTGCCTGACACAATGGTTTTTGCTGATTCTGATTCTGGTTCTTTCCAACAGGTGGCTTACAAAGGGGATGCAGTAGTTCATTCTTCAGATTCGGGATATAGGACCTTGAATTCATAGACATTCACGGTCATATAATCGTCCACCCGGAACCCAATCTCATATCCGAAATATTCAGGATGCTCCAGTTCCTCCACTTTGAAATCATTGATATAGAATAACAATTTCTCTCCCCTCCTGCGTAACTCTAAGGTATTGGTGGCATTTCTGCGGTTAATTTCATCGGCATAGGTCCAGTTTACCAGGGTCTTGACCCGTCCCCGCCTGGTTCGAAGGATCTTGTATTTCCCTCCCCCGCTGATGGCAAAATAGTAGAAATTGTCCTCATTCTCACGACCCCATACCAGCCCGTAACCGTTATAATCATATCCCGATTTCTTTCCGAGTCTGCAGTAAATACTGTAATCTTGCTCCTCGTTGAATTTCACGACGATATAGGATCCCAAAGCTTCCTTACGGCTGGAGTTGCTCAATACGTAAACACCGTTCTTAATCCCCGTCTGGTGATACGTGCCCGTGGAATCCATCCAAATAACATTTACCACATCGAAATCCTCATGAAAAATGATGCTGTCCTGCGCTTTAACAGGACATACGATCAACCCCACAAGCAGGGTCAGAAAAAAATATTTGGTAATATTCTTCATAACAAGCTCCCGTATATTAACAAATATACAATATAAGAGTTCTCATACTGCAATATAGGCAAATGAACCAATCATGCATTTCACTGTTAAGATTGAAAAGTTCATACCGGTGCCCGGAAGTCAAAGGTCCATAATACATGTTATCATACAATTCGCAAGTATTGCCGGTATCCTTATTTTACAGCCCGGTTTGCCGTCTTTTTGGCTGACCTATGTCTTTGCTCTTTCAGGGATCATCCTGGGTATGTGGGCCATCCTTGTAATGGATCAGCATAACCGGACCATCTTCCCTGAACCCTCTCCCTACGGCGAGATTATCTGTAAAGGTCCGTACAGAATAATCAGGCATCCTATGTATACAGCTCTTTTTTTGTTTTTGATCCCCCTTAGCCTGGACCCTTTCAGCATGGGACAAATCATCATTCTTGGTGTTTTTCTTATGAATCAATGGCTAAAAATCTGCCTTGAAGAAAAATTGCTCCGAAAAGTATATTTGCGCTACCCCGTTTATATGAAAGAAACCAAAAGGATCCTTCCCTTTTTACTCTAATGAACTGAAATGATCCGACCCGGTGTCCGGATATTTTTTTTATTGGAATTATTCATTATTTTTGCAGCCCCAATCACTTAATCTATTAGATATAGTCGTTTATGGCCAATCATCCATCAGCAGAGAAGAGGATACGTCAGACCGTCAGGCGGCGTTTGCATAACCGTTATTTCGCCAGGAGCACCAGAAGTGCTGTTAAAAAACTTCGTGAAACAACCGATAAGGCGGAAGCAGAAAAAATGTATCCAAAGGTCGAAGCTTTGCTTGACAAACTTGCCAAGAAGAATATCATTCATAAGAATAAGGCTTCTAACCTGAAGTCAAAACTTCAGAAACATATACAATCTCTTTAATTACGGATTACGGATTGCAGATTGAGTATGGGATTAGAGTGCGCGTGTGAATTCGCGATCCGCAATCTTCATGCTTCAATTCCCCTATTATTTATTGACTCTCCTCGCGGCAAGCCGCGAGGAACCTTTAGCTCGGCGGAGCCAATCATCGATTCATTGTTTATTTTAATGGTGCTCGCTTACCCCGCTGCAGAGCCACGGGGAATGTGCCCGCGTAATTCAATTTTCATTTTTTCTGTACGAGGTGTACGATATTTCGCGTGCTCAGGTATTAAGTATAAATGGAATACAAAAAACTGAGCATACCGCAATGGGCTGCCGAAGACCGCCCGCGGGAAAAATCCATGCAACAGGGAATGAGATCCCTGACCCATTCTGAATTGATCGCTCTGATCATTCACTCGGGTTCCAGGGAATATTCTGCTGTCGAACTGAGCCGTAACATCCTGGATGCAGCCAACAACTCCTTACATGACCTGGCCAAAATGGAGCTTCCACAACTATTAAAGATCAAGGGAATTGGTCATGCCAAAGCCTTATCCCTGATGGCCGCATTCGAGCTGGGCCGGAGAAGAGAGCAACTGGCTCCGCACCAGAAAGAATCGATCCAATCCAGCAAGGATGCCTTCCGTTCCATACAGGGAAAGATAAACGACCTGGCGCATGAAGAATTTTGGGTAATCTATTTGAACCGGTCCAACAGGATACAAGACCGGGTCATGATCTCCCTGGGTGGTATCTCAGGTACCGTGATCGATGTGCGCATCATCATGCGGCATGCCATTGAAAAAAGCAGTTCGGCACTGATCCTGGTTCACAATCATCCCTCGGGCAACAAAAATCCCAGTGAGGCGGACATCAAGATCACCGAAAAAATAAAAAATGCAGCCATTTCTCTGGATATACAGGTCCTGGATCATCTGATTATTGCCGATAATACCTATTTTAGCTTTGCAGACGAAGGTATCTTCTGAATGCATACACTGCATCATCCTGCTTATATTTTTCAGGAGCATTAAATATACCCTGACCTTCCCTTTCGCCATGGCGATCTTGGGCTTCGGATTCTGGAAAACGCTTTTATGGACCAACGTGGGCAGATTCCCGCGAATCTATAAATTTACTTTCTCCTGGTCCCCAACCCTTTCTGGTCTCTGGTCTGTACAACAGTTTACTTTTACCTGAAAAGCTTGATTTTTGCCTAGTCTCTTTCCGGTTCCATATAATTACGCACTTCACCCTTATCGGTGCAATCCCTGAGCAGTTCACCGACGGATTTGCCGAGAACGGGATGAACCCATTCCGCCGCGATCTCATTGAGGGGAACCAGCACGAATCCGCGCAGGTGCATCCTGGGATGGGGCAACTCAAGATCATTGCTTTTCAGGATTTTATCTTCATAAAAGACTATGTCGATATCCGTCTCCCTGGAAGGATAATCCTGTCCATCCGGATTTATCCTTTTGTGTGCTTGATTGAACCGGTTGATCCGCTCAATGAGTTCAACCGGATTCAGTGAGGTATTTATTTCAATGGCCTGGTTCAGGAAATCCCGGGCAGAAAATCCCCAGGCGGCACTTTCATACACCCTGCTGCTGTTAACAATTTTTCCCAGTTTTTCCAATATGAATTCCCGGGTCCTGGAAAGCCATTCTTCCCGGTCGGGCAGGTTACCGCCAATTATAAGCATGACTCGGTGCCGATCCATCGTTTTCCTGCTTAATGTTTACACAAAATTGTCTAATTTTGGCCAAATTCATACTTAAATTTCAAACAAAGTCCTGTCATGAAAAGTTTTCTGAAGTATTTACTGGCCACCATAGTCGGAACCCTTGTCACCACCATACTCCTGCTGTTTATACTCCTCATGATCATTTCGGCTGCATCACAGGAAAGGCCCCTCAAGGTGGAACCCAATACCCTTCTTGTTGTCAAACTGGATAAGATCATCGTGGAAAGAGCCCAGGACATGCCTTTTGGTTCCATTCCCATCCCCGGTGGTCCCGATCTGGGACAGATCGGTCTGGATGATATTTTAGCAAATATCGAAAAAGCTTCCCGTGATGAAAACATTGATGGCATCTACCTGAACCTGACCAGTCTCGCGGGTGGGATGGGTACCATCAAAGAGATCAGGGACGCCCTTTTAGCCTTCCGGGATTCCGGAAAATACATCATTGCCTATTCTGATTATTATGACCAGCGCTCCTATTACCTGGCCAGTGCCGCCGACCGGGTGTATATGAACCCGGAAGGTATTCTGCCATGGCTGGGCCTGAGTTCACAGGTCATGTACTTCAAAGAAGCTTTAGACAAACTGGGTGTGGACATGCAAGTTATTCGTCACGGTTCTTTCAAAGCTGCTGTTGAGCCCTTCCTGGATGATCAGATGAGTGATGAAAACAAGGAACAGATCAGTGCTTATCTCGGATCGATGTGGGATGTCATGCTCGAAGAGATCGGTCAATCGAGAAATATTTCTAAGGACACCCTGGATTTTCTGGCGGAGAATTTCACCATTACTTCCACCGGTCTCGCAATGCATTACGGATTATTTGATGGTCTGAAGTACAAGGATGAGATCCTGCGTGAACTCAAAGACTCTACCGGAACGGATTATTCCAAAGATCTTTCAGCAGTAAAATTATCGAAATATACCCGTGCACCGGAGAATAAAAGCTACAAAGGATTGGCTCGGAAAAAGATTGCTGTTGTTTATGCCTGGGGCGATGTGATCATGGGGGAAGGAGAAGAAGGCAGCGTAGGTGCCGACCGGATTTCAAGGGCCATAAGAGAGGCCCGACGGGATTCCGGTGTTCAGGCGATTGTTTTACGCATCAATTCCCCGGGTGGAAATGCCCTGGCTGCAGAGGTCATCTGGAGAGAAGTAAAACTGGCCAGCGAGACCAAACCCCTTGTTGCCAGTATGGGCGATTTGGCTGCTTCGGGAGGATACTATATTGCCGCACCTGCCGATACCATTTTGGCTTTACCCAACACCATCACGGGCTCTATTGGTATATTCGGCCTGTTCCCCAGCTTTAAGGGTTTCTTTGATGATAAGCTGCACATTAACGTTGAAACCGTTAAAACCAATGCCTATGCTGACCTGGGATCGCCATTCAGGAAGCTGACGCCTTCGGAAAGAATGATCCTTCAAAAATATATCGATGAAGGCTATAATACCTTTGTCGACCACGTCGCAGAAGGTCGGGGTATGAGTTTCGAAGATGTGGATAAACTTGCCGGAGGCCGGGTGTGGAGTGGCGAAGATGCCAAAGCAAAAGGACTGGTAGATTTACATGGCGGAATCAATGATGCTGTTGAACTGGCAGCCAAAATGGCCGGCCTGGAACGATACCGTGTTGTGAAAATGCCCGAAATAGAAGATCCCCTGGAAAAGCTGTTGAGACAGCTTTCCGGTAATGCCCGAACCAAAGCCATCAGGTCATACCTGGGGGAACACTATAGCTATTATGAAACCCTGAAAAGATCGGTTGAACAAAGTGGCATCATGGCCCGCGTGCCCTACGATATCAAGATAGACTGATCCGAAGTAGAAAGTTTTGATACTCCTTTATGCATTATGCCCGTCAGGAACAGAAATATTTTTGAGTACTTGCTTTATCCGTTTTCCCTGATATACGGCATGGTTATTTTCATCCGTAATCGTTTATATGATTATAACCTGCTGAAGGTACATAGTTTCAACATTCCCATTATCTCCGTTGGCAATATCACCGTCGGGGGTACGGGCAAAACACCCCATGTTGAATATTTGATTCGTCTCTTGAAGGATGATTTCAGTGTGGCAACCCTGAGCCGCGGATATAAAAGAAAGACCCGTGGCTTCATCAAAGCCACCCGCGAGAGTACTGCACATGAAATTGGGGATGAACCCCGCCAGATGAAACAAAAATTTCCGGAAATCATTGTTTCTGTGGACGAAAACAGGGTCAGAGGTATTAAGAATCTTCTGAAAGAGAAGGACAAACTCGATGTGATCATCCTGGATGATGCCTTTCAGCATAGGCGCGTAAAACCAGGATTATCAATATTACTGACCGATTTCAATCAACCCATCACCCAGGATCATCTCCTTCCTTTTGGGAGGCTCAGGGAACAACCCTATGAAAAAAGAAGGGCCCATATTATACTGGTGACCAAATCACCGGACAGGATCAAGCCGATCGAACGCAGGTTGATCTTGAAAGAATTGCAAGTTTTTCCTTACCAGAATCTTTACTTTACTTCTTTCTCATATTTTGATCCCCAACCGGTTTTCCCGGATCAAAAGGTCATGACCAAGGCACAGATGCGCGATGAAAAACCGCGTATATTAATGCTCACGGCCATCGCTAATCCCCGCATCTTTAAAAGGCAGGTCCGGGGTATTTCAACAAAGATTACCGAGATAAAATTTTCGGATCACCATGATTTTTCTGATAAGGACCTGGATAAGGTCCTCAGTGCTTTCAGGGAAATAAAAGCCGAAAACAAGTACATCTTGACAACAGAAAAAGATGCCATGCGGCTCCAGAAATTTGAAGAACTCAATCCGGATCACAAGGCCGTCTTTTATTACATCCCGCTGGAGGTCACTTTTCTGAATGAGGATACCGATAATTTCAACCGTCATATCATCAATTATGTTAGAGACAATAAAAGAGACAGTATCCTTCTTAAATAATAAGGTCGATTTCAGTCCGGAAATCGGCATCATCCTGGGGACCGGTTTAGGAAGGATGGCGGAAGATATTCAAACCCATACCCAGATCGACTATGCCGACATCCCCAGCTTCCCGGTTTCAACCGTTGAAAGTCACCATGGCAAACTGGTTTTCGGCACACTGGGAGGCAAGAAAGTGGTTGCCATGCAGGGCAGGTTTCATTATTATGAAGGCTACACGGCCCAGGAAATTACTTTCCCGGTGCGCGTTATGAAATTTATGGGTATTCGTTACCTCCTGGTTTCCAACGCGAGCGGCGGACTGAACCCGGAATACGAGATCGGTGACCTGATGATCATGGATGATCACATCAACTTAATTCCCAATCCATTGATAGGCAAACATTTCGAGGAACTTGGCCCGCGTTTCCCGGATATGAGCGAACCCTACAGTCAGGACCTGATCACCAAAGCTGAAATGATCGCGCGCGAAGAAGGCATCCGGGTTCGCAAGGGCTGCTATGTTGCGGTAACCGGTCCTACCCTGGAAACACCGAAAGAATACGAGAACTTTCATATTATCGGTGGAGATGCTGTTGGGATGTCTACCGTTCCCGAAGTGATCGTTGCCAATCAAATGGGAGTTCCCTGCTTTGCCATATCCATTATTACCGACCTTGGCGTACCCGGCAAAATAAAAAAGGTTAGCCTTGAGGATGTCAAGGCGGCAGCAGGCAAAGCTGAGCCCTTAATGACCCGTATCATGGAGAAACTCATCTCACGGCTCTGATTCAGTGAATCACCCCGGATACAATGACCGGATATCTTTCGTTTTTAATTCTCCCGCCGGGTTCAATGATCTCCACTAATAAAATATAAGGTCCGATGCTGCAAGGCTGCCCCTCTGCATCCCGGCCATCCCAGACCAATACATTCTGATCCCCGGTCAGATGCTTCGCGGCTAAAATGACCACCGGACGGCCCATGCTGTCAAAGATCCATGTATTCACCAGGGTACCGTGAACCAATGCATCCAAATATATAAACAGATAATCCCGGTACCCATCGTTATCGGGAGAGAAAATATCTCCAGACAGTTCGATGCTTCCGTTTCCCTCCCGAACATCTTTGTATTTTTGGGAATTGACAGCTGCAGGGGTTCCAAAACCCACGGATGAGGAAGCGGAATGCCATTGATTGCCCGGATTGCTTGATGCAGGATGGTACATCCTTTCCAGGGATATTCCATCCACCTCATCCAAAAGGGGATGATGCATATTTTCATTGTAGTGGATTTTATCTATACGTCGTAGGGACCGGTCACAAAGGAACAACCTTCCTTCCCGGTCAGACAGGGCATACATTCCTTCCGGACTAAGAATGTTTTTCCTTGCTGTATTGGGAAATTGTTCCAGGAGTGCATCTTCATCAGGTGTTAAAACCAGATACTCGCCCGGAAAAAACAGCCTGTGAATCTCAGTGATTATCATCAGGCGGGGCTCTCCTGAACCATCCGGATTCTCCCACCCCACCATCAGATTGGAAAGGTCGAACGTTCCCTGGGAACGATTCAGTATTTCAATGTACTCTGTACCACCGGTACAACTATTAAACATGATCTCATTGATAAGCACATCTCCCTTTTGAACTTCCCGGGGCGATCCTATCTTGAACGCGTTTTCCAACAAGAAGTTGCCGGAACAATCCATCGGGGGCGCATCAAAATAACCGTTCAGGATTGACTGAATTTCGGGTGTGCTTTCCAGTTCCAGTTCCATGCATTTATCAAGAGGTTCAGTAAGATTCCAGCTGAGAAGGCTTGTTCGTCCTTTTAAAACTGGATCTCCTTTATAATCCATATCCAATGGCTCACTGAAATGCAGACGGTAATGAATTGAATCAATCCAGGCGGTAAACAAGACCTCGGGCCCTGACCGGTCCGGATTATATTGCCGGATGGAATTGACCTGCCCGGGTGTCCCTCCATTGCGGTGGATGCAGGAAGACCAATTCTCCATTTCCTCACAGACATTATCGGCATCTATAATCTCCAGTGACCAACCGCCCTGAGATTTATGTTTGGGATGGTGCCAGGAAACATCGTATTCCACACCATGTACCATTGCCCCTCCCGGATCAAGTAACATTAATAAGCTTCCCTGATTCCTTAAATAATAGTTCCCCTGCCATAGCTCCAGGCAGGAAATCGACGTATCAAAAAGAACACAGGCCCCTCGCCGGGTAAGGATCATTTCTTTTCCACCTTGCAGAATACAGGATGGGATCAGGGAGGTATCCCTCGCACAAACCAATTGCCAGTCTGAAAGATCAATGCAGGTATCACTCCGGTTATACAGGGCAATATATTCTTCCTCAGGTAAACCAACATAAGGAACCGGATCGGCCATAACCTCCGATAGAATTACATCATAGCGGGCGGGCCAATAAACCCTGAAAGAATGCTCCAGCATATGTCGACTGTTCCCGAGCTTGTCGGAAACTTCACGGATCAGCAGTAAATGCAGCTTATCCGGATCGATAACAGCCGGGAAAAACAGCTCAAGGCTGTATTCAGAATCGAAGGAAACAGAATCAGGCTGCAGGATACCATCCAACAGGTAATTACCCGGGTCTTGCAAAGCATCGGAACAAAGGACCTCATCCCATTGGAGACGAAGTATATTCTTCCGGTAGAGTTCAATGTTTTCTATAGAGGGAGGAATGCTGTCAAGATGGATGATCCCATCAATCCTCAGCGCATCAATCCAGAGCTTGCGATCCTGTTTTGAAGAATATTTATAATAAAAACCCAGATAAGGCCACATGATAATTTCCGGATGGTAAGCCGACCCTAAAAGCAGCAAATTATCCTCCTGCCGGCATAAACCTGCCTCAATGCACCATCGTCCAACGGGGTACCGGCATACCCGAATTTGTATGCATTCCTGACCGAATTCTTCTTCCCAGTTCAGCCGGGTATCCAGAATCTCTTCCACTTTACCATGATCAAGATACCATAGCTTCAATCGATCATCCGATCCAACGAAATTAACCCCCAGGACAAAAGCCTGAATATTCCCTTTGGGACGCATCTCGAAAGCCGGTTGTGAGGCCATCAGAAATATGCTCCAATTGTTTGCCGAAGAAGGAGGATAGGCATGCCTGAGGTAAAAATGCCACTGCATCAAACCCGCTGTGGCATCCAGCGTAAAAATAGGAACAGAAATCCGGTCCTTCCCGGAACCCTGATTATCAAGAACATGATGCAAACTAAAATTTCCATCCAGGGCATCCCGGCTGCTTGTATCCCAGCAGTTCGCTGGATACTGTACCCACAAACCGAGATCCTGCTCCTCAAAATCAAAACAAATCTGCGCTGCCATGCCCAGGGGGATGTAAAATAAAATCAACAGTATGCTTTTGATTTTCTGAGTATTTTTACATTTTTGCATTTCTAATGATTTCATTATTTTTTTGAATTTTGGTTTTGGATTGTAAGTTTTTATATCTATTTATTTAACATTTTAAAGATGAGGGTCGCAGTTGTTGGTGCAACCGGCATGGTGGGGCAGGTTATGCTCCGGGTTCTTGCCGAAAGAAAATTTCCGGTCTCTACTCTTTATCCCGTAGCCTCCGAAAAATCGGTAGGTAAAACCGTAAATTTTGACGAAAAAGATTACAAGGTCATTGGATTGGAAGATGCGGTGGCCCAGGCTCCGGATCTGGCCATATTTTCAGCGGGCGGTTCTACTTCAAAGGAATGGGCCCCCAGGTTTGAAGCTGCAGGTACCACCGTGGTGGATAATTCATCGGCATGGCGGATGGATCCGGATAAGAAACTGGTGGTACCGGAGATCAATGCCGGGGTACTGACCGCTCGGGACAAGATCATTGCCAATCCCAATTGTTCTACCATTCAGATGGTAATGGTCCTGGCTCCCTTGCACGGGAAATACAAGATACAGCGGGTGGTGGTTTCAACCTATCAGTCTGTAACCGGCACCGGGATAAAAGCACTGCAACAGCTGGAAAATGAAAGAGCCGGACGGGAAGGGGACATAGCCTATCCTCATCCCATCGATAAGAATTGTCTTCCGCACTGCGATGTATTCATGGATGGTGGATACACCAAAGAAGAGTTAAAGATGGTCCATGAAACCCATAAGATACTGGACCCCCGGATCAAGGTAACCGCAACCGCGGTGAGGGTTCCTGTAGTAGGCGGTCATTCGGAATCTGTCAATTTGGAGTTTGAAAAGAAATTTGACCTGGCCGAAGTGCGTTATACCCTGTCCCGTTCCCCGGGTATTGTTATCCTGGATGATGTCTACAACAATATCTATCCCACACCCCTGTTTGCCGAGGGTAAGGACGAGGTTTTTGTAGGCAGGATCCGTAAGGACTTCTCCAGGGAAAATGCATTGAATCTGTGGATCGTGTCGGATAACCTTAGAAAGGGTGCTGCTACGAATGCCATCCAGATCGCGGAATACCTTCTCGAAAAGAAGTTCCTTGGCTCCTAGGAACTAAGGAACCCCAACGCCAGTAAAAAGGGGGGGGTGGTTGAAACATGTAAAAAAAACCAATTCCCTAATATCCATTTTAATAATTCGTAAAATCATAAATACTGTGATATTTAAGAGGGGGTCGGGAGTGATATGCCGGGTTAAAGCAATGTTTTTCTTCTAAAAATTTTCCATTTCTCATTTTTTTATTGTTTCGCGTAAGCCGTATCCCGTAACTCGTAACGATTTAAAGTCTGGTAGAGAACCTTTCGATTTAATAAATCCCCTCCCTGATTTATATGGAAAGGTTTTTGGATGGGTGAAAGATTTATAAGTGATTTTCTAGTATCTATTTCATAAATGAATCAATAAAGAAAATCATGATAGGGGTAGCGGCTCTGGTGGATCTTTTTTACTCTTTCGTAGAGCAGTTCCTTAAGTTCCTCGAAATTTTCCTTCTTCCTGGCCGAGATAAATACACAGGCCCCGTTATTTCGGGCCATCCAGGATTGTTTGAGTTCCTGCAACGAGTAATTATCCCTGCTCCTGGGGGTCAGATCGTCCAGATCCTTACGCGCATACTTGTATTTATCTATTTTATTGAATACAAGAAAAATAGGTTTCTCTATGGCACCGATCTCGTGAAGGGTTTGATTCACCACTTCAACCTGTTCTTCAAAATTGGGATGTGAAATATCCACGATATGGACCAGGAGATCAGCTTCAGTAACCTCTTCCAGTGTAGACTTAAAGGATTCCACCAATTCATGGGGCAGTTTTCTAATAAAACCGACCGTATCGGATATCAGGAAAGGCAGGTTGCCGATAACCACTTTTCTGACTGTGGTATCCAGGGTCGCAAATAATTTATTTTCAGCAAAGACATCCGATTTACTCAGCAGGTTGGTCAGGGTCGATTTACCCACATTGGTATAGCCCACCAGGGCTGCCCGGACCAATCTACCCCTGTTCTTTCTCTGGGTGGTCTTAACCTTGTCAATCCGTTTAAGTTCCTCTTTCAACCGGGCGATCTTATCCCGGATGATGCGTCTGTCGGTTTCGATCTCGGTTTCACCCGGACCCCGGAGTCCGATTCCACCACGCTGCCTTTCCAGGTGGGTCCACATACGGGTCAGCCTGGGAAGGAGGTATTGATATTGAGCCAATGCAACCTGGGTCTTGGCATGAGCAGTCTTGGCCCTGCGCGCAAAAATATCCAGGATTAGGTTGGTCCTGTCTAATATCCTGCAATCCAGGGTTCGTTCGATGTTCCGCATCTGGCTGGGTGTAAGTTCATCATCAAAAATGACCAGGTCTATATTTTTCTTTTTGACATAATCCCTGATCTCAGCCAGTTTACCGGAACCTACAAATGTTCTGGGATTAGGGTAATCCAGTCTTTGTGTAAATCTATGAACCGGTCTGCCTCCGGCAGTTTCAGTCAGGAAGGCCAGTTCATCCAGAGTTTCATCAACTTCATCCCTGCTTTGATCCTGATTGACAACACCAATAAGTACTGCTTTTTCAATAACTTCCTTGTCAATAACTCCGTCTGTAATTTTTCTCTTCGTAATCTTTCCTCCTATCTTATTGCACCAAATGTCTGTTTCTTAAAAGGGCTTCCTGTATGGCCGGCTTTAATGTTTCCGTAGTGGATATGATCATCTCCATATCATTGGGAAAGGGGATGAAATCTGTTTGAACGCGGCGCCGCACTGTCGGGTCAAGTGCCTCCGGGTCACCAACAGCCCTGGCCGATACATGTTCAAAGATATTCTCTGCACTGACGGGCAGCCGCTTTAACAAAGCCTTTGGATTCAGGGAATGAAATTCCATTTCACCGCGAACCACTGCCGATTTATACTGTTCTGTTTCAATAACCGTACAAGTCAGGGTCTTGTATCTGGGTATTCTGATGTCATTTCCAAGGCTGTCTTTCATCACGTTCCCATTCTGGTCCAGCACATACTCAAACCCATCCTCAACTTTCTTTTCATACATTTTATCGTTTTCCCGCACGTTGTCAGGACTGACATCAAAGCTCTTCATAACTACATATATCATGTAATCATAATCGATGTCCTCATTCACATGCCTTAAATGGTACTCTACCCATTCACTGTTCAACACACTGGTATTAATAGCCAGCAGTTCATCTTCAAAGCGGGGTGAGAGATTGAGATTGGATTCATTGACCACCTGAACCAGGGCCCTGCTTATACCTTTATATCTTGCCTCCCTGATCTTTTCTTCAATCCCCGGAAAATCAGTTGCAGAATAATCTTTTGCCCTCAGAAACTCAGCATATGCCTGCCTGTAAGATTCCTTGTCGTTATTTCCCATCAGGGCCATGGCATTGTCGTAATAAAACTGAGCGGCATTATCTTTCGCGGTTACGATCATGGCATCATAGTCCACAAAATCATATTGCACTGTCCTGCCATCAATGTTCAGGGGCATGACGGGTCTTACCATGTTCTGACGGTTATTGAGCCGGGAATACAACATATAAATCTCATCCCAGTTGTCGGGATTATTTTCTGTTTTTAAAAATCTGATCCGGGCCAGGTCCCGTTCATTAGCCAACCGGTAAGCCTTATCCAATATAGCGGCATCTTCGCTTTTATTGGGATTTTTCATCAGTATCTTAACAGATTTCTGTATGGCCCGGTCATAGTTCCCCCGTTGCAACATTTTCTTGTTGGAAGCACAGGAAGTTATCAGGCCGATCAGGATAAGAAGAAACAAAGTTTTTTTCATGGCGGTTGCTTTTATAGCACCTAAATTACAAAATGAATTCAATATTTTTGACTATTTACAGATGGAACAGGTACATAATAAAAAAGCTGTCCCCGCGGACAGCCTTTTATTTTAAGATCCCTTAACTACTGCAACACGAAAACAATAGGGAAGGTAAACTGTACTTTAACAGCATTACCTCTTTGCCTGCCAGGCTCCCATTTCGGTGAGGACATCACCACCCTGAGTGCCTCTTTATCCAGTGCCGGGTCGACACCGCGTACAACTTTGGTATCTACAACTTCACCCTTTGAATTGACGGCAAACTGCACATACACTTTTCCTTCAATACCATTTTCCTGTGCAATCTGAGGATAACGGAGGTTCTGCTGGATGTATCTCCTGAAACCTTCCTGTCCTTCACCGCGAAAACTGGGCATATCCTCAACGATGAAGAATACTTCTTCTTCCTCAACTTCTTCTTCTTCGGCGAATTCAACAATCTCGATCTCCATAGTCTGGTCGGCTTCTGCATCTTCAATGATCAGTTCATTCTCGATCTCCACATCGTCCTCAACAATTTTCAGCAGATCCTGAGGTTGCTGCTGCGGAGGCGGTGGGGGTTGTTCCTGCTTTTGACGGGTAATGGGTATAATTTCCTCATCCACGTCCAGGTCGGCCAGCTCCATGTTCATCGTGGACTGGGCCGGACGACTGGTCCATTCAAAAGCTATCAATACTGTGGCCAGAACAATAACCAATCCCAGTTGCAGAAAAATGGGCCTTTTCTTCTCAAGGCTGGCCTTATCGCTTTTCTTAACTTCCATGACTCGTTTTGTTTAAGGCATTAAAAATAAATATTTTATACGGTAAACGCAATATGAAACCCTATTTTTAGAACGGATCCATGCATTTATCTATTTCTATTTTATTCATGCAAATATCATTCCATACCATGCTTACCAATACCAGAATGCTGATTGTTTTTTACCTCCATTGACCGGATTGGCGTCCATGACAAAAAGATATCTTCCGTGGGTAGCGACAAGGACCAGGTTTCCCGGGGGTGGATCTCCGGGTCGATGGCCCCGTTCAGGTTGCTGATATTGGCGGGACCCAGGAACTGCCAGCTCAGGCCGGCCATGCTGTCCTGTTTTTCCATGGCTGATTGCTGCCGGTAGGCTTCCGGGCGTCCGGCTCCATCATATTGGGGCTTTTGGGTATAGATGCTCAAGTTCATGAGCAAGATCGAAATCAATGAAGTTATTCATTGATGTGTGTTTGGAAAGAAATTTAAAGAGAAGGTTTCGGGGAGAGATAATAAAAAACCCTCCTACGCCAAGGCTTCGGGGGGCGAAGGTGGAGATAAGCATAAAAAACCCGTCAATACATTGCTTCCTTTTCAAGCGGGCGATGGTGGAGCATATCGGAGTCGAACCGATGACCTCTTGACTGCCAGTCAAACGCTCTAGCCAACTGAGCTAATGCCCCAATAAAATTAAAAATTAACCAAGACCTCAAACGCTCTAGTCCCGAAAATCCCAGAGCTTCGCTCTGCCGGATTTTCGAGGATCCTCGTGTTTTCAGCAAATCAAAGATTTGCGAAAACTCGGGACCACCTGAGCTATATCCCCATTCCCTCCACGGGATGGCAAAATTAGAAAAATTTTTAATAGCTCATCTGATTGTTTATTATAAAATTGAACCTCGGGCCTGTTAAAGAAATTCTACTTTTTTTTGCATCTTTGTGTTGAAAATCAAAAAATATATTTTCCATTATCCATTCATTATGAAAAAATACAAGATCAACCTTAAGAAATTAGAGCCGCTGCTCAAACAAAAAAAGATCACCAAGCGCGACTTTGCAAAAAAACTTGGTATTTCTGACAATGGCCTTCAGGGCATCCTGAAGAATAATTCCACAAAACTGGAGACTTTTTTTCTTATTTGCGAACTGCTGGATGTTAGTCCCACTTATTTCATAGAGGGCTGGACCGAAGAACCCACGATTAAGTCCAGGGAACCCCGTGCCAGTTCAGCCGACACAAGCCGTCTTCGTGAAGAAAACAAAAAATTGTTGCAGGCTTTGGAAGAAAAAGACGAGATCATTCGATTGTACCGGGAAAATCAGCAATTAAAGGAAGAATTATCTGGCCGGTAGTAATACCCGGTGGTCTAATTGATGTCCTGTTTAAAGTGCAGCGGGACTTCCAGACTGTCGATCATTATGGTGAAACTGCCCTGTTCCAGAATCTTGTTGCCTTTCCTGTCAGGATAGGAAAAAGCATTGTATGGTCTGAAACTGAATTCAAGTGTTTTGTCTTCTCCTGGAAGCAATTCTGTTTTTCTGAAATCCAGCAATTGTTTTACAGGGCGGGTCAATCTTCCGACATTATCCCTGAAATAGACCAGTACAGCTTCCTTGCCTTTTACAGAACCGGTATTAAGTATCCTGACCGATAGAGTGATTTCCCGGTCAGGATCCTTGAAAATGCTGTCGCTTACCGACAGGTCTGAATATTCAAAATTGGTATAGCTCAAGCCATGTCCGAATGGAAATATGCTGATATAACGGTCGGATGGTTTATGATAGTATGGCCCATAATGACCTACCTGACCCGGGTAAGAGAAGGATAATTTTCCTGATGGATTTACCCTCCCGGATAAAATGCCTGCTAGAGCCGGTCCGCCACCGGAACCGGGGATGCCTGCAAAAACGACTGCATCGGATTGATCAACCATCCCGTTTATGGAACGGGGCCTTCCTTCAATGAGTATCAGTATGACCGGTTTATTTGTTGAACCGGCAAGCCTGACCAGTTCCTTCTGGCCTTCATCAAGGGAAAGATCACCGATATTCCCTTTGAATTCACTGTAGGGTTCTTCTCCCACGGTCAGTACAATAACGTCGGCATCCCCTGCCATTTGCCTGAATTGTTTTTTTGCGACCTCATCGACCGCTACCGGGGTCTCCAGATTAGTAATCTGTTCCTTTCCGAATTCTTCCATCATGGCCTCAACAAGGGTAGGCATGTGTTTGGCATGTCTTTCTTCAGCCGCTCCCATCCACTCGTGGGTCCAGGCCCCGTTCAGCATTCGCCTGGAGTTAATGGCAAAACCACTCAGAAAGATCCGGGTACCGGGATCCCTGAGGGGCAGGATTCCGTTATTTTTCAAAAGTACCATAGATTCTTCCGCGATTTTTTCTGCAGCCTGCCGGTGTTCTTTGCAGCCCAAAATATCAAGGGAATTCTGTGGCGGATAGGGATTTTCGAAAAGTCCCAGCTCGTATTTGAGATTCAAGATTCTGCGCGTGGACTCTTCGATTCTTTTTTCACTGATCCTCCCCTCTTCCACCAGTTCCTGAACAATACGGCAAAAGTCATAAGCATCACAACTCATGCTTATATCTATGCCTGCTTCAAGTGCCAAAAAAGTAGCTTCTTTCAAGTCTTTGGCGGCAGCATGCATTTCAACAATTTTTTGAATATCCTTAATGTCGGTAAGAATGACCCCTTCGAAGCCCAACCTTGATCGCAGTATCTCCTGAAGCAGCCATTCGGAAGTATGGACCGGCTGACCGTTCACTTCACCGCTGTTGACCATTATGGTCTTTATTCCTTCATTTATGGCATCACTGAAAGGAGGTATGAAAAATTCCCAGAGTATCTGCTCGGGTATTTCAGCCGGAGTTCGATCCCACCCGGTTTTGGGATCGGAATAACCGACAAAATGCTTTCCGCAACTGACCAAACCGTACAAGCTATCCGAAGGAGACCTGTCATAATGTTTTAAGTAGGATAATCCCATCCGGCTGCAGACCAGGGGATCTTCGCCGAAAGTCTCATAAAACCTCGGCCAATAAGGATTCTTACCGATATCCAGTACGGGTGAAAAACTCCAGACCAAACCGGTAACGGCAGTTTCATCGGCAGTAACCTCAGCGGCCAAACCTGCCAAAGCGCTATCAAAGCTGCAACTCAAAGTAAGATTGTGCGGTAAAATAGTGCCCTCGTCCACGTAGTTGGCCCCGTGGACATGATCAATGCCCAATATTACAGGAATCCCCAGACGGGTTTCCTTCATGGCGATCCTTTGAACTTCTGTGACAAAATCAACCCACTCTTTTCCTGATCCCGTCCCGCTGAGAAATGAGCCGATATGGTATTCTGTTATGGCTTCCCTGACTTTTGCAGTATCCATATGCAGGGTTTTTGTCCCATCCAGGGTGATGGTACTGAAACATATCTGGGTCATCTGACCGATCTTCTCCTCAAGGGTCATTTTTTTCAGCAGGTCCTCCACCTGGGGTATTCTGTCCTTTCCGGCTCTGTCACAGGAAACCAGTATAAGAATAGACAAAAGAATCAGGTGTAATCTTTTCATTCCGTGAGATCCTTAAGATTTAACAATATGCTTTCGCCCGCTGCGATCTTTCTTGAAGGGAGCCGGGACAGGAAACCGGTTTGCATCGGTTCCCCCCCGGCGGGCTCTTTATCTGCCATTATACTGGTTATAGCATCGTATTGGGTGGTATTATTTATCCGGATGGTTTTTTCTGGATTTTCACCCGATCGTTCCATATCCAATTGATCAAAAACAATACAATCCGAAAAATCACCGGTAAGGTAGATCCCGGGTATTTCGATATAGCTTAACATCAGGGCAGTTTCGGCCCAGGTGGAACCGTACATGATCTCGCCGATCCCTTCAAACCAGTCTGTAGTATTGATCCGTTCGGAAATCCAGCCTTCCTTCATTCCCGGGATGGGCCTGCCGGGATGGGAAAGGTATTGCGGAATATTCCTTACGATTAACTGCAGGAGCCTGGCATAATCTAGATTGCCCGTATATCTTGACAGCCTCAGTAAAGCCTGACCCGAATGGGTACATATCCCCGGTGAAGCGTGCTTGTTCTGAACATTGGCCATCACCGCACCCCGGGTCTTTATCTTCAGTTCGTGCATCAGTGTTCCGGCAGGAAAGGAATAATCATAATTCATGATCCAGGTCGCAAACTGGCGGGCCATCTCTTCCGACCGGTCCAGCCAGAGCCGGTCGCCGGTGACTTCATACAGGCAGACAAAGGATTCCAGCATGGCATAGGCCGATTCACTGTCAGAACACTGAAGTGCATCGCCCGGACCGCCGCAGGTGATGCCCCTGGAAACATAATTTCCGTAATAATGCCCGGCTGCTTCGATGGCAACATCCAGGTACTTTTCTTTATTATAATAGTTACAGGCAAGGACCAAAGCAGCTGGTACAATGGCTCCGCTGGTGGAACCACCTACAATGATCCTGCCCGAATTACTGTCGATGAACTGTCCGAACTGCCCGTTTTCATTCCACAGTTGTACAAAAGCATCCCCAACCCTTTTTGTATCCCGGATCCATTTCTCCGCGGGTTCTATCCCTTTGTTTTCCATTACCTGAAACTGCTTGATGATATAATAGAGGGCGTCCCCGCTTTTTCTTATCAAATGCCAGTTACGGGTACGTGTCCTCCTGATGTCCCCGCCATACCAACGTGTGCCCTTTTCACCGGAATCCCAGAAAAAGCCTGACGGGCACAAGCCCCCATTGAACAGCCAGTCGAAATTTCTGAGGACCCGCTTTTGGGTTTCTTCCGATCCTTTGGCCAGCAATGGATATGTTGATATCATCCCCCCGGTCCATCCGATTTGCCAGTCCTGCAAAAAATTTTCACGCATACCCACGGAATAATACCCATGTTCTTCCACCCAGTTCATGCTATTGAATTTTCTTTCGAGAACCTCAAAACAATTGCTCAGGGGAAAGATCCCCGGTAAATCATTCCTGTGTTCTCTCTTAATGACATGGGAAATATGATGAGTAAAAAGATCCCCCGGGGATGCAGCATCCAGTTCCTGAATGCTTAACCGAATATCCTCATGGTATCCTTTATTCAGTTCGACAGGTTTATCTTCTGAAGGATAAGTGTTATCGGTGATATAATAACGGGTAAGTTCCCGCACCACCGGGACCTTTAAGAAGATCCTTAATTCATCCCGGTAATTATTTTCTGTAATGAAGATCCCGGTATCACCCTGTGAAGTTTTCAAAGGGAACCGGATAAAGAGGCTCTTTAGCCTGAAAGGATCAAAGATCCCGATCAGATTTTCCGTCAGGGAACCACTTCGATCCTGGAGCATCGATGGACCCGGATGAACATTCAAACGCGGAACATCCGATATGATGATGGGCCTGTCCTTACCGATATCTTTTTCTTCCAGTAATTTCGGAGAATAGCCGATTTTCCTGGATTCAAACCTGTTCCCGTTATATGCCGCACCGGGCAGAAGGAGATAATGTTCCCCGGACCAATTCCTAATTAAAACACCGGCGATTAACGCGGCACAGGAGATCCTTCCCCTTATCAGTTCGAAATGCAAATTGAAATCCGACATTTGATCTGACGGATCGAGCCTGGCATCTATTCTCAGATGAAAATTCCTTTCATCAAGATCCATGCTTCCATCGATCATGACCTCTGAATGCCACCGGTGTATACATTGATTATAATGAGCAGGATCAAATTGCCAGACTCCCCCAAAAATGGAATAAGTCATGTTCCTGTCGGAAGGATCCGGATTTGATGCAGCCTGCTTTTTCATGATAATTGAGAGTCTACCGGGTTGCGGAACATTCCCGAGCCTAAATTAACCATTGGTGCAGGAGGGCATGTGGAACAAAATCCCAAATATGCAGTAGAATTGTATATGCTACTTTTATCCGGATCAATAACAAATTTCGGGAATGGGAACGGCCATACGCCCGGTAGGCGATTGCCGCCCCCTTGCTATCTCGTACATGGAACCGTGGCTTTCCCTTGCCCTTCGGATCAGTTCGGTATAGGGTCTTAAGGTCACGTCCAGGAAACCTACATTATAGTTTTCCCCGTCGAATCTGCCGGTTATCAGTTGATCGTGCAGGAGAAAATAATGTATCCCGATAAGTTCCGGTCTTGAGAAACCTTGTTCCAGGTAATAAGAATATGCTTTACCCCGGTTCTCCTGGGAAGCCACTCCCCTGATTCCCGTAGCAGGCAAACCCCTGTC
The DNA here is from genome assembly GCA_964420035.1 of uncultured Bacteroidaceae bacterium. Classification (GTDB taxonomy): domain Bacteria; phylum Bacteroidota; class Bacteroidia; order Bacteroidales; family SM23-62; genus CAYQQR01. The sequence continues at coordinate 82,793 of CAYQQR010000005.1, read as the reverse complement.
AATGGACCCGAAATGAAATTCCCCGATCATGACCGGCTTGCCTGTTCTTTTTGTTATTTCCTTTGTATCGGGAGGGGCCGGGAAATTATAACCGTTTATGGAGAATACGTCAAAATATTTTCCGGCTTCGTAGCACAAATCGGAACTGATCCATGCATAGCGCATACCCAGGTTTAGATGGTTGGGATCAACCGCTTCGATGGCTTCCGATACAACAGTGATGTACCGGCAGACCATAAGCTTTGAGAATTCCTCCAGGTCTTCTTCAGCCTGCCCGCCGGGCGGATCGGCAAAAGACAGGGAAAGCAGATCATCGATCCGGGTTCCTGGCAGATGCCATGCAGCAGAAAATTTTCTGTTGTTCGGGTAACGCTCTTTGAGCCAACCGACCAATGCTTCTTTCGTATGAGAAAATGAAGTGTCGCCGAACATCTCCAGGGCGAGGTTGTGATCCCCGAAGGCCCATTGGGGTTCATTCCTTAAAAAATAACCGATCAGGTAAGGATCTTCTTTTACATATTCAAGTTGCTTAGCAAATTCAATGGCGTTCTCCCTGTAAACCGGATCATAAACATCGGGGAAATCCCTGAAGATATTAACAGGAGTAGAAGGAAAACGGGACAGGGGCAGTACATAAGGTATCCTGGCTTTACGTGCAAGCTGTATGTCAGACCAGTTTCCGATGGTATTGAACCGCCATTGTTTAAGTATACTGACGATCAGGGAATCCCAGGAAGTCTTCCAGTCTTTTCCAAAATACCGGATCAGGTTGATCCGCTGGAAATTGATCATGGTCATATCCCTGCTTTTACTGTAGGCTGACCGGTATTTGCCACCGGGGTCCGGGAGCCATTCATAAAGATCCTCCTGTCCTTCAACCACACCCGTGCTGTTTGGATGCACGCAATCCAAACCTGCACTTAAAAAGGCGTATCCTTCCGGATCCACGAGCCACCACCGCTTACCGTCATAATGGGTCCTGAAAAAACCGGTAGCATCAAACCGGATCCCCCTGTAGCCTCCGTAACGACTCCATTCTTCGGGCCATCCGGGCTGTTGCGTATACCGGTACAATGAATCCAACTGATTGCGCCACACAGAATCATGTTTAATTTTTCCGGGCCATTCTTTGGCGGTCCACTGACCAAAGCTGTCGACTACAGCTTCTTCCGGTGGCGGTAATGCCTCCGGAATTTCATCACTGAGCCATACATCCCGGATATGACAGGAAGGTGTGAAGCCAGGTGAGCGAAAGGGTTCCAGGTAAATTCTTACAGCGGTTAATGTATCCTGGTCCACCCGGCGCCCCGAAACAACCCCTTTAAGTTGCCGGGGCATTCTTGGAAGAAATATCTCCTGCCCGTCCAGGTATGATGTAGGTGTGATCACCCGGGTATCCAGGTAGGGTAATATACCCAGACGTATTTTCATTTTGCCCCGTTTTGGATCGTGAGGGGTGTAAAATTCAAAATTCAGAAGCAGGCTATAAGGATTGTCGTGCCATAGGTCCAGTACAAGATATTTCTTTGATAACAGCTCCTTTAAAAAAATACTATCTTTTAGGTACAAAGAGGACCATCTTTTGTCCGGGTCAAAAAGGAGCGCTTCCGTTCCACTGCTATCCTTATATAAGTAGGAAGAAACAGGATTGCTCAACCCGAGTTCCCGTGGATGAATATGCCGGTATTGTCCCCCAGCTTTAAAAGTGAAGAACATAATTGCAAATAACAGGAGCAAGGCTTTTCTACGGTGCATGCTTTAACATTAAAATTAGGCTTTCTGTGAAAACAGAAATTTCAAAGGGTTGGTGTGAGAAATTTGTCTGATCAGTTCATCCCCCATGATATGGAAAAAGGACGCCCGGATGTTCCTGAAATGCCCTTCGCGGACAGTCATGTAGTAATCAGAGCCATATAAAACCCGTTGTCTCAGCAGTTCATTATGCTCCATCAGGTCCCTCAAAAGGAAAGCATATTTAGTTACGTAAAGGGTATAGGAGAAATCGGTATATACATTTTCAAATCGCTCCATCAAATCCATTATGCGGGCCACCCAGTTGTTGGATTTTCCCCGGTAGAACTTCTCCCACTCAATATCACCACCGAAGTGAGCAAGATTGAGTTTTAACCCCGGGAACTGATCCAGGACCGGAACCCAGTTCCTTGGATGATTGAAAAACAGGGCATAATCGTGCTTACAACGAAACCGTTCAGTGGTCCTTTCATTGGTGAGGTCCCCGTTTTCATCGTAGCGGAACCCTTCGATATTTTTTATCCTTTTCCTTGAATTTCTCACTGCCGCACCGGCACAATGTGCGGTAACCGGTATATTCTTTTCAGCACATGTTTCATAGAGCTGCATCAGCCGGGGATGTGCGGGCAGGTAACCCAGGGAGGGATATATTTTAATCCCAAAAAACCCGTGTTCGCTATCCTGCCGAAAAGTTTCCTGAAACTCTTCCATCAGATTGGGATTGTTGGGGTCAGCTGCAAAGAAGGGCAGAATCTGTCCGGGAAATTTCTCACAGAGCTCCAATGTCTTTTGTATCTGTATTTGAAAATCAGGTTGCTTATTCCCCTTGATCCCAAAGCGCATATCCATCATGAGCGGACAGATCACCACGTTTCTTTCCGTATAATATGTTATCAGTGCACCGGCTGTCTCTTCGGCGGTCTTATTACGAAAAAAGTGTATAAAATAGGCCAGGCTGCTCATCCTGTCCCCGTCGGTCCTGCGCCTGATCCTGTGAAAAAAATGTTCCACCCTTTCCAAAAACCTGTCGTTAAAAGGTAGACGAATCCTTAAAAAGCCATTGGGTACATCATGATAATTGAACACATGGCAATGAACGTCAAAGAAAAGCGCATCGGTATGCAGCTTTTCCTTTAATTCCGGGGAAATCCGGTCCAGGGGATTAGACGGAAAATTTATCATTCCTGTATTTTCTCAGGCACCAAAAGCAGAGCATCGGCCGCGACCGGATCTTCTGTTTGTGCCGCATTGAGGGTCAGGGTGTATTTCCCTTCCACATTAAATTCAAATGATCCCACAGGTACCCAGTTTTTTGTATCGGCATCCATATCAATCCTTATTCTGGACGATCCCAGTGCATGTTTCAAGAGCACCGGTGCTTCTGCCGACCATTTCCACGCTTCCTGTTTTTCTCCCGCGGGATGCAGGGGGACATAAAGGTAAACCCCGTAGGTTCCGCTTTTGGGTACAGAAAAAATGAAACTGCAATTGTGTTCCCCGGTTTTATTTGTGTTTACTAAATAATTCCTGCGGTACTGCCCCATCCATTTTTCTGCTGTTTCCCACTTGCCCGTGACCCTTACCCGGTCCTCATCCAGGTTATCCACAACCACATCCGGCGGCGTACCGTCGAGCAAAGGATCATTCTTCAGGCGGGTTCTGAGCCGTTCCAGGCCAATATCCTGTACCGCTGCTTCTGATTCGTCTGCCTGAGCAACGGCCATGCCGGCTACCTGGCCCAATACCATGAACACCGGTTCCATCCGGATGCTGCCAAAAGCGATATGGCTCGCGGAAAGACAAACAGGGACCAGCAGGTTGTTGCACTCTTCCCGTTTGGGTGTCAGGGACCGGTAGGATATTTCATAGGGAGGAAATCCCCCTACCTGCACATCCCCTTCGTTCCTGACCCTACCCTTAACCACCACCCTCTGGCAGTTATGCGAGTCCATAGTGTAGGCTGCCAAACCGATCCCGTCATCCACGGTGCTGTCTCCCAGACAATTGTGTTCGGTCATAACGTATTCACCGATCATCCTCCGGGCTTCGCGAACATACATCTGGTGGGGGAAATTCCCGTTATCCGTGAATTCATCTTTGGCCCATCCCCAGGACAGCATTTGGTTCCGCAGCGTATCCGGAACATCAGGATGATGACTCAGAAAATATAATAAACCCCTGATGTATTGTTCATGTGCCTTGGCAATCTTTTCCCGGGTCGCATAATCGGCTTCAGGATAGGCCCAGTTTTGACCGATATAATCGGTAGATACCGGTCCTTTGTTATTGATATCCGTTTTCCCCTTGGGCATCCTGCTGATGATGAGGTATTCATGCAATGTGTGCTTCCAGGTCTCAATGGAATCCCGGTGCAGGATGACCCGCCGCAGGAGTTCGTATTGCATGGGATCGTAACCTTCCGGTTTGGTCAGGGGCACCCTGTTACCGGTATCCCGGGTCAGGCATAACCTGTAATTGTATGCCTGAACTTTTTTATCTCCCGTACCCCGCGGTTCCAATGGTTCCGGGTTAATACCCGGAAGCAGTCCGTTGGAGGGATCACCGGGAAACACATAGGGATCTATCCCGTCAGGAAACTGATGTTTATCCAGTAATTGCACCCCGTTATAATTTTCCCCGTACAGGGAATTGTCTTCCCGGCCCACGGTATAACTCACCCCTGCTTCAGCCATCAGGTCGCCCTCGTAGCTGCAGTCAATGAAATAATCTGCCCGTATGACCTTGCGGGGCAATTGATCCGGGTCGGAAGATTGCTCCAGCATGATGCTCCTGATATGGTTCTTCTTCATATCAGCTGTCAGTAAACGGTGATCCATCAATACTTCGAAATTACCTTCACGAACCATGTCGTTAAAGACTTTTTCTGCCTCATGGGGCTCGAATTTCCAGGCTTCCAGCTTACCATACACCTTTCCCAGTCTCCTGTAGAAATCCCTGGATATCCCGGTAACGGCATGTTTGTTCCCGATGTCGGTCTGGCCCAGGCCCCCGCTGCTGAGTCCGCCCAGGTGCCTGCCCGGCTCGATCAACAAAACTTTCTTCCCCATCAGGGAAGCGCTGTAAGCAGCCACCACGCCGGAGGAGGTCCCTCCATATACACAAACATCATAGGGTTCATGATACAGTTCACCTTCTGACCGGCAGGAAGCCATCAGCAGAAAAATACTGACACCAAGAATCATTAATCTCATAACATTTATTTTATTGATTGAAGTTCAGTAAAATTTTTAAATGATCTTCAGGATGATTGCTGAGATCCAGAAAAGCCTTCTGGATATTTTGAGCGGGCTCGATGCGGCTGATCAGGGAGGAGGGATCAAGCACCCCTGCTTCGAGGGCATGTATTGTTTCTTTGAATTCTCCGTGACTTACCCGGCTGGCCACGATCCTGCCTTCCTTCCAGATAAGCTCTTTGAAAACTACCGGTGAAGGATCATTTGAAAATCCGAGCACACAAACCGTTCCGGCACCCCGGATACTTTTAATGCATCCTGCAACAGGATTGGGCACCGAATCCAGTTCAACAAAATGTCCCACTGCTTCAAAAGCAATATCCGCTCCTTCTCCCCGGGTATGGTTCAGAATCATTTCCACAGGATCTTCCTTCTGCACATTGACGGTCAATATATCTGGGAATGCATTCCTGGCTTTGGCCAGTCGCTTTTCCAGGATATCAACAAGGATGATATATCCGGAAGTTCTTGTTTTTGCTGCATGCAAAATGGACTGCCCCACTTTTCCTGCTCCCCAGATCACTAAGTTGTCCTGTTCTTCTACTCCGGCCCGGTTTATGGCATGAAAACCAATGGATAAAATCTCAACCAAAGCCGCATACTTGTCTTCCACGTCCGAAGCCAGGCTATAGACCATGTGAGAAGGCACCGAGATATATTCCGCAAATCCTCCATCCATATCTACCCCCAATAGCTTTAGTGAAGTACAGGCTGGGTAGTGACCCTCCCTGCAAGCAGGACAATTCCCACACCAGATAATGGGATCTACGACAACTTTTTCTTCTGCACTGACCGAAGTGACATTCTTACCGGTATCTGCAACGATCCCGGCAAACTCATGACCTGGAATAAAGGGTACCGGGCTCCTGGGATGAAATTCACCATTGAATATATGTTGATCGGTACCACAAATCCCGGCATAGCTGACTTTAATAAGAACCTCATTCTCGCGGGGCCCGGGATCCGGGACCTCTTTCCATTGAAACTTCCCGTAACGTTCCAATACTGCTGCTTTCATAAGGGTCCTCAATAATTGATCATTCTGTGGGCCAGGGCAATACGCCGTTCTTCCCTGCCCAATCATGATACAAAGCGATCAGTTCAGTTGTCTTCCCGGGGAATTCAGCGCTCAGGTCTTTCAGCTCGGTGGGGTCCTGTATGATGTCGTACAATTCCCATTTTAATCCGGGTTTTCTTGCCACCAGCTTCCAGTTATCCCGCCGCACCCCCCGGTTGCCGACATGTTCCCAGAATATGGGATTATTTCTCTCGGGCTCCCGGTTCTCAAACAGGGGCATCAGGCTGGTCCCCTGCAAGGGAATGAGCTCCTGACCCTTTTGTTGTTCAGGGTAATCTGCCCCGGTAAGCTCCAGGATGGTGGGCATGATATCGATGATATGCCCCGGGTAATCCTCCAGTCTGCCTTCCTTTATTCTTTGCGGGTAGTGAATGATACAGGGGGTTGCAATTCCGCCTTCATGAATAAATTGTTTGTACATCCTGAAAGGGGTGTTGCTCACATTGGCACCCTGGTAATGATAACAGGGAAAGGAGTTGGGTCCGCCGGGTGTACCCTGCAGATGTTCAAATACCGGATGGGTATGACAGCCCCCGTTATCGGAGAGGAAGATGATCAGGGTATTGTCGATCTCATTTTCATCCCGCAGCAAAGTCAGTAACCGGCCAATATTCCGGTCCATGCGGTCTATCATTCCCGCATAAAGTGCCATATCCAGAATAAATTCTTCCTTCACGGAATCATTGGCCCCGGTCCAGGGGATTACGTGGTCATCTCTCGGGCTTAGGATCCCGGGATCTTCGAATATGCCCGACTTTAATTGCCTGGCAAATCTTTCCTCACGCAGGCTGTCCCATCCAATGCCATATCTGGAAAGGTATTTTTCATAATCTTCCGGAAAGGCATGCAGGGGCCAGTGGGGAGCAGTGTAGGCAAGATAAAGGAAGAATGGTTTCTCTGCATCCAGGCCCTCCTGAACGAACTCCAGGGCATAATCGGTAAAGGCGTCGGTCATATAAAAGCCTTCATTGTTCCGCCACATTTCTTCAGTGATTTCTGGCAATTCATAAGGTACACTATCCAGCAGGAAGGTTTTATTATCATCCGGGTTCCTGTAGTCCTGCAGCCTGTAAAAATTGCTTGCACCGTTGATCAGGCCGAAATACCGTTCGAACCCGCGGTCCAGCGGCCAGTGGCCTTTTTCCTCTCCCACGTGCCATTTGCCTGACATGAATGTCTGATAATCATTGGATCGAAGAACTTCGGCTATAGTCATACAGTGTTCATTCAGATACCCCTGATAAGCCGGGGTTCCCAGGTCATGAACCATCTGTCCCACACCGGCCTGGTGCTGGTAAAGTCCGGTAAGCAGCGAGGCCCGGGTGGGGCAGCATCGCGCGGCATTATAGAAACGGGTCATTTGGATGCCTTCAGCAGCAAGCCGGTCGAGGTTGGGGGTAGCGATCTCCGAACCGTAACATCCAGGGTCGGAATAACCCATATCGTCCACCAGGATCAGGATGATGTTGGGTTTCTCATTTTTCGTTTCCTGATGCTGGCAGGCAGATAAAAGGGCCAGACTGCCAAGACAGGCGATGGCAGGTTTACCGGGAAAATAAAACGCTTCATTCATTTTCATGATCGGATATTTTTTCTGTTTGGTATAGTCTTTTTCCGGTCTCGTCAAAAAAGACAAAGTTTAATAGTTTCTTATCTCCTTTTCTGTTGGTTTCCAGGTAAAGAAATCCGCCCGAGATCTCTTCCTGAAAATAAGGTTGTCGGATCGAGCCTTCCGGATCAGTGGACCCGGGATCCCCGGGTTTTCGTCCCAGACGGGCATTGGCATCCACCAGTGCACCACAGCTGAATTCCTCGATCCCGGACGGATGAACAGAAAGATATTGCCAGTGCCGGTCGCCGCAAATGATATAAAACCCCTGCTGGCTGATACCTGTTGAATCCAGCCAGTTAAAGAATTGATCCCTTTCATGGCGAAAACCGCCCGGATTGGTATGGTTGTCCTTTTTGTATTCATCATCCGGACCGACCAGGGGAGTGGGCGAAACCAGGATCTTAAAGGCAGCATTGCTGGTTGATAATGCATTCCTGAGCCAATCCAGCTGGTTTTGTCCCCAAATACTTTTTCCCGGTCCGTCCCGCATGCGGTTCGGACTGCGGTAATCGCGTCCCTCGACCAGGAACAGTTCCAGATCTGCATTTAATCTCAGCTTCCTGTAGGTTCTCTGAGGTTTTTCACTGTGGATTACCGGGGCCTGTTCCAAAAATACCGCCATCCCCTCTTCATGGGTAGGAAGCAATAAATTTCCGTCCTCATCCCGGCTTGTCGTATCACTGTCGTTATAGCGGTGGTCATGGTCGTCTTTAAGCCATATGGTAACCGTTCGGTTCAGGAGCTTTTGAAAATTATCCATCTGGTACAGGCGATGCCAGTGGGCCCGCATTTCGGGCGTGGTCCGGGCGGCCCGTTCCGGGGGATGATCGTAATAGACATTATCCCCGTTTCCTATGAAATAACCGGGTTCCTGTTCCAGGATGGCCCCATAACCCGGGAAGCCGGCTCCCCACTCCGCCCGTTCAGCAGGAGGTGTATCGGGTTGACCTTCCCTTTCCCTGCCGGAACGAAAACGGTGAAAATTGGACCCGGTAACCATCACCAGGGATACCGGTCTTGTTTGCTCTGCACCTTGCAGGGTATTGAACCGGCCGGTGGGTTCGGAACGAACATGTATACTATCTTCGCCGAAGTGCAGCCGGTAATAATAGCTTTCCCCGGGTAGCAGTCCCCTGAATTCCTGCCTGAGAATAAAATCATTCTTATCCTGGGCCACCATCCAGGGGCCGAAAAACGATCCTTCAAAATTTTGGGAGGAGCTGATCTCAAAACGACCCCAACCTGCTTTTCCGGGAATATTATCTTTAAACAAGCTTTCGGTAGCCGCTAAACGGGCCTGCAAAATGATACCGTCTGTACGCGGCGCCCCGGCCATCTGATAATGCAGATGGATCGTCTCTTTCCGGCAAGCCAGTGTACCAAAGATCAGAAGACAAAAAACAAAAAGCTTATTTTTCATAATGAGTGTTTTTTACAGGCATTTGGGCACTTGTTTCTTCAGTCCCATTCCCGTTTATAATAATCAGGGTCTTTGTTTTTCTGAAGCAGGTATTCATAATGGGAATGATCTGCATTGGTTTTGATCACCAGTGCTTCGGGAAGGGTTCCCATGGCAGCGCGTGCTGAATCCATTTTAGCTTTCATGTCCCTGAATTTTTCCGGGTATTCTTCAATCAGGTTATGGGTTTCGCCAGGATCCTCCTTCAGATTGATCAGCAGATCGGGATGCGGGGGAACGGCTTTTTTCCAGCGGGCCCCTTCAAATCCTTCATAGGCCAGTTTGATCTTCCAGTCCCCTTCCCGGTAGGCTTCCAGTTTCTGGTTGTCGAAATAAAGCCAGCCGGTATCCTCACGTTTTCCTTCACCGTAGAGTACCGGCTGAATATCCACCCCGTCATAGGGACGGTCGCCGGGCAATTCATAGCCGACGATAGCCGCGATGGTGGGCACCCAATCCACCATCAGGGCCATATCGGGATATTCGATACCTGCAGGGATCTTCGCGGGCCAGATGGCCAGGGTAGGTACGCGCATCCCTCCTTCAAAGGTATATTGCTTGCCCTCGCGCAAAGGACCCGCTGATCCGCCATGATCTTCCATCACCAGCCAGGGACCGTTGTCGGAGGAGAAAATTACAAGAGTGTTCTCGAGTTCCCCGAGTTCCTCGAGTTTATTCAGGATCTTCCCCGTGCTCCAATCGATTTCCTGGATCACATCCCCGTACAATCCTCTTTCGGAGGTTCCCAGAAACTGTTCTGAGGCATAGATGGGAACATGGGGCATGCTGTGGGCCAGGTAAAGGAAAAAGGGCCTGTCATGATTTTCTTCAAGGAACTTCAGGGCCTCATGGGTGTAGGTTTTGGTGGTATAGGACTGATCCACGTGGAATTCCACCACGTCATTGTTCCGCGTGTACACCACGCTTTCCATATCGTTGCTGTAGGGAATACCGAAATAATAATCGAAACCCCGCCGGGTGGGCAGGTACTTTTCCATGTGCCCCAGGTGCCATTTACCGATATGCCCGTTCACATATCCTTTTTCATGAAGCATGTCGGCCAGGGTAATCTCATCCAGGGGAAGGCCGGTATAGCTCTCGGGAAAAAAGACCCCGTGGACACCCATCCTCTGGGGCATCCTTCCTGTAAGCAGTCCGGCGCGGGACGGACTGCATATGGAAGAAGCCGAGTAGAATGCAGAGAGCTTGATCCCCTGTTCTGCCATTCGATCGATATTGGGGGTCGCAATGTCTGTCGCTCCGAAACAACCCAGGTCCCCGTAACCCAGGTCGTCACAGAAGATGATCATGACATTAGGCTTTTCAGCCTGCTTGGATTCGGGTTGCCTGTCGCATGAAGTAAATGCGGTCAAAGCACCCAAACCGATTAATGCAGTAGATTTCATAATATATGATTATTGTTAAAAATATTAGAAATCAATGGTTGGTGACTCCTAATCTATGGTCCCAGCCTGTAATCAACAATAAAGATAGAGAATCAACCAATATCCATCAAACTGTTCAGGACTTCGACATCTTGCGGCCTGAGTTTTCCATTGGCCATCGGACCGCAGTTCAGAAGCAGGTTGGCTCCCAGTCTTTCGGCATCTTTGAGCCAGTTCAATATCTGGCCGGTGCTCGCCACCGAGTGATCCCATTCGTGCCAGAACCAGTTGCCGCGGGGGAACCGCTCATTGCCTTTCGTCGACATGGTCGTTTCGATCTGCAAAGGGAAAAAATGAGGTTTCCCCAGCCAGGACCAAACGTTCCTGACTTCTTTCATTTCCGTGGCACGCTCGCCGCAGAGGGCATCCACAGGATGGAGGGGTATACCCGGATATCGGCTTGTCGCGTTGTTCAGTACCAGGCAGCCGGGTTGTAATAACTTAATATAACGATACAAATGGTCAATCTCCCAGCGATGCGCTCCTTCCATGCGCCATGCATGGATGAATGCTTCTGGATCGGCATGGGAACCATCCGGACCGGTCCACCCGGACTGTTGTTTTTTCCAGAAACCGTCAAACCATATCTCGACTATATCACCGTATCCTTTCAAAAGTTCTTCCAGCTGTCCTTTCACAAAAGAAACATAAGCGTGTTCGTCTTCCTTATGAGACGGTTCATGCTCATCCCACAAGGAATAATACAGACCCATTCTTAAACCATGCCTTATGGCCGAATTGACCAGCTCGCCCAGAACATCTTTCTTAAAGGGTGTGGTCATAACCGAATAATTGGTCAGTTTGGTGGGCCAGTTACAAAAACCGTCGTGATGCTTGGCATTGAAGACCACATATTTCATGCCTGCATTTCTGGCTACCCTGCACCATTGATCGGTATCGAGATCGACAGGGTTGTATGCACGAGGATCCAGTTCCCCGCTGCTCCATTCCCGGTCGTAATAGGTGTTGATCCCAAAATGGATGAACATGCCGAAATCAAGTTCCATCCATTCTTTCTGTGCCCGGTTCGGCTCTGCCCGGGTATCCGGATTGGCGACCATATATCCACTTTGCCCGGTTAAGGTCATTTCCGGAATGAACCCGGCTCCCAAGCCGGCAGCTGCAACTTTCCGGATAAATGATCTGCGATTGGCATTCATTTATTCATATTTTAAAGAAGCGTTATTCCAAAGCTATTCTTTTTATTCATTTAAGGCCGGTATTTTTTCCCAATTCAATGAAAATATAGACCAATACGAAAGAAGACATCCCGGACACAGGCTTCCCTCCTAATTGATACAAATTTCCATATTGGGGAACCCGGATTATATTAATTTTGAATATGCATTGAATACTATGTTCCCGATGAAAATCAAAGCGATCTTATGGATAATGATAGTGGCCTTGCTGCTGCTTACCTGTGACAGGGAAGAACTGGAGCTTCCTCCCGATGTTCAGATCACTTATGAGGTTACGAATGTATCAAGCTTTAATGGCAATGACGGAGCCATTGACGTCACCGTCACCGGAGCAGAGGAACCCGTCAGCTATTTCTGGTCAAACGGAGAAACCACAGAAGACCTGTCCGGCCTGATAGCAGGTACTTATACCGTTAAAATCACTTTTGACCTGGACGGGGTAGCATCGGAAAGCATTGAAGTGAGCCAACCCGAACCGCGGGGACTTACCCTGGACTTCACTGTAACCGATGTAAGCCGTTACGGTAAGTCGGACGGATCGATCATCCTGGATGTAAGCGGAGGAACGGAACCGTATATTCCTGTATTCAACGGCACAGACACAACCTTTGAATTTACCGGGATCCCGGCAGGAACCTATAGCGTTACGGTTACCGACAACAGCAATCCGTTCCCCATCATAACTACGGATAGTGTAGTGGTCGACCAACCGGATTTTGTCTGTGGTGTGGACAGTATAGCCGATATAGACGGGAATCTTTATCCCACCGTCCGGATAGAAAACCAGTGCTGGTTTGCCCGGAACCTCAACACCGCCCACCTTTCCGACTCAGCCAGGACTCCCATTAGCGGGAGGTATTGTGCAGGAACCAATTGCTTGACCGCCAAGGGGGCTCACTATACCTGGGAGGCCATGATGAACGGGGAAGCCGGGGCTTCCGAGCCTTATGCTTCAGTACAGGGTATCTGCCCCGAGGGATGGTACATTCCAACCCGGAAAATGTTCCAGGATCTGGATTCCATACTTTCGATCCCCGATAATTACGGTACGGGTTTCTTTTCAGGTTCCAAGATCAAAGGCGAGGACAGCCCGTCGGGTTTTGATGCATTGTACGCAGGTAATTGGGGTTACGGGGTCTACATCAATAACAAGATCGCTTCTTTCTGGACCTCCACGGAATATTACTTCAATGAAGATGACCCCGTTTCAACGGAGGCTTACTATTTCCTTGTCACGGATGACACTCCCTTTATATCATCCGGACACAAACCCAAGGAATTTGGTATGAGCGTAAGATGCATTAAATTGGACGAATAAAGTCCGGGTCTTGCATTTGAAGAAATTCATAAAGTTCCTGTTCATTCCCCTTTTCTTCATTCCGGCTTGTTTGCAACGTGAAAAAGCCGATCAGGGAAGCGACCGGGTGGATCGTGACTATATCAGTTTTCAGCTGGTCCTACCTGGTAACAAGCCGGAAAAAATTACTCTTTACCGCTACTATGGAAAAGAGTTGATCCCGGCAGATACCTCCCGGGCCGGATCCGGGGATACCTTTGGTTATGAACTACCGGAATCAATTCCCGCAGGGGTTTACAGACTGGTATCCAACCCTAATTCCCTGGATCTGATCCTTAACCGGGAGAATGTCCTGATGCGAACCCGGTACGGTGCTATGACCGATAGCCTGGTTATTGTCGAATCAATTGAGAACCAAATCTATTACGATTACCTTCGAAAAAGGAGGAGTATCGATAAAAAACTTGAACTATTACAACCTCTGATCCGGGATTATCCCAGGGAAGATCCTTTTCACGATCAGATCAGGGATCAATACCGCCGTCTGATGGAAGAAGAACAGCAGGCATACGGGGCAATAAAACAGAAGCACCCGGGAAGCTATGCACTAAAATATATCACGGCTTTGCGCACCCCCCTGGTGAATCCCCATCTCGACAGTAAGGAACGAACAATCTTTTTAAAAGAGAACCTCCTGCCCGATGTACCTTTTCACGACAGTACCCTGTTGAACAGTCCCGCTTTCCCCAGAAAAGCCATTGAATACCTTTCTTTATATCGCGATCCCCGTACAAATCAACAGGAACAAATCGATGCATTCAAAAAAGGCATTGATGAACTTTTATCGCGATGTCTCGAAAATGACGAGGTTTATCGTTATATGATCAATTTTCTGATGGAAGGATTCGACCGCTTCAGGGAAGAAGAGATCCTGCGTTACATCGTTAACGATTATCTGCCCCTGGTTTCCTGCACTGATCAACGGTTCGTTCAGTCCCAGGAAGAACGATTGGCAAAATATGACTTGCCGGAAGCCGGAATGCCCGCTCCGGAATTCAGCTTACCGGACTCATCCGGGGAAAAGTACTCCCTGGATCAGTTCCGGGGTAATCCCTTGTTGTTGATCTTCTGGGCCAGCTGGTGCCCGCATTGCCAGAATGCTTTGCAAATTCTGAAAAGAGAATTGCCTTCTTCTTTTCCTTACCGTATCATAGGAATTGCCATTGACCGGGATCCCGGTGACTGGAAGGCTTATTTGGAACAACATGATCTTCCGTGGGTCAATCTGATCCAGCAACAGGGATGGGATGGTGAAATGGTGCAAAATTACGGCATCTACGCCGTGCCCGGCTATATCCTCATAGATGGGTCCGGCAATATCAAGGACCGGCTTAACGCTGTAGAAGAACTGAAGCGTCTTTATTTATGAACGTTTCCATCATCCATCATTGCTCCCCTCGTCATCTTCCCCGGTATCTTCAAGCTTATAATCCAGTTCGTCCTGGGGAAGGGTCCAGTACATACCCTGATAGGGTGAGGACACCTCCTGGGTATTTTCCCTTTCACCTGCAGGTATGGGTAAACCAAGTGCCTCGAGATAAAGCAAACGGTCTCCTTCAAAAGCCAGTTCACGCACCCGTTCTTTATTGATCATCTCCTCGGTTATATCAGCACTGGTCACATAGGCATCAGAAGCCTCGTAACTTGTTCCGGCTGCAGTGGCATCCCATGCCCGGGCCCTTACTATGTTCAGGTCATCTGCCGCTCCCTGCAGATCTCCGTCCCTGAAGCGGATGATGGAGCGGGTCAGGTACATTTCCGCCAGCCTGATAACAGGAACGTTGGTATGCATACCCTCGGTGCCACGAAAATATTTATTCCCCCAAATCCTGGGTTCTTTAACCTGGGTATATTGTTGTTCATAGATCTTTGGGTCATCATCCACGATTCCCCGGTTCCCCTCAAGCCTGTAGAATAATTGTGTATACCTTTTATCCCTGAGGGCGGCCTGGGTGACATTCAATTCGCTGTCCATCCATCCTGCATCCTGGGTGATGATATTGCTCATACAGAATATGTGCCAGGTGGATCTACGGAAATGTTCGCCAAGTCCCCCGTTCCGGGCCCGGTAATCCAGAAAGGTAAACAAGGTCGCATCTTTGGGAACCACGGTCTGGCCATGTTCCTCGTCATAGTTGATGCATTGCCAGATAACCTCATTTCCACGGGTATTGTCACTCCGGTTAAAAGCCTGGATCGGATCCTGGTCCAGGGTATACGCTCCGTTATTCATTTCGATGACCGTATCCAGTTCCGCTTCTGCCAGATCCCATTCCCCGCTTTGAAAATAAACCCTGGCAAGAAGTGCATGAGCAGTGAACTTATTCACTCTCCCGTATGCATAACTGGGATGATGAATACCATCCAGGTATTTTTCCGGGAGCAGTTGTTTGGCTTTGTAAAGATCCTCCTTTATGAACTCATATATTTCGGCTGCAGTCGTAAACTCTGCATTCAGGGCAGCTTCAGCATCGGTAAAATTCCTTCTGACAGGAAGTAATTTTTCTCCGTCAAAGTTTGGGGTTCCGGGTGGAGGACAGTGGCGGTAGCAATGATGCAGGTATGCAAATGCACGCATGAAATGAAGTTCTCCCGCAATACGGTCCACATTGTTGATTTTATCCTGCTCCGGAACCTCAGGGAAAGGATCCCCGTCGTTTTCATAATAGAAATCCAAAGCCGAATTGATCAGGCCGATGGCATTGTACCCTGCCTCGAAAGAGGTTTGACTTCGTCCGACATCGATATCGGTTTGACGCAAATAGACTTCTTCAATAGGATAATTTGCTGAAGCTCCCGGGATCCGGTACACCAGATCGGTCATACAGTCCCTGAAAACCAGATCACCCATATAAAAATGGCCTCCCCAGCCGGAATAAAATGAGTAGTTATACGGACTGACCGCGGCCCGTTCATATTCATTCACCGTAAGCCAGGGGAATTCCGGCGGGTTGGTAAGTTCAAAATAATCTTCCGAGCATGCCGGACTCAGGATCAAGATAAGAACAATTAAATATTTAATTGTATTTTTCATCTTTGCTTGCATTTAGAATGTCATATTCACACCTACATTAAAAATCCTGGGTATGGGCAAGGTACCCCCGCCCGATTCCGGATCCCAGCCTTCGTATTCCGCGGTCCATAACCACAGGTTGGATCCCGAAACATACACTCTCAGTCTTTGCAAACGCAATGTTGAAGAAAGTTTGGGAGGGAAAGTATATCCCAACTGTAGGGTTTTCAGCCGTATATAATCCCCCTTGTAAAGGTACTTTGAATAAAAACCCCCTTCATTATTATAGATCCCCGGTGGACCCCCATCTTCCGTATTGGTCCAATACCCGCTGGCCCTGGGATCATCGGGATCTCCGGTCCATTCGGTATTTTCGGCATCCACATTCCAGCCAAAGTCATACTGGGAATCCCATCGAAGCTCAGGATAACGGGCCTGGTCTCCCGGTTCAGTCCAGGTATTCCCAAACATATCCTTCCTTAAGACCACCTGGCCATATTGCACGCTGGTAGTACGCTGCTCTTCATAATCATAGATATAATGACCTCCCGTAAATGTGAAGAATATATTCAGGTCAAATCCCTTGAAGGTGAGGGTATTGTCGAACCCTCCGTAATATTTTGGCTGGGAAGTCTTACCCTCCATAACGATCTTGTTCCGGTTGAGATTGGTGGTGGTAGCCGGTATGATCCGCCCGGTTTTCACCGTTTCGCCGGTTTCTTCCCAAAGTTCGTAATCAATTTCATAGATCATGTCCACTCCTTTTTCGGGATCTACCCCGGCCCATTCACAAATGTAATAGTTCCACAGGTTCATTCCGGTCTTGGAGATGGTCCAGCCCTTACTAACCCCCAAACCTTCCTGGTTGTATCTTGGCGTCAAGGATAAAACCTCGTCGTCAAGCAAGGTGAGATTAAAACTGGAAGACCATTTCAACCCCAAACCCGGTTTGTGCAGGTTCACCGAATTGACTGAAAATTCCCAGCCTTTATTCCTCATATCTCCAATGTTGTTCCAGATGCTTCCTATACCGGCAGATGGAGGCAATTCCGAAGCCAAAAGCAGATCATTAATATCCTGAACAAAATAGGCCAGTGAACCATTAATACGGTTACCAAATATTCCGTAATCCACACCTATATCATAACTATTGGTGGTCTCCCAGGTCAGCGTAGGTGTACCCAGATTGGACAGCCGTGATCCCCCGGAAATGAGGCTGGATTCACCATACCGGTTCTGTTGTTCGTTACTGTAAACGGTAACAAACCGGTTGGAAGGAATGCTTTTGTTCCCTGTTTCACCAAAGGAACCCCTGAACTTGAGGAAATTGATCCCGGGGACCCCTTCAAAGAAGGATTCCTCTGAAACTACCCAGCCAAAGGAAACAGCCGGAAATGTTTCCCAGCGATAAGATTCATCAAATTTTGAAGAGGCGTCTCTTCTTAAGCTGAAACCGGCCAGATAGCGGTTTTTGAATTTATACTGCCCCCTTGCTATGTATCCCCACATATACTCCTCCCCCTGAAGTCCGGCATAGATGCTGAGAATATCCTGCGGATTACCCACCTGCTTGTAGGTCCCTGTCAGGTTCTGTCCCTCCATGTCCCGTTGATATTGCCGGGTGCTGTTCCATTCACTCCCAAAGGTGAAGGAAAGGGAATGATCCTCGCCAAATGTCCTGTTATAATTGGCATAAACATTATAATTCAAGCCTCTTCGTGTAACGGCACGGTCGTAGGCATAGGAACCGTCTTCACGAATCACCTCTGAGACCCAGAATATACTGTTGTTCTGTATATAATCCACAGCAAATTCCGTACGCAAGGACAAGCCCTGGATGAATGGAAAACTATACTCTGCAAACAGAGTCCCCAAACCGCGATAGGCTTCCACAACATCATAATGATGGTCCGGATCAATACTGGCAACCAGGTTCGCTCCCGACATGGGATTCCAATATCCGCTTGGATGGGAAGCGTTGTAGATCGGGAACCAGGGTAAAGCCACCCGGTTGGCATTCCCGAAACCTGCACTGGCACCCCCGCTGTTATTTCCTGTCGCACCCCCTACCTGCTGCTGTACCCTGTTGTTGGTGGTATAGGAAAGGTTCAGGCGGGCTCCCAGTTTGAGATTTTCCAGGGGGTTGAAATCCAGGTTGGCCCTCCCGCTGTAACGCTGAAAGAAATTCTCCTTGGGATTGCCCTTGGTGTCGTTGTAATTTAATGAGAGGTAATAGCTGGTGTTTTCCGTGCCCCTGGAACTGGAAACACTTACATCATGGTAATAGCCCGTCCTGAGGATCTCATCGAACCAGTCAATGTCGATATGCTCAGCTTCTTCCCTGCTGAGGGTTGCCAATGGATCATCCCTGAAGAATTTGATGATGTCAAAAGGTTCGAAGGGAGGCAATCCCGAATTGGCCCTGGCTGAATCCACCAGTGTAAACCATTCCCGTGTATTGGCAAATCCTATTTCCCCCGGTTTTTTGCCCAAATGTATCAATCCGGTGGAATAATTAACGCTGGTCATACTTTTGCCGGCTTTCCCGGACTTTGTGGTTACGATGATCACCCCGTTAGAACCCCTTGAACCGTAAATGGCAGTAGCTTCTGCATCCTTCAATACCTGTATGGATTCGATATCGTTCATATTGATCAGCGACATGGGATCCTGGCTTGTGGATCCTATGGTACGCTCCAGTCCGCCCCCGGCGTATACGGGCATTCCGTCAATGATCCAGAGCGGGTCGGTACTCAGACTGATGGAGGAATTGCCCCGCACAAGCACATTGATCTTTGCCCCGGGGACACCGGAACTGTTAGTGATTTGTACCCCCGTGGCTTTACCCTGCAGTGCCTCCGTGAAAGAGGTACTGGGGACCCGGTTCAGTTCTTCGGAAGACACCGATGCGACGGATCCTATGATATCCCGTTTCTTGCGCGTACCGTAGCCTATGACCACCACTTCATCCAGTTCTTCAACTTTGGACCAGAGCTTGATGTTGTAGTAATCCCGTTCATCCACGGTAACCCTAGCATCCTGCATTCCTACAAAACTTATAACAAGTTCGGAACCCGGAGCTGCACCCAGGCGAAATTCCCCCTCAAGATCGGTAATTGTACCGGTGGTGGTCCCCTTTATTTGAACCGTAGCTCCCGGTATGGGCTGAAGGTCTTCACCGTTCAGGACAATCCCGCTGACGGATTTCTGCTGGGCGAAAACATCGGAAGAAACCGGCAGTAGAAAGAAGAGGCCGCATAGAAATAACAATCGATTCATAACAGAATGTAATTCGACGGTTAGAAAGCATGAACTAATATTCAAATTTACGACAGCTTGTTCACATTATATAGGTATGTCTGTCCCATATGTCCCCTAAAAATGTGTCCGGGTATATATAAAATCCTTGAAAACATCTGTGCCGCCCCATGATCCCAAAGCAATCATTCCTGGATCACTCCCGTATACAATTTTCCTGTTGAATTGGGACATGATTACACACCCTCCAGATAATATTGGAATAAATTTGATCTTGCGATCAGTATGTTTTCAACATTCTGAAGAACTATTAAAACCAACTGCTATGAAAACACTAAACCTATTAATCCCTTTACCAAGGGGCCAACCTTTCTTCTTAAATTTCAATTCCCCAATCAGCCATTTTGATTAGAAACCAAAATCATTTTATATGAAAAACCTGAACATTTTTAAAAACATTGCTTTTAGCCTGATCTTCATCATGGCATATGGGACCGGTCTTTACGGACAGTATTCCACGTTTGCCATCGATGATGCATCGGTCTATGAAGCCAGTCCGGATCAAACGGTAAGCGATGTTCACGGATCGAACATCTTTATCAACAACACGGGTGCCAATGACGAGGTCATTGCCCTGGTGAAGTTTGATATTTCCGGATTCGCCGGAAAACAGTTGACCGAGGCTAAGTTCTCGACCCGTTCCGACATGAACGACGGAAAGACCATGACCGTCTGGCTGGTGAGTGCCGGTAACGCGTTCTCCCGGGACACCACCACCTGGAATAACAAGCCGTCGATAGGTTCCACCCAGCTGGCTTCCGTGGTCATGGACCAGGAATCCAACCGCAAGTACTACACCGAAAATGGTACGGAGCTGATCGATTATATCAGTGATAAGCTCATGAAGGGCGATACAGTGGTTTCCTTCGCACTGAAATACAATTCCGGTGACGGCGGTGACCTGAAGTGGTGCGGCGGGGCAGGTGACGGATCCTGGGGGCCGCAACTTGAAATGACTTTCGGTACCAACCGGAGTTACTATGTCGTGGCTGACGGTAGTATTTATGAAGCACTACCCGATCAGAACGTCAATGCCGTTCACCCATCCAACATTTTCATTGCCAATACAACCGGTGACGATGAAGTAATTGCACTGGTACAATACGAATTGACCGGAATGGCATACAAGCAGATCGGTGAGGCGGTATTTTCCACCCGTTCCGATATGAACGACGGAAAAACCATGACCGTTAAGCTGACCAGTGCCGGAGACAACTTCGACAGAACGGTGACCTGGAACACCAAACCCAGTATAGGAAGTACCGAGCTGGCTAGCGTGGTTATGGACCAGGAATCCGGAAGAAAGTACTGGACGGAAACCGGTACCGCTTTTTTAGATTACATCAACAGCCAGCTGGCCCAAGGAGACGAAACCATCTCCCTGGCACTGCAGTACAAGGATGGTGACGGCGGCGACCTGAAATGGTGCGGCGGTAAAGGCGACGGATCCTATGGACCCATGCTTGAACTGGATGACGTAACCAATGTTGTTGCCGCTTACAGCACCTTTGGTATCGACGATGCCTCCGTCTATGAAGCGAGTCCGGACCAAACGGTAAACGGCGTTCACGGATCGAACATCTTCATCAACAACACGGGTGCCAATGACGAGGTGATTGCTTTTGTCAAGTTTGATGTATCCGGGTTTGCCGGACGACAGGTAACCGAGGTCGAGTTCTCGACCCGGTCCGACATGAACGACGGTAAGACCATGACCGTCTGGCTGGTGAGTGCCGGTAACGCCTTTACCCGGGATACCACCACCTGGAACAACAAACCCTCGGTGGGTACCACCCAACTGGCTTCCGTGGTTATGGACCAGGAATCCAACCGCAAGTACTACACCGAAAATGGTACGGGGCTCATCGATTACATCAATGATAAACTCATGAAAGGTGACACCGTGATCTCCTTCGCCCTGAAGTATAATTCCGGCGACGGCGGAGACCTGAAATGGTGCGGTGGCGTAGGAGACGGGAGTTACGGTCCACAGCTCGATTTGAGCTTTTCTGAAGACGGCAGCTATTACTCGATGGCTGATGGTACCATCTATGAGGCACTGCCCGACCAGAATGTTAATGCCGTTCACCCATCCAACATTTTTATAGCCAATACTGCAGGTGACGATGAAGTGATCGCCCTGGTACAGTTCGACCTCGAGGGACTGGCTTATTCTGCTATTGAATCAGCTACGTTCTCCACGCGTTCGGACATGAATGACGGAAAGTCCATGACCGTCAAACTGACCAGTGCCGGCGACAACTTTGACAGGACGGTGACCTGGAACACCAAGCCCAGCATAGAAAGTACCGAGCTGGCTACCGTGGTTATGGACCAGGAATCCGGAAGAAAGTACTGGATAGAAACCGGTACCGCTTTTGTAGATTACATCAACAGTCAGCTGGCCCAAGGAGACGAAACTATCTCCCTGGCACTGCAGTACAAGGATGGTGACGGCGGCGACCTGAAATGGTGCGGCGGAAAAGGAGACGGGTCCTATGGTCCCATGCTCGAAATTTCCTCGCCCTCACTGGTTCCCGATAAGGATACCCTGACGGTGATCGCGGATGTTTATGTGGACGAGGAAGCTCCGGACGTGAACCATGATGCTTCTTCCGATATGCGGATCCGTAAAGACGAAGCGAACAACATGAGCAAGGAAGTCTTCCTGAAATTCGATATTTCGGAAGTTGCCGATGCCATTGTAGGGAAAGTAAGCCTGCGGCTTTATATTGCTCAGCACAACAGCTTGCCGTCGGTTCCCGACTTCTACGTCCAGGTATCTGCTGTGGACGACCAGAGCTGGCTCGAAAAATCGATCACCTGGAACAACAAGCCTGCAAGGGGTAAATTGCTGATCGAAGAGAACGTAACCTGGCACAATGCCGGAAAAGATACCATGTGGGCCAGCATTGACCTGACCCATTACGTCAATGAAGCGATCCTTGCCGGTAACGATTCTCTGTCCCTCACCTTTCACGGTAAGAACGACACCGATGAACGCTTATGGATGGCTGAAAGCAACTGGAAGAATGAAGCACAGCTGATCCTTGACTATACGGTTGAACCCCCTGAGCAGATCGCTTCTGTAGTTGCCGATGCACATGTGGAACAAGGTAATCCGGATGCGAACTTTGGCGGTGAAGCCGATCAGCACCTGATCAATGATGACGCCAATAACCTGTCTAAGTGGGTATATCAGAAGTTCGATATCAGCAAAGCATACGGCGATGCTGTTTCTGCAACCCTGAAACTGTACGCCCGGATCCACAGTTCGGCATCGATTACCACATTTGATTTTGTAGTCTATGCCGTGGATGATATCAGCTGGCTGGAAAACGGGATCACCTGGAACAACAAACCGGATGCCGGAACCATGTTGTTCGAAGCAACAGCCACTCCGGATGGCGGATGGTTCAACCTGACCAGTGCAGCATTCACTGATTTTGTGAATAATGCTATAGAGATGGGTAAAGACTCTGTTTCCGTTGTAATCAAGGGTAAGAATGAAACACCCGGCAACCGGGCCTGGATCTCAGGACGTACCTATAAAGCTCCTGAATTGATCCTGAACTATGAGAAACAGGTTGTACAACCCATGTTCTCACCGGAAGGCGGGAATTACATCGCCAGTGTCGATGTGGAGATCTCCACCCTCACTTCGGGTGCTACCATTTATTATACTTTGGATGGCAGCGATCCGGATGAAACTTCCACAGAATACACCGCTCCGGTTAACCTGACGGATACCACTATTGTAAAGGCTATTGCTTATGCACCGGAGCTGAAAGCCAGCCCGGTTGCTTCAGCGACCTATTTCATACAGCCGGTCGGCCTCCCCCAGTTCAGCCCGTCAGCTGTACCGAAATACCAGCCTCCGCTCGAGGTGACCATCTCGGTCGAACCGGAAGGTTCCGTGATACGGTACTCCGATGACGGCTCTGATCCCACTACACTGTACACCGAGCCGCTCATCCTGAACCAGACTACAACCATCAAGGCACAGGCCTTCGATGCAGGCTTTACCTATTCAACTCCTGTTGTTGAAGTGACCTATACCATCGTGCCTCCGACAGGTACCGCCGGTACCGGTCCGGGTGGTGTCGGCTTTAAAGACCTGTCGCGCAGCGGACAACCCGAACTGGGTCTGTGGTTGAAACCGGAATCACTCACCGGATTCTCCGACGGGGATGATATCCTTGAATGGGCCGATGTCTCCGGTAATGAGAATGATGCCTATAATACGGGTACGGTAGATAATCCGATCCCCAATACGGGAGAGAAGGAAAAAGCGCCTCCTGTATTCCGTGCTGATGTACTGAATGGCCATCCCGTTGCAGAAATGGGATCCACCACAGGGGAGAAAGGCTCCCTGATCGTAGACGATGCAGACAACCTGGACGGCGGTGAGGGTAACTCGATATTTGTAGTATTCAAGCGCAACGAGTTGTTCCCCGACTTTGCTGCCGTATATCAGAAGCGTGACATCCGTGGTGGTGATCCGACCAAGCAGGCATACGTGCTCGAAATGAACGGCGGAGCCGATCCCAATACCATGCAGTATGTTATTGCAAGGGATCTGTTTGTACGGAACAGCCTGACCTTCGGCACCGATGATTATTATATCGTCAATGCCGGCCTGAACGGTGATCTCGGTTTGGGTTACTTTATCAACGATGGTCTGGTTGAAGTTACCGCAGCTTATGGCAAGACCATTCAGACTACCGAGGCCACGGTTATTGTCGGGGGCTTCCATGCTATGAGCCTGGCTGAAGCAGCCTATTTCAATTCAACCGTCAATGCCGCACAAACCAGGATCGTTCATGAATACCTGGCTGCCAAGTACGGACTCGAACTTACACATGGTAGTTCAGCTACCAACCTGTATACCAACGAGAACTATACCGCCGATCTGATCGGTATCGGTAAGGAAACCGACCTGGCTGAGGGAGAAGATGAAGAACACCTCCATGCCACCGGAGGCGCTCTCGAGCTGAAAGCTGATGCCTTCACTGCTGCAGGAGACTATGTATTTGCAGCCCATAACGGCACAGCCACCACAGTAGGGGCCAACGATGTATGGAACCGCAGGTGGTACGTTCAGACTGCCGGCAATGGCGGAGATGTAGACATGATCTTCGATTTTGCCAAGGCTGGCCTGGCTACCCCATCCACACCGGGAGACTATATCCTGGCCCATCGTCCGGATGAAGCTTCCGACTGGACCGACCTGGGTATCACACCCACGGCGGATGGTGACAAACTGGTGTTTCCCGTGGCAGGAATCCAGGATGGATACTATGTCATCGGAACCGATCTTCCGGATGCTGATGCCATAGAGGATATCCGCAAGTCTGCAGGCTTCGAAGTATATCCGAACCCTGCAAAGAACCTGATCACGGTTACCTTGCGTAACGACTTCCAGGGGCCGGTGAACATCAATATTTATGACTTTACGGGAAGACTGGCTTCTTCCGGTTCGGTTTTGAAAGCAGGTGGGATCCTGACCCATGAGATCGACATCAGCAGTCTCGAAAAAGGCATCTATATGATCGATCTCAGACAGGGCGATAAATCATCCATGGAACGTCTGATCATTCAGTAAGGACCCTGAAAAGGTTTGCACCTTGAATATAAAAGGCGATGCCGGTCAGCCGGCATCGCTTTTTTAGTTAGTTTTAACTGTTTTACTTATTGATATGATGAACCGCGTCAGAAAGAACAAACTTGTCCTGACATTATTAGGAGCCTTTGCCTTAGTCTGGTTTTTGATTCGTGTAATACCCAAACCTTCCCGTGCTGCCTACCCATGCCAAAGGATAGCATTCCCTATTGCTTCGGCTTTTGTATTATGGCTGGCCGGCCTGATCGGGTCGACACACTTTTTCAGGAAAGCCGTAAAATTCATTCGCTCGGGAAGAACCCTTACAGGAACACTTATGTTGATCACTGCGGTTTTTTTCTTTCTGGCCGGATTCATCGGCCATCCGGCCCTGCCGGGTTATTCCGGAATAAAGTCTGAACAGGACTTGTTCGTTCCTTCGGACGATCCGAACGATCCCATGGGTACGGGACGGGGCATTCACCCGGGCCGGGTTGTTTGGGTGTATGATCCCGATGCTACCAGTTTCGACGGTACCACGGGTAAATGGTTTTATACTGAAAATAACGACCAGGATGCCATCGATGCCCTGATGGAAAGATCCATCCTGTTACTGGCCGGAGGGGACAATATTGCGAAAGCCTGGGACACCCTGTTCCGCTATTTCAATGCACAACATAATAAACCCGGGAAGGGTTATCAATCCGGGGAAAAAATTGCCATCAAAATTAATATGAACACCCAGAGCGATCATGGTTCCCTGGGCGACGGGATCAATACCTCTCCCCAGATGACACTGGCCCTGGCAAGGCAGTTGATAAACAATGCCGGTGTCCCGGAGTCTGACATTACTTTCTATGAGGTCAGCAGGTACATTCCTTCCTCTACCTATGATCCCATACACAGCGAATTCCCGGGAATCAGATTTGCAGACCGTTCCGGGGGGGATGGCAGACTGCAGTATGTAAAGGATCCCGATTGTCCCGTGGACTGGTCCGAAGAGCTCACCCTGGAGAACGGGGGCGGTAACCCGACCTTTCTGCCCACCGTGGTGAGCGAAGCCGATTACCTGATCAACCTGGGCAATCTGAAAGGACATGACCTGGCCGGAATAAGTATTTGTGCAAAGAACCATGTCGGGACCATCATTTCCTACAGTGAGGAAGTTTCCACCCATTCCGACCCCAAAGCTGCCGGCATCCATCCCTATGCCACCGTCCACGATTTCCACCTGGGGGGGCACTGGAACTTCGATGCACGTCCCATGGGCACCTACAATACCCTTACGGATATGATGGGCCATAAGGATCTGGGAATGAAAACATTGCTTTTCATCGTAGATGCCCTTTACGCAACCAGGGCCCAACATTCCAGTGTTACC
Source organism: uncultured Bacteroidaceae bacterium (assembly GCA_964420035.1). Taxonomy (GTDB): domain Bacteria; phylum Bacteroidota; class Bacteroidia; order Bacteroidales; family SM23-62; genus CAYQQR01. The sequence goes on along the minus strand of CAYQQR010000005.1, from coordinate 56,323 downwards.
CTCAATGAGCAATGGGTTTCCGAACCATTTAACGGCGACTGGACTTCCAGCATCCTGGTCTCCATGGACGGGGTAGCCCTGGAATCGGTATCCCTGGATTTCCTGCGCTCGGAACCCACCCAGGGAAATGTTTACGGTAACGTGGATAACTACCTGCACGAGGCCGCCATGGCCCATGATCTGCCCTCAGGAACCTTCTACGATCCGGAAGGAGATGGGGTAAGAATGGCAAGTGTGGGCGTCCATGAACACTGGAACAATGCGCTGGACAAGCAATATACCAGGAACCTGGGCACCGGTGCAGGAATAGAATTGATATCCTTTACAGCCGGTGATCATGCTGTTAACGCTCCTTCAGCTTTGTCATTAAACCTGGAAGGAGATACGGTATTGCTTCGTTGGACCGATGAATCGGATAACGAAACCGGTTTTGTCATTGAAAAAAAGATCGGGCACGACGGTACGTTTGAAGATTTCGGATACGCGGAGATCAACCAGGTTTATTTCAGGGACAGCATCATGCCCGGACAGACCGATACCTGGTACAGGATCTATGCGGAAGGAGAAAACGGTCCTTCGTCATACAGCCGGGAGGTTATGCTGGATTTCGAAGAAACTGCATCCCCTGCATTTCCATCCCCTGAACTTAAGATCTATCCAAATCCTGCTTCCGGTTATTTCTTTATAAGAGGGCTTGATAAAAAAGCCGTATTGAAACTATACAACGGTTCCGGTCAATTGATACGCAGCTGGAAACATACGGGCCACGGGCAGGGAACCTTCTCCGTATCCGGCCTTGAAAAGGGTATGTATCACCTGCAGATCGATACTGAAAATGACTTACACAGCAAGAAGTTGTTGATCCAATAGGAAAAAGCCGGAAAGTACTTTACCGGTCTTCTTTGGTCACACGGATCCAGCTTCCCGAATGCCCGGGTACCTGTACGCGTATACGACCCTTGTCAACCGGTATGGTCTGATCCCGAATGATATCCCTGGCTTTCAGGTAATGCAGGACATCGGAAAAAAGCTTTACTTCTGTCTGTTGCCCTTCGTTAATTATAAAATAATGATCGGCTGCAGGTGAGGACCGCCGGTAAACCATTACATTACCATGAGATTCGACTTCAAAAGGAGGACGGTAATCGCCCAGGAGGTACCGGCAGATCAATGATTCCCAGTCGGACCTTCCGGGTTGGAACACGGACCTTCCGGCTTCAAAATTAAAAACCAGGGTTTGCCCTTCCCCGAAAGAAGAAGACAGGATAGCCGGACTGCCGTCATTGAAGCTTCTGATTACCCGTGCATGACTGAGTTTAATTTTCCCGAATTGTGAATCCAGGCTCAGTCCCTCCAGGCTTTTGGGTGCGTTGCCCGTATGAAAATAATCGGCTGTTTGGAAGCCGAACAATTGTTCAAAATCTGAACCCATCTTTTGCTTATTCAGTTTTCCAAAGGTATCCAGCATATATAGCGGAAAATCGGCCACCAGCCTGCCTCCCTGTGCAACATATTCTTTAAGCAGATCCAGGGTTTCTTCTTTCATGGCCAGCATATAGGGTAAATAGATCACAGGATAACGTTGGGCCAGTCCGTAAGCCAGATCCCGTTCAGTCACATATTCAAAAGGGATCTGTGCATTCATCAGGGCCCTGGAAATGCCGATCCTGGCCTGACTGTGGTACTGGCGGAACCGGCGGTCCCGGTCGGTATGATATACCGGAGTGGACAAGGGATAACTTCCCATGGATAAACGGCCCAGTATCGCTTCATTTTCCCATGAATAAAGTATCCCCACAAGGGGTTCGTCAAAGCTTTCCCACAGTTCGAAACGTTGTTCCTGGAGACGCGCGGAGATCAGGCCCAGGGCTTCAGCCCGTCCGGAGGGTTTCCCCTGTATGTCGGTCAGGGCATATTCCCCGGCTTCCCATCCCTCGCCCCTTGAATTCCAGGTCCAGATTCCAATACCTTTCAATCCTGCAGCGATGTATGAAAGAGCCAGCTGGGTGATGAGTCCTGAATCCACCGTAAGGTTATGCATGCCGCTCCATTGGGTCGGTCCGCCGGTAGACTCCCAGGTAGCAGCCCAGCCGCCTTTAAACATATCGGCAATGGTACGTGCCTGCATATAAACCGGTCTGAGATACTCCCCCTCGACCAGGAAAAAATGATGGGTTAGGTGAATGGATGAATAAAAGCTCCCGCCAATGGCAGCCGCTTTGGCCTGTCCTTCAAGGTCCCATCCGTTGATTGCCTGGTTTTCGAAAAGCTGGTGGCCGCCTGTTCGTTCGGGTTCTATGGGATCCCATTCGGTAAACATTTTCATGGTCTCCCAGTAATGATCCACGACCAGGTCGGCCTGAAAGCGCATGGCATCCCGGACACGTCTGAAATCCCAGCTTTTTTTACCCCATCGGAAACCGTATTCATCTTCGTACAGGGCTTTCATTTCCGCTGCAGCCTCCAAAAAGGAACTGATATCCAGATCACCCGTAAAACCGGCATTCCAGGCGGCTTTTAGAGTATCAAGGCTGCCATAATGCTCTTTTAACCAAAGAGCAAAATGAGGTATGAGTCTTTCCGGCAGGTAAGGTGAATTTCTTCCGGGTTCCCCCATTCCTTTTGGCCTCGAAGGCTTGTAAGGAAGCCTTTCAATTCTTCGTCGCATCAGGTTTTGCTGGTATTCCATCATCCGGGGATCCTCCTGGATGATTTGACGGTTGCCGGGAGTATAGTTTTGCTCTATCCCGAGGGAATCGAGTAAGTCGTCGGTTATGGCATCCCATCCTCCTTTTCCGTAATACCATGGAGAAAGGCCTTCATCCAGGGCCATGTGAAAAACCTGTTGCCTGAAATTTTCCGGATTACCCGGGTGGACCAGCTGGATCTGCTTCAGACCTGTAAATCCAAGGGAACGAATGGTCCTGAATTCCTTCCTTATGGAATCCAGGTTGTCTGTCTGCTGCTGATAATAGACCACGCTCACAGGGAAAGGCCGGATATTGCGCAGTTTTTCCTGCATCGGGCTGCAATTAAGGTCCAAATAGGCCCCAAGCAAATAAGGATCCTCCCCCCCTGGATACCAGCTTCCCGATAGATCGTACTGGTTATCGAGGGAGGAGTCCTTAGTGCAAAACGTGAAAAGCAGTAATAAAAGACAGATACGGATTACATTAGGGACCATCCTTTACGGTAGGTGTGTTTAATGTATTCCTCTGCAGCCTGCTTGGCATTGATGGTAGCATAGTCGGTCATAAACTTGGGATCACCGTCCACCACCTTGAACTTGTCGGAGGTCACCACACGGATCTCTTCATCGTCCCCGATGTTGGTGATCTTCATGTTTTCCCCGTCCCATTTCAGTTTCTTCTTCAGATCCTGGAGCCTGACCGCCAGGTTACCCATGACCACCACTTCGTTCAGCGGACCCGAATAACCGAACCAGGAACTGGCCTCCGTCCTGTTCTCCCTGGATTCCTTGCATGCACGGATCCAGTCCATCTCGTGACTCAGGCTCACCCGCCTGAGTTCCTTGGGAACGGAAGGAGGATCATTCTCCCTGCCGATGATATAAGGACTGCGGGCATAGGTGCTGCAGATCATTGTACCTTTAGTTCCCACGAACATGGCTCCGCCTCCGCCATCGCCCAGTCTCTTACCGGGCTCAATACCTTCCGGACGGTCGGGCAGTAAACCGCCGTCATACCAGGTAAATTTCAAGGCAGGCATTTTAACCTTGCTATATTTTTCACGCTCCGGAAAATGATAGGTGACCTTTTCTGCAATGGGAGCGCTTTCGGTATTGACCTGTGTTGAGGATCCTTCAACCATGTCAGGATGACCCAGGTGGAGCGCCTTGAACACAGGATCGATAATGTGGCACCCCATGTCGCCCAAGGCACCGGTCCCGTAATCCCACCAGGCTCTCCAGTTCCAGGGTGTGTAGGCAGGATGATAGGGTCTCCATGGAGCCGGTCCTATGAAAAGGTCCCAGGCAAGTGTGGGTGGAACGGAAGGCGTCTCTGCAGGACGTTCCAGTCCCTGCGGCCAGATCGGACGGTTGGTCCAGGCATGTGCCCCGGTCACTTCTCCTATTTCTCCGGCCCATATCCATTCACAGGCCAGCCGGATCCCTTCTCCGGAGTTCCCCTGGTTCCCCATCTGGGTGGCCACACCGGTTTCCTCGGCTACCTGCCGCAATACCCTGGATTCATAAACCGAGTGGGTCAGGGGTTTCTGGACATAAACATGCTTGCCCAGCTTCATGGCATGCACGGCCTGGATGCCATGGGTGTGGTCCGGTCCGGCGATGATGACCGCGTCGATATCATTGGCCATCTCGTCGAACATTTTACGGTAATCGTAGTATTTTTTCGCATCGGGATAATCATTGAAACACTTCTGTGCATAGTCCCAATCCACATCGCACAGGGCCACAATGTTTTCCGTGTTGACATTTCTGAGGTTGGTACGTCCCATTCCTCCTACACCGATGCCGGCAATATTCAGGGTATCGCTGGGCGCCTGGTGGCCCAGTCCGGCCACGGCCTTACTGGGCACGATGGTCAGGCCCGCGGTAGCCGCCGCGGTTGTGGCAATGAATGAACGGCGGGAAATCCCTTTTGAATCTTTCCTATCTTCATTTTTCATAGTCCTTGTTTTTGGTTAGTATTCATGGTTTTATCAGTGAACAAACCGGGTTTTTCCGATGGAAATATTTCTCCCTGGATCCTTATGTTATCAATGATACCCGAATCATCAAAGGATCCGAAACCAATATAGCCTTTCTGAAATGCCTTATGATCCGCTGACATGATCGCTTCTTTCATATTATCAAAATAGACTTCTATTTTACCGGTTTCCAGATCCCGGATCAACCGGATATGGTGCCAGAGTTCTTCGCCCCAATCAATACCCTCGGCGATATCTCCTGCAATTTTGGTCCTGGGAGCGCCGTCAACGATAAAGATATTGTGTGCATGATCATCCGGCCTGGAGGCCAGGTGTACATAATAAAAACGGGTGGAATCCTGTATCCCAAAGTATATGCACATGTCACGGTGACCGTATTCCCTGCCGGTCTGAAGCAGGTCGACATCCAGCATAAAGGAACCGAAGCGGTGATCAGCAATCATTCCAATGATATGGGGAGACCGGACCGGAGGCTGGTAGTTCCCCTTTCCTGTAAATTCCAGGGCAGACCCCGGTTTGCCTTTTTGCACAATCTGCCACGCGCCGGGATCGCTGAACTCAAATCCTTCAAGGGCATGATCGTTTTCAAAGTCTTCCTGGTAACGGTCCGGGGTACATGAGGCAAGCATAAGGAATATGCCGCTTAGAATGATCAGTCTGTTCATATTGAATGTGTAGGATCGATAAAAAACATGTCCGACTAAGGATCATAAATATAATACATTCTTCATTTATTCCTTCAAGAACCTTCCGATTTCCAAGATCTCCATCCATGAACACGGGCAATTCACCTGAATAATCAACCCGGTACTCCTCTGTTCCCCCATTGCCCAAAACCAGGACAGAGTCACTGAGTTTTAATTGGGGACCACAATAGACCGGCCATTTTTCCTGCAGATCGATATACTGTTCATTGACCCACCATTGAGCAAGCCGCCCATAACCTTTTCCCGAGTGCCATTCTGGTTGCCTGAAGGGAGGCGCCCCGGGGATAACCATAGCGGTATCGGGTCCGTAACCCCAATCATACAAGGGCTCGGTGAAACTTCCTTCTTCCCGGTACCTCATGGTGATCCGGTCTCCGGACATGGTAGTATATATGATTTCGTCTTTCTCCGTAAGACCGGTGCGGTCGAGTTTGGTCCTGTTAGAATAGGATTGTTGAAAGCTGTCAAAATCATCAAACTCGTCTGCAGGATGCACTTCGAGGATCAGTCCGGTTAATGCGCCAACAGGAGCCTGGTCGACGATCAGGTTCTCATCTTTCAGAGCGGGCCGGTCGCCGGATATGGAGCGTACGGCCAGATAACTATGATCCAGTTTTATAAAGAAGACTTGCCCCCTGATCTGAGAATAAGCAACATCATCAGGAAAACTGATGTAACAGCCATTGCCTTCATCCCCGCTTATTCCGCCTTCCTGGAACTTCACCGGATTACCGACCTGAACGATCTTATCATCGGTTGCCGAGAACCTTTCGATAAAATCCCTCCTCCATTCCTGCCTCCATTGGTCGGTGATGCGTTTTATCTCTTCCAGGAGCTCCCTTGCATTACCGGGGGTCTTGTTCATTTGGATCAGTACATTCCTGTATTGTGCTACCTGGTGCCATGGGTTTCTGATCTTACCGCTCCGGTCGGGATAGAACATTCCGCCTCCCGTAACCATTTGTGGATCGTCCCTGGCTTCGGGATCAACCCTGGACACCAGTTTCCAGGTTGTATTTTTCCATGCCGACGACATAAATGCCCCATAAGGATAAAAGGCCGATCCCAGAGTATACAGGCTGTCGATATAAAAAACATGCTTGATATAAGAAGGCTCGGCCAGGAGATAGGAAGGTTTGGAATTTCTGTAATATTCGGGTTCCCGGATCCTTTTCACCGCAAGTGTCCGGGCAGGTGCAGGCGGCCGGTAACTGCTTGTGGCGGCATGAACCGACTGCAGGGGAGGTTTATACCCGGGATCTTTTTCGAGTGTTTTACGCATGTCCCGGGGTACATCTCCGAACCACAACCAGGCTATGTATTCGGTCTCATGGTGCACGCATGTATTTGACGGTGCTCCGCGGGATTCGGCACTTCCGGTCATACCCTGAGTATAATGCAGGGCGAGTTCGGCCGCATAATAATCGAGTACGGCCCGGGCCATGAGCCTGATTTCGGGATCGCGGGCAAAATCATAAAGGTTGAGCCATGGAATAATATTGAAAGCCCCGTATGTACTGGCATTAAACTCTCCCGTACCAACCTGGTATATTCTTTTCGAATAATAAGTGATCCATTCCTTCATTTTATTCTTTAACCGGGTAGCCTCTGGATAACGGTCGGGGTAATCCTCCATGATCTCGGCAAAAATGTATCCGCTGGCCCGGCTCATGTTGATGTGATTTTCCGTTCCCTCGGCAGTCCAGGGATTGTAACTGTCCCTTCGCTCCATAATGCGGTCCAGGTAGGTCAGCTGATTTTGTTTCAGTGCAGGAGCATCGCTGTATGCAGGCATGATTCGGGCCATTCCCACTAAAATAAAGTGAAACGGACTTTTTCCTGTAAATTCTGGCATTTCCAGGTAATGGTTGGCCAGTGAATCATCGATCCCATATTTGTGCAGCCTGGCAATGGTTTTCGGCCAGTAAACCTTTTCAGGATCGGAATAGTTGGGTTTGGGAGGTCTGTAAATATCGGCTGCATAATCGATCAGGATGCGGGTGCGCTCCCTGAAAGCATCTTCAGCGGTTTGTCCGCGGGAACAACCCGTAAGGAACAATCCCAAAATGATATATCCGGCCAGGTACTTCATTGAAAATTGTCTATGGGGATAATTGCCGCGGGTCCAGGTGAACCTGTTGCATCGTCTTCAGTTCAGTGAACGGGCCGGCTAGAATATCCGGCAAAGGATCTGTTTTCACCCTGAGATCGAAAAGCAGGGATTCACTGTCCAGACCGGCCTCAATGTCGATCACGGCTCCATGATCTTCCCAACCGAAAGCTTTCTGCCATGCTTCCAGGTCGAGTAACAAGGGAGGGGCCGGGTTGGTCATTTTCAGGTAACCGGGCCTGACCTGGCTGAAAAGGTTATAATCTGAATAATTATAGGGATTGGGGAACTCGATGGCGTGTTTCCTGCAATCAATGAATATATTACGGGACACCCGGTGATACCGGGTTAACCCACCCCGCGTACCGATGATCCTTTCTGCATTCAGATAAGATCCGTAACCCGTATTTTCAATATCAAGTACCAGGTTATATTCAAAGTCTATGCTGTCAGAACCATCGGTATAAAATGCACTCCCCCCGGCCCCGTAATCTCCTGAAATCCAGTATTGGCTTCGTAACTTATGGAAGATATTGTGATCTACCCGGCAATGGTTCCTGCTTACTTCTATATAAATGGCTCCCCGTGCCGTGGTGATATCCGTAAATACATTATAGCAGATCCTGCAATTTTGGTTGGCCCGGTAATCGAGCCATATGCCCGGGGCATGATGTATCTTTCTGAACAGGTTTCTTCTGATAAGGCAGTTCTTTGCCAGGTGCAGTTTAATGCCCCCTGATTCCCAGGCATGTTCGGCATCCTGCCACCCGATATCTTCAAAGAGATTGTCTTCTATCAGCAGTCCGGGTGCCCTGAGGGCTTCCAATCCTGCAATTCCGCAATGGCGAATGATGTTTCGGCGCGCAATATGATGACCCACCCCGGGCTGCCAGTGGGTATGCCACATTTCATTGCCCAGATCCATACCCAGGGCGTTGGCCCATTCAATGACACAATCCTCAATGATCCAATGATGTCCCCGGTTTGAAGAAACCATACCCCGCTGCGGAACAGGAAACCCGTTTCCGCATTGCCGAAATCTGATCCCCTTGATCTTTATGTAGCCCAGTCCGTATTCCTCCGGGACAAACAGCTGCTCTTTAGCGGTGACTTCCACCGCGAAGTCTTCGGGACCGGTGGTGTCGGGAAAACGCACATGCAAACGCAATCCGTTATGCTCGACCCAGAAGGCGCCCTCACTTTTTTCAGCGAGTTCCACCGGACTCAAAACCTGTTCTATCGGGTGGCCGTCAAGAAAAACCATGCCCCTTCTTTTGAAATGCGGCTTCATGTTGACCTTCTGGTACTGGAGATAGGATCGGTCGTGAAGCATGTTGACCATTCCGAAGGGATTATAGCCTCCGAACGCATCACCGGGAAGATCAACCTGGTAAACCGGGACCTTTTCACCACCGTATTTTTCTGAATAGGGGGTATGCGGACCATAGCGCCATCCCCCGCCCGGTTCCCATGTTCCATCATCCAACACTACAGAGCCCGATACGATTACTTCTTCTCCTTCCGCTGCCTGGTACAGGATCATTTTTTCCGGTCCTGACCCACCGTGTGCCGGCCGGATCGTCTCACGGTAGGTCCCTTGATGGATGATCACCATTTCTCCAGGCATCAGTACGGAAGCTGCTTTGGAAATGCTTTTAAAAGGAAGACCGGCCGTTCCCGGGTTATCATCCGAGGCCTGAGGATGATCGCTTGCAACATGATAGATTTTGGTGTAGTTTGTTTTCTTTTCCCAAAATGGAAATTCCGAAGCATCGGCCAGAAGATCCTGATCGGTTGGCCTTATGACCTGTTCGTAACTGAGTTGGGCATGGAGATCAAAATGGCTGAAAAATAAAAAGAAGAGTTCGTACAGAATGAAAATAATGAAACAACCGGCTTTTTTCATAAAATGTAGATCATAAACAATCCAAATGCTACCAATATGATAAAAATAATGATCTCGACCATCAGGTAAAACCTGGATTTCTTTCTACCCGGATCCTTTGAAACTTTTACCATAGTACATATTTCAATCCACTAAATTTAGATTTAAAGCGGGATCCTCTTGTGTAAGACCGTGTCAAAAAACAGTAAAAATGAACATCCTTGAGAATGAATCCATCTGAATGATTTCAGGTTTGGTTTAATGTGATCCCGCGAATTGTTTCGCATACTGGCTGGGATTGACTTTATAGAATTTACTGAAACACTTGCTGAAGTATTGAGGATCATTAAAGCCCACCATGTAGGTGACTTCAGAGACGGTAAGTTTGTTCTGGGATAAGAGCTGGGCAGCTCTTTTCAGGCGGATCGTGTTGATAAATTCATTGGCAGACTGGTCCGTGACCGACCTTAGTTTCCTGTACAGTACAGAGCGGCTCATTCCCATGTGTTCAACAAAGGCTTTTACATCGAATGTCGGATCGGCAATATTCTCTTCCACTACCTGCATTGCCTTTTTCAGGAATTTCTCATCGAAGCTGGCCACGACAACTTCCGAGGGGGTCATCATGATCTCTTTTCTTACCTTATCCTGCAGGGATCTTCTGTTTTGTATGATGTTTCTGATCTTAAGTGCCAGGAGCCTTGGATTGAAGGGCTTTGATATATATTCTTCCACGCCCATTTCCAATCCCTTCAGCTGATCCTCCACCTCCGATCTGGCCGTTAAAACGATCAGGGGTATGTGGCTGGTACGAAGATCCTCCCGTATTTTCTCGATCATTTCTATCCCGTCCATCACCGGCATCATGATATCGGTTATGATAATATCAGGAATTTGCTGACTGGCGATCTCAAAACCCTGCTTACCGTTCTCTGCCTCAAGGATGTGATAGGCCGGTTCCAGACTGAAGCGAATAAACTGGCGTACATCCGAATTATCCTCAACAACCAGTACGCTTATTTCATGACCTTTGCTGACGGATACTTCACCCGTAACTTTTTGATAATTAATGCTTTCATATTTTTCATCCACAACCTGGTAAATCCTTGAACTTATCTGGCTGCTTTTCAACCGGTCTTCTTCGAGGATTTCTTCTTCCTTAAAATGCTCTTTGCCGAGCGGAATTTTCACAATGAACTCGGAGCCCCGGCCCACGATGCTCTCAACCGTTATGGAGCCATGGTGTAATTCTACAAGGTCCTTGGTGAGTGAAAGCCCTATCCCGGCACCCTGGCCTTCCCGGTCCTCCTGCTTTGTAGCTTGACCCACCTGGTAAAATCGATCGAATATTTTGTTTACTTGATCTTTGGATATACCGATCCCTGTATCCCTGATCCTGATCTCAACATCAGAATAGCCTGGAGGATCGTCTTTGGCACCACTAAAGGCATGGATCCAAAAAAATATCTTTCCTCTTTCCGGAGTATATTTGAAAGCATTGGATAAAAGATTGAAAAAGATCTTTTCGAGTTTATCCTGATCAAACCAGGTCTCCAGTTCTTTAACATTCGAATAAAAAACGTATTTGACCTTTTTTTTCCGGGCGTATTCATCGAATGCCGTTTTAATATCTTTCAGGTACCGGACCAGGTCCCCCCTGGAAACCTTCAGGTCCATGGTTCCTTTTTCTATTCTTCTGAAATCTATCAATTGATTGATCAGTCTCCTCAGTCGTTCTGCATTTCTGTAAATGATCTGGAGCATTTTCTGATTTGCCTTGTCCAGTTTTCGTTCCGAGAGCATTTTTTCAAGCGGACTGATGATCAGGGTCAACGGAGTCCTGAACTCATGAGAAATATTCGTGAAGAAGGCCAGTTTCATTTGATTTACCTCCTCGATTTTTGTCTTCTCCAGCTCCTTGATTTTCAGGTCGTTCTTTAATTGTGCCCGAGTGATGATGAATTGTCTGAAGAACAGCAGGGTCAATATGATTATCAATGCATACAATACATAGGCCAGGTCGGTTTGCCAGAAGGGTGGTAATACATGAAGCTGAACCGAGGTGCCCTGTTCATTCCAAATTCCGTCATTATTTGAGGCCTGGACCCTGAAAGTATAATCCCCGGGATCCAGATTGGTGTAGGTAGCTGTTCTCTTGGTACTTACCTCGTTCCATTCGCTTTCGAAACCTTCCATAATGTAGCGATACTGGTTTTTCTCGCTGGAAGTGAAATTCAGGGCGGTGAATTCAAATGTGAATACAGACTGATCATGGGTGAGGGTAATTTCACCGGCTTCGCTGATATGGCTTGAAAGCGGGGAGTCCTCGGTCCCTATGGATACTTTCTTATTGCTTACGGTAAAGTCGGTTAAAATGACCGGGGGAATATAAGGATTTTCAATGATGCTGTCGGGGTGAAATACATTGAATCCATTGATCCCTCCGAAGTACATAAAGCCGTTCATGCTTTTCAAGGCAGCAGAATAGGCAAATTGATTGCTTTGCAAGCCATCCTCTTCATCATAATTCTGGAACACCTCTTTCACGGGATCAAATCTTGAGATCCCAAGATTGGTACTGATCCAGAGCCGCCCTTCATCATCTTCCAGAATGTTATGAACGGCCTCATTAGGCAAGCCATCTGCAGGAGCATATTGCCTTACTGATTTTTTCTCCGGGTTTATTTTAAGTAAGCCTCCTCCTTCGGTACCCACCCACAGATCATGCGTTGAATCTTCATAGATGACCCGCGCATCATATTCGGTGATGGAAAACTGTTTTTCAGACCCCGGACGAAAGCGCTTTATCTTAAGGTCATCCTTGATATCCCATAATCCTGCCCCCCCTATCCAAATGGTTCCTTCATGATCTTCTGCAATTTCAGTAACCCGGTTCAGGTTCTGATCAACATTCTGCGGAAGATTGGAGATATGGACGAAGGCACCTGAACCGGGATCAAACAGTTCCAAACCGCCAAGGGTACCCACCCATATCCTGTCCCGGCTGTCCTGGTGCATGACCCACACATTGTTATTAATCAGGCTGTTTTCGTTCTCAGGTTCATTCCGGTAAACCCGAAATGTTTCGTTTTCAGCACGAAAATAATTCAGTCCTCCGGCAAAAGTCCCGATCCATAAACGATTTTCATTATCCAGCAGCAGGCTGGTAACATGATTGGAGCTAATACTGCCCGGATTATTGGGTTGATGAAGATAGGCTTTAAAGGATCCTGTTTTCGGGTTGAAATAATTCAATCCACCCCCGTCGGTCCCTATCCAGATGTTTCCGTTCTCACATTCCTGGAAGCACAAAACGGATTTATGTGAAAGACCGGTTCCGGGTTTTAACCCGGTGGTATAATGCTTAAAGGCTTTTTTGTTGGGATCGTAAACATTCAGTCCATCGCCGAAGGTTCCGATCCAGATGATATCCTGCCTGTCGCTGAAGATACTGTATAAAGCATTGGTATTGAGCCCTTTGTTGTTGGATTGATCATATTTGTAATATTTGAATATTTCATTTTCAGGATCGAAAATATTCAAACCGCCTCCGTCGGTGGCCAACCATAATAAACCCTCATCATCCTCATAAATATCCTTGACAATGGGGTGACTGAGCTGGTTTTTTCCTAATCCTGCAGGATAATGTTTGAAGTTGGTGGTTACCCGGTCAAAGAGGAACAATCCTTCCCCCTCGGTACAAACCCAGATCCTGCCAGTATTATCCTGGTAGACGGTCTTTCCATGCACTTCGGTAATTTCTTTGTCCCTGTAAAAGGGGAAAAAACGGTATTCGCCGGTTTCCGGATTATAATAAATTAAACCGTTTTTCAATGTGCCTATCCACAGGCCTCCAAATTCGTCTTCAACGAAAGAGGTAACATTCTCCAAACCCGCCTTAAACTCTTCCGACCTGTCTTTCCAGGGTTCTATCTTGCATGCGGTAAATGTGGCCCCGTCAAACATAAACATGCCTTCCCCGTATGTGCCAACCCATATCCTTCCCTTGCTGTCCTTGTATAATGTCCTGATAAATGCATTGGCCAATTCAACGGTGCTCCCCATAGGATTCATCCTGACGAACCGGTCCTTTTGCCTGTCGAATAAATTCAGACCCTTGCGGGTTCCTACCCATAAGCGTTGTTGCCGGTCTTCGAGTAATGAGTATATCTTATTGTGCGAAAGGGTGTTGGAATCAGCAAAACTGTGCTTGAAGATCTCGAATTCATATCCGTTATACCGATTCAACCCGTCGTTGGTTCCGATCCATATGAATCCCTTGAAATCCTGCAGGATGTCATTTACGGTGTTCTGGGAAAGACCATCTTTTATGGATAGATGGGAAAAACTTAAGCGGGGTGCTTGTGCAAACAATACCCCCGCTTCAAAGGATAGAAAAAGGATGAGTTTATAAAGTCTTATTGACTTGCCAGGCAGTGTCATATCCCTACATACTAAATCTTTGGAAAAACTAATGATTTTTTTTCAATCTCACAAGTAACGGGGCTTGCAGAAGTGGAGAGATCCATCATTGGGATTCAATGCCACCTTAGTTTACTATCTTTGCAATATGGAAGAACGCCGGATGGGCAGATACCTGGAAAACCTGATCCGTCAGGGAGAGAATCAAATGCTGGATTTCAAATACGAGATCAGCGATTCCAAAAAGATTTCCCGAACGCTTGCTGCTTTTGCCAATACCGACGGAGGGAAACTCCTGGTTGGGGTCAAGGACAACGGCAATATTGCAGGTGCGGAATCGGATGAGGAATACTATATGGTGGAAGCAGCGGCTACTCTTCACTGTAAACCCGGAATTGCTTTCGAATTCAAGAAATGGACCACCCGGAAAGGTAAAAGCGTCCTTGAGATCACCATCCCCAAAGCGGAAAAAAAACCGGTTCTTGCACGCACCGACAACGAGAAGTGGATGGCTTATACCCGGGTAGATGATCAAAATATCCTGGCTAACAGTGTAATGCTCCGGGTATGGAAAAAAGAACAGAACAGGGAAGGAACGCTGATACGGTACCGGAAAGAAGAAGAATGGCTGTTCGAATACTTCAGGACCCACAACGACATCACCCTTCCCCTGTTCTCGAAGCTTGCCGGTATTTCGAAGAAAAAGGCCGAAACCATCATAGTCAACCTGGTGCTTGTAGGCCTGCTTGATATTGTTCCCACGGAAAGATCCTTTTACTATAAGCCAAGCACTGCAAACGTTCAATCCTGACTACTTGCGCGGGAGTCTTATAGCGTAGGGATAGGGGCGGTCAGCCCTTGCTCTTACCAAACATGCAGGTCAGCGAACCACGGTACTACTATATTGGGACGATTTTACCTGTTCATTGCTGAATGAACCCTTACTTTCGATGCGAGAAAAACCATTTTTCATTATGAATGAACCCTATGTGAATTATTCAGAAACCGAAGGGATCCCCCCTGACAAGGCCCTGGTGAGGGAAATCACGCTTAAGGTGACTGAAAAGATCATCAGGGACACTTCCTATTCCTTTAAGAACGAAAAAGACGGTTCCTTATCTGAGGAACCCCTGAATGAAGCGGATCCCGAAAATCACAGGCTGGCTAGTGCTTATCTGGACTGGAAATATTGGAACGGGGTCATTTACCTTGCCATAAACGAACTCTCCGGATCTTTTAACAGGCAAGATCTCAGGGAGTATGTGGGAAAAAACTTCCGGTTCATGTTCAAACACCTCGATTTCTTCAAGATCCTTTTCGATAAAAGGATCCCCGCGGCGGATTTTCATCAGTTTTTTCGCTTGGACCGACTTGATGATTTCGGATCCATGGGTGCAGCATTGATTGAGCATCACGATCATGAGCCTGAAGAAACATACAGAAAGAAGATCATGGAATGGGCCGGCTATTTAAAAAACAGGCAAGACAGGCTGGATGACGGTACTTTTTGCAGGAGGAGATTCGCAAAAACCACCCTGTGGGTGGACGATCTGTACATGAGTGTCCCCTTCCTGGTCCGCCTGTTTAAACTCACCGGCGAGGACCACTGGCTGGAGGATGCCATCCTCCAGGCTTATAATTTCAATACACACCTTTTTGATCCTCAGAAAGGATTATATCACCACAGTTGGTGCCTCGAAAATGATGCACACGGAGTTGCCTGCTGGGGAAGGGCGAACGGATGGGCTGCCATGGGATTGGTCAATTTACTGGACTACATTCCTGCAGATCATCCTGACAGGGATCCGTTGATCAGGCTTTTATTTGAGCAAATCATCGGGTTTTCCCGTTACCAGGGTAAAACCGGTATGTGGCATCAATTGCTGGATAAAACAGATTCCTTCCCGGAAACTTCCTGTTCCGCTATGTTTGTCTACACGGTTGCCCGTGCTGTCAACAAAGGCTGGATCGATGACATGTATGCATCCATCGCGGTCCGGGGATGGGCAGGACTGACAGGAAACATCTCCGATCAGGGAGAAGTCGGCAATGTTAGTACAGGTTTCAATATACGCCAGGATCTGAGCTACTATTACAACAGGCCGGTCGAACCCGGCGGAGCACACGGATTGGGAGCCGTTTTGCTTGCCGGTTCAGAGCTCTGGAAACTGAATGCTTACCGTGATTGTATCTGGTGTTGAGCTGAAAGCAAAAAAATGACTGGATAATCAATGATACTCGGACTTACATACCTGGACGTTGCGGTGATCATTGTCTACTTCCTTGTGCTGATCGTGATCGGTTTCTGGGCCATGCGAAGGATAAAGGACGAAGAAGATTATTTCCTGGGAGGAAGGCGTTTCGGGAAGATCATTCAGATGTTTGCCGCCTTTGGCCAGGCAACCTCTGCCGACACCGGTCCCTCGGTAGCAACAACCACGGCCAACAACGGAGCTGCCGGAATCTGGAGTGCCCTGATGATGTTGTTCTCCACACCTTCCTACTGGTTCACGGCTGTGTGGTACAGGAGACTCAGATTACTCACCATGGGGGATTATTTCAGGGAACGATTTGCTTCCCGCTGGCTGGGTGGAATATATTCCATCCTGGCATCCATCAGTCTGATGCTGCTGCTGACCGTTGGGTTTATCGCCATTACCAAAACCGTAATGGTGATGACCCCGAAAAGTCAGGAAGACCTGACACCAAAAGAAAAATTAGAGTACAAACAAGCCACCCGGCTGGAAGAACTGGATTCCAGGGACTACAAGCTCCTGGATCCTGAAGAAAAGCAGGAGCTAGAACAATTGCGCATACTCAAGCCCAGAAAGAACTTCTCATACATCGACAAACCCGTCCTCATCCTGGCCATTGTGGTGATTGTATGTATTTATGCGGTAGCAGGCGGATTGGAAGCGGCTTTCATAAGCGATATGATGCAAGGCATCTTTATCATATTGCTGTCCTTGCTGTTGATCCCCTTCGCTTTTATCCGGATCAACGAAACCTATGGTTCCACCGGGATCATGGGAGCCTTCAGGACCCTCCACGACCAACTGCCGGAATCTTTTTTCGAAATCTTTGGCTCCCCTTATGCCCTTGATTTCACCTGGTATTACATTGTAACCCTGGGCATTATGGCCACCCTGAACGTGGCGGTCGGTGCAAATCAGCTTGTTGCAACAGCATCGGCAAAAAATGAATTCAATGCCCGGTTTGGTTTTACCTATGGAACCTATCTGAAACGGATCACCACCATCTTCTGGGGATTGACGGCCCTGGCAGCGGTCCTTCTTTTCGGTGAACAGGTAACCGACCCTGACCATCTTTGGGGATATGCCTCCAGGGAACTACTGACCCCCCTGAACCTGGGCTTGATAGGCCTGATGATCGCTGCCCTGATGGCGGCTCTGATGTCGACCGCAGATATGATGATGATCACCGCCTCGGGATTGTTGACCAGCGGTGTGTACCGGCCGCTGTTCCCGGGCAAACCAGAGAAGCATTATGTGGGGGTAGGAAGATTGATGGGAGTCCTGATCGTAATCGGAGCAGCATTGATCGTCCTGGAATCGGAAAGCCTCTTCGCCCAGCTCAAATTCATGTGGGAATTTGCAGTGATCTATGCCGCCGGGTTCTGGACGGGCATTACCTGGAGAAGGACCAACAGGAAAGCCGTATGGTCCTCCATCAGCGCAACCTTCGTGCTTTTTTTCTTCCTGCCGCTGATCCTGCCGGTGATCTTTCCCGGTATGCGGACCCATCCCTATTTATTAAAAAGAACGGAACAACGTATAGAAGAAAGAGTATACACGGCCCGCTTTGTTGATGTAGAAGAAAGAAACGCGACCATTGCCCGCTGGGATGAGCTTTACGCCATTGGGCAAGCACAGGGCCCCAGACCGGATTCTTTGCACGGGGGACAGGAATTCACCAAAGCATATAAGCTTCCCAGTAAATCTGTTTTCTGGACCGGTGGTGTTATACGGGAACGCAACAATCAACCGGTCGGCAGAGGAATGATCAGCCTTGAACTGGTCCTCCTGGACCTGGCCGGCTTTAATCTGGAAAAAAATGTCTATGCCCTGAACGAGACTCTGCGTATTCTTATAAGAACCCTATTCCCCTTTTTGATCATTATCCTTGTAAGTCTGTTGACCAGGCATAAACCGGATGAGCAGAGAATCCTGGACCCTTTCTATCTCAAGCTTAAAACCCCGGTACAGCCCACGGCGGAAGAGGATGAAAAAGAACTGGAACGGGTATACAGGGATCCCGGGCGGTATGATCACCGCAAAATGTTTCCCGGAACCCAGTGGGAACTTATGACGTGGAACCGGCAGGATACATACGGATTTCTTATAGCCCTGGGATTTGTCGGACTGATACTGGGACTCCTGTACCTTACGGTAAGTATTGGAAAATTCTAAATTCTATTCCACTGCTGTCAGCAAAGTATAACCGGTCCGTTTACCCCTCTTGTTATAAGATTCGCTTTTCACGATACCCACCTCCGGGTTGATCCATTCGACTGAACTCATGTTGAAGGTCATCATCGACTTGGATTCGATATCGTAGGTGATCTTAAAACAATCGAAGGTACCCGCATCCGTGGCAACAGGTTCCCGTGCAACCACCTTCCGGTCGTAGATGGTAACGGTGGTATTCAACATGGGCATCTGCTTAACGTTCATGGTAACCATCCCATCATCCAGCTCATCCCCAACGGAAAGATTTGAAGGATACCGGAGATTTTCCTGCTCTATGGTGAACTCCATGCTTTCCAGGGCAGCCTTGCTCTGCTCGGGAATAAATTCCGACATGTCCATGTAGAAAACACCATCTTCGCAATACAGGCTAAGTTCATTGCTGGTTAACTCTTTCCCCTTGTCATCTTTCATTTCCGCCTGTATCACCAGCTCAAGCTTATTGGCACTTTCCCTGTAATCCAAAACCTCCTGACGTGTAATACCGGTGAGCCTGTCCTTTTTGTCATAATGTTTCATTTCCCGCACCGTACCAACCTCTGTAGGAAAAAAAAGTTTACATTCCTGAGCTTTCATGCCCGTGAGGACTGCGAACATGAGAAGCAAACCGATTTTAAAAGACTTTTTCATGCCTAATTCTTTTTTATGCAAATATATAAACATTTACCGTTCGAATCCAAAACAATAGTAACCGTTCCTGGGATTTTTAACCTCCAGGAATCCGCTGTTATCATCTTCATAGTTCCTGGAGTCGATTTGTTGCCAGATCTGTCCGGCTTCTTTCCTGTAGAACATTAAAAGCTTACCGGAGAAATTCCTGAAAAAAGTATGATCCAGAAAGCCATCCGGAAATCCTTCGCCGGCATTGTAATAAAACCGTGCTTTCCCCGGTACTGCCCTACCGGTATTGCTTTTGAGTGTCCAGTATCTTCGGTCGGAAAGTACAAAAAGTTGATCGTCAACAGTATTTCCAGCCGGCGCGACCCAATGATGCTCGGCTTTGATCCATAAGGGAAAGGAAGTGTTCTGCACATAAAATGAACAGTAGGATTTCTCGCAATTGTAGTTTCCGGCAGAATCGATCCGGAAAAAATAATCGGTCACAGCATCCTGTACCCATCCATCCGGGTCCAGGATGATCATGTCCGGTTTAAACGGGGTTACAATGGTTTCCTTCGAATACTCCCCTCTGATACGGAAAATATGTTCTTTACGGTTACCCAGGCTGTCCATCAGCAACACCGGCATCCGGTCGCTGGTGGAAAGCACCTGTTTATTCAGGTGTCTCTGCCGGATATAAACCCGGTTATAATATTCATGACCACGGAATTTGGTTCGGACACTGTCTATCTCAAAATGTAAGAAACCGGGTGAGAGAATCCAGGCTTCAAAAAAATTATTCAGGTTAATGCCCGATCGGGCACTCAGATAATTCCTGAACTCCATGGTAGAAATATCACTGAATGCCATCTCATCAAAATACTGCTGCAGTGTCCTGAAAAAGACCGCATCACCCATCCGGTGCCTCAGGGAATGGATCACATCGGCCCCTTTGTCATACACGGTGGTCCCATAGGTCAGATCCGGAGGAGTATTGTATACCGCATAATAATCCCCATCGATAATATGAGCCAGGCGCAACACCATTTCATGATTATCTCTGATCCTTTCACGGGCCCGGGCGGTACCCCGGGTAAATTCCACAGCCAGCATTTCTGCATAAGAGGCCCAACCCTCGTTCAACCACATATCCGAAGGTGTGGAGCAGGTAACCAAATTCCCGAACCAGCTATGGGCCAGTTCATGAACCAGGAGGTTATGGTGCGTTCGGGTTCCGTCAATAAGCTGTTCCGATACGGCAATATTCATGGCATGCTCCATGGCTCCTCCATGAAAAGGTACAGTTACATAACCCACCCTTGGCCAGCGATACGGACCGAATAATTGCTCGAAAACATGAAAGGCTTTTTCCAGCCGGCTGAAAGAAGCCAGGGTTTGACTGATCTTGCCCGGTGGAACATGCACACTGAAGGGAACATCACCCTGCAGTGCGGTAAAGGTATCCCGCACTGCAATATAGCCGGAGACGGCTACCGAGGAAAGGTACGCGGGTATAGGCAATTCAGCGGTGTAATGATAGGTCCGGGTACCGTCATTATTTACAACAACCTTCTCCAGTATACCGGAACATACTGCCGTATGTTGCAGGCTTGTTTTTATAAAAAAATCATATGTGGCCCTATCCCCGAAATCATCATGACAGGGATACCATGCCCGGCCAAAGGATGGTGGATCGGACTGGAAACCCACCCCCATATTGAAAGCGGTATTCTGCTTGTTATAGAACCCTCCCCATAGTGGATCAACAGCCGGTTGCCCCCTATATTTTATTTTTACCCGCTGCCCTTCTGCAGAAGAATTTACATTTACCGGTATACGAATCCGTCTTCCGTCATGACTGAAATCTTTGATAAGGCTACCCTGGAACCAAACCGAATCCACCTGCAGGGATTCCAGGTCGAGAACCAGGGGGGCGCTCCCACGCAAAGCACGCAATCGTATGGTCGCTGTCCCCTCCAGGTAGGGTTCACCGGGATCAAGGATCTTTAGATCAAGACGGTAGTGCAGTACATCCAGGTTAGATGTTGATGATTCCCACGATCCCCTGAATGACAGGGAAAAAAATAAAGTCAGGGCCAGTAAAATGAATACAACGCGATTCTTCATGCTGATGCAATGAATGCCTAAAATTAACGATTAATGCCATTCTTTTCTAGAGGCACTACGGGCGTACTTACAAAATAAACCCCGAAAAATACCAACAGGGCAGCCAATACCTTATGAAAAGTCAGGCTATCCTGCCCCGCAATTATGGAGATCAGGGCCGCAACCAGAGGCTGACTGTAAATGTAGATGCTTACGGTAATGGGTCTGACGGTGCGTAGGGCATAAATATTCAGCAAATAGGTAAGGAAAGTGGTCCCGACAACCACGTAAGCGATGGATAACAGTGCCTTCTGGTCCATCTGTGCCCATTCGGTATGAATCACTCCGGGAATGGTTGCCGGTAAAACCAGGACCATGCCTGTGAGAAAAACCCACTTTAAAACCGTAAAGGGCCTGTATTTTAACATCAGGGGTTTTACCAAAACCAGGTACATGGCATAAGAGAACGCGTTGACCAGGACCAGGATATTCCCGGTCATATATTGTGCTCCTAATGTTAGCTGTCCACTGTACAGGATCAGGATGGCCGCACCCGAAGCGCCCAGTATGATCCCCAGGATCTTTCTCAGGGTTATGGGGGATCGGATCAGAAAATAGGCTACCACCAGCACCAGCACGGGATTCAGGGTCATAATGATGGAAGCATCTACCGGGGTAGTGCGGCTGAGTCCTTGTAAAAACAGAAACTGGTTCAGACTTACCCCGAAAAAGGCAGCAATGATGAGCCGGACTATATCTTTTCGCTCTATCGTTTCTTTTCCTGTTAAAAAGCCGAATAGCCAAAAAAGCAGAACCGCTCCGGTAATCCTTACCAGGGTCAATGCAGAGGGAATGATGTCATGGGTCATCACCTCTTTGGCAACCGAATAATTTATACCGTAAATCAGGTTCGCCCCGATGATGGCCAGATGAGCACGTGCAATGCGATTCATGAAGTAGCTGAACGGTGTTGGCCCCGGCTGTTCAGGAGATCATAGCCAGGATGGATTCAAAAATATACCGGCCGTCGGTATTCCCCAATACATCATCAGAAGCGCGTTCCGGGTGGGGCATCATTCCATATACATTGTGATTGGTGTTGCAAACCCCTGCAATATTTTCCATGGATCCGTTCGGATTGTCCTCTTCAGAGATCTCCCCTTTTTCATCGCAATAGCGGAAAAGAATCTGGCAGTTCTGTCGCATGTCCCGAAGCTGCTCCGGATCGCAATAATACCGCCCCTCACCATGTGCCACGGGTATCTTATAGGCCATATCCTTGTTCAGGAGGCGGGTCAGGGCCGTGCAATCATTATCCGGTTTGATGTATACATTTTTACATATAAACTGCTGGTTAATATTGTGTAACAGAGCCCCGGGCAACAGGCCGGCTTCGCAAAGAATCTGAAAACCATTGCATATACCGAACACAAATCCTCCTTGTTCGGCATAATGGCTTATTTCATTCATTATAGGAGAATAACGGGCAATGGCGCCGGAACGAAGATAGTCACCATAAGAAAAGCCACCAGGTAAAACTACAGCATCCACCCCCTGCAGATCATGATCCTTATGCCACAAGGAAACCACCTCCTGCTCCATGATCTGATCGAGCACATAGAGGGTATCGTGATCACAATTGGAACCTGGAAAAATAACCACACCGAATTTCATGGTACAAGGATTTTCGCCCTAAAGATAGCTAAATATTTCCTCCCCTGATGATCCACTTACTGAACTGAATTCAGGAAGATTGCTGGTCTTGAAGATTATATTTAGATTTACATACTGACCCAAATGGATAGCCGGCATACAGATAAAATAATGGAAATCAACAAAGCGGAAATAAGGGAATTTGTAAGCCGGGTACGTGCTGTATCAAGCTACGATTTTAGCAATTACTCGGAAAAATCCCTGAAACGGCGCCTGGCCCGGATCAATATGGATTATAAAACCGACATTAGAGGACTTATCTCCAAAATGGAGGAGAAGGCTGATTTCCTGGAACGGGTTGTCCGGGAAATTACGGTTAACACCACGGAGCTTTTCAGGGACCCCAATATTTGGCTGAGCATGCGCTTTGAAGTATTGCCCCTTTTCAAGCACCAGGAAAGGATTAATATCTGGCACGCGGGATGTTCCAGCGGTCAGGAGGTCTACTCCATGACCATCTTACTGGATTTGCTCGATATGCTTCATAAGACCAGAATTTATGGTACCGATTTAAATTCGGATATGCTGGAACGTGCAAAAGCAGGGGTGTATAAATACCGCTTCAACCAGGTCTACCTGGAAAATTATGACAAGGTCCTGGGATTTAATAATCCTGAAGCAACGGAACATTCGGGGATCAATTACAATAAGTACCTGGATATCGATAAAACCCGGGACCTGATCAAGGTTAAGAAATCACTCCTGGGAAAATGTAAATTCAGGAAACATGATATTGTCGATATAAGCAATCCCTTTGACATTTCGTTCGATCTCATTGTATGCAGAAATGTGATCATATATTTTAATTATGAGCTGCAAAACAAAGTCCTGAAGCTTTTTTATAATCATCTCAATCCCAACGGAGCTTTACTGCTGGGGGTCCATGAAACCATCCTAGGTCCCTATGCGGCTTATTTCCAAAAGAAATCACATGTGTATTTTATAAAATAATTCCGTTTTTTTACTAAAACCCAGGGTACAATGAACCTGAATTGGCTCAATATTAAATCGAAGGTCTTCCTGCTTAACCTTTTGATTGTCCTTTTCTGGATCATCTTTGGGTTTTTTGTTTTCGACCTGGTCCAAAAAATAAAAGAACAACATGAGCTGGAAAGAAACCTGACCAGCCTGAATCACCTCATCGCAGATAAGAATGTACTGGTGCAGGAATTACTTGCCAAGGCTTCAGATTACGGACCCTCCTTCTCATCTGCTGAAGAAAACCATAAAAGGCAGTTCCGGCTTACTTCAACCGCATTACTGAACCAATTGAATCTTATCGCACTGCATCCTGATTTCAACGGACAAAGCTGGCTCCAAAAGAAAATTGATTTTCTTATTGAAAATACCTACACCATCCGGGAACAGTACCAGGAACTTTTCTCTTTGGTTGAGGAGCGTGGAAATGAAAGTGAGGGATTGATAAGCACTTTCAAACGCTTGCTGAACCGATCCCCCGGGAATACTGAGATCCGGCAACAATTGTTTAACCGCTTTAACGATTACCTTCTAAGTGGCAATCCAGCATATCTTGAATACATTAAACAAAATATCGCTCAGAATGAACAAGCTTTTGGTCCGGCCAATCTCCTGGAGGAAGAACTTGA
Source organism: uncultured Bacteroidaceae bacterium (assembly GCA_964420035.1). GTDB lineage: Bacteria > Bacteroidota > Bacteroidia > Bacteroidales > SM23-62 > CAYQQR01. The sequence continues at coordinate 31,994 of CAYQQR010000005.1, read as the reverse complement.
AATGGATCCCCCTGATGTACCCGCCTTTTTATTGGATTTGATCGACAGGCTCAACCGGATCGATATGCAGATGGGTCGGACATCCAAAGAGGGTTTACGCGGAGACCTGGATACTTATCTTTCTATTCTGCAGACGGAAGCCGTTTCCCTCAATAATCTTATCCGTATCGAATCAGATACCCTGCTGGTCAAGCGCAACAGACGAATCAAGATCATCCTGGCAATGGGTCTACTGACCGTGATGGCAACAAGCATTGTAATGTCAAGAACCTTCAGCAATATTCTTTTAAAATTATCCCGGTATATTTCCCGGCTGGCCCGGGGTGCTTTCCCGGAGCAGATTACTTTTCGCGATGATGATGAACTAAAAGAGATATCGGAAAAACTACACCGCTTCGTAGGTAACCTGAAGTGGAAAACCGCTTTTGCCGATTCTATTGCCGAAGGCAAACACGATATCCAATACGAACCCATCAGTGAAGAAGATAAACTGGGACAGTCCCTGCTTGCTCTTTCCGAAAAACTTCAGCAGGCCCAAAAGGAGGACAGGAAACACCAGGAGGAATCGGAACAGCGCAGGTGGATGAATGAAGGTCTGGCACATTTTGGAGAAATAACAAGATTTTATTCCAATGACCTGAAAGGACTTTCCGATGAAATGATCCGTAATCTGGTCAAATACCTCAATTGCAGTTTTGGGGGTCTGTTTCTTTACGATGACAGCAATCCGGAAGAACCGGTACTGGATATGATGACCAGCTTTGCCTACAACAGGAAAAAGCATCTTACCCGCACCGTGGCATTGGGGGAAGGATTGATAGGAACCTGTGCTATGGAGAAAGAGCGGATTCTGCTGACCGATATTCCCGAAGATTACCCCGACATTATCTCGGGCATGGGTGCTGCACGCCCGGCCAGTATTCTAATTCTCCCGGTGCAAACCAAAGATCAGATGCTGGGCGTGATCGAACTGGCCTCCCTGGAAATGATGCAGGCCCACCAGATCGAATTTGCAGAGAAGATAGCGGAAATGCTTGCAGGCTCTATTAGCATTGTCAAGATCAACAATAAAACGGCAGCGTTGCTTATTCAAACCCAACAGCAATCCGGTGAAATGCAGGAACAGGAAAGCAAGCTGAAAGAGCAGATGGAAAAACTTAAGGAAACCGAACATCAGGCTAAACTGCGTGAACGGGAGATTGAACATTTAGTGGATGCCATCAACGATGCCATGCTTGTTGCCGAATTCAGAATTGACGGTACCCTTGCGCGTATGAACGACAAATACTTGCTTTTATTGGAAACACAAAGAGATCTGTTATTGGGCAGAAAGCATTATGAAATCTTTGGATTAAACCGGCACAGCGAAGAATACCGTTCGTTCTGGGACGATCTGGCCCATGGCCGTGCCGTATACAAAGAAGAAAAGATCAAACTGATGGAAGGAGGGGCGGTATGGCTGGACCAGGCATACATCCCCCTGCCGGGAAAAGACGGTGAGATCAGTCGGGTACTTAACATTGCCAGGGATATCACCCTGCTGAAAAGTACCCAGGACCGGCTGGAACAAAGAGAACGGGAAGTAAACAGGAGATCCACAGAAATAGGATCGCTCGAGGATGCCGTCAATGCCTCCCTGCTCAAATGTGAATTCAACGAACTGGGGGTTTTTAACCATGTGAATGAAAACTTCATCCAAACAACAGGCTATTCAGGCAAAGAACTCCTTGGGAAAAATATCCGACTGTTCCTTAAGGAGGATGAAAAAGAACAATTTAACCGGATCTGGGAGCAGGTTATGAGAAGTAAACCCTATACCGGAGTGATCAAGCGAACCAAACCTACAGGGGAAGAAGTATGGCTGATGTCTACCTTCACCCCGGTGAAGGACCATGAAGGCAATATCTATAAGGTCATTTACCTGGGCCAGGACATCACTGAAAAAAGACTGAAATATAAACTGCTTGAAGAAGCCAACAGGGAAATAGAGCGTTTAAGGGAAATGATCAATAAGCGATAACTCATGCTCATCGCCGGAATTGCAGAAACCAGGGAAGTGATCCGCAGGATCAATAAACAATTCGGCTATGACCTGGGGAATCATTCACTTACCGCACTGAGAATAAAACTTGCGGCCCTGTTGAACAAACATCATTTAAAATTCACGGATGTCCTTTGGTCCAGGCTGAATGACGAACCCGGGTTCTTCGAAGTATGTCTGCACCATTTGTTGGCCGAATCCACAGAGATGTTCCGGGATACCGATCTGTGGCGCAGACTGATGCAAAACATCATTCCGGAGGCCCTGAATAAAAAGGGCGGACTCTCCGTCTGTTTTTTAGAGTCCGTTTCGGGTGATGAATTATATTCCTTCCAGATATTGTCAAAAGAATATGGCCTGAATTCCTCCCTGCAAATAAGCACCGGGCTCCGGGATGCACATTCCATGGAGATCATCCGGAACGGGATGTTCAACATTACAAAGATCGAGACCAGCGATAAGAATTACCGGTCCGCGGGCGGGAAACACAGCCTCTCCCGTTATCTGAACATGTCGAAATATTCGGCCCAGCTGGATACTGAATTGATCGAAGGGATTTGTTTTCACCTGGCCAGAACCCTGAAGGAAATGCCGGAGAAACAATATGATCTCGTTTTTTTCAGAAACAAGCTTGTCAATTACAAACCGGCTTACAGCAAAGAGATCATGACCCAAATTGACCACCGGCTCAGGACAGGCGGTATGCTGTTGTTAGGCTACCTCAACCGGATTGATCACCGGGCTCTCAACACAGTCTATCATAGCTTGGATCAGGATGAAGGGTTATATAAAAATTCCTCGCGGCAAGCCGCGAGGAATTTTTAGCTCGGCGGAGCCAATCATTGATTAATTGTTTATTTTAATGGTGTTCGCTTACCCCGCGGCAGAGCCACGGGGAATGCGTTCGCGTAATTCACTGTCATCATGAACAAAAAATTCCGGGCCATGATTTTGGGTGGTTCTGCAGGCAGTTTCCAGGTGGTGCTGAAGATACTGGAATCGCTTCCCCGGAAGGCACCCTATCCTGTGTTTATTATCATGCACCGCCTGAAAAATGTGCGCCACGGATTTGTTGAAGCTTTAATTTCACGTTCCGTCCTGCCGGTTCGTGAACCCTATGATAAGGAAATCATCCGGAGCGGGCATGTTTACCTGGCCCCTTCCAATTTTCATCTTCTCATAGAACGGGAAGAATATATCAGCCTGTCAACCGATGAAGCGCGTATTTACTCCAGGCCCTCTATTGATTATGCTTTTGCAACGGCTGCAGACCACTATGGTAATACCCTCCTTGCCCTTCTTTTATCCGGCGCCAATAAAGACGGAGTTGCCGGTCTGAAGTTCATAAAAAAACAGGGTGGTACAACCATTATCCAGGACCCGGATTCATGTGAAGTACCCACCATGACCCTTGCAGCCAACAAGGAAATGACTCCCGCCCATATTATGTCTCCTGAACAAATATGTACATTCATTAAAAGTTTAACTTAGCGGGCAGATGAAAAAACTGATACAAAATAAAAAATTGCTGGCCGTCATCGGTTTTGCCCTGCTGGTAGTATCCTCTATACTCGTATTCGTTACCATATGGAACCTGGACGCCCGTAATCCAGATTTGACCGTACCCGGATATTTTTTCTTTTTGGTGGTTCTTCAATTGGTTGTTTTTGCCCTTCTCTTCAACCTTCTTATGCATCTGATCCCTGCTAAACAAACAACAACAGAACCAAAAGAAGAGCCATCAAGTCCTGGATACACAAAGGCAGAGACCTCATCCGCTCCTTCCTCATCTTCGGTGCATCCCACCAATATCAATATCGATAAACTTTCGGATAGAATAATTCCTGCCCCTGCCGGTAAGGAAAAAGTCGAAGATATTGCAGAGAAAATGTTGCAGAAGATGGCCAGGGAATTCAATTTTGTCCAGGCCCTCCTTTACCTGTTCAATCCTGAGAAGGAAGAATTCTATACAGCAGCCACCTATGCATTCACCGGAGATAAAAAACCGGAACATTTCAAACTGGGAAGTACACTTCCGGGACAGGCTGCAAAAAACCGTTTGTTGCTGAAGGTCGAGTCTATACCTGAAGACTATCAGCCGGTGGCTTCTGCGCTGGGAGAAGGTAAGCCCACGAGCCTGTTTTTCATTCCTTTGCTGAACGGCCCGGAACTGGTTGGCGTGATCGAGGCCGGATTATTTCGTAACCTGGATGAATCACCGGAATGGGCTCTTGATAAGTTGTCTTCGAATGTAGCTAAAAGATTGAGTAAATTTACCCATCCTAAATAAAGGAACCCGGATTGCCCAATACTGAAAAAAATATCTCCTCCCTACGATGGATCATACCTGCATTGTTTGTTCCCGTGCTGGCCTGGTTTATCACCCTGATCGGAGCGGACCGGCCGGTAACGATCCGACAAATTCTTAAAATTCATATAGAATTCCCTGTCCTGTGGGGTTCTTACCTCTTTCCTCTTTTTGCCATCTTCTTTGCTCACCGGGCCGGCAAAAAGAGGAAACAACTCAGGGAAAAGCTGGAATCGAACATTGAGAAGAAGAATGCAATCATCGCCCGAAATGCATCCTTTGCTCAGGAACTGGGCAGGGGTAATTTCAAACAGGATATAGAGACGGAAGGGGTGGAAGACTTATTGGGCATGGCCCTTAAAAAGCTGCAGGAAAACCTGAGAAGGAATTTACAAAAAGAACAGGAAGAAAATTGGATCACCTTCGGAAAAGAAAGAATCTCGACCCTCTTGCGCATGCACACCCGATTGGACACCCTGGGGGATCAGGTTCTCAGAGAAATTACAGATTACATTCAGGCCATACAGGGTGCCTTGTTTTTATATCATGAGAACCGGGGGAAACTAACCAACCTGGCAACTTACGCCTACAACCGGAAGAAATATATGGACCAGGAATTTCAGCTGGGAAAGGGTCTGGTCGGACAGTGCGCCTACGAGATGGATTATATTTACCGCACTGAGATACCGGACGATTATTTTACCATAAGTTCGGGTATCCTGGGCGACCGGAAACCCAAGAGTCTTTTGCTGGTCCCGTTGATATCCGATGAAAAACTGCAGGGGGTGGTGGAATTTGCCTTCCTCTTTTCTGAAATTCCCAAGATCACCATTCAATTCATCCTGGAGCTGGGAGAGATCATTGCACGCACCATCTTTAACCTCAGGGTTAACGAGCAAACTGAAAAATTGCTGGAAGAGTCACAGCAAATGACCAGGGAACTCAGGCTCAATGAAGAAAAGTTAAAAGAGAACGCCAGCCTGATGCATGCCACCCAGGAAGAACTCAAGAGGGCCAACGAAGAACTGGAAAACAAGATCAGGGAATTGGAAAACGCAAGGCAGCGGCAACACTGGCTGCTGGAAAACTCTTCCGAGATCATTGCCATCTACGATAAAAACAGGAAACTCATCTTCATCAGTCCCTCCGTGACAAGCATCCTGGGATACAACCCGCGAGAGATGATGAAAGGAAAGGATTACGAGCGGCTGGCCCTGGACGGAAAGGAAAAATTTCAGGAATTATTCGATGCCCTTGACCGGGAACCTGAAAAAGCCAGTACGGTTCAATATTCTTTCCTTACCAAGGAAGGTACTACGATCGCCCTGCAAACTACAGGGAGCAATCTCCTGGATGATCCGTCCGTGGAGGGTTATTTGCTGAACACACGGGATATTACAGAAAGCACCCGTGCGGAACGGGAAGAAAGAATGCGCACCCGTATGCAATCCCTTTCCGAGAATAGTTTGGACATGATCGTCCGACTGAGTACCGAGGGCCAATTCTTTTATGTCAATCCTGTGCTGGAAGATTATACCGGTATCACCCCATCTGAGCTGATCAATAAACTGATCTATGATATCGAGTTACCCACCGAACTCAAGGAATATTACATTTCTACCCTACGGGAAATCATCAATAAGCCGAGAAAAACCAGCAGCGAGCTGACCCTTCCTTTGGAGATGGGAAAGAAAAAGACAGAGCGTATCCTAAACCTGGATGCTATTCCCGAATTCAATAACGGAGCGCTTGAAACCATTCTTTTCGTCGGGCACGATATCACGGAAGCCAAACGCATAGAAAAAGAGATACAGGTGAAAAACAGTAAGATTGAGGACAGCATCAACTACGCCGAGCGGATCCAGTCTTCCATTCTTCCCGACACCAAACTGATCAACAAATATCTTCCCAGGAGTTTTATTTATTATCAACCCAGGGATGTTATCAGCGGTGATTTCCCCTGGTTCTTCCCCAAAAGCAAAAATGAGCTTTTTATTGCAGCGGTCGATTGCACCGGACACGGAGTTCCGGGAGCCCTGCTTTCATTTATTGCTCATTTCAGTTTGAACAGCCTTGTGGACCAACCCGGGGAAAAAAGTCCGGGTGAAGTCCTGGATGCCCTCGACAAAGAAGTTATGGTAACCCTGAAACAAAACAAAGATCGTCCGGAAACGCGCGATGGCATGGACCTTGCCCTGTGCAGGATTGTCCTTGACGAGAATAAAGTGGAATATTCCGGTGCCCACCGCCCGCTCTATCTTCTGAGGAGGGGCGAACTGGTGGAATATAAGGGTGACAGGAAAGCCATTGGTGGAATAAAAAGCAAAAAGCAAGCCGGACGTTCCTTTACCAACTATAGCATTCAATATCTGAAAGGCGATAAATTCTTTTTCTTTTCCGACGGACTGCCCGACCAGCTGGGTGGACCGGCAAACAGGAAGTATACCCCCAAAAGGATCCGTAACCTGCTTGTCTCCAACCCCGAGTTGAGCATGCAGGAATATCATGAACTGTTTAAAAATGATTTTGATTCATGGATCAAAAAAACAAAACAGATCGATGATGTATTGATGATCGGTATTGAGTTTTAAATATCTTTATTCATCTTTAACTGAGGTATTCAAACCCTACTTATGGCTATAGAACCTCACAGCAAGGGATTTCTTGAGTTTATCTACAGTTTTTATCAATCGATGAAACTGAACGAAATTACAATGGCCTACGAGGGGGAGATCACACACCAGGTTATCAAAACTTTTACTTCCCTGGCCCGGTCGGGGATGTTTAAGGAAAATATTCCCTCCCCAACCATACGAACCGTTTTTCATGTTATGGTGGAATTGATGCAAAATGCCAGTCGCTATGCCGACCGGCTGAATGATGAGGGACCGACAAGGCAGGGTAAGGGAATATTCATGTTATCCCGGGACCACGATGGTTACTATGTGATATGTGGTAACATTGTCAATAAAGACAAGACCCATGCACTGGAAAGGCAAATTGATTATGTAAACAGCCTGGACATTCAAAATCTCAAAGAACTATTCAAGCAGCGAATTATGGAAGGAAGCATTTCCGAGAGGGGAGGTGCCGGTTTGGGTTTGATCGATGTCCGGCGGAAAACAGACCGGGCACTTGAATATCATTTTTTACCGGTCTCTGATGACAAATCCTTTTTTTTGATAACTGCTTTTGTCGAATATAAAGATAAGTCGAAATCATGAAGAAGCTTTTTATCAGGGGAACAGAAGATTCACCCCAGGTGGTACTGGACCCTGACGAGCCAAAATTTGAGCTATCGGGGAAGTCCATGCCTGAAGATGTAAGCAAGTTCTACCAACCGGTTCTGGACTGGATCGCAGAATACGCAAGTACGGTTCCGGGGAAAATGGTTATCGATTTCAAACTGAGTTATTTTAATACCGCTTCTTCTAAACTTATCCTTGACATTTTACTGATACTGGAGGAGATGATCGAAAAAAACCAGGAAGCACTCGTGCGCTGGCATTATCATACCGACGATGAAGATATGCTGGAAGCCGGCGAAGAATATGCCGAAATGGTGGAGGTTCCCTTTGAGTACCTGGAATACAAATAAACTGAGAAATACCCATGAGTGAACAGGTATTGCGTGCACTGATGCAGTTGTTTGCCCTTATCGCAAAGCAGGATGCAGGGGTGGAGGAGAATGAGAAGATCTATGTGCGCAACTTCCTGTCTCAGCAGATCGGTGATCAGAATACGGAAGAGTATTACAGCCTTTTCGAGGAACAAGTCGCTCCGGCAAAGGACCAAAAAGACGCGGGCAAGCTCACTTCGGTGATCGACTCGGTAAAGATCCTCGGCATATGCAGGAAAATTAACAGAACCCTCACCCAAAACCAGAAAATAGTGGTCCTGGTCAGGCTCTATGAACTGGTTAATGCCGACAAAAAATTCACCGAGCAGCGCATGTCCATCATCAGTACGGTGGCTGAAGTATTTAAGATCACTAAAGAAGAATCCGAAAGCATCGAGCGATTTGTATTCAGTGAAAAACCTGAAGAAACCGACCATCCGGCCATACTGGTGATAGACGACAAAGCCGGCCGGTATTATGGCCGTTCCCGACATTTGCAAACAGAAAAGCTCCATCGATTTATATTCATCCTGCGCATTCCCAGTGTCGACCTGTATTTCTTTCGTTATCCCGGTAACGAGGAGATTCTGCTGAACGGACTGGCCATAAAGAAAAACCGTATCTATATTTTTGCACCCGGCAGTGCCGTTAAGCTTCCCAAAGGTAAACCCATCTATTACAGCGATGTCTCCAGTCATTTTTTGACGGAGCAAACTGAGATCAGGCTCTCCTGCCAGGTTGAGAATATCCGTCTGACCTTCCCCAACGGGACCGTGGGCCTGCGGGAAATATCCTTCCAGGAAGAACAGGGCGGACTGATCGGCATTTTGGGAGCCAGCGGTTCCGGAAAAACGACCCTGCTTAACGTATTGTCGGGCATCGCGAAGCCCGATAAGGGAAAAGTGTTGGTAAACGGTATCGACCTGCACCGGTCTCCGGAACCACTGGAAGGGGTCATCGGGCTCATTCCCCAGGACGACCTTTTGATAGAAGAACTTACGGTTTATCAGAACCTTTATTATAATGCCAAGCTCTGTTTCAAGGACCTTTCCGAGGAAGAAATTATAAAACGGGTGAACAGAACACTGGTCTCCTTGGGCCTGGCCGAACTGCGGGACCTCAAAGTGGGTTCTCCCATGAACAAGATCATTAGCGGCGGTCAGCGGAAAAGACTGAACATTGCCCTGGAGCTGATTCGGGAACCTTCCATTCTTTTCGTCGACGAGCCCACTTCGGGCTTATCTTCCAGCGACTCTGAGAATGTTATGGACCTGCTCCGTGAACTTTCCCTAAAGGGAAAACTCATTTTTGTAGTCATTCACCAACCCTCCTCAGAGATCTTTAAGATGTTCGACAGGGTGATCGTCCTGGATATAGGTGGCTATATGATCTACTACGGCAACCCGGTTGAAGCGGTTATCTATTTCAAACAGATGGACCAACAGGTAAACAGCGAGGTGGGAGAATGTCCGCTGTGCGGGAATGTAAACCCGGAACTGATATTCAATATTATTGAAGCCCGGGTGGTGGATGAATTCGGCAAATATACAGAAGAACGCAAGGTGTCGCCGAAAAAATGGCACCGCCGCTTCCTGGAATATTTTAAACCCGAAAAGGTTGAAACGGTAAAAGAAGATCCACCCCGGGGATTGAATATTCCGGGCTGGTTTAAACAGTTCGGTATCTTTACCGTCCGTGATTTCCTGTCCAAGATCTCCAACCGGCAGTATGTCATCCTTACCTTGCTGGAAGCACCCATACTGGGTCTTATCCTCTCCTATATTATCCGTTACACTGCCGATCCTATGTCGGACACCTATATTTTCCGGGAAAACGAAAATATTCCCATTTATATCTTCATGAGCCTTATCGTAGCCCTCTTCCTGGGACTGACAGTGAGTGCCGAAGAGATCTTCAAGGACAGGAAGATTCTGAGGCGGGAAGCCTTTTTGAACTTGAGCCGGTCCGGATATCTTCTGTCAAAGGTCTTGATTCTACTGCTGATCTCGGCTATACAGGCTGTAACCTTTGTGTTGATCGGGAACAGCATCCTCGAAATTAAAGGCATGTGGCTGATATATTGGTTCGCCCTTTTTTCCACCGCAGCTTGTGCCAATATGATCGGTTTGAATGTATCCTCGGCTTTCAACTCGGCCATCACCATCTACATCATCATCCCCTTGCTGATGATCCCCATGATGGTGCTCAGCGGGGCCATGTTCAGTTTCGATAAACTGAACCGCAGCATCGGAAGCGTGGACCAGGTACCCTGGGTTGCCGAGATCATGCCCACTAAATGGTCCTACGAAGCCTTGATGGTCAAACAGTTCAAAGACAACGAGTTTGAAAAGATGTTTTTCCAGGTGGATCAACTCGAGAGCAATGCAGATTTTAAACAGGTGTACCTTATCCCTGAGTTGCAGGAACGGGTTTCGCTGGTCCGGGAAGAACTGCAGACTAAAGGGGAAATAGAGAAAACTGAAGATGCCCTGGCCACCTTGCGCAATGAACTGAAAAAAGAAGTGACCTGGGTCCCTTCCCTCCCATTCGAACAACTGGATCAATTAACCCCCGAAAAGCTTAACGCGCGTGTTCTTAACCGGGTAGAAAATCACCTGGACAAACTGAAAAAACATTATGCCACAGAGTTTTTCAAAGCCAACCGGAGGGCAGAACAAATTACCCGCCGTTTGCTGGAAGAAGATGCCGGCAGGTTCCGGCAGATCAAGGATGACTATTACAACGAAAGTTTGGCCGATCACGTCAGGAAAGTGTTTGAAAAAAATAAGATCCTGGAATACAAAAATGAACTGATCCGGCAAATCGAACCCATCTACAGGGATCCCTATCCCTCGGGACCCCTGTCTTTCCGGTCACACTTCTTCGCCCCCAGGAAATATTTCCTGGGACAATATAGCGATACCTACTGGTTCAATATGGGAATTCTTTGGTTCCTGACCCTAATCTTCTACATCACGCTCTATTTTGACCTGTTAAGAAAACTGGTCAACTGGGATTTTAGCTCACTATCAGGAATTTTCAAATGAGCTTTAACATAAAAATATTTTAAAAAACTAATCCAGGATTATTTATAAATTTGTCCTAACTGTCCCAAATATAGAACATCATGCTGAAAAGAATCTGGATCTTTCTCGTTGCCCTGCCCCTTTTAATTGCCTGTGGGGGCCAACAAAAACGACAGGAGGAAGAATCAAGGGCCCCGGATACCATGGAGATCGCCGGGGAACTTGAAATTTCCGAACAAGCTATGGAAGAGATTGTTCATAACGTATCCTCTCCCATTGAAATGGCCGCATTGATCAAGGAGATAGGCGCCCCTTTCAGTACGCGATACCTGGCTGAAACCAAACACGTCGCCCATTTTAATACCAACCATGCTATGGCATACAACCTGGGGGTTTACGGGGCCGATCTCGGTTACCTGAATATATACGAAAAAACCACTGCAGTGGTAGACTATCTTACCGCCATTAACAAGCTGGCCGATGGTATAAGGGTTGGACAGTTTTTCGATTTTCCCACGTTGAAAAGACTGGCCATAAATAGTCAGAATATTGATTCCCTGATGTACATCTCGGTGCACAGCTTCAACGAGATGGATTCCTACCTTCGTGAGACGGGAAGAAGCAAGCTGAGCGCCCTGATCATAACCGGCATCTGGGTAGAAGGAATGTATTTGGCTACCCAGGTTGCCAAAACCAATCCTGAAAGTTATCTGACGGAACGGATTGGGGAGCAAAAGATAAACCTCAATAATTTACTTTTAATACTTGAAAATTATAAAAATGATCCCAAGGTAGCCGAGTTGATCGCTGACCTGCAAAAGATCAAAAAGATATTCAACGATGTCAAAATCTCTTACGAGATGGGTGAGCCTGAGGCCGTGGAACAGGATGGTATGCTGATGATTATACAGAATGAAACGAGCATTGTGGACATTACCCCGGAACAACTGAAGCAGATCACCCAACAAACCCAGGAAATAAGAAACAAGCATATATCCCTTGCATCATGAAAAAACTGACCGTCCTGTTTTTGAGCAGCTTTTTGCTATTGCCTGCAGGCATTTTGCTTGCTCAAGAAACAGAAGAAAAGCTTATCGAGATGTGCGTTAAAAAATCAGGTAAGGATGCTACCTACCTCAAAGACTTTAAAGTTAAGTTTGACGCTTCAAATCCCGACGAGCGACCCAAGGTGGCGCGTTTTCCACTGGTGTTAAGTAAAAACAATATCTACAGGTTCTCTGTATGCAATTCCGAACAATATGATGGCCGGGCCGTACTGCAACTTTATGACAGTAACCAGATGATATTCAGTTCGATTAACAAATCAACCGGGGAAGAATACAATCCCTTCAATTTTAAATGCAACAAAACAGGGGTTTACCATGTGTTCATTTCTTTTCTGGACGGAAAAGAAGGTTATGCCGTAGGGGTGCTTTCCTACGTTGAAAAGTAAGATCGATTATAAAACAAGTATCCGGTCGAGGATCAGAAAAACATAGGCCCCCGCGAGAAAAATAAACAGCAGCTCTCCCCACAGTTTGTTCCTCAGTTTCACAAAATAGAAGGAAAGAAGGAAACTTACCGGTATGGCAGCCACCGGCATCAACTCGATCGATGATTTATAGAAAAAACCGAACAGGGCTGCTGTGAATAAGAACAACCAGAACAGGAAACGGTAATATTTCCGGATGTAGATCTTAAATCCCTGGATGGACTGCAGCATAAAATAACTGGCAGCCAGTATGGCAAAAGCCAGGATTCCAAAAAGTATGTTGTAGGCAAGTCCCCAGTCCGGAAAGAACAACTCCGGCCTGAAGTTGGTCAGAATATCATAATAACGTCCCTGCAAAGACTGGCCCGCGAGATAATCGTGGGAAAAAATAAAAACATAGGGCAAGGCAAGACCGATAAAACTGAAAACCCACTCCCTCCATTGAAAAGTTCTCAGTATGATCAGTCCAATCCAAAGCACCGGCAGGAAAAGGATGAATTTAGCATAGAAGAGACTGGCAAGTCCCAGGTATATTCCGGCAGTCAGCATACCCGTGTAGAGCCGTTTTTCATGATAGGAACGGAATACCTTCATCATGGCCAGGATGAAAAATATCAAACCGCCCATAACCGGGTTAAAACCCTGCAGGGGCAAATAAAGGGCATTCAGGAAAATGAACATGAACGCGGGCAGGTAGGAACGGTCGGGGATCAGGATGAAAGTGGTGTTTACCCTTATCAGCATCAAGCCGCACAGGATAACCAGCAGGGCCGTGACCAGGTAGCACAGCCAGTCGGCCGAAGCACAAAGACCTTCCATAATTCTGGCCATCGGCATGGGGTGGGGATCAAAAACGAACAGGTAATTGGGTGCTTCGATAAAAGAATACAACCACACCAGTGCGGTGAATACCGGGATAAAGAATAACATCTCCGGCTGGTCGGTTTTGAGGAACTTCAGAAGCATAGGTAGATATGCCCTATTGGTGATTCAAAATGTATTGATTTATATTGATTGCTGCTCGTTCGTCTCGAAAAACAACGCAAAGCTTGCTTTGCTGTTTTTCGTGACTGCGCTCACCGTTGCTCCGGCTTCGCCTGTCACTCGCCGTGCTGTTTCTCGCTCCCCCGAGTGCTCGGGGTCGCCGTTGCTCTGCCTTCGGCTGTAATAACGGTGCCAAAACGACCACTGCCGACAGTACGTTTACAGATTTCGATAATGCTTTCATCGATATTGGTGTTATTCTGAAGCGAGAACTTATTTAATCTATACTTTCAACGGCCGTGGTCTGTTGTCCGTGGTCCGTGGTCAATCTTCCTCTGTGACCTTATAAATTGCGGATTTCGGATTTAAATACAATTGTTACGCGTTTCGAGTTACCTGCCTGCCGGCAGGCAGGCGAGTTACGCGTAATTTTTTTTTAAAGCCAGCACGTAACCATTACCCATTAATTCCATCCTGAATCCTGAATTTTATTTTAAATCGAACCCAATATCCTTCCTGAAATACTTCCCCTCAAATTCAATTTCATCTGTTCCCCGGTAGCACCGGGAAAGGGCTTCATCCATATTGGCGCCGTATGCCGATACGGCCAGTACCCTGCCGCCGCTGGTTAGCAATTTACCCTCCTCTTTCCTGGTTCCGGCATGAAATACCAGGTACTCATCGTCGCTATTAATGCCCGTAATGGTCTTACCCTTTTCATAGCTTCCCGGGTAACCTCCTGATGCCATCACGACGGTAGTAACAACGCGTTCGTCAATTTCCATGGTAGCTTCTTCCAATTTACCATTTGCAGTCAGGACAAGCAATTCAAGCAGGTCGGATTTTACCCGGGGCAAAACCACCTGGGCCTCGGGATCACCCATTCTTACATTATACTCAACCACGTAGGGCTCCCCGTCAACATTCATCAATCCGAAATATAAAAAGCCCCTGTAGGGGATCTCTTCTTCGCGCAAACCGGCAATGGTGGGATGGATGATCTTCTCCTCTACCTTATAGAGGAAATCGGTATCGGCGAAAGGTACGGGGGAAACGGCTCCCATACCCCCGGTATTCAGTCCGGTGTCCCCCTCCCCGATCCGCTTATAGTCTTTGGCTTCCGGGAATATCCGGTAGGATTTCCCATCGGTAAGGGCAAAAACCGAGCATTCGATGCCTTCCAGAAATTCTTCCAGGATCACGATCTGACTGGCCTGTCCGAACTTGCCGCTCAGCATTTCCTTCAAGTTGTTCCAGGCCTGTTTCTTATCCTCGAGTATGAGCACCCCTTTCCCGGCAGCCAGTCCGTCGGCCTTCAAAACATAGGGCGGCATATGGGTCTCAAAAAATTCCATCCCCTCCTGCAGGTTTTTTTCCGTGATGGCCAGAAAGCCGGCCGCAGGGATTTTATGGCGTTCCATAAATTCGTTGGCAAATTTCTTACTGCCCTCCAGCCGGGCCCCGGCACGTACCGGACCGATCACATCGATCTGCTGCAAATTACGGTTGGCGGTAAAATAGTCATTCATGCCGGCTACCAGCGGAACTTCCGGACCGACAATAACCATATGGATGTTTTTTTGTGTACAAACCTTTCCTATGGCATCAAAGTCGGTGACCGGTATATTAATATTTTCGGCAATCCCGGCAGTGCCCGCATTACCTGGGGCGATGTATAACTTGCTGAGTAAAGGACTTTGCCTGATCATCCAGGCCAGGACATGCTCCCTTCCCCCCGATCCGGTGATAAGGATGTTCATGGTGAGTGGTTTGGCGTATAAATGTAATAAAAAGACGACAGACCACAGACGACCGACGACGGTACTGACAAGAAATTCGAAATCATTCCTTGATTTTGGAAGAATTCCTTTTCCAAGCTAAAAAATTTAACTTGATGCGGGATCTCCTTAGAATTACGAATTACAAATTGCGGATTGGCCGTAGGCCATACATAATTGTACCATAAGGACAAAACAATCGCGCATTCCCTGTTGGGGATACATAATAAAATTTTAACCGCAAAGCTCGCCAGGGAGGCGCAAAGGACGCAAAGGGCATTACACGTTAATACAAATTCCTTGCGCTCTCAGCGCCTTCTTTGCGTTCTCCGCGGTAAAAGATTAAAGCTTCCAAATTTGTCGCAATAGCAAACAACTTCAATTCACCATCCCGTCAAAGAACCTCGTAGAGGTTTAGTAATGGTAGAAATGCTCAGGCCCTCATGCCAATAAAACCCTGTAGGGGTTTAAGATGGCAGAACACTCCGTGTTTCGGGTTACGCGTTACGGGTTCTTGTAATTTCATATTTGTTAGCTTTACACCAAAATCCAGTCATTGAGGATTGTTATCGACATCGGTCATCCGGCGGATGTACACCTCTTCCGGAATTTCATCCGGATCATGGAGCAAAAGGGACATCAATTCTACCTTTATGCCCGAAATAAAGATGTATGCTATGAATTACTCGATAACTATCACCTGGATTTCACCCCCCGGGGGAAAGGAAGTGATTCATTCCTCGGTAAGATCTCATACCTGATCATTACACTGATCCGCTTTACTCCCGGGATCCGTAAGTTCAAACCGGATTTGTTCTTATCCAGGGCCTCTCCCTATAATTCCGTATTTTCTTATTTATTAAGAAAGCCTAACATCATTATTGACGATACGGAGATCAACCGATATACCAAACTCATTTACAAGCCGCTGGCCAGTTCGATCCTCACGGGTGAATATTTTTATTTACCCCTGGGGAAAAAACAAGTGGTTGTCAATTCCTATGAGCCATTGGCCTATCTTCATCCCAGGTATTTCCGGCCCGATGCATCTGTATTGAAAAAAACGGGATTACGCAAGGGAAAAAGGTTCTTCATCCTTCGCTGGGTCACCGACCGTTCCTTGCATCAATACAGGGAACAGGAGAATATCAGGGAAATACTTCCATCGCTTATTGAACAACTTAAACCCTATGGAAAGATTCTCATCTCTTCCGATCAGGCCCTGGACAAAAGCCTGCAACCCTATAAACTGAACCTGCCCCCCGACCGGATCCATCATTTGCTTTATTATGCATGGATCACCCTCGGCAACAGTGCCACCATGGCCGGGGAAAGTGCCCTGCTGGGAACCGAGACGCTTTATCTGGGAAACAGCAACCGGGGCTACCTGATGGCCCTGAAAAAAGAATACGGGCTGGTACACTACCTGCCCATTTCTTCACAAACTCCCGAATATATAAGAATGGTCCTGAAAGATCTCGTTCAAAGGGATCCGGACAAAAAAGAACAAAGCCGGATAAGGGATCAGATCATCCGGGATCATGTCGATTACACCCGGTGGCTGGTGGAGTTTATTGAAAACGCCATTTGATGTACTTCCTTATAAAAATGCTTGTAATGCAGTATATCTTATGGCTGAAATCCTTTCGCAATCGCATGAAATATAAGGTTCTCCTGAATCCTCCTGAACTTTCCGGGTAAGCAGATTTCATGATGGCTTTCCGGCAATCCCTGACGATCTTCCTGTTGACCCGGTCATTTTGATACTGATCTTGGATCACGGGTGGAACAGGACCATCAAAGATCTGATTGGCCAATACACAGCTCGATACGATACACCGGTCTATCCCGAGATCCTTGCTTTTTTCGAGGATTTCTTCAAAATCAAGTTCCTTCCATTGATGAAGCATTGCATTAATGTCATACAACCAGAACAGTCTGAAATACTGGTGAAAAATACCATGCAGGCACAGGTAAATAAAAGTGTTCTTTTGGTCCAGTGCAGGCAGATCCCCTGATTTGAATGATACAAACCCGGTCTTTTTCCATAGGAACGCGGGCATATCCCGCATCAGGCTCTTGATGGAGATCAATCCCCAGTGCATTTCAACGGTGATCCTTTTCTGTCTGTGGTTATAGCTGCTATCCTTCCTGTGTCTGATATAATAATCCCATTGTTGGTCCGTCAAATCCTTACCGGGAATGATCTTGTCGTATCCCAGACCGGATAAAATGCTTTCGGCCCGTTTTATGTCTTCGGGCCGGACCAGGATATCGATATCAATGGTAGACCGAAGGCTGATATCTTCATATAATTGTTCGGCCAGAACGATTCCTTTCAGAAATACAAGCGCTATACCCTTCTGATCAAATGCAGAACAGATCTCATGCTGCCCGGCAAGCAAGAGCAGGTTTCTTTTCGCGATGGAGAAAGAACGGTTTTTTAATTCGGTGAGCAATTTTGCTTCACTGAATTTTTCGTTCCTGGACAGAGCCCGGTACGCCGGGGAAATTAAACTGTGGAATGACAGGAGCCGAAACAGGTCCTTTTTGTTGATGTCCGGCGCTAAATCAGGTATTTCCCCATTTTGTAGCAGCTTAAAAATGAATTCCAACTCCGGTGATGATTTAACGGCAGAGCCCATATTCAATAACGAATTCCCGATTTAAATTCCCCTTCCCGTTCCATTTCCTGGAGCAGCAGGATCTGAAGACAATTAATAAAAGCCCCAGGGTTGGCTGGAATTTTATTGACAAATGAAATATTGTTTATCCTATCATGCCAGGATAGCATCTTATCATAGTCTAAATAATGATATTTATTTTTCTCTTTAGACCTGACTATTAACTGACTGATTTTTTTATTATCGTGGATAATTCGCTGATAAAAGGTAGGAATGGTAGTTCCGGTTTTATCTGTTCTCAAGCGAATCTCCTCAGGTAATATATCTTTCATGGCATCTCGATAAATGGCCCTTCCCAATCCATCGCGAAATTTGTAGTGAGCAGGCAACGAATAATAAAATTGAAGCAGATCAATATCCCACAGTGGGTAGACGTATGTAATGCCTCGAGCTTTTGCGGCAAGGTATGAGTATTCGAAACGCTGGGAGACATGATTATGCATGATCCTTTTATACTGCCTCATTCGGACATCCGGATCGGCCGGGAGTCCAACCATTTCGTAATATCTGTTTTCAATATTCAGTCTTTGACCAAAATCTTCATAGAATCCGAGATTATTGAATTTAGATTCACGCCAATCCTTTTTACCAAATTTTCTTGCAAAAAATCCATAGGCGAATGGAAAATAACGGGATATAATATATTTAATAGTTGCCCTTTGTTTCATTTCCCAGGGCTTCATAAACAATATTTCTTTTTTAAAAAGTTTCCAATTCTTTTTATGAACTAATTCTTCAAAAAATCCCGGTGAATTTGAAGTGGGCCCTTCATCTCCACCAAATCCTGAGAATAAAATTTTAATCCCCTTCTCATGGGCGGCTTTATAAAGTGATTCTGAAAACAGGCTATATCCCTGTTGGACGGGTCCTGACTGTAAAAAAATATTGTTTTTTAAAGTTTCCAATATGCCAAGACCATCAGCATTAGTTAATATGTGATTATTCAATCCTGCATGATTGCACAGAAGTTCACTTAATTCACGCTGGTCTTTGTAAGGGAAATATTTACCCAGAGCCTGGTCTGAAAAAGCATGAGTGAAAGCATGGAAGTGGATATTTCTTGCTTTAGCAATTTTATTAGCTATTACAGTCACACCGGATGAATCGAGCCCCCCGCTTAGTTCCGAACCGATAGAAGTACGGACCATTCTCGTTTTAATGGCTTTAGTGAGTTTATCTTTATATAATTTAACTGCTTGAGGATATTCTAGTTTCTCATATTCGTTATCGATTTGAATATTCCAATAAGAATTTATATCGAGTTTTGTTAAGTAATGTAAAATATGACCCGGTAATAGCCTGTAAATTCTTTTATAAGGGGTTCTACATTTTTCAGATTTTATCGTAGAAATGGCATCAGCGATCCATTGTTCATCCATTTCAACAGAAAAACCAGGAAGGGCCGTTAATGCTTTCATCTCAGAGGCAAAAGCAAAATAATTGTCCTGGTCCGAATAATAAATCGGCCTGGTACCCAGGGGATCACGCATGATAAGCAATTCTTCATTTCTTTTGTTAAAAAATACGATAGCAAAATCCCCGCTCAATAAATTGATATCATTTTGAATGATCTCAACCAATTTACTATGATCATTATCTACTGCTTTTATTAACTTTTCATGATCCAGGCGACCATTGATGTGAAGTATAAATTTTTCTTTCTCAACCGTGCTGGTTTCGCGCATATCAATGGGATCATTCGTGTTGGTAATGGATACAAAACTGAAATTTTTAAAATGTATCTCTTGAATAGTATCATAAGATTGAAGATCAAATGAACCAATCGCAGACCTACAGAACTTATCCGGTATATTATTGTTTTCCTGGTATTTGATTCCGAAAAACCGGCTCATTGTAGCGTATTAAACATTACTTGTTACCACTGCTTCAATTTAATTTATCTTTGCATAAAGATAAACAGCATTTCATGCATAAGTACCGTGCTTTTGGATTAAATATTGCTTCGGAGTTTGAAATCCCGGAATTAATTCCATCAGAGTTTAATATGCCTGATGTACAGATAGACTACGGCCAAAATCCACCGGAAATCACAGATTATAAAGGAAAAGGGGTATTGTACCAGGCCAGGGAAAATGAGTTTTTGTTCCGGTTGAAAACGGTGGCATCCTATTACGTGAAAAATGGGAAACAGATCACTGTTGAGCGCTTGAATGATTCAACGGACGACGAGATCCGGTTATTTTTACTTGGCTCTGCCATGGGAGCATTGATCCAGCAGCGCGATCTTCTTCCGGTTCACGGGAGTGCGGTAGTAAAAAACGGTCAAGCTTATATTATAGCAGGTGTGAGTGGTTCCGGGAAATCCAGTCTGGCAGCGGTCCTGATCAAAAGAGGATTTAAATTGTTATCCGAGGACATTTCTGTGGTTGACCCGGAGAAAATTCCTCCTGAAGTGAATCCCGGCATTCCCTACTTGAAACTCTGGCAGGATGTGCTCGAAGAATTGGGAGAAGATGTAAGATCCTACGCAAAGGTCAGGCCCCAATTATTGAAATACAGGAAGCACGCGGGTTCCGATTATATCAATGAACCGGTAATGCTGAAAAGGATCATCGTTCTCAGTGCCAGGAACAAACCTGAGTTTGAAAGCAAACAAGTGAAAGGAGCTGAAAAATTCGAACTTTTAAAGAAGAACACCTACCGATACCAATATTTACTGGCCCTGGGGAAAATCGACAAACATTTCAAACTGGTCAATCAACTTGCAAAAGACATTCAGCTTTACCATGTGCAGCGGCCCAGTGTACCCCTGATGCTGGAACAACTTGCCGATTTCCTGATGGAAAAAAAGCTTATCGATTGATCAAGATGGCAAAGGAACTGAAAAAGATCGTGTGGCTGGCTTCCTATCCCAAATCCGGGAATACCTG
The DNA here is from genome assembly GCA_964420035.1 of uncultured Bacteroidaceae bacterium. Taxonomy (GTDB): domain Bacteria; phylum Bacteroidota; class Bacteroidia; order Bacteroidales; family SM23-62; genus CAYQQR01. The sequence continues at coordinate 11,171 of CAYQQR010000005.1, read as the reverse complement.
GTTTCGTGTATTTCTTTCCAATCTGCTTTCTGAAAAAGAAGAACCGGTAAGCATCAACCGCTTGCACTCCACACCCATCGCGAGTTCCCGCATCCTGTTTGATGATATGGCCGGTGTTTCAAGCTCCGATCTGAGCATGCAGGAAATTGAAGAACTTCGTCCTGAGGCCTATCGCAAAATAGCCCTGGAAGCAAAAGAATTAGTATTTCTTAAAGTGCACGATGCCTGGAAAAAAACAGCCTCGGGGAAAGCCATGTTTCCAGAAGAGATAACCAAAGCGGTAATTTATTTTATCAGGAACCCATTGGATGTAACGGTTTCTTTTTCGTTTCACTCCGGGATGGAACCCGGTAATATGATTTCTCGTATTAATAATACGAATTTTGCTTTCTGTGACCGGGAAGACAGGATTTATAACCAATTGAAACAGGAATTATCGGATTGGTCGGGACATGTTACCAGCTGGTTGGACGAATCAGGATTACCCGTTTTGGTTTTGCGATACGAAGATATGCTGGATGATACTTTTTCCAGTTTTAAAAATGCCCTGGAATTTGCAGGGATGCATAAAAGTGACAAAGAGATCAAAGAAGCAATAAAAGCCAGTTCATTAGAAAAACTATCAAAAATGGAGAAGGAAGAAGGATTCATAGAAAAACCAATTCAAATGAGTTCATTTTTTAGAAGCGGAAGGACAGGAGAATGGAGGAAATACCTTAGCGAAACATTGGTAAATAAATTAATCACCCGGCATGATCGATTGATGGAACGATTCGGCTATTTAAAAGAAAATAATTTAAATGCTTAAATTGATATTAAATTTTTGTTAATTTTGTTTTTATCAGACTGATAATTAATAGAATAAAGTGATTTTGAAAAAATCATACGAGAAGATAGAAATTACTTTGAAAACAATTGTGCAAAGAGATCCTAATCAAGATTTCTCAATGATCGATGATGAAGTAGTAATGCTGAGTATTGAAAATGGAGAGTATTATTTATTAAATGAAGTTGCATCAAGGATATGGCAGATAATAAAAAATCCTATACGAGTATCAGAAGTGTTATCTAAATTATTGGAGGAATATAGCGTTTCAAGTCATACCTGTGAAACAGAAACTTTCGAATGCCTCAATGACTTTTACAAAAAAGGACTAATTAAATGATTAATAAGGTTTTGAAATATAGATTAGTCATATCTCAAATATTATTTTTAGCTCTAAAATATAAACTTCTTTTCCTTTTACTTTCAGAAAAGAAGTTTGCAAGTATAACTATTTCCTCAACTCAAAACCCAATAAATACAAGATATATCAAAAACAAATGGAAGCAACCTAAACAAAAATTAATTAGTCTTAGCAATAAAATATTAAAAACTATTTTTCCAAAAACAAACTGTCTTATTAAAAGTTTAGTAACAAAAGAATTTTTGCAGATATATGGTTTTAATATCTGTTTAAATTTTGGGATAAATAAAACTGGATCGCAACTTAAAGCACATGCCTGGACGGGAATAGGATTAAATCAAAAGTATATTAAAATTTATCAAACAATATGAAAAAGAGTGAAACAAGCAATAAAAAGTATTGGTGTAAACCAAAAATACATTCACTTTCAATAAAAAAAACCTATGATGGTACCACCTATGGTGGAACAGAGGCAGGTATATACCATTCTTAAACATCCATATTATGATACGCGTTATTGTATTAATTGCCTTTATTATCTATTCATTTGAACTTAATGCCCAGTCATGGATCTCTTCAAATAGAATAGACGGCTCTGATAACCTTACTGAAATACAATCTGTTATCGATAGCGAAGGAAATGTCATTGTATATGGGTTTTTTCTCGGAACAATTAGTGTACAAGGAAACCAACTAACTTCCAGAGGAAGTCGAGACTACTTTGTATCAAGATTTTTGCAAACTGGCGAATTGGACTGGATACAACAATTTGGTGGCAACTCACTTGAATATGTTGGTGGAGGTATTTGTGCTAGTAGTGATGGAAATATTTATGTCACCGGGGGATTCAGAAGTGATTTATATTATTCAGAGAACGATTCGATAGAGAGTACTGGTTTTTTTGACATTTTTCTAGCCAAAATGAATAATCAAGGTGATGTGATTTGGTGCGAAAATATTGGAAAAGGTGCAAAAAATCAAAGACCCGATGCTTTAAAAGTAAATTCCAGTGGAGACATAATTCTCGCAGGATTTTTTACCGATAGTATTGAAATTGCGGCCGACACAACCCTGTATTCCAATGATGGATATGATGATTTCTTCTACTCTTCCTTTACTTCTGATGGCGAACACATGTGGTCGAAGCAAATCAAAGGCATTAGCAGTCCAATTTGGAGTTCTATATATAATATCTCGGTATTAGATGATGGATATGTCATGTCCGGGAACTTTGCCGATAGTGTTGTTTTTGAAGATGATACTATTGTATCTGTAAATGAATCTTATGATATTCATCTTTTTAAAACTGATTTTTCCGGCAAGGTACAATGGCTGAGAAAAATTCAAGGAGATAATTACGAATATACATTTAGTACTGCCAAAGACCCTAATAATAATATCTATATAGGGGGTTATTATAATAGCCCCTCAATTGCATTTGACTCAACTGATACAGAATCGGTTACAATCAACCAGAATAATGGTGATTATGATATATTCATTGCAAAATATTTTCCTGATGGAACTTTTGATTGGGCAAAAACAAATGGATCTGTTAGTACTGATAAGATATATGATTTAAACTTCTTTGATAACAAAATCCATGTCGGAGGGCTCTTCTCTGATGTTCTTCAATGGGGAGGAATTGAATTATCCACAAATGGCACTCTTGATCAGGATATGTTTTATGGAAGTCTCGATCTTGATGGCAATTATAGAAGCGCCAACAGCTATTCAGGAAGAAATAACAGTTCAGAAGAAGCCCGTGCTATATTTAATGATGAAGATCAGCTTTTTACAGTAATAAGATCCAATTCCGATTTATTGGTTTTAGGAGATAGTATTTATACCTCAACCACAGGTAAATATTATATTGTCGTTGGCGTTATCGGCTGCCTGCCGATTGGCTACGACAATGTCGATATTACCGACATCGAATGCAACGGAGATTCGACCGGCATCATCTCCGTTTTGGCTTCGGGGGGATTTGGTTCGCCCTATTCCTATTCCATTGATAACGGTGACACCTACCAACCCAACAGCGGCAACTTCCTCAACCTGCCCGCGGGGGAATATAATCTTGTGGTAATTGATAAAGAAAACTGTACCGAACCCTATAGCGGCAACCCGGTAACCATCACCGAACCCGATCCTCTCACCATCACCGGGATCGACTCCGTGAATGTTACAACCTACGGTGGAAATGACGGATCCATTTCGGTAACGGTAAGCGGCGGAACTGTACCCTATTCCTATGTCATGAACGACGGATCACCGCAGGGTACGGGGAACTTTACCGGGCTCACGGCAGGGAAATACCTGGTGAAAGTGGATGATGTCAATGAATGCGGACCGGTGGAAACCGACTCCATCACCATTACCGAACCGCCTAATTATGTCCTCAACCTGAATGCACACCAGCTGAAGATCTACCCCAATCCCTCCAGCGGCAGCTTCACCATGGAATTCTCGCAACTGGACGAAGAACTGCTGATCGAGGTCTTCAGCATGTCCGGCACCCGGGTCTACCTCAACGAGTTCCCGGCCCATATGGGTGCTTTCAAGAAAATCCTGGACCTGGGCAGTTACGGTAAAGGTATCTATCTCCTGAAACTGAACGGGGAGGCGGTTACGACGAGGCTGGTCGTACAATAATTCAGGATTCAGCCTGCCTGCCGGCAGGCAGGGATTCAGGATTCAGAATGTAAAAAACTCAGGAACTCAGGAACCTACATAGGGATTGAGGCAAATTCATATTTCCCGCCAAACTCCTCGAGCACCCGGGATAGCGAATACTGCATATTCTGACGGGCTTTTTCACTGTCGTGGAAGACCACGATATTTCCGGGCTGCAGGTTGTCGGCTACATTGTGGTAACATTCCTGGGGACTGACCTCCGTGTTGAAATCATAACTCATCACATCCCACATGATGATCCGGTAGTAACGGGCCAGCCGGCGGCGCTGGATGAAGTTCATCCGCCCGTATGGGGGGCGGAACAGCCGGGAATCGACCACCCGGGAGGCCATCAGAACATCCTTGACATAGCTCCTGTTCCCCGTGAAAACGCCGTTCAAATGACTGTAAGTGTGGTGCCCCACCGAGTGCCCCTCATCGCGGATGCGCCGGAAGATCCCGGGATTGCGTTCCACGTTGCGGCCGATGAGGAAAAAGGTGGCTTTGGCATTGTAATTCTTCAATTCATCCAGTACCCATGGCGTTACACCTGGTGTGGGCCCGTCGTCAAAAGTGAGGTAGATCTTCTTCTGATCCCCGTCCTGGGGAATGCGGAACTGGTAACTCGGGAAGATGTCCCGCAAAAAGCCGGGTAATCTTACGATGGCTAAAGGTCTCATTGCATTCTTCCGGAGGAGAAGATCATCATTTTTTGCTGAAAATCCTGCTCCATTTCCTGGTACAGCTCTTGCGGACCGTAGGTCTCGGTGAGCCGCAACATCTCCTGCAAGATATGCATCCTCAGGCGGACTTCATAATCGGCATCGCGCTGACCGCTGTTCATGAGGCTTGTGAAGTAGTCCAGCTCCTCATTGTTCAACTTGTAAAATGCCCCTGTCATCTCCCCGCCCCTGTCATGTTCGCCGATCTGGTGATAGCCTTCAATGATATCCAGGATGAAAAAGTTGTAAGGTACCCGCTCATGAGGCATGATCTCCATGCAACGGTCCAGCACCACCCTGGCGGAATCTATCTTCCCTTCATCGATCAGGGCATTGGCCAGGCGGGCAAAATTGTTCCGGAAATTGGAAAGCATGCGCAGGTTGTTCTCATCCAGGTAAACATCAGTATCCTGCACATTGCCCCATTGATATTTGTTGATCATGTTATCATACATGATCCCGGTGTCAATGTGCCCGATCTGTCCCTGGGTCACCGGGGTGTTGATGGGAACAATCCGGTAAGCCAGTCCGTGGATCTGGAAATAATTCTGCAAATTCAGGTAATTATCGCTTGAAACCGTTACCGCGTAATATACAGGCCGCTCCCAACCGTTGTTGGCCAGTAAATAAAGTACCATGATCTCGTTCTTAACGATGTATTCCTTATTGATGGTCCACTCGATCCGGTCGACGATCTGATCGGCATAAACCTTCCGGACCACGCCCCTCTCAAGTATATCGGATGAATCAACGGGTATGAAAAAGGATTTTGCAGGAATGTATTCCACCCGCTCCCGTATATTGGGCAGGCGCTTGGTGGCAGGATTTTCACTGCTGAGGAACTCCATGGCCTCATCCAGCTTGATGGGCCGGTTGAACCGGTCGATCAGATAAGCGATATCCCGTGTTCCCTGCCGGTATATTTCAGGTTCAACGCCAAAAGGAACAGGCTCTGCCTCATAAGATCTGGAAGCCATCTGCTCGATGTACCAGTCGGCAGTCAGGTAACTCATATTAACCACCTTGATGTCGGTTCTGATGCCCTCGACTTCCTGCACATACCAGAGGGGGAAAGTGTCATTATCCCCGTTGGTGAACAAAATGGATTGAGGCTGACAGGAATTCAGGTAGTTTTTGGCAAAATCCCGTGCAGTGTAACGCCCGCTGCGATCATGATCGTCCCAGTTTTCCCGGGCCATGATGACCGGTACAAATATCAGGGTAACCAGGGTAGCCATAATCGCACTTAATGAATAAGGCATCAGCTTCTTTAACAATGCAGTCAGGGCCAGAACACCCAGGCCGATCCAGATGGCAAAGGTATAAAAGGAACCTGCATAGGCATAATCCCGCTCGCGGGGCTGTAAAGGATATTGATTCAGATAGATAACAATGGCCAGTCCGGTGAACAGGAAAAGCAGTAGGACCACCCAAAAATCACCGCGCTTCTTCCGGTAGTGAAAGAACAAACCGAGCAATCCCAATAAAAAGGGCAGCATGTAATACCGGTTGAGGGCCTTGTTCTCTTTCATGAATTCGGGCCAGTCACCGGGATCCCCCAGTCTGGGATTATCAATAAATCCGATCCCGCTCAGCCAATTGCCCTTCCACAGTTCTCCATGTCCCTGCAGGTCGTTTTGCCTCCCGGCAAAGTTCCACATGAAATAACGCATGTACATGTGTCCCACCTGATACCGGAAGAAAAACCGCAGATTTTCCCCGAACGTGGGCTTTCGAATGGTGCTTGTCTCTCCCCGGTTCCTTTCTACCCGGACGGGTGTGCCTTTTATCTTGCCCCAGTACTCATATTCTGCCTCGTGCCGGGATTCCGGGCTCCACATTCTGGGGAAAATGGTTTTAAAGCGCTCGTCGTAAACATATTCCGGTCGCCGGGAAGTATGCTTGTATTTGCCCTCTTCCTTTACATATCTTTTCTTCCCACTCTTTGTGTCAAGAATCGGGGCATTGTAATATTCCCCGTACACCAGTGGGTTGGAACCATATTGTTCTCGATTCAGGTAAGAAAGCAGGCTAAACACATTTTCCGGATTGCTCTGATCCATGGGCGGATTGGCACTGGAGCGAATGTAGATCACCGCGTAACTGCTGTAACCTACCACGATCATCGTCAGGCACAGGGCAACCGTATTCCACAGGACCCTGCCCCTTTGATGGGTGTACCATATCCACCAGGCCAGAAAACCGAAAAGCAATACTATATAGATAAGCAGACCGGAATCAAAGGGGAATCCGATGCCGTTGACAAAGAACAGTTCGAACCAGGTGCCAATGGTGACAATCCCGGGAATGATCACAAACTGGATCAATCCAAGAATAAGAACAGAAACCAGCAAAGCGGTGATCACGCCTCTTCGGCTTCCTTCGTATTTCCTGTAATAGTAAACCATGACAATGGCCGGTATGGCCAGCAGGTTCAGCAGGTGCACCCCGATGGAGATTCCCATCAAATAGGCGATCAGCACCAGCCAACGGTTCGCGTGGGGTTTATCGGCAATGTTTTCCCACTTCAGAATGGCCCAGAAAACGATGGCAGTAAAAAGGGAAGAGGTGGCGTATACCTCTCCTTCCACGGCCGAGAACCAGAAGGTATCCGAAAAAGTATAGGCCAGGGCACCCACCAGTCCGGCACCAAGTATTCCCAATATCTTGCCTGTTTTGAGTTCCTCATCTTCTTCCTTGACGATCCGGCGGGCCAGGTGGGTGATCGTCCAGAAAAGGAACATGATCGTGAATCCGCTGGCAAGGGCAGACATGCGGTTGATCATCAGGGCCACCTGCTCCGGTGAGGAGGCAAACTTCGAAAAGAAATTGCCCAGTAACATGAAAAAAGGCGCTCCCGGGGGGTGACCCACCTCCAGCTTGTAGGCCGCCGATATGAATTCGCCGCAATCCCAGAAGCTGGTTGTAGGTTCAACCGTGAGTAAATATACCGTGGTGGCGATCAGGAAGGTGATCCAGCCCGTGATCCTGTTCAGTAGCGGGAATTGTTTCATGAAGATTCTTGTCTTTTCAGGATATGCTTCTCAAAGAACGCAATTTTTCAAAAAAATTTTATGAAGAATTTAATTAACTTGCTGTTCTTATTCTTTGAAAAAGCATTGGATGCGAATATTTTCATGTGCAATCCTGATTTTGTTGTTGTGTTCTGCCGCGGTCAAAAGCCAGTCCTTTCATCCTGAACGGAACCAAGCCTACCGGACTTACCGGTTTGCAGAACCTGAAAAACAAGGAGAATGGGGACTGGAGATCAAAAACCTTAATTTTTTTCAGAATAACGAGTATTTCACACCGCTCAACCGGGGCTATACCCTTACCGGCTCCCTGGTAGAACCCAGCTTTTATTACCAGCCGGGGGAAAGAGCCAGGATCAGGCTGGGCCTGAACTACCTGCTCTATTCCGGTGAGCCTTCTCCTGACAAGGTAAGACCCGTGGTTTCCATGGAAGTGGCATTTCCCCATATGCACCTGGTGATGGGCGAATTGTACGGAAATATCTATCATAACCTCCCGGAACCCATGTTTTGTTTCGACAGGGTTTTCTACGATCATTCCGAAACAGGCATCCAGCTGATCCTGGATGGATGGGGGATCCATAACGACACCTGGATCAACTGGGAGAATTTTATCCTGTGGGGCGACCGGGAGCAGGAACGGTTCACTTTCGGGAACTCAGGTTACTGGTCCGTTTTGGACGAGACCGCAGGTCCAAAGTTCAAACTCCTGTTTCATACCCTAATCACCCACCGGGGTGGACAAATAAATATCACCGACGATCCTATACAGACACTTTTAAACCATGCAACCGGATTGGAGATGATACAATTTTTCGGGGAAGAAGGCAAGATGAAGCACGCGGGCATCAGGGGATCCCTGTTCCATTATGCTGATCTTTCCCCTGAAAAGGAATTACCAGCCAATGAGGGTTACGGGATCTACGGCCAGGCATTTTTGTTCTGGCAAAATCTTGGCATTGACCTGGGGTATTGGTATGCCCGGTCCTTTATTCCCCTGAGGGGAGAGCCCCTTTTCGGCTCCTATTCTTTTTACGACCCAGGCTATTTTGAAAGAGAGAGACAATTGTTTACAGGCAAAGTGAAATATAACATTGATCTGATGGAACAGCTTAATCTCATCCTCAGGATGGATGGTTATTTTGACCCGGTAGATTCATCCATGGATTATGGTTTCGGGATTTATTTGATCTATCATGATATGTTTAAGATCACAAAGTTCGATCGATGAGAACAGGCAACCTTAAGACACCAAAAGGCGTCAAAAGAATACAAGCTATTTGATTTCCCATGCATTCCCTTAAGCAGATCCTCAGCCACAGGAATATGTATCTCTTCGGATTGGTCTGGCTGGGCGCCAGCCTGCCCCTTTCGATCTACACCACCAGTCTGGCCGAAATCCTGCTCCTTGCTAACTGGATCATTGAAGGAAAATTCCACGGGAAATGGGAGGTATTCCGTAACCGCGAGAGCCTTTGGCTCATTTCCAGCATTTTCCTGGTTCACCTGCTGGGTCTTTGGGGCACTTCGGATCTTCAATATGCCCTGCACGACCTTCGCATTAAACTGCCCCTGCTGATCCTGCCGCTGATCATTGGCACTACGGAATTACTGACCAGGAAAGAATTGAAGATCGTTCTTTTGTTTTTTATCGCGGGCACAACGGTGTCCAGCCTGATAAGCACCATCATACTACTGGGTTGGGTCGACTATCCCTACAACAACATAGAACAAATATCCCTCTTTGTTCACCATATCCGGTTTTCCCTGATGGTGGACATTTCCATATTCATACTCTTCTATTTCCTCTTCAGCGATGCTTATCAAAGCGGGCGAAAAGAACAGCTGGTATATCTTATCCTTGCCATATGGCTCATAATATTCCTGTTTCTCCTGAAAGCGCTTACGGGGATTGTCATCTTCTTCGTAACAAGCTTTGTGCTGGGCCTCCTTGGCATCACCAGGCTGAAAAAAAGCCTGCTGCGGCAATCATTCATAATACTCTGTATAACTCTGCCCCTTATCGTAATTGGATACCTGGCCAAACAGATCATGGATTTTTACCCTGGTAAAGAATTGGATCCAACTCAATTGGAAAGCCACAGCCCATCCGGAAATCCTTATAAGCATTATCCGGAAAAAAAACAGCTGGAAAACAGCAATTACGTCTGGATTTATATCTGTGAGCCGGAACTGCAGAAGCATTGGAACCAAAGAAGCGGGATTCCTTACGAGGCTTATGATAAAATGGGGCATGAAATAAAATATACCCTTATCCGCTACCTCACCTCCCTGGATTTGAGAAAAGACTCATCCGGGGTCCACGCGCTCACTGAAAAGGACATTGCCGCCATAGAATCGGGTGTGGCCAATCACCGGTTTACAGATAAGATAGGTATCGGTCCCAGGATCTACCAGGTGATCTGGGAACTGGACCTCTTTTTCAAAGGAGGGAATCCCAGCGGGCACTCCGTATCCCAAAGATTGGTGTATTTCCGAACCGCCATACAAATCATTAAAGAGAATTTCTGGAGCGGTGTAGGGACCGGTGATGTGCAGCAGGCCTTCTACAAGGCTTATGAGAAAATGGATTCTCCTTTGGGCAAGAATTTCCGCAGGAGGGCCCATAATCAATACCTGACTTTTTTTGTCACCTTCGGGGTCTTTGGATTTCTGTGGATCTTATTTGCATTGATCACTCCAATCTTTCTTGAAAAAAAATGGGGCAACTGGCTTTTTCTGATGTTCTTTCTTATCGGATTTCTTTCAATGCTCAACGAAGATACCCTGGAGACCCATTCGGGAATCTCATTCTTTTCCTATTTTTATGCCCTGTTTCTTTTGGGAATAAATGGGCACGCTTCAAAAAAACAATGAGAGAATAGGACAGGATTTTTTCACCCGGGACGTGTTGGAGGTCTGTCCCGACATCCTGGGATGCAGGATCGTTAGAAAGATAGCAGGTCAAGAACTTCAAAAATTCATCATCACCGAGGTAGAGGCCTACCGGGGCGGTGACGACCTGGCCTGCCATGCCTCCCGGGGCCGTACCCCGCGTACCGGTATCATGTTCCATGAAGGAGGTTTTATATACATGTACCTGGTTTATGGAATGCATTGGATGCTGAATATCGTAACCGGAAAGGAAAACGATCCCCAGGCACTACTGGTAAGGGGAATCAAAGGTTTTAACGGTCCGGGACGGGTAAGTAAAATTCTGGATCTGGATAAAGGCTTTTACGGCGAAGACCTGGCCCGCTCCAAACGTATCTGGATCGAAGCGGGCACCCCTCTTTCATACCAAACCCTGCCCCGGGTTGGTATCGATTATGCCGGGGAACCCTGGGTCTCGAAACCATGGAGGTTCCTTGCCACTGGTCGCTAGTTACCGGCCAAAGGTTTCTGGTAATAAACCTGCCTGCTGCCTACTGAACTGCCGCTATGTTTCATTGTCTCATCGTCTCATTGTCTCATCGTCTCATTGTCTCATCGTCTCATTGTCTCATTGTCTCATCGTCTCATTGTCTCATCGTCTCATTGTCTCATCGTCTCAT
>CAYQQR010000004.1:0-112421 GCA_964420035.1 uncultured Bacteroidaceae bacterium | reverse complement strand
GTCTCAATGTCTCAATGTCTCAATGTCTCAATGTCTCAATGTCTCAATGTCTCAATGTCCTAATTCCTTTATTTTGAACTACCTGTCACGTACCGTCGTCCCTGCCGCCGGCAAGGCAGGCGTGGTCCGTCGTCAATTCTGAATCCCTGCCTGCCGGCAGGCAGGCTGAATCCCTACAGCTTACTTCCTACTTCCTACTTAAATATTTCCTCCGGATACCCCGTCAGATCCACAACGATCCAGTCGGCTTCACCGAGTTCTTCCCGGCTGAAGCCGGACATGACCGCCAGGCATTTGGCGCCGGCCCGGTGGGCGGCTTCCACGCCCTTGGGTGCATCTTCGACCACCAGGCATTTTTTGATATCGACACCGAGTTTTTCCGCTGCTTTCAGGAATATTTCGGGATTCGGTTTTTTCTTATCCACGTCCAGTCCGTTCAAAACGGCATCAAATGTATTTTCCGGGATGCCTATTTCCCTTAGGTTGATCTGCATTTTTGCTTCATCGGCCGAAGTCGCTACCGCTATTTTAAGTTCTTCTTTCCTGCACCTGTCTATAAAACGGGTAACCCCCGGCAATGGTTCAAGCTTCCCCCGGGTTATTTCGTCATAGATGGCATACGCCCGCTCTTTTGCATCCGGAAATTGAAGGTCCATTCCGTATTTTTCTGCCACACCCCCCAGGTATCGGTCTTCCCCGGTGCCCACGAAGGGAAGAAAATCCTCTTCCTTCACCTCCAGGCCCTTTTCCCTGAACATTTGAATGGCGGCCCGGGCGATGTATTCCTCGGAATCGACCAATACGCCGTCCATATCAAATATAATTGCGTCGAATGGTTTCATGGTTTTAAATGTTTTTCCGCTGCGTCCTCCGAAGCTCTGGCGTAAGAGGGCTGCGCTGTAGCTATGTCTCAATGTCTCATCGTCTCATCGTCTCAATGTCCTGTATTTTGAACCACGTATGACGTACCGTCGTCCGTGGTCGGTTGTCCCTGCCTGGCGGCAGGCAGGCTGAATTCTGAATTCTATTTAATGCTTACCAAATCCTTAACTCCATCAAGCACATAATGTGGCCGGTAGGCAAAATCCTTCATGGTCTCCCGGCTGGTGATGCCAGACAGTACCAGGGCGGTGTCGATCTCTGATTCGATGCCGGCAATGATGTCCGTATCCATACGGTCCCCGATGATGATGGATTCTTCCCGGGTGGCATTGATCTTTTTCAGGGCGTTTCGCATCATCAAAGGGTTGGGTTTTCCGACATAATAGGCTTGCTTGCCCGTGGACAGTTCAATGGGCGCTATCAGGGCCCGTGTGGCCGGTACGATCCCATCTTCTTTCGGGCCGGTAACATCCGGATTGGTACCGATCAGTTTAGCCCCCTTCAGAACCAGATTCACCGCATGCTCAATTTTTTCATAACTGTAGGTCCGGCTCTCACCCATAACAACGTAGTCGGGGTCCACATTGTTCATGGTATAGCCCACGTTATAAAGGGCATTGATCAGTCCGGCCTCCCCGATAATGAACGCACTTCCTTTGGGGTGCTGGCTGGCGAGGAACATGGCCGTAGCGAGAGCACTGGTATAAAAGACGTTTCTTTCGACTTCGATGCCCAGGCGTTTCAGTTTTTCCTGGAGTTCCCTGGGGGTTCTTTCGCTGGAGTTGGTCAGGAAAACAAATTTCTTCTTTTCTTTTTTGAGCCAGTTGACGAAATCCCTGGCACCGGGCAAAAGCCTGTTTCCATGGTACAGGACCCCGTCCATGTCGATGATATAACCTCTTTTTTCCCGGATGATCTGTATTTCTTTTTTTGTGGCCATTTTATTTATGGGTTGAAGATTGATTTGCTATTTGCGCATTAATATGAAGAGCTTGTTGTATAAATTCTTTGTCTACGGTGGCATCCATACCGGAGTATCGTACGAGCGCCTTTTCCGGATCCTCCGTAAAAGTACGAAAGATATGCTCGTCCCCGGGGAAGGTTACAAGTATTATTCGAAAGTTTTATACAGGAAATTGACGTAATTAGGAAATAATTTAAAATTGATTTATTTTTTTTATTTTAGGAATGATATTTATAATTAGGGGATTTGTCTAATTGCACTGGAGGGACCTAGACATGAAACTATTAAAATATATACCTACCTATGATAACAACAATTCATTCATTGTATACAGAGAAACGAAACCATTTACACAATGGCATGTACACAAGGAATATGAACTGGTGTTAATTAAAAGGGGCAGGGGTAGGCGTATTGTCGGAGATCATCATGCCCGGTTCCGTGAAAATGATCTGGTTTTTTTAGGTCCTAATACACCCCATGAGTGGAGGTGTGATGAATTTTTTTATCAACATCCTGATGGATTTCAAGGAGAAGGCATTGTTATACAATTCAAAGACAGCTTTTTAGGAGATCGTTTTTTTCGAATTCCCGAAAACTTACAATTAAGAAAATTCATGCATGATGCAGCCAGAGGTATAGAATTCTATGGCCATACAAAGAAGCAAATTGCTAAACTTATAATTGAAATACTTGGTTCACCAAATACCGATGCATTTTACAAATTACTGGATATTTTTCATATTTTTTCGAACACCAGCGAATATAGAATTTTGGCTAGTGAAGCATATCAGGATACTGATGACAGCGATATTATTCCCATGCATAAGGCATTGAAGTACATTATGGATAATTTCCGTAAACCAATAGAATTGGAAGAACTCCTCAAAATTACAAACATGTCCAATTCTGCATTTTATAATTCCTTTAAGAAAACCTTTGGATTATCCTTTAAAGAATACTTAGTAAGAATTCGTGTAGGATATGCTTGCCGGTTACTTTCCGAGACTGATATGGCAATATCTGAAATATGTTATGAGAGCGGTTTCTCCAACATTTCTAATTTCAATCGACAATTCAAAAAAATCAAAGGCGAAACTCCTTCTGATTTTCTAAGTGATTTTCAGGAACGTTAATTAACTATTGAAATCTCCCTCAATTTAGATTCAGTTTCTGGACTGAATGTTAAGTACAATAATTCAAAAGAAAAGTATGGGTTATTTGTTGTTTGCTGGACTATTTTTACTTCATTATTAAATGAATTTTCTGCAGACATTTATAAATCCATGAGCAGAATTTCGAGAAGGAATTTTATTCAGTTATCAGCGACTGTAGTAGCTGCAACACCTTATGTAGTTTCAGCCGGATCCGTCTCACCCGGGTCAGGAGATTTGTCATCTCGCGAAGATGGCCGATGGGATGTTGGAATATATGTTAATTCCCTTAACATAAATGATGTGGAGTGCACTTTCAGTCAGATCAGAAGACTGGGATTCAAACATGCCGAGATTTATACAGACAAATATGATATGTCGCTTGCCGGACCAATAAGTGATGCAATGGAAAAATATGAAATCAGCGTACATGCATTGTTTACACTTGGTCCCGGGCCCACCACATGGAACTTTTACGAAGGCCAGATCAATATCGGACTCGTTTCGAAAGAATACCGGGACCAAAGAGTGGATGCGTTGAAACGGTTATCAGATCTTGCTAAAGCTTGCAATATTCCCATGGTTGAAACGCACGTGGGTTTCATTTCAGAAGATCCGAATGATCCAAATTATGAAGAAACGGTAGAAGCAATTGAAAAAGTAGTAGGACATTGCAAGAAAAACGGTCAGATATTCCTGTATCATGCCGGTCAGGAATCACCTACAACCACTGTCAGATGCATTGAGGATGTGGGCTATGATAACCAGGGTATCGGTATGGATACAGCAAACCTTATCCTTTACGACCGTGGGCATCCTACTTATGCATTGTGTGTTTACAAAGACCTTATCAAGCTGGTAAATTGCAAGGATGGCTTGTTTCCCACGAATACAAGAGATCTTGGAAAGGAAGTCCGGATCGGAGCGGGCAAAGTGGATTTTTCTGAATTCATTACTAAACTAAAAGATAATGGATATACCGGACCGGTAATCATTGAACGTGAAGATGCCGGCGGCAACGATTGGGAAAAGGATGTGACCTGGTCAAAAGAATATATTGAAATTCTTCTTAATTCATAGGCTTAAAAAATTATTACACCAGGGGGGGAATTTTATGGCATAAATAACCTGGTATCAATTGGGATATTGCAAAGGGAAAATTAAAATAATAAATAAACTACAGTATGAAAAAACTTTCAGTTTTGATGACAGTTTTTACATTTTCAGCTATTGAATGCACTTCCCAGATCGATGATTATTATTCTACTGCTGACGAGGCATATCTTAAGAAAAGACTAAAGGTATTAAATGAGAATATTAAAGAATATGGAATCATAAAGTTGACAGGATTTGACGAATACCTGCTCACTGGATATTCCTACGGGGAATTTTATGACTGGGATCTATATTTTGAAAATATCTACATGTCATATTATGGTATTAATGAATATTGCTTTACGAATCTAAAGCTCTTTCTCAAAAGGCAATATTTAAATGGTTACGTTTCCAGGACTTTACTTGAACCCCGGGTTTACCAGCATTTCAAGCCATTTCTAGCACAAATTGCTTTGTTAGGTTCCAAGCAAACTCAAGATTATTCCTGGCTCCTGGAAGTCGTAAATGCTTCAGAAAATTATAGTACACCAGATGATTGGACCATGAATCGTAATTTTTACGTTGACGGAAGATCTTATTATGAGCGTTTGCAGAAATATATATTTTACTGGTTCTGGTATATGGATTTTGATAAAAACGGTTTACCCGTATGGAACAGCGCCGATCACAGCGGTATGGACAATCAGGATTCACGAGCCGGTTATTTTAATGCTTTTCGTTATGAAGGCGTTGATCTGGCCTGTTATCTTTATCGTGAATTGAAATCCATGGAGATTATTGCAGACAAACTTGGATTTAAAGAAGATGCTATAGAATATAAAGAACATGCTGCCAGGCTTATGGACCAGATAAACAAAAATTTCTGGGATGAAGAAGATGGTTTTTATTATGACAGAGATGAATATACCGGTAAACTGGTAAGGGTTAAAAGTATTGCAGGGTTTCTCCCTCTTTATATTGGTGCCCCATCGAAAAAGAGAGCAGACCGGCTTATCAATGAGCACCTGCTCAATGAAGAAGAATTTAATACCGACTATCCTATTCCGTCTTGGTCAAAAAGCGAACCCGATTATTCACAAGAAGTCAGGGATCATGGTTGTAACTGGCGGGGTACTACTTGGATACCAACGAACTACATGGTGTTCCATGGTCTTGTTGATTATGGATATATGGACCTGGCCAAAGAACTTGCAAAAACGACATTTCGCATGGTTCTGGAGATCAACTACACTACAAGAGAATATTACAATGCAGAAAACGGTAAGGGATTCGGACTGGATCCATTTTTCGGGTGGTCATCTCTGGGGTATTTAATGCCTTATGAATTTGAGTTGAATTACGATCCCTCGGATTTGAATGATAAAACCCTTACTCCTATAGCAAACGAATACCTGGGAATCGATTTTTGTAAATAGTATGATTGATGATAATAAACTTTGAGTCTGATATCGAAGAATTGATAATTCAAATACCGGATGTAAATTATAAAACATAACAAGTACACATGCCTATGAAACAACCTTACTAGTTAACTTAAAAAAGTATTTCTGTTGTAAATTTTATTGTACGAGATTATTGCGACCATTTTAAAAAATCAAAACCTGATCAGATTATGAAACAAGATTTAAAAAATGAAACTGATAGGAGTAATTCTCGCTTGCGCACTGGTACAATTCTAATATTGAATGTGCTGCTCATTATGGTTTTACCAATACAGGCTTTTGCCTTACCGGATCAGCCTGAAAATGAAAAACCTACAACTATAAGCGAGCCTATCAAAACTAACATTAACATCGGAGCTGAGCATGAGATGCTTCAGCAGGTTGAAGTTACGGGTACTATTACCGATGCTGAAACAGGTGAACCCCTGCCAGGTGTCAACATTATGGTCGAAGGTACCTATAGAGGAACTATATCTGACGTAGATGGTGATTATTCCATAGAAGTGTCACCCAATGCTTCATTGGTGTTTTCTTTCGTGGGCTACAAGACCGTAACCATTCCGGTAGGCGATCAGCGGGTAATCAATGTTGCCATGGAAGCAGAGGTTACCGAATTGGCTGAAGTCGTTACTGTTGGATACGGAAAGCAGAGTAGGATAACCACGACGGGAGCTATAAGCTCTGTGCAAGGAGTTGAAATAGAAAAAATTTCCATGCCAACCCTTGGTGAGGCACTTAGCGGTAAGATCCCGGGATTACAGACCATTCAACAAGCAGGGACACCAGGGGCCTCTGATCCGAATATTTTCCTAAGGGGACTTGGCACTCTAAATAACAATGAACCCTTGTTCGTGATCGACGGTGTGCCCAGCACCAAGCGTACTTTCATGCAGTTGAATCCTTCATCCATAAGCGATATTAGTGTTCTAAAAGATGCTTCCTCTACGGCCGTGTATGGTATCAAAGGTGCCAATGGTGTAATTATTGTCAGCACTAAAAGGGGACAAACAGGAAAGATCAGCATTGACGCCGATGTTTCCTACGGAACCCAGGTAGCAACAAATCTTCTTGAATATACCAATTCATATCAATGGACCCAGGCCTATAACCAAACCATGATCAACGACGGTGATTCAGCCGGTATGATCCCGCAGCCCATTGTCGATAAATTCAGAACTGGGGAGGAACCCCTATTATTCACGGACCATGATTGGGTTGAAGAATTTATAGGTAACGCTGCCCGGGAAATAAAAGCCAACGTAAACATTACTGGAGGTACCGATAATGTACGGTATTATACTTCCCTGGGTTATTTCAAGCAAGGTGGTTTCCTGGAGGAGAGTGATATTTATAATTGGAGTAATTTTAATTACAATCGTTTCACACTGCAAACGAACCTGGATATTGATCTTACCCCGACTACCGAACTGAATTTTACCAGTAGAAGCAGGATAGGTATTCGGAAAAATCCTAATATCAGCGATTCACAGTTTGTGCTTTGGCGCTTCCTGTATGAATCACCACCAATGGCTGCCGTTGGTTTCGTGGATGATCGTTTTGTACAACTTGATGACAGGTATTTACCCATGGTATGGAAAAATTCAATGCCTAGTTTACTGGCAGGTTCTGGGGGATATAATGAAACCCGGGAGAACAGGATCGACGTGAACCTGGATCTCACCCAGGATTTGTCGGTATTATCCCCGATACTAAAGGGACTGGACTTCAGGACCAAGATCAGTTACCGGGTTGGGTTTAATCAATACAAAGACCAAAATGGTCCTTATGAAGCCGTCTACAAATCATTGTATAATATAGATGCTGTTTCCCCAAACCCGTCTCTCGGTGATTCTGCAATCGTTCTGTCCAGGATTCAGGCACCCAGTCCCGCGTCATATAGCAAAAGTTACAGTGCTAACCGTTATATTTACTGGGAAGCTGCCTTGGCGTACAACAGGGCATTTGATGATCATACCGTTGGAGCACTGTTCCTTTACAATCAGGAAATGAACTATTACCCGCCGGGAAGCTGGAATTACAGCAATATTCCTACTGGTAGTGCCGGTCTGGTTGGACGCGTGACTTACGATTACAACAAAAAGTATTTGATCGAGTTTAACCTTGGTTACAACGGCTCCGAGAATTTTGCCAAAGATAAACGTTACGGGTTCTTTCCATCGATATCCGCTGGCTGGGTACTCAGCAACGAGCGTTTCATGGATAACCTTGGCTTTATCAGTTATTTGAAGATGAGAGGTTCCTACGGGATTGTCGGCAGCGATCAAGTAGGCGGCAGTGCAAGATTCATATATATCGGTGACCGATATAATCGTGATGGTCCCTTATATTACGGGTATAATTTTGGGGTCAGGGTTCCCGAACTTCTTCCGGGTGTCCGAGAGGAAAGTATCGGTAATCCCGATCTTACCTGGGAAACAGCACGGAAACAGAACTATGGGATTGATATTAAGTTTTTTGATGGCCTTATCGGTATAAATTTCGATTATTTTTATGAATACCGGGATGATATTCTGATGTACCGGAACACAGCCCCCCTTTGGTTAGCTATCGAACTTCCACCCCTGAACATAGGTGAAGTGGAGAACCAGGGATTCGAGGTTATGACCTCCCTGAATGGCAGATCGGGTGATTTTACCTATAATCTTGCTGTGAATGTTGGCCGTGCGGTAAACACGATCTTGTACATGGATGAAATACCTCCTGCTGAGCCCTATCAAACCATGACGGGTCATCCCCTGGGATCTCCTTATGGGTATGTCTGGGAAGGATTCTATTCTGAAGAAGAGGTAGAGCAGATAAATTACGACCGGAATAATGTAGAAGATCCTGCAAACTACACTTATCCCATTCCCACTTCAGCTTATGTTCAGCCAGGTGATATGAAGTACAGGGACCTTAACGGGGACAACATCATTAACGAGT
Source organism: uncultured Bacteroidaceae bacterium (assembly GCA_964420035.1). GTDB lineage: Bacteria > Bacteroidota > Bacteroidia > Bacteroidales > SM23-62 > CAYQQR01. The sequence continues at coordinate 103,920 of CAYQQR010000004.1, read as the reverse complement.
TGGACACCAAGGTGATCGAATATCCCAACCAACCCCAGGTTACGGGTGGTATTAACGCCAATTTTGGCTACAAGGGTTTTGATCTCACCCTCGGCTTCCATGGAGTAACCGAAGTCACCAGATCATTAGGATACAGTCTTGGAGACTACTTCGGAGCTACCAACAACAGGAGCTTGTTCCTGCCGCATTATGAAAATAGTTGGACTCCTGAAAGAGCGGCTGAAGGGACCGCGGAATGGCCACGATTGACTTTTGTAAATAAACAATATAACCAACAGCCCTCGACATTCTGGGTGCGGGATGGATCTTATCTCAGGCTGAGGCACGCTGAATTAGGCTATACCTTCCAGAGAGGGGTAATCAGTCGTATCGGTATTGAAGGAATAAGGATTTATCTGAGGGGAAATAATTTATTTACGTGGAAGAAAGATGAAATGAAATGGATCGATCCGGAAAGGCAACCGAATAACCTGACCTATCCTTTGATTAAGACCTATACTGTCGGATTAAAGGTTAATTTTTAATGAACTTAATAACATTGAGTGAATTAAACAAAAAAAAGATAAATCATGAGATCAATAGTTTTAACAAACTTCAAATATCCTCTTGTGTTTGGCCTGATAATTACAATGGTCATAGGATGCGAAAAGATCAAGGTAGGGGATGAATTTTTCTCAGATCCGCCTGAACTTAGTTATACGCTTGATTCAGTATTTTCAAGCAGTAACCGGGCTAAGGAGTTATTATGGAACGCTTATGCAACATTGCCTTGGGGTATGCCTCACAGGTGGGATGAAGGTAAAGTGATGGGTAACCGCGGAGGATTCGGAATGACGCCGATCTGGACCATTACCGACCTGATGCGGGATGCCGTAACATGGACACCCACACAATATATAAGAAATGGTACTTACAATGCTTCAGAGATAGGTTTTAAATGGGGTGTCCTTTGGGCTGATCCCGGTAAATACACATGGCTGCGAGATATGCCTTTCATAGGAATCCGTACCGCTTACATCTTTCTGGAAAATGTTGACAGGGTTCCCGATATGCCGGAATCTGAGAAAACACTTCTCAAGGCAGAAGCTAAAATGATCATTGCTACCCATTATACGCATTTTTTCAGACACTACGGGGGAATTATCTGGTTGGACCATGCATATAAGCCAGATGATGATTACCAGATTGAAAGGTTGACCGTCATGCAATCAGTCGATACCATCACCACTTTGATCGACGAGGCCATTGAAGACCTTCCTTTTGAGCTAAGTAACCCGGATCAGTGGATGGGACGGTTTACCGCTGCAGCGGGTATGGCTCTGAAGATAAAGCTTCTGACCTTTGCTGCCAGTCCATTGTTCAACAGCGATGAACCCTATATGCCCCAAAGCCATGAGGCTGTAGCCAAGCAATTGGTATGGACCGGTGGTTATAAACGGGAACTATGGGAACGCGTCAGGGATGCATGTGAAGAACTTATTCCCATGATTGAGAGCAGTTCCCAGTATCAGATGGTCAATACAGGCAACCCGCAGGAGGACTACCGGAAAGCTTATTATGACAGAACAGGGGAAACCCTATTGTCAGTAAGGTTGTACTATGACCTGGATCAATGGAACAGAAGTCCGGATTTCATAAAAATGTGGACCTGGCTACCGGTAACCGTTCCAATTCATAATTATGTACAGAAATTTCCGATGGAAAACGGAATGCACATCGATAACCCCTCTTCCGGCTATGATCCTGCTAATCCTTATTTGAACAGGGATCCAAGATTATATGAAAGTATACTGATCAATGGCCACCCGTCATACCAGGGCCGCAAAGCTGAAACCTGGATAGGAGGAAGGGAAAGACAAAGCGATTATCTAATTTACAGTGGTTATAGATTGTATAAATGGATATTAGATGTACAATCAACAATGTTCCAGCCCATACAGTGGCCATATGTCCGTATACCTGAAATTTATTTCTCATATGCTGAAGCGCTGAATGAGTTAAACGACGGACCTACCGATGATGCATTTGACTATGCCAACAAAGCTCGTGAAAGAGTCGGTGTGGGTGGCATTGAACAGTATATCGGGAAAACTCGCGGTGAAATCAGCAAAGAGGAGTTCCTGGCTGCATTGCTCGAGGAGCGTGCCATAGAGTTAGGTTGTGAGGATACTCGTTGGTTTGATATGGTCAGGCATAAAATGCAGGATGTATTTACTTCTCCGGATCTTGGTATCGATATTACCCTGACACCTGCTGCTGAAGCTATTGAGGATTTTTCCGCTTTCTTTCAGGAGAATGTGAGTTTTGATGAGCATTCACTTTATTTCAATTATACTGTTAAAGAACTCTCATCCTTTACTATGGACTGGCAGGAAAATTTCTCTCCTAAATATTATCTGGAACCTTTTGAACTGGATGAAATACAAAAAGATTATGGTTTGGTACAGAATCCTGGATGGGAAGTTAATTAAAGATCAACCAGTTCAATATAACACATTAGTATGATGAAAAGAATAATATTACACAAAACTAAAAGGATAATTTCCATATTGCTTTTTTGTTACCTCAGCCCTTTGGTATTAGGACAGGGAGGCATGATGGAAGGTATTGTTATCTCAGCATCAGGAGATCCCGTGCAGGATGTAACCATTACAGTAAAGGAAAAACCAAAGGTAAAGACCTTTACCGATGCTGAAGGTAATTTCTCGATTAATTTGGAAGAGGGTCAGCACCTGATAGTCAATTACAAGAACCAGGTTCTTAAAACCCTTAAGTATTCCGAACTTGACATGATTAAAGCGATTGTTCTGGACAAGCAATCTGAACTGGTTAATGTTGGATTTAATACAAAGCTAAGAAAAGGAGACTTAGTTTCATCTATCGGATCCGCATCAAGTGAAGATTTGGAAAATATTTCCGTGTTCACCCCTGGCAATGCTCTGTTTGGACAGATTGCCGGTTTAAGGGTGTTTCAAAATGCCGGTTATTTCCCTAATTACAGACAACCCGGGATGGATATCCGGGGTCTCTCAACCACCCGGGATAATAGCATTTTGGTTATTGTAGATGGTGTTGAGCGGCCACTTAATACCCTTGTACTGGAGGAGATCGAAAGCGTGTCTGTGCTTCGTGATGCTGCTGCTAAAGCGAAGTATGGCCAGCGTGGTGCAAATGGGGTTCTTTTGGTTAGCACAAAACGTGGAGGAAAGGGCAAAACTCGTTTTTCTTTTTCTTATGAACAAGGGATGACCCAACCAACAAGACTTCCCGAGTTTTTAAATGCTGCGGGATATGCAAGGGCGGTAAATGAGGCTCAACAAAATGACGGTAAAACCGACCTAAGGTACAGTCCAACAGATATTGCCAACTTCGAATCAGGAAATTATCCTTATTTATGGCCTGATGTGGATTGGGTCGACCAAACCCTAAATGATATGGGAAAACTATCGAAGTTTAATTTCAGTTCTTCAGGCGGTAGTGAAAAGGTCAATTTTTATATGGGCCTGAATCTTCAGAATGAAAAAGGACTTTATAATCATACAGACAACTTCGAGGATTTTTCAACCCAGTTGGATTATAATAAAATAAATTTCCGGACCAATGTGGATGTTAATTTGACATCTACAACTCTAGTAGAGATAGGTTTGGGAGGATATTTTATGTACAACCAGGGCCCCTCAAATTTCTACCTGGTGGATGATGCTTTCTCAATCCCATCCGCGTTGTTCCCTGTAAAGAATTTTGATGGTTCATGGGGAGGGACTAACCTGTACGGTAACAATCCTGTTGCCCAAATTGGAGCCACAGGTTTTTCCAAGAATCTTATCAACAGTTATTCCACAAATCTGAGGATCATACAGGATCTTAACAGTTTTGTCAAAGGAATGAGTGTTGAAGCCATGGTTGTCTATGATAACCGAACAGATTTTTGGGAAAATAAAACCCAGACTTATCAATACAAAGAAGTAATTCCTGTCCTGAATGAATCAGGAAGTATTACAGATACCATCTTAAACGAACTGGGTGAGGATACCAAGTTAACAGCCTCCAGATACCCGGGTGATATTCATGATAACCATTACGCGCTAAGATTCAGGTTGAATTATGATAAAACCTTCGGAGATCATGATTTGAAGACCTGGATACTTTATCAGGCAGAAGAGGAGGAAAGCCATGCCATAAACACCGTTTTCAGGCAAAACAACCTCGCAGCCAATATTCATTACGGGATGGCCGGTAAATACTATGTAGACGCCACGCTGTCCTATTTCGGAACCAACCTTATTCAAAATGCAGATGAACGATACGGTCTGTTTCCGGCAATTGCGGCAGGATGGGTAATTTCAAATGAACCCTTCCTGAGCGGTTCGGGTTTTATTAATGATCTGAGGTTAAGAGCTTCCTACGGGAAGGTCGGCAATGGCAGGATCCCGGCAACAAATCTGACAGTTGCAAAATATGGTCCGATTAACGGTTATGTATTCGGGAACGGATTTGAACCTGTAGGAGGATACGATGAGATACAAATACCAATAGAAAGCAAGACCTACGAGTCATCCTATGAATCAAACATGGGTCTGTCAGCTGTATTTTTTGATAAGTTAAGTTTTAATGGTGACCTGTTCTTTATGAAAAGGAAAAACATATTTGTTCCCTCGGCCAGCCAATATTCGGAAGTGCTGGGGATCATACCTGAACAAATCAATAACGGGATTACCGAGAACTCTGGTTTTGAATTGGATCTTACCTGGACTGATAAATCTGGTGATTTCAGTTATTTTGTCACAGGTATGTTTTCCCGGGTTAAAAGTGAAATCATTGAAATGAACGAAGAATTCCGGCCTTATGAGTATATGAAAAGAGAAGGCCAGCCTATCGGCCAGTATTTTGGCTGGGAATCTGCAGGATTATATGCCGACCAGAGCGATATTGACAATAGCCCTGTTTCGAATCTTGGCATCGTCCGTCCGGGAGATATTAAGTATATCGACCAGAATAATGATGGGTTTATTGATGAATTTGATGAGCAACCTATCGGCTATTCCTACTCGCCGGAGATTTATTATTCTGCTACGGTGGGCATCGGTTATAAGGGATTCCAGATCTCTGCACTGATCCAGGGGACAGCTAATCAATCGGTATACCTGAATCAGCCTCATGTTTTCTGGCCACTACAGGTTCAGGGGAATATCTCTACCTGGTACGATGACTACTGGACTTCGGGTAATACGGATGCGAAACTGCCAAGACTGACATCTGAGGCAAACCAGAATAATTTCAGACCCAATGATATCTGGATCCGCGACGGTTCCTTCCTTAAATTAAGATATGCAGAAATATCTTACACTCTTCCCGACCGGTTGGTAAACAATCTTCGATTGCAGAAACTAAAAATCTATTTGCGTGGAAGAGATCTATTCAGCATGGATAAAATAGATTATGTAGATCCCGAAAACACTTACTCTACTTATCCAACGCTGAAAACATTCACAGCCGGTATAAATGTGGTACTTTAATCATGAAAATATTAACAACTATGAAAAATATAATCATATTTATTCTCGTCACCATTATGTTAAGTCTGGTGAGTTGTGATTACCTGGATTATACTGAGGAAGATTTTTACGGTGAAGAGGAATTCTTTACAAGTTTCGACCGTACAAAACTGTTTCTCAACGGGATTTATGGGCAACTACCTTCCGGATTTAACGAGATCAATGGTTCAATGAGGGCCAGTGCTTCGGATGATGCTGTTGAAGCCAACAGTCTCTCATCAATTTACATTATGAATGATGACAGATGGAGTCCCGTCAACACTGTTGACGATGTCTGGGGAGACATGTATGGGGGGATTCGTTCAGTGAACATTTTTTTAAAGAACCTTGATATATCCGTATTGGAGGTACAGAGGTATAACGAAGATTATCCTGAATTGGTCCAACAATATGAATTGTTCGATGAACAAGCAAGGTTCCTGAGGGCTTATTTCTATTTCGAACTCGCCAGAAGATATGGAGGCGTACCTCTTCTTAATGGAGCGGTTCTGGACCTGGAAGATGTGAATGAGGTAACCAAAAATACCTTTGATCAGGTAATTGACTTTATTGTGGAGGAATGTGATGCTATCTTCAGTGATTTACCAACAGAATATACTGACATTGGAGGTCCTAACGAAGGAAGAGTCACCAAGGGAGCTGCCTTGGCTCTGAAGGCCCGGGCATTACTATATGCTGCAAGTCCGTTGCACGGCTCAGCCCAGGAGAAATGGGAAGCTGCAGCTGCCGCGGCTTTTACTGTAATTGATTCGGGATGGTATTCTCTTGAGTCCAATTATTCAGATATAGTAAACAATCCAACGAGTACCGAGTTGATATTCGGCAGAAGATTTACTTCAACGAATGATTTCGAAGCCGCTAATTTTCCTGTAGGTTATGAAGGAGCACAACCCGGAACTTGCCCCACGCAGAATCTGGTAAATACCTATGAAATGGATAATGGTATGGATATTGATGAAGCCGGATCCGGGTATGATCCCCAGAATCCTTATGAAAACAGGGATCCAAGACTTAGCCAGACAATAATTGTAAACAATTCCATGTGGAAAGACAGGAATGTAGAAATATGGCAGGGAGGAAGGGACGGTCCTCCGCTGAATTTTTCCACGCGGACTGGTTATTATCTAAAAAAATACGTTGTTGAACTTGTATCCCTGGATCCCGATTTCACTACAACCGCGAATCATGTATGGGTATTCTTCCGCTATGGGGAAATTTTATTGAATTTTGCAGAAGCCATGAATGAAGCTTACGGACCTGCAAGTGATCCGGAAGGTTATGGAATGACCGCTCTTGATGCCCTGAACATGGTCCGGAACCGCACGGGAATTCCGGATTACGCTGGAGCTATGACTGTTGATGATGTTAGGGAGCAGATTCGCGATGAACGAAGAGTGGAATTGGCATTTGAGAACCATCGATTCTGGGATCTGCGTAGATGGCAGATTGGAGAACAGACCAATGAGATAATGGGTATGAAGATAACCCAAGTGGATAACACATTCAGCTATACTGAAGTTGTTGTTGAAACAAGACCTTGGTCAGATAAAAGGTACTTTTATCCCATTGCTCAGAGCGAGTTATATAAAAATCCGAATCTCACACAGAATACGGGCTGGAATTAGCTTGTGACTTTGAGGCCTGTGACTAGTAAAATTAAAAGTCGTTTCATAGATTATTAATTTTAGGTTATCTCACGATTATGTAATCTTTGGTTTTGGACAATACGGGCGGTTCTAAAATTTGGTGAACTGCCTGTATTGTTCTATCCAAAGGAGCTGAATTAATTCAGAAATACAAATGCAATCTTTCTATTTCGATGACAACCTAACTAAATGAGTGGTAATAGAGAATTGACAAGGCGACGATTCCTGAAGACAACACTGACATCATCAGGCATAATATTGGCAAATTTTAACTACCGGTCCATAAGAGTAAACGATAATTATGTAACAATATTTCCGGAACAATACCCTTCTGCCTTACGGAATCCATTAATGGGATTGACCGGAAGCGGTGATCATCCCTATGGGACATTAGGTTTGGATTATATACCCTGGAATAAACTGGAAGACAAAGAAAGTGACGGGATTATTAAAATACAGAAATATTGCGATGATTCCTGGAAAGTTTATTCCAGTGAAAACAGGATGGTATATCCCAGGATATGGCTTCAATACGGAAACAAATTTGCATGGCCAGAAGATATTAATAAAGGAGATTATTCAAGTGATCGTTTCAAAGCCAGGGTGAAACGGCTGATCCGGCGTCTTGGAATTGTCTGGGATAATGACCCTCGTGTAGCGTGGATCGAAATGGGGATCATAGGTAATTGGGGAGAACACCATTCACCTGCACCAACACAGGATATGCAGAAAATCATGGGAGATGAATTTACGGCGGCATTTAAAAATAAAATTGTCCTCAATAGATATCCGAGTCAATTCAGGAATTATGATTTTGGAATTTACTGGGATTCCTGGGCTCATCCAAAGGAAGAAAACAATGCAAAAGGTATAGAATCACAAAAAGATCGATGGAAAAGGCGTATATACGAAGGTCAGGTTGCCTATAACTGGGGCGGGATACAGGAATATATTGGATACACACCTACAGATACCATGAATAATCCTGATTATTACGGACGAATTATCAATTATTCCCGCCGCTGTCATGGTACTGCACTATCATGGATCTCCAATTATGATTATTATGATAACGCAACAGCTGAAGGAGCTAAATGTGTACAAAATGCCATTGGATACAAGTTTGTTGTAACTGAAGTTTGTTATCCGGCACGTCTTAAGCCGCAACAGGTTTTTACCGTTTCTTTCAAGGTACGCAATACCGCATCGGCTCCATTTTACTATGACTGGCCGCTGGAATTAAGTCTTCTTGATCCCATGGATAGATCCGTTAAATGGAAATCGATTTTTCAAAATAACGATATAAGGGACTGGCTTCCGGGAGACGACTGGGACATAGATGCACAGGGATTTAAGAAGCCTGCTCAGCTTTGGCCGGTTACAGAAAAATTCAGACTTCCATCAGATTTTCCAAAAGGTGAATATATTCTTGCACTCGCGATTCTTAATCCTTCAGGGATGAAACCTTCAGTTAGGTTTGCAGTGAAAAATTACTTTAGCGGCGGACGTTTCCCGGTAGGGTACATCGGAGTTGATTTGTTGGCACAAAGGACAGAATTAACTGATATTGATTTTGATGATCCCCAATTCGATCGGACCATAAATTATGAGGGCAGGGCCAACCCTACTCAATAATTTAAAGATTATTCATTTGATAATCATACCTGTGTAATATGCTTGCAACTATTCCCAGGTTATTAAACAACAATAATATATGATGGTTATAGACAAGAAGTTTAAAATATTGAGCAAAAGATATCAAAAATCATTTCTGATTTCGGGGATGAGTCTATTCTTAATGCTTCTGTTAACTGGCTGCTTTAGTGAAATTAAGCAAAGTGAGCCGAAAGCAGGTTCAGATCCCGCTCCCAATATTGTTGAAAACCCGGGATTCGAAGATGAATTCGAAAAGTACTGGCGTGTTTCCGGTTTTGCCGGTGGTGAGGGAAGCGGTTTAATAACCTCGAAAGTCAAGCGTAACGGTAAAAGGTCTGTTAAGCTCAGCAAATCGAATTCATACGGGTATCTGCAACTTTCTTCCGTAAATACTGTTACCGTTGAACCCGGCGAAACATATACCTTCAGGTTCTGGTTTAACTCTTCGAATGCCCAAATAACATCTTTTCTGATCCCCAGATTGGTGGAAGATAATGACCAACCGAACATAACTAATACGGTTTCGGCATTATGGGTTAATTATGATTATGATTCCCAATCCCTGATGAGGAATTCTCCCACCACAAAACCTGAAGACTGGATCAAAAGGGTGGTGTTTTATACCAATAATACAGAAGAGGTCCAGGAGATTTTCTTGCAAGTAATGATGTACGGTAATCCATTTGATGTGTATATAGACGATATAACATTCTTTAAAGGGAAAAAGCCAGGTACCAGTACCCCGGAAAATCCGGAATTTAAATTTTCAGAGGAGGAGGTAAAAGAGATCCTTGCAGAACGGGAGGAAGTAACGGCATATTTTACCTGGAAAGATAATACACCACATTTCTTCCTTAATGGTGATGAGATATGGCCCCGACTGTATAGGGCAACCCCGCGTAGCAGAAGCGATAGTGATCGCGGACAACAGGATCCGGCAGGGATGTACAATGCCGGTGTGAAAATCAATAATGTAATGACTATGAGAAATTTTTGGGTTGGCAAGGATAAATATGACTGGAAAGCGTTGGAGAAAAGCCTTCTACAAACACTTCGCAAGAATCCCTATGCCAATATTCATCTCGATCTGACTATGGATCCCTACAGAGAATGGCTAATGGAAAACCCTGAAAGCAATTGGGAACTTAAGGATGGAACAAAACTCAACGAAGCTAGTTACGCCTCACAAAAATGGCGTGAAGATGGCTCCATGGCCATCAGGGAACTTATCCGTGCCTTAAAAAAGCAGGGATACTGGAAGGCCATTGCCGGATTTGTAGTATGGGGAGGACATGACGGTCAGTTCTGGACCAAGGTGATCGGAGAATTTGCATCTGATTATTGTGAGGAACACGTTGATGCCTTTCATAACTATTTAAAGAATGAATATTACACCATTAAGAACCTAAACAGGATATGGAATTCCAGTTATGCTTCATTTTCAGAGATTCCTATACCTGAGACGCCTACTGGACATGAGGAATTTCCGGTTATCATGCCAAAGGGATTGATTACCGATTACAGGCAATTTACTGAAGCTGCCGCTTTTGACCTGAGGGAAACTTTTGCAAAGGTCATAAAGGAAGAAGCAGGCAAAAAAACTTATGTCATGTCTTATGGAATGCCCATGCTCAACCAGCATGAACGCTTTCTAAAGATGGCAAAAAAGGACGGGAAAGCCAATGATGTCATTGTTAGCATGTCCTATTACCCTTACAGGCAACCCGGCTTTGCTTCAGGTTACCATCCGGAGCAATCATTCGGTTACCATAAAACGGCTTTCTGCCAGGAACTTGACCTCAGATCATGGGCTTCAAACCATGGCTGGTATAATGAACTTGCCGACATGTGGTGTAGCAGCCAACCCGATATTGAGGACTGGAAAAATATGCACCGCAAGCTTGTCGGGATATCCCTGGCCCAAGATCAAGCCTACTGGTATTATGACATGGATAAACAATTCGTTAATGATAAGATCCTTGATGAGGTTCGGGATGTAAGTAAAATAGCAGATAAACTGGTCCATCGCAAAGGAGTTGATTTTCAACCGGATGTTTGTTTGGTAAGGTTTGGTGCAGAAGCCAGGTACTACGGCACCTGGGCGGATGCTTCGGTAGGAGCGACCAACTACTGGCAGTATATGCTGTTGGAGACTGCAGGAGTGCCCTTCGATATACATTACTTAATGGATATTATAGCGGAACCTGAACTACAGGATTATAAAATCTATATCTTTCATAATAATACTTATCTGACTGAGGCCGAAAGGGAGTGGATAAATAAAAACCTGAAAAAGGACGGAAAGACTATCATCTGGATGTATGATACCGGATATGCCACTGATTCGGGACTTTCTGTTGATGCCATGTCAAAGCTTACGGGAATGAAGATCGCAACTGAAAAAGGTTATCAGAGAGCAAGGATAAGCATTGGTCAAACAGATCGGCTCAACGGTGCTGCTGAAGGTTATCTTAAGGTACCTGAATTCCAGGGCATGGCAGAGGCTTTATGCGGTATATTTTCGTCTGAAGGAAAGGCTAGTCTGGGTACTCCATATATTTGTAAATGGAATTATATGGTGTTGCCGGGAATAGCACGCTACCAGAAATTCTGGGTAGAAGATGGATATGATTCGGCACTGGGCAAATATATAGAGGATGGTAAGGTTGCCCTGGCTGTAAAACGTTTTTCCGACTGGACATCCATTTATATCGGTGCACCGAATTCTTTAGCTTCCGAAATGATGAACAATATTGCTAATGATGCCGGCGCATTCCGATGTGGTACAGCCGCTATGGGCGAGGTCAGAATGAGTGGTCGGTTTGTTTCCTACCATGCGCTCAGAAACGGGAAATATGAATTAAGGCTGCCCCCTGGAGCAAAAAAGATCATCAAACCGGAAACCGGGGAAGTATTAGCAGAAGACATATCATTTTACATCATAGATACCAAAGCACAGGATACTCATTGGTTTTTTATTGAGTAAATAAAATGTACTATTCATGATTATAGTGAAGGATAGACGGATGTAGTCCCAATTATAAACGCGATCACAACAATAAAATATATGAAGGATTTTTTAATATTATGCCTGCGTTATTTTGAAGAGTTTAGCTCCCCCAAATTACCAGGACTTATTATCATTTCTTTGCTTGCTTTGGTTTCATCCTGCAATAAGCAGTCTGAAGGAGTATCCATCACGTATTCTGAAGATGTGGATGGTATATTCTGTAATCCCGAACGGGGATGGCACTGGACTTTTAATCCAACATATGAAACCAACGAACAATACCCGGTTTATGATCCGGAAATGCTTGAAAAGCTTCGTGTTGAGAAAAATATAACACTGGCTGATAAATACTACATCTTAATGGATTATAAGAATACCGATATCCCACAGGAATATCTGGATGATTTACAGAGGGATATGGATATCTTGCGTGAAGTGGGTCTTAAAAGTATCGTTCGCTGGGCTTATAATTATGCAGGTGACAAGGACATGTCGGATACACCAGTTAAACTAATCCTCAGGCATATAGAACAGTTAAAACCATACTTAGAAAAAAACAAAGATGTGATCGCTTTCATGGAGGCAGGTTTTATAGGGAAATGGGGAGAATGGCACGGGAGTGAAGAAAATCTGGGAGGTGAGTGGCACATCGACGTCAATGAGAATACCCGGATGATCTATAATGCCATAATGGATGCACTCCCGGAAGATCGAATGGTTGCTTTACGTTACATTCACCAGATCCAGGAACTAACAGGACAGCCGCGATGTAAGGACGACCCGGGTATGCAATTTGACTTTCCCGAAGAAGAAGCATTTTCCGGTTCTGATTTAGCCCGGACGGGTCGTCATGATGACTGGGTTTGGGGGGATGCCGGTTCTAATATGGGAACATGGTCAACCGACTCAAACATCCGTGAATGTCAGAAGACATATCTTGAAGAATTGAGCCAATATGTGCCTATCACTACTGGTGAAACTCAAGATTTTAATGATTTTGCAAGATATAACTCACCGATAGAACCATTCTTTGAAAGATTCCACTTTGCTTCCCTAAGTCTCAATCCGGGATATTCAGCGGAAGCAGTTATCAGGTTTTGGAGGGACAATGGTACATTTGATGTGATGGCACGCAGGTTTGGTTATCGATTTGTTTTGCATGAAGTCCGCATTCCTTCTTCGATTAAACAGGGTGGGAATCTGGATCTTGAGTTTTATATTGAGAATAAAGGTTTCGGCGGTGTCTATAATCCGCGGTTGTGTGAACTTATCCTGAGAAATACAATAAATGGCTTAGCACATCATATCGATCTTACTGGCCTGCCTGAAAATCAATTCGATCCAAGGTTCTGGTTTCGTGAAAAAGGTATCATGAAAAAAATGGCGAGTGTTTCACTGGAAGGAATACCGGAAGGAAATTATGAATTATTACTGAATTTACCGGATCCGGAAGAAACACTATATCGAAAACCGGAATTCAGTATCCGGCTAGCCAATTTGAATACATGGGAACCCGAAACAGGTTTTAATAATTTAGGGATAACACTCAATATCAAATGAGATGTCTCCAAATTGTTTAATAAATATAATTATTCATTTTTTCCTTGGAATAATTGTCCCCTTTGTATTTTTTTTTCCCTGCATCAGATCAGACGATTTAATTGGTGCCCAAAAATTCTACAAAGTCGTCCGTTCCGAGGGTAAAATGATAATCAATGCTGAATGGGATAAACCGGAATGGAAAAAAGTTGAAGCACTGGAACTTAATGAATATATGGGGCCTGATCCCCAGTACGATTACAAAGTGATGGCCAGACTGATGTATAATGACGACTTTATCTATGTAATTTTTAAGTTAGAAGACAAATGGGTCAGGTGTGTAACCGATTCTATCAACGGACCGGTGTGGGAAGATTCCTGCGTGGAATTTTTCTTTGCTCCCGATACCGCTCATCCCATGAAGTATTTCAATCTTGAGATCAACTGTGCAGGGACACCACTCATGCATTATAACGTAATTGCCGGTAAGGAATATGTAAATATCGATCCGGAAGATATATATAAGATTGATATCGCTCCATCAATGCCCGGACTTGTTAATCCCGAGATGATAGGCCCGGTGACCTGGTACCTGGAATACCGGATTCCCATAAAGATCCTGCGCAAATACAGTAACGTAACCGGACCGGAACCAGGTGATCAGTGGAGAGCCAACTTCTATAAAATCGCCCATAAATCCTCTCATCCGCACTATATCACCTGGTCCCCGATCAACCGAAAAACCCCGGATTTTCATCTTCCCGAGTATTTCGGTGTGATTGAATTCGAGTGATATTTTGAATTATTGGATGCAGTTATTTACATGGATATGTTTATTGATCCAGTTGAAATGTAAAAAAGATAAAAAAACAATTTAAAATGATAAACTTTAGTATCAAAATCAATGTAAGTAAATACTTATCATTGATTTTCATTACCATAATTTCCTTTCCCCTTTTAGCTCAACTGAATGTCCGTCCTTCTGTTAGTTCGGATATAGACCTTAATGACCGGGAAGGCAGGATTATGCGATTCCATAAGTTCGCTATGAACAGATCTGGGGCAAAATGGGAAGAAGACGAAAGTTATAATGCAATATTTTGTGAGGATCCAGACGTCGGCGGGTATTACAAACTTGAAGCCGTTGATTACAGGAACAACGGACGATACCGTTCCTGGAGCCCTGCTGCTTTTCATACCTTATCTATTAAGGGTAACAGAAGCTATATAATTTCTATCCTGATGCAAGCACAATTTGAAAGACCCGATGAGGTGAATGCAGGGATATATACCATGGATGATGCCGGAAACCGGATACAGGCGCATATCAACGGGCTTACGAATAAGACGGAGGGTTGGCAACGGTGGGAGTGGGAAATTACGACAGATCCAAGAGCAAAAGTTGCTCGTTTCGAGATCCGCCTTGAAAATTTCCCGCCCGGGAATATGATAAAAATTGCAGACGTAGCCCTGATTGAACTGCATGAAAAAGAACTGGTACCCTTTGAAAAAGGAACAGGTGCTACTTTCAGGGGCGGTCCCGGAAATCTTCCGATGAAGATCATATCTGTAGATAAATATCTCGGACAGATTACAGTACAGGTGACAGCTGCAAGTTATATTTTTGACTTAGGTACTAATACAATAAGCGGACAGCAGATGGTGGAAAACAAAAGGAATGTTTTTAAGTGGCAAAGCTCCCTGGATTTGAAAGACCTGGAAATACTTGTTCAAAATGAAAAGGAATGTGTGTTAGCCAATGATAATATCACTTTTGGAATTCAATCTGACGGATTGATAATGGTAGTGCCCCATAATGAAATTCGCCTTGAACTGGAAAGTCTGATCGGAGGAAAATGGAACCGTCTTTCATGCGGCCACCTTCTTGTGAGGGATGATATTGGTGGATTCGCAGTAAACCCTGTAATTCCAAGGGGCACTGGCCGATTTTGCAGGATTGATGCCGGCATTGAACCCGGCCGGGTTACAAAGGAAATGATCGATTTTGCCGGAAAGGTGAATGATCAGGAATCTATCAGTCGTGCCGATCCGGGATGGCGACTCAGGTATTATCTTAGTCCGGGAGAAAGACTCGGGATATCTGTATTTCCTCCAAGGCCCTACGCGTGGAATGATTCCTTTCATTCTACTTTCACAATCGGTAATTCACATGTACCTGTCGAAAAGTATGAACAATGGGGTGAATATGCAGATGTTATCATTTTGTGGAATTTCACCGACCGTACTTGGGCCAACAGCTATGAGAAGAATCATACAGTAAGGGATACCGAGCTTTTTAAAAAACATATTCATGCCACAATAAAAGCAGGTATGAAACCTATACCTTATATGAGTCCTTATTATTATTACAGCAGGGATCCGGAAGAATTTGCTGGTCAACTGATAAAATTCCGTGATGAATGGGGTATGGAAGGAGCATATTTCGACGCGGTACCTTCTCTTGAATGGCTCATTGCTTATGAGGAGATGAGGCTTGCAAGGGAAATATACCCAGATGGATTTATCCTGCTCCATGCTACTGGGCATGCCTATGATGGTGGACCACCGTTGGGTGAACCCAGTATTAAGATCCCGGCTGTTGAAACCTATGCTGATGCAGCCTATACAGGAGAGCATGTATACGGTTACGGGAAGAGTTGGGCATATCCGCGCTATATTACCGCTCAATACAGGTTATCCAATATCATTGGATTCATGAAGCATAACGGATGGGATGGCATGACTTCCATACAGCGAGATCTGAAGCTTCTTCAGTATAATGGTAGAGCATGCCTGCTACCAAGCGGACATGAGGGATCCACGGATGAAGAGCGGCTTGCTATTATGAAAAAATTATATTTTCCGACGTTAAGGGAACTTGAGAGACTCTGGAAGGAAAAGGGAAAAGATCCTCAGTTCTATGAGAAGTTCTACCTGCCTAAAGCCATGGAATTGACTGAACCTTATCTTCCTAAGGAGGAAGGAAATCCTGAAGGACGTAATTCCTTTGAAGGGGAACAATTTGTGCATTGAATAATTAAACGTAAACCAATAGAATAATGGAAATAGAGAAACAAAGATTTATTATTATTCGCCATCCCTTATATGTAATGATAGTTGTTTTTTTTATGGTATTTGTTGCTGCATGCCAAGATACCGGAAAGGTTATAATATCGTATGAACCCACAGATGAGAATATAGCTAATCCGGAAAGAGGATTTGCCATGCAGTTTGATCCACCATGGCCGGATACCGTAACATGGGAATTCTGTGAACAGGATGATGAGGACTATACCTGGACAGCATGGAACGATCCCATCACGCCGGAATTGCTTCAGCCATACAAAGAGAAAAAGTGGACTATGATCAATGCCCGTTACCATTTAGCAGAATTCCGTCATTCCAGGATCAGTGACGCATGGATGGAAAGGTTCCAGTCTGATCTGAATGTGGTCCGCGAACAGGGTATGAAGTTGATCCTGAGATTTGCATATAACTATCCCATGGGCGGGCCTGATGCTCCTGTTGATCAAGTACTGCTCCATATTGACCAGCTTGAACCGGTCCTAAATGATAACATTGATGTAATTGCTTATTTTGAACTGGGCTTCATCGGACCCTGGGGGGAAGGACACACAAGCAGCTATGAATTACAGGATACAAAGAGAGGATATAACAGGATCAATGAAAAAACGATCAGGATCATTCAGCATTTTTTTGAAGCAATACCTAAAACCCGTATGATAGCCATCCGATACCCTGATTATAAATTTCAATATTTCAGCGGTCTCCAAGAAGACAGGATTCTTGAAAATGCCCCAATTGAACCCCTTACAGCAGAGACTGCTTTTGACGGATCCATCAGAAGCCGGATGGGGATCCATGACGACTGCCTTGTTTGCGGGGAATGGAATGCAGGTACTTTCTGGAATCCCAGGGAGAATGCTGAAGAGGTTCTTGAATTCCTGAATGCTGAAAACAAATGGGTGGTTCAGGGTGGTGAACCCGGCGGGGAAATTAATAGTTCCGATACCGACCTTGATGGAGACGGGTACACTAGCGGAGAATATGCCCAATGTGAGCGGGTTCTTTATTTTTTCGAAAAAATGCGCTGGAGTACCTGTAACGGAGGATGGGGTTCCAGATCTTACGATCAATGGAAGAAAGAAGGTTGTTATGATGAGATACAAAATAAACTTGGATACCGGTTGAGACTGGTGGAGGCAATGTTTCCCCGTAGAATTAAAAAGGGTGAATATTTCAATGCAACCCTTATTCTTGCCAATGACGGATGGGCTGCGTCCTATAATCCCAGGATCGTGGAATTATTGTTGCGAAATACGGAAACTGGAGATATCGGTGGGAAATTTGTCGTTTGCAATGGTGATTATACTCCGCCTGAAATAAGTATCAATGATCCAAGATTCTGGCACCCGGAGAATGAAATCCGACTGGATATCAGTGAGTGGATCCCGAATGAGACCCCTGCCGGTGAATACGAAGTAATCCTGAACATGCCCGATCCCATGCTTTATGACAGGCCGGAATACAAGATCCGGCTGGCCAATAAGGACCTTTGGGAAGCTGAAACGGGATATAACATCCTCAATCACACTGTAAGTATAATAGAATGATCCAATTGTTACCTTATTCCTGATCGCGATTTGAAAAAATAGGATGCTTATAAAAAATAATCATGGGAGTGTTCTCATTGTCATTCTGTAACATAAATAATATTGATTCAACATATTTATATAAAGGAAAATGTATTAAGATGTAAATACTATGAAAACTACCGTTTATCTATTAATCCTGTCGCTGATATTTTTATGCTTTTCATGTAATCAGTCCAATGTCCCTGAGGAAAACCTGGAAGTGGGGGTTGCACGAGTGGACATCACAGGTGAGGATGCCGTAATTCTGGATACACTGAACGTCAAATCAATGGTTTTCCGTCAGGGATTGATACTGGCTGTTATCGTGGAATGTGATGTTTCAGGTGTTTCAAAAGACATAACTGTTCCGGCAAGGAAACAGATAGCTGAAGCGACAGGTATACCTTATGAGAATATTTGTGTAGCTGCTACTCACACGCATATGGACCATCCGCATAAGGAACTGATACCGGCGATTGTCCAATCAGTCGAAAAAGCAATAAACAACCTCAGGCCCGTAGAGTTGGCTTCTGGTATTGGCCAGGAATTCAATGTCTCCTTCAACCGACGTTACTTCATGAAAGACGGATCGGTACGTTTTAATCCCATGTTCCTGAATCCGGATATTGTACGACCTGCTGGACCTATAGATGCAGATGTGAATTTCGTATTGTTCAGCGAAAAGAAAACATCTGCTCCGTATGCATCCTTGACTAATTTCGCATTGCACCTTGATTGCATTAAGGAATATGGAGCCGTATACCAGGAGGAAGGTTCAGGATCCCGGAATTCTGTCAGCGCGGACTATCCTTATTTTTTTGAGGAATCACTACGTAAAGAATTCGGAACAGCTTTCCAGTCGGTATTCCTCACGGGATGCTGCGGAAACATTAACCACTGGGATTTTTCAAAACCGGGTCCGCAGTCCGGGCATAAAACCAAAGGCAAACAAATTGGTGATACTCTTGGTATGGCCATTAAGAGGATCCTTCCCCTACTTCAAAAAGAAGAGCCTTCTCTAGCAGTTCGTTCCAGAGTGGTAAACGTACCCCTTCTAAAATTAACAAAGGAAGAAAAAGCACAGGCTATGAATATAAATAAGGAAGAAATGACTGGTAAATCAGAAGAAGTGTCTGTACGTGAACAATTCCTCAGAACTGTCCGGAAAAGAAAAACGGAATGGGTGGATGAACAGAATATTAAGGGTATGACAACTTATCCTTTTGATGTACAGGTGATCAGGCTTAGTAATAATATTGCTATTGTAACACTTCCCGGAGAGATGTTCGTTGAACATCAACTTGTGATAAAAAACTTCTCCCCTTTTGAAAATACCCTAGTTGTTGAACTTGCAAATGCGGATGAAGCATCTTATGTTCCTAACAGAAAAGCATACAAAGAAGGAGGATATGAGGTTGAACAAGCTGTTCTCGATCCGGGCGGAGGAGAAATAATGGTTGAAGCTGCCGTTAAGATGCTTAAAGAGTTGAAGCAGGAAATGAGATACCAGGCCCAAAATTAGGGTTTATCACAGACTGGGCTACCAACTTTCTCAATCCTGATCACGCGGATTATGCCCGAATCATAGGGCAGCTTGAGAAAAATGCGATGGAACACTCTGAATGTTTCATAATATACTTGTAGATTCTGCAGCGTCAGTAAGAGGACAGTCAGTAAACCTTTACGGATGCATCCCGATCCTGTAAAGGATGCGCTGATCAATGAGGGCAAAACGGAGTGTACCTATGAAGTAAGGATAACGAGCCTGTCTGGATCTTTTTTGGACCACTTTAACGTACATGGAAGTGAACCGGACATTGATGTAGCAGGGTTACAACAGGGAATGTATTTTATCAGTTTGCCTGATCCTGAAAAAATTGAAGTTAGGGTTGGCAGGATGCTCAAGCCCGATCTCTGATCATCAAACATCCTCGACTTATTTTATTTTTCTGTACCAAGGTAATCTTTCCAATGGTACCGAAATGGTCTTTCTGGCCGGACCTTTAACTATACTTCCATCATCGCCTTTCCATTTTCCTTTTGGGAATACAACCTGTCTTTCACGGTGATCCTTTTCAATCACCGGAGCTACTAGTATATCATTTCCCAGCAAGAACTGATCTTTTATGTTTGCATAACCTTGTCCGGGGAATACATACTCCAGGGATCGAATTATGGGTTCCCCGGTCAGGGCCGATTCTTGTGCCAGAGTAAGAATCTCATCGCCCATTTCATAATGAAGATGGGCCATTCTCCTTACAATTTCCAGGTTTTTTTTATTTAGGACCCTCCAGGGTGCTACCGAGAATTGCATCATTGGCATCAGGGTTGAAACCTGGGTACTTCTTACTACCAGTTCTTCGTCCAACTCAAGATTTCCCCAGAAGGAACCCACCTCTCCTCCACCGATCATATCCGGGCAGCTAAAAGGATGCCCAATAAGACCGAGTGCAATCATATCCGGGATCAATGCTTTCAGGTCATCCCATTCATGTCTTTTATCCCTTAAGCGCTGAACCAGAGGTTGCCCACCCATTTTCCAGCACGCGCGGTATTCATTAAACTCAAAATCAAGGCCCACCCTGGCATGCAGTTCAGAATGTTCATTTGGGATAAGATACTCCTGACCGTAAATATCTTCATAGAAGAATGCATCACCGGCATCCAGTTTGAAGCCGTCTACATTGTACTTCTCGATAAGATATTGCAACTGGTCCTTGTACCATTGCATTCCATCAGCATTGCTCAAATCAATAAGTGCTGATTGTCCGTTCCACCATCTGACGATTGCAGGCCATTTTTTGTCCTGTGTCGCGAACATTAGATCTTTTGATCTGTAAAGATTACGATAGGTTGGGGTTGCAGAGGATACAAAGGGACAAACCCATAACATGACCCTGAAACCCATTGTATGAAGGATTTCGATCATGCCTTTCGGATCGTCAAATCGTTCACAGGAAAACTCCCATTCGCCATAATTCTTTTGCCAGTTATCATCGATCATGATGATACCTGCAGGAAAACCGTTTCCGACTATAGAGGCCGTATACTTCAATATATCATCTTCATTCTGGTTGTATTGCAATTCAATCCATGTGTTATACTGAGGACTCGAAAAAAACAAGGGATGGGGGATTTTTCCTGAAGGAGGGAAATAATTCCTGCTGGCATTCAGAAAAGCATCCCTTAACGTTTCCCCGTTAACATCAAGTGTTATTTTTGCAGTTGATGAAGCAACAATTTTGCCCTTATTGAAACTTATCTTTATGGGGTTTTCACTCCAGATGAATCTTCCCTTGTCTGAAATAAAAAGCGGCTGCGCCTGGTTCGCCCCATTGTTTCCATATTGATCAAGCGAATAATCCGAACTTTCATCGAAGGGCATTTGTCTTCCGTGTACCACATTTCCTCCCCACCAGTTCTCATCGGGCAGTATCTTCGTTTCAATGACATATCCTTCTGATTGAGCCAGAACTAAAGAACCGGTTGTTAAAAAGATAGCGATTATCAATTGAATGGGTTTACTTATTTTCATTCGTTTAAATCTTATAATTATCTGAAAATAAATTGATTAAAAATACGAGAATCCCGAGTATTCGGGACAACCGCTTCGCTCCCGTGTGATTTTTTTAATCCTTTTATGATTAATAAAAATCATGCTCGTTTCATGCATGATGAAAGCGATAATAAATTATGCGCAGTTTATACATTAATGCAATATACATTAACCATTCCAATATTTTGGTTATTAGAACATTTCCAAACATTCCAACTATATGATCTGCATTTTCCGCGAATATCAGAAAAAGCTATCAGACGTACTTTACAAGTATTTATCATGTTTGTTTGAGTAGGCTATAACAATGTAAAAATGAAGCATAATGAGCATATAAAGAATGATTAGTATTAATAAGTCCAGGCGCTTTCTTTATGATGAACCAATAACTATAAAGGTTGGTACTTGAGCGAAACAAATTATCTGATAAGTTGATTCAACAATAACTTATTTTTCTAATTCAGTTGGTTTTACGCAATATAATAATGGTGGAATATAATTATCATTAAAGGAATGATAAGTACTAATTTGATTTTTCCAATAATAGTAAATTGTCCTATTAATAAAAAAGGCTATTGACATTAAAATTTATTCAATCGAGATTAAAAGAATTAAAGTAAATAGAACAAAGTAGAGTGTTTTGAAATATGCATCAGATCCGAAAAAAACAGCTTATTATGAAAAAATTGAAGCGAATTATGCTGCCATTCCTGACATCGGCATTTATGGTTTTATCCTCATGCGTAATCTCGGAACCGGACCTTTTTGAAACGGGTTTTGCTATAGTTAACATTACCCCTGCAGAGGGTACAGTTAAAGATTCCGTTTATTCCAAAGCAGCCGTGTTCAGGCAAGGGGAGGAAATGGGCGCCCTTGTCGTTTGTGACATCGGCGGTATATCAAGGGAAGAGGCAAACGAAGTGAGAAATATCCTTAGAGGAAAGACAAGCATTCCTTTGAAAAATATAAGTATTTGTGCCACCCACACACATAGTTCGGCAAAGTGCAAAGGGCTTACTGAAAAAATAGCTGAATCGATTTTGAAGGCCGAGGCCGCCCTGCAACCAGCAGAAATAAGTTCGGGAATCGCCCGGCAGGAAGGAGTGGCATTCAACAGGAGATTCCTGATGATTGACGGCACGGTGAGGATGAATCCGTTCATCGATCCGGAAACCGGGACCTCATTCGAAAACGGTTATCCATACCTGAATCCTGAGATTGTAAGGCCTGTGGGACCTACGGATCCAGATTTGCCTGCTGTAGTCTTTACAAATAAAGATGACAACACCCCCATGGGTGCACTTAGTTGTTTTGCCATGCATACCTGTGTTTACGGGGAAGGCATCAGTGCCGACTTTCCCGGTTTTATGGCAGATGAAATGAAAAAGAACTTTGACGATCACTTTATTTCAATTTTTGGTGAAGGGGCCTCGGGAGATATCAACCACTGGGATGTTTCAAAACCAGGAGAGGGACAGAACGGGCCACAACGGTCCGAAGAGATAGGAAGGGAGCTTGCATCGACAATAATTAAGGATTTACCCGAATTTAATATACAGGAACCTGAT
The DNA here is from genome assembly GCA_964420035.1 of uncultured Bacteroidaceae bacterium. Taxonomy (GTDB): domain Bacteria; phylum Bacteroidota; class Bacteroidia; order Bacteroidales; family SM23-62; genus CAYQQR01. Next base: position 80,735 of record CAYQQR010000004.1, on the reverse strand, counting down.
TTCAAGGTTATGTCAAAAATTGTCTATGCACCGCTTAATATGGGTACTAAGATGGATATTGAATGGGCCAGGTCTGCTCATGAAAACAATTTCAAGGATTTTGCACCGACGGGTTTTAACAACAGGGGTTTCTTGGCCAAAGTGAGGGCACAGAAGATTTTACGAGTTGAAGAACTTGAAAGGGAAGGACTTAACCCTCTTCCGCTCGAGGTCATCGTTTATAAACTCAGCAAGGAAACAGCCATTGTAACTTTGCCCGGGGAAGTATTTGTTGAGCTTGCCCTTTCCATTAAAGAACAATCTCCTTTTAAGAATACAATGGTTATAGAGCTGAGTAATGTTGATGCCTGGTACATACCGACCCTTAAAGCATATTCTGAAGGGGGTTATGAAGTTGTGATCAGTCTGACGGCTCCGGGAACCGGAGAAATTTTGGTTGATACAGCAGTTGAGATGTTAAAGGAGCTTGGTTCAAAATGCGAAGTCTGATAACATGAAGCTATAATCCTCCTTCGCGTTCCGCTCCGGCGGACGAGAAGGGAAAGATTGAATGCCTCGGAGTTCTACTCCGGGGTTGATACCATTTTATTAAATGATTTGTCAAAGATGAAGATCAAAAAGATCAACAGACGCAATTTCGTAAAGAAAACAGCACTCGGAGCAGGAGCTGTATTGATTAGTCCCCATCTGGTAAGAGGGTCAAAAGCAAATTCCGATCTCGGACTGGGACTGCTGGGCTGTGGCAACCGTGGGACAGCAGTTGCCATGGATTTTGTGAATCACACCGATACCCGGATAGTTGCACTTGCAGATCTCTTTGAGGACCAGTTAAAAAAAGGAAAAGAGACCTGGGACAAGGTATCAAGGGAAAAGAGATACGCGGGTGTGCCGGACAAGAATATGTTTCTCGGGAAGGAAGCCTTCCTTGGAATAGCCAACTGCAAGGATGTTGATGTTGTGATCATCGCTTCACCCGATTTCTTTCATGTACAGCATCTTGAAGCCGTGGTAGAAGCCCGAAAACACATCTATTGCGAAAAGCCGGCCGGGGTTGATGTTGAGGGTTGCTTAAAGTTTATTGAACTGGGCGAAGAAGCAAAGGATAAGCTCAGTCTGGAGATTGGATTCAACATCAGAGGGGCAAAGTGCTTTTATGAAATGGTTGACAGGCTTCACCGTGGAGATATCGGCCCGGTAAGCTATGGAGCACTCCACTATCATGCTCCGGACATACCCTATCCTGAATTTCCCAATGCTTCACCACTGGAAAAAAGGATCAGGAGATTTTACTGGGACCGCATTCTCTCTGGTGACACACTGGTGGACCAGCATATCCATATGGTAGATGTTGCCAACTGGGTATTCAGGTCACGTCCCCTCAAGGCAATTGGTGCCGGTGGAAGGAAAGCCAGGAGTGATGGCAGTGATATTTGGGATAATTGGTCGATATGCTATACCTACCCCGAAAATATCCACGTAAACCTCAGTGCCATCCAATTTGGTGATTTTTGGGACGTGGGTGTTCGTTTTATTGGGAAAAAAGGAATCGGAGAATCGAATTACAACGGAATGGGCCGAATAACCGGTGAAAATGCCTGGTCAATTGCAGGTACTGCCGATAGTCCCGGTGATTTTTCGACAGCGGGTACTTTTGACGGGCTGAGTGACAGTACCGCCTATAAGGCCAGAAATTTTGTAGATAGTATCACCAGTGGCAACTACCATAACCAGGCCCGGGAAGGAGCAGAGTCAGCTCTATCGGCTATTATGGGACGTATGGCTGCCTACAGCGGGGAAACCGTAACCTGGAATGAGATGATCGGCAGCAATCAATCCTACCAGGATCTGATCGACCTGGATGATCTATAATAAATGAAATGATTCAATGATTACAAAATTTATTTAATCACTTTAAAACCATTTTAAAAATGAACCTGCGAATTCTTAGCCTAATCTTATTGTCAGTGATGCTATCATCCACAGCATTGACCCAAAAGAATTTAAATACTGATGGGCAATCGAATGAAGAGAATAAAAATGAGTTCTACATACTGACTCCACCACCACCTTTAACACCCAGGATCAATGGCGCCAAAGTCTTCGGTGTACGACCCGGAAATCCTTTCCTTTTCACTATAGCTGCTACCGGGGAAAGGCCTGTGAAATTCGAAGCCGAAGGTCTCCCCGAGGGATTAAAACTTGATTCCGGGACCGGCCGGATCACAGGCAAGATTGAAGAACCCGGCACTTATCATGTAATGTTAAGAGCCACCAATATGCATGGTAGTTATGAACGGGGATTCAGGATACATGTAGGTTCCAGGCTAGCCCTGACCCCGCCAATGGGATGGAACAGTTATAATGTTTACGGCATCGACCATATTAATCAGGAAAGGGCTGAAATTAACGCTAAAGCATTTGTGGATGCAGGATTGCAAAATCATGGATGGACCTATTTTAACCTCGATGGAGGGTGGCAGGGATATGAACGGAAAGGTAAATATCACGCCATAATACCCGATAATGAACGATTTCCTGATTTCCAGGGCCTAATTGATTATGTGCACGAGTTGGGACTGAAATTTGGTCTTTACCATCAGGCATATATAAATTCATACGACAAAAGATTGGGAGCAACCAGCAATTATCCGGATGGAAGGTACGTACGTTCAGAGGAGTTACATCCTCCGTTGGGCAAGTATAAATTTCACTGGAACGATGCCCAGCAGTTTGCAGAATGGGGTGTGGATTACCTTAAATACGACTGGTGGAAAAGGAACCTGCCCCATGCCATTGAAATGGCAGACGCCCTTGAGAACCTTGACAGGGATATAGTTTATTCTGTTTGCAACGGAGCAGGATTTACAAACGGTTACAGGCTTGAATATCCGGAGGCGGATGAACATGCAAGAGGGTTATCCTATAATTCCCATCTCTGGCGCTCCGGAGCAGACACTGAAAATTCGTGGGAGTCAGTAATAGCAAATGGGTTCACCCAGGGACGTTGGAGGAATCTGGTCGGTCCCGGTCACTGGAACGACGCGGATATGATGCTGCTGGGCTGGATCGGATGGGGTGATGAGCAACATCCTACTTCTCTTACAGCTGATGAACAATATTCACATATGAGCCTTTGGTGCCTGTTGGCTTCACCACTTTTACTGGGCTGCGACCTGACCAAGCTGGATGAATTTACCCTGAACCTGCTTACCAACGATGAAGTAATTGCTGTAAACCAGGATCCTCTGGGCCGTATGGCAAAGCAACACTTGCTCGATATATATCAGCAAGCATGGGTCAAGGAGATGGAGGACGGCTCAGTTGCTATAGGATTGTTCAATCTGAATTCGGTTCCTGAGACCATCAGCATATCCTGGAAGCTGGCCGATCTATCAGGGAAACAAAAAGTAAGGGACCTATGGAGGCAGAAAGATCTCGGCGAATTCATAGATGGATTTGAAACAGAGGTCAGACCCCATGGTGTCATATTTATCCGTGTTGAACCTACCGAATAGATTTCAGAAACAATAATTTATAGTTTATTTTTTTCATTTAAGACTTATGATTATGTCAGAAAAATTAGCAATTAATGGGGGTCCGAAAGCAGTAACAAACATGTTTAAAGGATGGCCAAGCTTCGATGAAAAAGCCATCAATGCCGTACAGGATGTTCTTAAAAGTGGAAAAGTTAATTATTGGACCGGTCCGAAAGGAATGGAATTTGAAAAAAAATTTGCCGAATGGCAGGGAAGTAAATATGCAATCAGCGTTGCAACCGGTACTGCTGCTCTGCATGTATCATTGGTTGCTTTGGGCATCGGTCCGGGTGATGAGGTTATCGTTCCCAGTTATACCTTCATTGCCACGAGCTTTTCCGTTATTCAGGCCGGAGCTATCCCTCGTTTTGCTGATGTGAACAGGGAAGACCATTGCATTAATGTAGAATCAGCTGAGAAGCTCGTAAATGAACGCACAAAGGCAATTATGCTGGTGCACCTATACGGGAATGTCTGTGATATGGACAAGATCAATTCTTTTGCCAAAAAACATAATTTGTTCGTTATAGAAGATAATGCAGAAGCCTATGGCGGATCATTCAAGGGCAAAAAGACCGGCACACTCGGTGATGTGGCCGGTTGCAGTTTTTGTCAGAATAAAACCTTCACAACAGGCGGGGAAGGTGGGATGGTGACTACGGATAATGAAGAACTCGCATGGATCGCACGGAGCTTCAGAGATCATGGTTATGATGTTAAACAGCGTATCAGTCTGCTTGAACTGGAACAAAAGCTTCCCTATATACATCACATGCTGGGATGGAATTACCGGATGACCGAGATGCAGTCTGCTATAGGTCTTGCCGAACTGGAGCGTATTGACAACTGGAACATGCCTGCAAGAAGAAGAAACGCTCATATCATTATCGATAAAATAAAAGATCTTCCGGCGGTACACTATACTCCGATTGATACAGATAAACGAAGGAACGGATGGTTTGCGATGGCTTTCACTCTGGATATTGAGAATATGAAATGCGACATTAAAGAGTTTGTGGATGCTGCTACAGTCGAGGGTGCACCGGTGTGGAAGGTATTCTGGCCCCAGTGCCACAAGGAAAAAGCATTCAAAGAACACAATGCCTTCGGAAAAAGTGGATTCCCCTTCGTCTCGGAAGAATTCACAAAACCTGAATCTGTTGATTATTCAAACGTTGATGTACCCAATGCCGAATGGCATGAAAGTCACACTTTTACCTGTTTTGCATATCCGACTTTTACTGAGGAGGATTGTAAGCAGATTGGGGATGCAATAAGAAAGGTTATTCTGGCTTATACAAAATAACAAGGCAGGTCTTTTCATTTCATCGATCCGACATAAGACAGAGCCTTGATAATTAGATCCCTGTCTTTTTTGGGATGCAGACCGGAATAGATAGTAAGTGCTTTTTCCGGATTGGTTTTAAAGGTAAGAAAGATTTTTTCGTCCTCGGGATAAGCCGTAGGATCGAATTGACTTGTCCTGAATAAATAACCGGAGATCAAGGTTTTGAGTAAATGATTAGAAGACAATTCTAAGTTTTCTGCAGTTCTGATGGGTATCATGATCCTGTCTTCCGGACCAAGTTTTCTTTTCAGGTCGCAACCTACACGAAACACAGTGTCTCCAAGTACGGGATTCACAAAGCGTTGCAGCAGATCCTGTATGTGCAGAAGTAAGTCCTTCTTGGAGAACTCTGGGAAGTGCAGGTTTAGAAGTATATGAGCAGACTCCTCCATGGTTTCCTGGATTTCACCTTTGAGTTCGTGGTCATCGAGGATCTCCTTAATGCTTTGTATTTCAGGATATTTCTGAAAACCAAGATAAGCAGTAGCTGCATGTCCAAGGTTGTGCAAAAAGATCTTTCGGTCGACCCATGCCTTTATATTTCTCTTAGGTGCCAGTCCGGGTACTGACGGAATATTATTCTTAAAAGCCTCTCCGTCAAGAACAAGTGTATTATAGGCTTCAGCGTATACAGCAAGAGGTTCTTCTTTTTCAATTTCAATGGGAATTATAGGGGCCATTTTCCCAATAGATGTTTCGACCAATCCAACCCAATCATCCAGATTGTAATTTTCTGGTAACAACTTTGTAAGCTCCTCTTTAAAATACCGGTCCGCATGCCTCATATTTTCCGCTATGATGATATCGAGGGGATGATCATCGAATTTTTTTCGCCTTAGCATTAAGCCTTCTGCAATATATGGAAGAATGGCGGGTAGGGCTTTTTTACCGACGGAGGTGGCTAAAATACCTGCCTGGGCTATTGCTTCAATGCAACTTTTCTTATCTGAAAAACAAATACCGCTTACATTATTAACGATGATGGTTTCCGGATGCTGATCATAGATGTATACCGGGTATTGCCCTTGTTTGTTCAAAGCCTGGATCAACTGAGCGTTCACATCAATAAATACGGTTGAATATCCCGCCCGGCTAAAAAGCTGTGCAATGAAAGACCGGCCGATTTTACCGGCACCAAAAAGGACAAGCTTACTGGGTTGTATCTTTATCATTGATAAGGAGTCCGGTTTGCTCTATATAAGCATCAAAATAGGGCTGAATTTTTTCAAACTTTTCACCAGGAGCTTCTTCCTTGTAACAGCCTCCCAGGTAAAAACCTGCAAAACCTCCGGAAACCACACCCCAGGCTGCCGCTTCCAGAATGTCAAGTTTTTTGTTTTTCCCGGCTTTTATTTGCCAGGCCATGGAAGCTATAATTCCCCCGGTAAAATTATCTCCGCAACCTGTAGTATCGGCAATCGTACTTTTTTGGTTTCTCAGTTCATCATGAAGAAGTTCAGAGACCGGAAGGGTCCCGCTTGTTTTCCTGCTGAACAGCGAACTTCCGGAATAATAGTAAACAGGATAGGGGCCGTTAGTAATGATGTAAGAACCAACACCTGAATCTTGAAAAAACTTAACCATGTCCTCTGCAGAATCGCAACCTGAGATTCGGATTGCTTCTTCACGGTCCATTAGTAGGATATCTATAAGGGAATATGAACCAGGATCATGGACCAGGGGCCATGGCTCATCCGGGGCTTTCTGTTCATTGCGAAAATCATATACGGTATTGACTAAGGTCAGGGCTCCGGCTTTCTTGGCCCGGGATAAAATATTATCAAGTTGGTCATGAATTTTGGGAACAAGCGCTGTACCCCCAAGGGCACATATATCTGCATTGTAGAAATTATCGTTCAGCATCTCCGATTCCATATCCATTGCCGCTCCAATAGTATTGATGAAAGTACGTTCCCCACGTCCATCTTCATAATTGGCATCCGATAATACATGAGTAGCCGGGGTCGGTCGTTCGGATACATGTAAAAGCACATTCAAAGGTAATTCCACGAGCGCGTTTCGTATAATATTACCGGCATGATCCTTTCCAATGGTTCCAATATAAATTACTTCTGCCTGATCACAAAGTAATTGTGCTGCGTGGATCAGGGAGACGATTGATGGTCCGCCGATATTGACCGTATCATAAGAACGGTTCCTGGTGAGCCTTTTGATAATCTCGGATCCCTCCAGTCCGGAGAAATTTTCCAGGTCACTCATAAAGACCAGTTTTCCCGGTGATAGTCCTCCGTCCCCTCTTTTTTTTGAACTTAATGTTTGGAAGGCCTTACTATTAAAATCTACCCTGGAATAAAGAAAATCAAGCAAGCAGCACCCGACACCATTTATACGGATCTTTTTCATTGGAAAAGTTGTTTTAAATGATTATGGCTGGAATTCATCCGCTCTTTGACCTTATAAAGATGATATAACGCACTCCGTTATTTACAATCTTCAGAATACAATTCCTTATTCTTTGTAATAACAAGATTACCGAGTACCTCTTTGAGAATATTCTCTCTGGGAAAACCATTTCCCAGATGCTGCCTGAAGCCTTCCGCGTATTCCACTGAGATATCATTTCCCCGTTTTGCACCAGTTTGTTTCATCGATAAAACATATTCATCAATTTTGTGATGTTGCATTAACCAGTTTCGCTGACTTTCATGACACTTAAGCATCTCTTCTTTTGTTGATATTACATCCGATATATCGACGTATATGGATGGGATTAACCATTCACCAAATTTGTTGTAACCATCCATGGGATCACAATAATACAAATACGGCACAGGTTTCCAGGGCTTTTTCTCAACTTCCATGTTCATGATGCCAGCGGAAAAACAAGCCGTTTGTGCCAATCTGCTTGTAACTTCATGATCGATCATGTAATCAGATGGGCTGGATGTAAATACAATGATTGGTTTTACTTCCCTAATAAGGGATACGGTTTTATTTATGTTCTCCCTGTCGTAAAGGATATAAACATCCTCCATGTCCATGCAACTGTAGGCTGCTTCGATTATTGACGCGGAGCGGGCAGCTTCTTTCGTTCTGATACGACTAATATCTTCACGGGTATATTCCGCGGTTCCCTTATCTCCCGGAGCATGTGATGCTATGTGAATATCCCATCCATTGTCTTTCAGAAGTTTTAGTGTTCCTGCACAGAGAAATTCGGCATCATCAGGGTGGGAAAAGATTCCGAGAGCTTTCTTTTTATTTGATTGATTCATTAAGGTCTATAACTTTACCGGTCTTGGCAGATTTATAACATGCTTCATATATTTTCTGGCTATGCATGGCCAGATCTGCATTATTCATCGGTTCTTGATCTTCCAGTATTGCGTTGCTGATATCTTCTATCTCCTCACGGTACATGTTTACCGGTTCCGGTTTTACGGGTATACCATCAGAGTCATCGCGGGATTGCTGTGCATCATATCCGGTACCCTCTTCCTCGAGAAATGCGGTCATGGTACCTGCTTCACCTTGTCCGAGTGTTCCATGGGCCAAAACGCTGCCTGAAGATCCGTAAATTTCCAATGCGTTTTTACTACTCTTATCGGGAATACAAAAAAATGTGTCCACCATTCCAAGCGCACCATTTTCAAATACCATACTGACCAGGGCACTATCCTCTGCTTCATAGTCGTGGTAAATATTACCGGTAAAACACTGCAATCTTTTAACATGGCCAAAAAACATTTCCAGAAGATCAATGCAATGACTGCCCATATCGATCAGGGAACCACCACCTCCCAATTTGGGATCTTGTCTCCAGCTCCCTTCCATTTTCGGGTACCAACAGGATAGTTGCGCTCTCGCGAAAACAGGTTTACCTAATTTGCCTGCATCCAGTAATTTTTTTACTTCTAGGTGCTGGGAATGAAACCGCATCATATATCCTGCTGACAGTTTCACATTCTTTCTCTTACATGCTTTTACCATCCTATCTGCCTCCTTTACATTCAAACCGAGGGGTTTTTCACAAAGCACATGTTTCCCTGCTTCTGCACTTGCTAAAACATGTTCTATGTGATGGTTAACAGGAGAAGCTATGTAGACTGCCTGAATATCGGTGTTTAGCAGATCATCCAGGTTTTTTGCCGAAATAGCGATGAATTCATTAGCGGTTTCAGTATTGGCTTTTTGATCAACATCATAAACGGAAACTAATGTAGCATTTTCAGCGGGAATTATACCTTCCGGAATAGTTCTTCGTTTTGCAATACCTCCGGAACCGATAACACCCCATTTGATTTTTGGCTTCATGACTTCTTTATTTGGGTTTAAAAACGAATATATAATATAGTAGAAATAATTGGTGGTACTCTTACTTCAAAACCTTGTATTTATAAACTTCTAAAAATAAAATAAGCCTTGGGAAAGGCTCCGATTCTATTTTATGATTGTTGGGTTATATTGTCTGACTTTAAATAGCAAACTTATATTGAAAGAATAATACCAAATAAAAAAGTATAGATATTAGCATGACAGCTATACCTTGATATTTTTGTAAACTTAAAATCAAATTTTACCAATACAATAGAAACATGCCCCGAAGGAAAAGTATTCTGGCACCGGATTGGTGGGATTATACAACTCTTGACGATCAGATCATCAATGATGCTGCTAAGCTCTCGGTAAATGACCTTATTCAGCTTTCAAGAGAAGGATTCAGAGTCCTGTTTTATAATAGCCTCGAGGATTTTTATCTTGCTGAAGCCCTGGAATATATTACAGCATGGAAACAGGCTACCAGCGATCAGCCTGTTGGTATCTGCGGACCTATTGGACCTACCGAGCAACTACCACTCGTAGCACGCCTGGTCAATGAATTGCAGCTTGATCTATCCAACGCGCATTTCTGGGGTATGGATGAATGGTACCTCAATGGAAAAGAGGTTTCCGCAGATCACCCTCTTTCTTTTGAAAGAGCCGACAGGGAATTGTGTTTCAACCGGATAGATAAGCAATACTCCATACCTGATTCGAATCTTCATTTTCCAAAGGCTGATGTCTCTGAATATATTAAGAGCTGGGATAGTGGTGTCCGTTGTGCTGTTATGCAGGGGGGTCAGGGTGATGTCAAGCACTGGGCATTTAACGATCCTGTGAAGCGGGAAGGAAAATATGCTAATCAACCGCCGAGTCCCGGAGAATTCAAGCAACTGACTACTAGGGTTGTAGACCTTCATCCCATAACCTGTATGCAGAATGCAAGGACCAGTTCCGGGGGACTTGTTACCGTTGTACCAACCCGGGCCATAACCGTTGGTCCGGCAGAAACCTGGAAAGCGGAAAAGATATCGATCTGGCAAGCCGGAGTTCATGATAATCCGCTCGGACAAAGATTGACTGCCTTTATGATCTCGAAAAGGATCATGGATAGCTCTGTTCCAATGTCTTTGTTAGCGGATCATTCTAATGTTCAATTTAATTATTACAGAGGAGGACTCGGAGAATGTAAAACAGAAATGCATTGACTTGCATGGGCAAAAACAAGAATCTCCAGAATAATGATGCAACTCCACACTTACGCAGGGTCTTAGGTCTGTGGGATCTTATTTTTTATGGCATCGTACTAATCCAACCCGTAGCGGCTGTAGGGCTTTTTGGAATAGCATCACAAGTCTCCCAAGGACATATGGTCACAACCCTGGCCATAGCTATGATAGCCATGATGTTTACGGCTGTTAGTTATGGACGTATGGCTTCTTTATATCCGTCTGCAGGTTCAGCATATACTTATGTTGGCAAGGGACTGAATCCTCATCTGGGTTTTATGGCAGGCTGGGCAATGTTCCTGGATTATCTTATAGTGCCGGTAATTAATATAATTTACGGATCCTTGACCTTGGGAAGACTCATGCCTGCCGTACCTTATTTTATTTGGGTTATCATTTTGGTGTTGATCATTACGATACTTAATCTAAGGGGTATACAAACCACAGCGAGATCCAATACCATTTTACTTGGAATTATGATGGTCGTCATCAGTACATTCATCGTAATATCTATTAATTATATTTTCAAGAAGCAGGGAATCAGCGGTCTGTTTTCTTATAAACCATTCTATAATCCGGAAACATTCCATTTCAGTGCTGTAATGACGGCAACTTCTTTTGCAGCTTTGACTTACATAGGATTCGACGGAGTAACCACACTGGCAGAGGATGTTAAAAACCCCAAACGAAATATGCTACTTGCACCGGTACTTGTATGCCTTTTTACCGGATTGTTCAGTATCATCCAGATTTATCTTGCACAGCGGGCATGGCCCGATTACAACACTTTTATCCAACCTGAAACCGCATTTTATGATGTAGCCGAAAGGGTAGGGGGCAGGATCATGTTCAATGCCATTGCAGTTATTTTATTTATAGCATGCCTGGGAAGTGGTCTCGCCGGGCAGGTTGGAGCAGCAAGGCTATTGTTTGGTATGGGCAGGGATGGGATTTTGCCTAAAAAGATATTTGCCCATCTCGATAAAAAGCGTTCAACGCCTACCTATAATATCCTTATCATGGGTGTTTTGACAATTGTAGGTGCTATGCTTATCAGCTACAAAAATGCGGCCGAATTATTGAATTTTGGAGCCTTTCTAGCATTCATGGGTGTGAATATTGCATCTTTCCGACAATTCTTCTTCTTAAGACCCCCAACTGAAAGACGAAGGATTTTTCTTGATGCCGTTGCACCCATATTGGGTTCAGGGGTTTGTTTTTCAATCTGGATCAGTTTACCGCTTCCTTCTCAGATTATGGGCGGTATATGGTTTTTAGCAGGTTTTATCTACCTGGCCATACGAACCAAAGGATTTAAAAAGAAACCGGTGATTCTTAATTTTAAAGAAACTTGATTTGGGATCATAACATAATAATATTCGAAAGTAATTGTTTTTGTTACGCCTGATTTTTTGGTTGCGTTGTTAGTAGTTAAAAGTAATAGTGAGGGGCCTGATTTATTTGTTATTTTAATATAGTATCGCGTATAAAAAGTTAACAGCAAGACAAACCTGCTGCTAACTTTTACATAATCAACTACTAACTAATAACGCGTTGTGCTATTAAAAACTGTTGATAAATATAATAAAAAGAGATTGTGCATATTACTGATATTCAGTAATTTAAAGGTAGTATTTCACCATAAAAACTGCCTTATCATGCACAATCTCAAAACTAATTTCGACAAGATTTTAAACATTACAAAATCCTTTTTTAAAGATTCTCTTGATGCTGATGACAACTATTACTTCTATCCTAAGAAGCCTAAAATGTCTGATTGCGAAATAATTACACTATCCATGCCTGGTGAAGCCCTTGGGATCGATAGTGAAAACTATCTGTTTGGTAAAATAAAATCTGACCACATGGACGATTTCCCCAATTTAATTGACAGAAGCCGTTTTAATCGAAGAAGAAAACGACTTGGAGATCTAATTGCCAAGTTAAACGAATGGATAGCTGACTTTCTTAATGAAGGTGAGGACACCTATCTGGTTGACTCTATCCCCGTACCTGTATGCCAGATAGCCAGAGAAAGATCCTGTAAAATCTGCAAGAAAAATTTTGAATCTGCACCGGACAAGGGCTATTCCTCGGTGAACCGATCTTGGTTTTATGGATACAAATTACACCTGGTTACTTCTGTCAGAGGCGTTTTTTCCTCTATGGATCTAACCAAAGCAAGCATTCATGATCTTCACTACCTGAAAGAAGTAAAACACTCAGGAATAAGTGATTGCACCTTGATCGCGGATAAAGGTTACGTCTCAAAACCTATTCAGATGGATCTTTTCACCAGCAAGCAGATCAGACTAAAGACTCCTAAGAGATTTAATCAACGTGACAAAGAACTTTTTCCAATCATATTTACAAGAGCTCGCAAACGTATTGAAACCCTGTTCTCCCAACTTTGCGATCAGTATATGTTAAAACGAAATTATGCAAAAACGATAACAGGTCTTTCAATACGAATTCTTTCAAAAATTGCTTCTGTAACTATGTTGCAGTATATCAATACTATTAATGATAGACCTTTGAATCATTTAAAATATGCTCTGGCATCTTAATAGCACAACGCGTTAATGCTTACTAACCAATACCTGAATAATTACTTCACGTCTTAAATCGATATAATGATGCTGGACTTAATGTGTTGAATTATGAACTATGATAAAGCAAGTTATTGTGAATGTTCTTACATCTCTAATACTTTTAATTTCAAAATTGATATTAATATTCAATAACTTTTAGTAATTGTCGTATGTAAATCCTTTTCATGCATTTAGTTATTAAAATTCAAGTATTCTCATTTATTAAGATCCATGACTACGCCGTATATCATTCTCGTCATCGCTATAAGTATTGGACTACTTTTATTGATGGTCCTGAAATTTAAGATCAGTGCCTTCATTTCTTTAATGATTTCAGCGGTATTGGCCGGAATACTTGCAGGTATGCCACTTTCGGGGATTATTGAGAGCATTGAGAAGGGTATGGGCGGAACCCTGGGATTTGTGGCCACGGTAGTGGGATTGGGTGCTATTTTCGGTCAGATGCTCGAAATTTCGGGAGGTGCAGAATCCCTGGCACATTATCTTGTTGGAAAATTGGGGGAAAGGCGTTCCTCCTGGGCTATGATGATCACGGGTTTCCTGGTTGCCATACCGGTCTTTCTCGACGTGGGATTGATCATCCTTATCCCCATTATATATGCCCTTGGTAGAAGTACCGGCAAGTCCCTGTTGTATTATGGAATACCTCTTCTTGCAGGATTGGCAGTAACCCATAGTTTTATACCGCCAACACCCGGGCCCATTGCCGTGGCCAAGATTTTGGGTGCAGACCTTGGATGGGTGATCCTCTTCGGGGTAATATTGGGGCTTCCCACCGCTATAATTTCCGGTCCTTTTTTTGGCCGGTTTATCTCGAAAAAAATAAATATAAAGCCGCCTTCTGAAATTTCTTTGGAAAATTACGAAACCAAATCACTTAAAAAGAAGTCGCCCTCCTTTAGACTGATCTTTTTCATTATTACCATTCCCCTGATATTGATTGTTATGAGTACACTGGTGGAATTTGGGATTGGAAGATCAGTTCTTCAAAGCAACCTAATAACGGATATCCTGGTTTTCCTGGGACATCCCTTTACTGCTTTAGTCATTGCCACCCTGCTGGCAATGTATTTATTGTGCCTCAGGAGGGGTATGTCGAAACAAAAAGTAATGGAACTAAGTTCTAAGGCTCTGGGTCCGGCCGGGATTATAATATTAATAACAGGGGCCGGTGGAGTTTTAAAACAAGTACTTATTGATAGCGGTATTGGAAGAGTGCTTGCAGAATCCCTGGTTGGATCCTCCATTTCTCCCATTTTCCTGGCCTGGTCCTTTGCTGCTGTTGTAAGGGTTACCCAGGGTTCAGCTACAGTATCCATGATCACGGCTGCAGGCCTGATTGGCCCGATTTTGGATGTGTTTCAAATCAATAGTGCAGAATATGCCCTGGTGGTTATTGCCATTGTTTCCGGTGCCACAATCTTATCTCATTTCAATGACAGCGGTTTTTGGTTGGTGAGCAGATACTTCGGTATGGATGAAAAACAAACGCTTCGTTCCTGGACGGTTATGGAAACCATCATTGCTGTCTGCGGACTTTGTTTTACACTATTGGCCAGCCTGTTTGTTTAATCTTCCATCTAAATCATCATTGTTTTCCGGCTCTATAGGCCAGCGTATTACTTTATTATCGCGTGTTGAACGGTATATGGCGGTAAAGATCTCCACGGCGACTTTTCCGTCTGCTCCACTGACAGCAGATTTGCGGTCTTCCAGAACAGACCGGAGGAAATCCTCAATTTGCCTTTCGTGGAAATAGGCTGTTGGGTTGCTCAGGTTATTAAAAAATTCAGAATCCTCTCTGATCCATTCCTGAAGCTTTCTTTCCTCTCCGGGAACAGTCCAGAGGTCATTGACTGGAGGTTCTTGTATACCGGACATTCCTGCGATAAACATGGCACCACCATCCGTTTGTACCCCTACCGAAGCTCCATTCTTCCCATGGACATGTACCTTTCCGTGTATACCTGGCTTTTGGGCATTGGATACGATTATATTACCCACAGCACCGCTACGGAATTTCAACAGGGCAATGGCAGTGTCATCTACTTCAATGTAGGGATGATTAAGGTTGGACCAGAAACCGAACAAGCTTTCGATCTCACCCATATACCATTGCAACAGGTCGAGCTGGTGCGGGGCCTGGTTAACAAGAACACCACCGCCCTCTCCCGACCAGGTACCGCGCCATGGATCACTGTCATAATAATCCTTGTCACGCCAGCCCAGCATCTGTATCGTAGCCAGTACCGGCTTCCCGATCTTTCCTTCTTCAATGGCTCTTTTTACGCGCCGAACGGGAGGATACCATCTTCGTTGGGAAATTACACCAATTTGCCTGTTTTGGGTTTTTGCTTCCTCCAGCATGGCATCACAATTTTCTAGCGAGGAAGCAAGGGGTTTTTCCACAAGGACATGTGCCCCTGCTCCAAGAGCAGCCAGGGTTGGTTGGCGGTGATAGGGATGAGGCGTACAGATACTGACCACATCGATCTTTTCCCGTGTGACCATCTCTGTTACGTTTGTATATGCTTTTACCCCGTATCGGTCAGCATATTCGTGAGCTTTTTCTTTACTTCTTGAGCAGACCGCCGAGAATTGTGAATTACTGAGGTTCCTGAAAGCAGCAGCATGCAGACCGGTTACCTTTCCGCATCCCACAATGGATGTTTTTAGTTTTTCTGACATTGTATTTAAACCATTAATTTATCTCCTACCTGCCAGGTTGAAGCACGACTTTGGTCAGACCAGGTTCCTTATCGTACAATCGCTTGAACCAAGTGGCTCCTTTCGAAAGAGGTGCTACGGCACTTAATATTGCATCCGTATTTACCTGTCCGCGCGAGATCATATCAAGTACAGCCGGGTATTCTCCACAAATGGCGCAGCTTCCCTGGAGCCTGATTTGTTGGGTTACCACCTTTTGCAGAGGTAATTCTACCTTTGGTGTCAAATTTCCTATCAGGGTTACAGTGGCTCCTTTGCGAACACAGCTTATTGCAGTATAAAGGCTTTCTTCATTTCCCACCACTTCGAATGCGGCATCTGCACCCCGATTTTCAGTTAGGGCCAGCAGCTCCTGCCTTAAATCGGCTTTCCCGGCCTCTACAATGACATCGGCACCAAGTGTTTTGGCCAATTCAAGTTTATCGGCATCAATGTCTGTACCCACAATTGTACCACAGCCTTTGGACCGGAGCACCTGAATGAGAAAGAGTCCGACCATTCCGGTACCCACTACCACAACGGTATCATTCCATGACAGTGGCGTAAGTTCCGCTGCATGTGTTGCCACAGCAATAGGCTCCACCATGGCAGCCTGTGTGAAACTCACAGTTTCGGGTATTTTATACAGGATGTGTTGGGGTACGTTCACGTATTCGGCTAAAGCTCCATGCCTTCGGTACTCTCCTGTAGATACGCCCAGCACCATCCGGTTGTCACTCAGATTATATAATCCATCGCGGGTATACCAGTCATCCAGCGGATAAATAGTCGAATCGAAGGTCACCCGGTCACCTTTCTTCCAATCCTTAACATTTTTCCCGGTCTCTATGATTATCCCTGCGGCTTCATGACCCATGATTAGGGGTGGAATCCTTCTTCCCGTGCTTCCATCCATTCCATGGATATCACTCCCACAAATCCCGGCAGCTTTAACCTTGATAATCACTTCATCCGGCCTAAAATCCGGGTCCGGGAAATCTCTGTATACTAACTTGTTGTATTCTTCAAGGACTAGGGCTTTCATGATGCTGTTATTTTAAAGTAAGAAAGTTAGGGTAATCGGAAACCAGCAGATGGACAGGAGGCTCGTCTTCTTCGATCCGAGGAAAACGGCCCTCCAGTTTCAGGAAGCGGTTGTCTTTTTCGTCGTCGTTGGCGGTGCTGACTTCCCCGACCAGTACTTTGCCGGCACCGGGTTCTCCATAAAATTTGTGATAAAGACCGGGCAGGAAACAAATGCTTTCTCCCGGTGCCAGGATCACCTTCGTTCCAGGTCTACCGGTATATTCTATGCCATCAACCCGGTAAGAGTAGGTCTTATCGGATAGCTCTTCCTGTTCATCGGAAGCGTACATCTCGATCACCAGGTTGCCGCCTCCCCGGTTGATGATGTCCTCAGCTTTGGACCAGTGGAAATGAAAGGGCGTGACCTGGTCCTCGCCCACGATCATGATCTTTTCGGCATATTTTCTCGCATGATCCGACGGATCGCTGTTCCGGAGGGTAAAAAGGAACAAACCGGTTTTATAATAATCACCGCTTCCGAAGTCGGTGATATCCCAGCCCAGCTTCTGCCGGATGATCTCCTTGTTCGCCGGGTAATGTTCTTTCCATTCCTCGGGGGACCAGAATGCCCAGGGAGGGAGGTGGAAGTTCTGTTCGGCCAGGAAATCCCTGGCCTCACGGATTATCCGGTTGATCTCACTTCGTTTCATAGGGATTGCGGATTCAAACGCCTAATTTACTGCGATTCAATTGTTCTTCAAAACTAAAGTCATGTTTGGGTTCGTGGCCGTCGAGAGGGAGGATTTTCTGGTGGATGGCATCCACGATCCAGTCGGGTTGTGGAAAGAAATACTCCTCCATCTCGTGGGCCGGGACGATCCAGTTCCGTGATCCCACCACTACCGGCGGACCGTCAAGCTCATCAAAGGCCAGTTCGGAAATACTCTGTGCCATGTCCTTCAGGTAGGACCCCCTGGAATTGGCATCGCTGGTGAGCAGGATCCTTCCCGTTTTTTTCACAGAGGCTATCACCGGTTCATAATTGAATGGCACCAAACTGCGGGCGTCGATCACCTCTGCAGACAGTCCGTATTTTTCTTCAAGCAGGTCTGCTGCTTTGATCACATTATAAAGGGTGGCGCCGATGCTCAGGATGGTGATACTCTTGCCTTCCCTCTTTACATCGGGTTCACCGATAGGTATTTCATAGTATTCTTCGGGAACCCCTCCTTTATGGAAATATTCACCTACATCGTAGATGCGCTGACTTTCGAAAAAGATCACCGGGTCGGTACCCTGCAGGGCGGCATTCATCAATCCTTTGGCGTCGTAAGGCGTGGCCGGGAATACCACTTTCAGTCCGGGGATATGGGCCACCAGAGAGGTCCAGTCCTGCGAATGCTGGGCACCGTATTTGGAGCCTACCGAGACCCTGACCACAACGGACATTTTCAAAATATCCCCGCTCATGGCCTGCCATTTGGGCAACTGGTTGAATACCTCGTCACCCGACCGCCCCAGGAAATCGCAGTACATGATCTCGGCGATCACCCTTCCCCCGGCCATGCCATAACCGATGGCGGTTCCCACGATGGCTCCTTCCGAGATGGGTGCGTTGAACAAACGCTGATAGGGCAGGGCTTCGGTCAGTCCGCGATACACGGCGAAGGCTCCGCCCCAATCCCGGTTTTCTTCCCCGTAGGCGACCAGGGTCGGATCTTTATAGAAGCGGTCCAATATGGCCTCGAAGATCCCGTCACGGAGTTGAAAGGCCTTGACCTTGGAGATGGGTTTGCCGTCTTTGTCCAGGCCAAACCTTTCTTTCTTGGCGATCTGTTTGACCCGCGGATTTTCCTCTTTGGGCATCAGGACAGTCGGCTCACCTTCTTCCATCCGGTCCATCGATCCGTCGGAAAACATCAAATGTCCAATGGCATTGGGATCTGCTTCCAGGTCCATCCGCGGAGAGACCTTATCGTCGATGGCAAGTTTCATGGTTTGAAGGGTCGTGTCCCCGATCTCTTCATCTATGGATTCCAGACCAGATTTTTTGATAACACCTTCTTTGATCAGTTCTTCCGCGTAACTGGCGATGCTGTCGGCCTTCAACCAGGCTTCCAGTTCCTCTTTCGAACGGTAGGAGGAGGCATCGGAGGGAGAGTGGCCGCTGATCCTGTAGGTGAGCATGTCCAGCAAAACAGGCCCTTTTTTCTCTTCGAGCAGTTTCTTCTTCCTTTCGAAGGCATCCACCACGGCCAGGGGATTGTATCCATCCACCCGTTCTGCATGCATCATATCGGGATTCACGCCGGCCCCGATGCGGGCCAGCATGCCGTAGCCCATGGTTTCACCCGCGGTCTGACCGCCCATACCGTACTGGTTGTTGATGAAGTTGAAGATGATGGGCATTCCGCCCCGGTGTTCCCCTTCCCACAGTTTCGTGTACTGGTCCATGGTGGCGAACATCATGCCTTCCCATACCGGTCCGCAACCCGCCGAGGCATCGCCGATGTTGGCCACCATGATACCGGATTTTAAATTAACTTTTTTGAAAAGAGCCGCCCCCACGGCTATATCACCGGAGCCGCCTACAATGGCGTTGTTCGGATAGATCCCGAAAGGAGGGAAGAAGGCGTGCATGGAACCTCCCAGGCCCTTGTTGAAGCCGTTCTCGCGGGCAAAGATCTCGGCCAGGGTACCGTATAAAAGATACCGGATCGCGAGTTCCTTTGTATCGCCCTCAAAACCTTTTTCCACGACCCGCAGGGTTTTACCGTCGAGGTAACCTTCCATGATCTTCATCAGTTCCTCATCCTCCAAACGGTGGATGGCCGAGAGTCCCTTGGCCAGTATCTCGCCATGACTGCGGTGGGAACCGAAAATGTAATCATCGATGGTCAGGTGATAGGCCATTCCCACGGCAGAAGCTTCCTGGCCGATGGACAGGTGGGCCGGACCGGGATGATGATACTCCACCCCCTGGTAAGCACCCTTGGTCTTGATGTCGTTGAGCATGCTCTCGAATTCCCGGATGATCCGCATGTCTTTGTATACGCGGACGAGATCATCGTCGGAATAACGTTTCCTTTCTTCTTTCAGACTTTTCTGGTACCGGTTTACCGGGATGCTGCCAAACTTGATCTCGGCAGGTTTCCTTACTTCGGCCGGGTCTATGAACTGATTTTTAGGCATGATAAAAAACTGTGTTTAATGGTCTTTTTAAATATCTGCACTGAAGGATTCGATTTCCTTTTTGATGTCCTGTAAAAAGGCGGATGCCGGGGCCCCGTCTATGGCCCGGTGATCATAGGTCAGCGACAGGCCTATAAAAGGTACCATTCCGATCACCCCGTCTCCCATATCCGCCGGTCTGTAGGTGATGGTATTTACTCCCAGGATCCCCGTCTGGGGCAGGTTCAGGATGGGGGTGAACATTTCCACCCCGTAAGCCCCCAGGTTGGTTAGGGTAAAACTCCCTGCTTCCGGATCGATCAGGTCCGGATCGATCTTCCCGGAACGGCATTGATCAGCGAGATTTTTGATTCTTTCAGATAAACCACTGATATTCAGTATCCCGGCATTTTGAACCACCGGCACCATCAAACCGCGTTCTGTATGTACAGCTACCCCCAGGTTAATGTCGCTGAACTGCCTGATCCTGTCCCCCAAAAAGTGCGTATTGGCCTGCGGATGCTTTTTCAGGGCCTTCACCAGGGAATAGGCCACCATGTCGTTGAGGGTGATGTCCGGTGCCTTTCCCTGGTCCCGCAGTTCCTTCACCTTTTTCCTGAATGTCATGATCTTTCGTGCATCGGCACCGGTATGATGGGTGAGTTGGGCGCTGTTCTGCAGCGAGGCATGCATCTTCCCAGCGATGATCTTGCGGATGTTGGTCAGTTTTATGTCTTCATAAGTTCCGGGTTCAAGGGATATCTCTCTGATTTCAGGTTTTTCTTTAATATGAGATTCAATATCCCGGGCAATGATCCTCCCGTTGGGTCCGCTTCCCTCTATGTTGCCAAAGTCAATTCCATGAACATCAGCCATTTTACTGGCCCGCGGACTGATCCGCCTTCGTTGGGATTCCTGAGGACCCTTAGTTTCCTGCATCTTTGCATCCCTGTCAGCATGCGTCTCTTGATCTCTTGATCGCTTAATCTCTTCATCCTTTTCTTCAACCGTCTTTTCTTTCTCCGAGGATTCTGAAATTTCCTCCCCCTTTTCACCGAGATAGGCCACCTCCTTCAGCACAGGCACTTCATCCCCTTCGTCAAATAAAATCTTTAACAGGATGCCGTCCTCCGGGGATTCAAAATCGAAAGAGGCCTTGTCGGTCTCATAGGAGAACAATACATCCCCTTCCCTGACCTTCTCTCCTTCTTTTTTGTACCATTGCGTGATGATGCAGGTCTCGACCGACTGCCCCTGGCGGGGCATGATCACAGGCGTTGCCATAGGATTCGTCTTAGATATGTTTTAATACTTGTCAATATATGTGTTAAATAAAAATCTGGACTATTCTCTTGAAAGCCAAATAAAACAAGATATATTAATTATAAGGTAAAGATATAAAAATTTACTTGTTATTACAAGTTGATTGCAATAAATTTGTTATTTTAGATCATTCAACGCACTGGCCATGGCAAGATCGGGCATTCCCCAACACAGACAATTGTATGAGCTGCTTCGAAGGCACATCATTGAGGGGGTTTACAGGGAAGGGGACTTATTGCCCTCGGAGAACGAGCTTTGTGCGACTTACAACCTGACCCGTCCGACGGTCCGGCATGCCCTGGATACCCTGGTTCATGAGGGATACATCAAAAAACAGCAGGGAAAGGGAAGTATTGTAAGTGCCTTGCCCCAGGGCGTGGGTATTTTATCAGTTGCAGGAACCACTTCTGCCCTGGGGGGCAGGAACCTGGAGACCCGGATACTCCAGAAACCGGTGATCAGGCCGTGGCCCGGGTCGTTTATGTTTACCCTGTCGCAAACGGAAAAGGAATCCGGATGCATTTACATGGAGCGGCTTCGGCTGGTGGACGGAAAGCCTGTTTTTTTTGATATCAATTATCTGCCCAACATCAATTTACCCAGGTTTACGGGACGCAGTTTTGAAAACCGTTCCCTCTTCGACATCCTCCGCAGGCATTACGGTATTGAAGTCAGGGGAGGGGAGCAGAAATTACGGGCTATCGGAGCCGCTGAACAAACTGCGGCTTTGCTGAATCTTCCTGAGGGAGCACCGGTACTTTTTCTGGAAAGGAAGTTCGACACCAGTCGTCCCGATTATTATTTTTATTCAGCGATAACTTGTAAGACCGATGAACTATCGGTTTACGGGACTTTTTAAACGATTCATCCATGAAGCAAACCTTAAAAAAGAACAAGAAACTGCAGCGACTGATCCTCGAGGTGGCGGAGCTGGCGCAATACCTTTGGCAGCGTGGCTGGGCCGAACGGAATGCCGGTAACATATCGGTCAATGTAAGTCACCTGATCAGGGAAGAGATCGGGGATATGGGCGACTACCCCGAGTTCGGTCTGCCCAGAGCCTGCCCGGAACTGGAAGGAGGTTATTTCTTCGTTACGGGAACAGGCAAGCGCATGCGTGACCTGGCCCGGCAACCTTTGAAAAACGCCTGTATTTTAAAGATCACCGGGAACGGAAAGAACTATCATATTATCTCGAGGAACAAGAAGAACCTTTATGATTTCAGGCCGACCAGCGAACTTCCGACACACCTGGGCATCCACCAGATGCTTGCCAGGACTGCATCCCAAAAAAAGGTGGTTATCCATACCCATCCCAATGAGCTGGTGGCCCTGACCCAGATCAGGGAATTTCAAAATGCCGGTAGGCTCAACAAGCTCTTATGGGGAATGCACCCGGAATCGGTAGTTTTCGTTCCCGGGGGATTGGGTTTGGTTCCTTACACTTTACCTGGAACACAAAAAATTGCTGATGAAACATTGGAGCAACTCAAAAAGCACGATGTAGTGATGTGGGAGAAACATGGTGTATTTGCCATTGGCGAAACCGTTTTTGATACCTTCGATATGATAGATATCCTGTCCAAATCGGCCCGCATCTATTTCCTTGTCAGAACTGCCGGTCATGAACCGGAAGGATTATCGGACAGAGAGCTGGATGAACTGATGGAAAAATTTGTACCTGAAGACCTGAGCGTATGAGTGAAAAAAACTACTTGGCCTTTGACCTGGGAGCAGAGAGCGGGAGGGCTATCCTGGGTACATTGGAAGACAAGAAGCTCACAATGGAAGTCCTGCACCGCTTTCCCAACGGCATGCTTGAAGTACAGGGGCACTATTACTGGGATATTTACAGAATATTCGACGAATTACGCAATGCCCTGATTAATTTCTATAAGGCAGGAAATGTACATCCCAATTCCATTGCCGTGGATACCTGGGGAGTTGATTTTGCCCTGGCCGACAGGAAAGGCAATCTGATCGGCCTGCCTTACGCTTATCGTGATTCAAGGACGGACGGAATGATGGACGAAGTCTTTCAGGTTCTGCCCAAATCCTATCTATACGAAAAAACAGGGATTGCCTTCTGGCAGTTCAACTCTTTATACCAGCTCTATGCCATGCAGCGGGAGCAATCTCCCCGGTTGGAGATTGCCGACAGGCTCCTGTTCATTCCGGATTGCATCCATTATCTTTTTTGCGGGGTCATGAAAACGGAAAGAAGCTTTGCCAGTACTTCCCAGCTCTATAACCCGGTTGAAGACCGGTGGGAAGCTTCTATCTTCGACAGGCTGGGCCTGCCCCTTCATATCATGAATAAGCTGGTCCCTTCCGGCACCCTGCTGGGCAAAGTAAATGATCCCTTAACACTGGCGGCCGGACTGAAAGGCACCGAGGTGATTGCCGTGGCCACCCACGATACCGCCAGCGCTTATGCTGCGGTTCCGGCAGATACGGACCACTGGGTATGCATCAGCTCCGGTACCTGGTCGTTGATGGGCATGGAGTCGGCTAATCCCATCATAAATGAAAAGGCACTGGAATACAATTTTACCAACGAAGCCGGTGTGGATCAAACCACCCGTTTCCTGAAAAATATAATGGGCCTCTGGCTTTTGCAGGGCTGCAGAAAGGCCTGGGCAGAACAGGGCAAGGAATATTCCTACCCCGATCTTGTTGAGGCGGCCAGGGAGGCAGAAGCTTTTAAGATACTGGTGGACCCCGACTGGCAGGGTTTCTATAACCCGGACAACATGCTGGAAGCCATCGATACCTTCTGTTTTGAAACGGGCCAGGAGAAACCTGAAAGTACAGGGAGTTATGTGCGCTGTGTGATGGACAGTCTGGCTTTGAAATACAAACAGGTGTATGAACAGCTCAGGGAAGTATCCGGGAAGGAGCTACCCGTGATCCATATCATCGGGGGCGGAAGCCGGAACCAGGAACTCTGCCAGTACACGGCCGATGCAACCGGTGCCAGGGTTTTTGCCGGTCCGGCAGAAGCCACCGCCATAGGCAATCTCCTGATCCAGGCCCGGACCCTGGGGGATGTATCCGATTTGGAGGAACTTAGAAGTATTGTTAGAAATTCATTTGAAATAAAGGAGTATGAGCCCAGGGATACGGAGGAGTGGGATAAAGCATTTGAAAAATTCAGGATTCAGCTTGCCTGACGGAAGTCAGGGATTACTGATTACTGATTGATGATTGATGATGGGTGCCGGGTATGACTGTGATCATTCGCAATTCGCAGTTCGCAATTTATAAGGTCACAGAGGCCCACAGAGTAAAATTGAGAACCACAGGGAAGAGAAAGACCACGGACCACAGACAACGCCTGCCTTGCCGGCAGGCAGGGACGACGGTACATGATAAGTGGTTCAAAATACAGGACATTGAGACGATGAGACATTGAGACGTTAAGACACACAGCAACAGCGCAGCGGAACCACAGCGAAGCCCTCCTTCGCTGAAGCTTCGGAGGGTGAAGCGGAACGACATTAAACAAAATCAAATAATCATGAATCAAGAAACTAACATTGAAAAGGCCTACGCCCTGGCTCAGGAACAATACGCCCAACACGGCGTCGATACCGAAAAAGCCCTTCAGCAGCTTGAAAAGCTCTCCATCTCGCTGCATTGCTGGCAGACCGACGACGTGGGCGGATTCGAGCGGCCTGATGCAGCCCTCTCCGGCGGAGGGATCCAGGCTACGGGAAATTATCCCGGGAAGGCTCGGACCATCGACGAAGTCCGGCAGGATATGGAGCAGGTCTGTAAACTTTTGCCGGGTAAACACCGCTTTAATTTGCATGCCAGCTATGGTGATTTCGGCGGTCGTTTTGTGGACCGGGATGCCATTGAGCCGAAGCACTTCCAATCCTGGATCGATTGGGCCAGGGCGCAGGACCTCAAACTGGACTTCAACTGTACCTGTTTTTCCCATCCCAAAGCCGACGAGGGATTCACCCTGTCCAGTCCGGATAAGGCAATTCGCTCTTTCTGGATAGAACATGTTCAGCGATGCAGGGGCATTGCCGCTGAAATGGGAAAGCAATTGCAATCGCGATGTGTTCATAATATCTGGATCCCGGACGGGAGCAAGGACGAGACGGTGAATCGTTTTACACACCGGGAAATACTGAAGAACTCCCTTGATGAGATCTTCAGGAAGGACCTGCCCCGGGATCAAATGATCGATTCCCTGGAATCAAAGCTCTTCGGTATCGGCAGTGAAGCTTTCGTGGTGGGTTCCCATGAATTTTACATGGGTTATGCTTTTACCCGGAACAAGATGATCTGTATTGACATGGGGCATTTTCATCCTACCGAGTCGGTTGCCGACAAGGTGAGTGCTTTGTTGCAATTCACGGACGAACTGATGTTCCATTTTTCCAGGGGGGTGCGATGGGACAGCGATCATGTGATCACCCTGAACGACCGGACCAACGACCTGACGCGGGAGCTGGTCCGGTCGGGAGCAATGAGCCGGGTAAACATCGGTCTGGATTTCTTCGATGCCTCCATTAACCGCATCGGGGCTTATGTGATCGGTACACGGGCCACCCAGATCTCGTTTTTACAGGCCCTGCTGGAACCCCTTGAAGAGATAAGGGATCATGAGAACAAGGGCCGGGGATTCGAAAAACTCGCCCTTTACGAGGAAGGCAAGAAGTTGCCCTTCGGGGCGGTATGGGATCGTTTCTGCCTGCAGCAGGGTGTGCCTGCCGGCACGGACTATATCCCTGTAATACAGGAATATGAAAAACAGGTCCTTTCCAAACGTTAGATCAATTCTTCAGGATGATATTCCAGGTTGATCTCTTTTTTGACTTTTTCCACCAGCCGCATGAGGTCCAGGGAAAAGGATAAAGGAAGTTTTTTGCTTTCTGTCATTCCTTTTCTCAGGCATTCCATGGCTTCGATGGCTTCCAGGTGATAGCCGTTGCCCAGGTATTCGAATTTGAACTCCTGTTCCTGGCCCTTTCTCGGATGAAAGGTGACACAGGAGGGAGCATACCATTTTGAATTGATCTTGATGCTTCCTTTTTCACCGAAGATCTCCGCTTCGCAGGGGGTATTGGCCAGGAAGGTGGTTTGCAGTCCGGATACCACACCATTGGGATGTTTCAGGTTCATCACACAGCTTTCATCCACGCCGGTCAGACCGAAATGGGCCACGGCATTCACCTCTTGCGGCATACCATTCAACAAAAGGGCCAGGAACAGGGGGTAAACCCCGATATCCATCAGGCTGCCTCCTCCCAGGGCCTTGTTGAAGAGCCGGTGTTCCGGGTCGAATTCCCGGTGCATCCCGAAATCGGCCCGAACTACCTGGATCTTACCCAGTTTATCTTCACGGATCAATTCCAGTACCTTGTCGATGGTCGGTAAAAAGCGGGTCCACATAGCTTCCATCAGGAAGAGCTTTTTCCTGCGGGCAATGTCCACCAGGTCTTCCAGTTCGTCCAGTCTCAGGGTAAAGGGTTTTTCGCACAATACCGGTAACCCGGCTTCCAGGCAGAGTTTGCTGTCCCGGTGATGGAAATTATGGGTGGTGGCTATATAGACGATATCTATTTCAGGGATATCCAGGATCTCTTTGTGGCTTCCCACGGCATGGGGGACATTACATTCCTCAGCATAGGCTTCTGCCCGCTGGATATCCTGGGAAGCGATAGCATGGAGTTTGGCGCCGGGTGCTGCAGAAAGGGCATCAGCGAATTTCCGCGCGATGTGCCCGGCTCCGATGATGCCCCAGTGGGTAACAAAAGTTTTTTCCATGCTATTCGAGTATCCTGTTGATCTGTTTCAATTCATCTTCGGTAAAATCGGGATTCTCCAGGCAGGCCAGGTTTTTTTCCAGTTGTTTGTTGCTGCTGACCCCGATCAGTACCGATGCAACGGCTGGCTGCCGGAGCACCCAGCCCAGAGCCATCTGGGAAAGTTCCTGACCGCGCTGTTCTGCAAGTTCATTAAGTTTCCTGACTTTTTCAATTATTTCGGGGGTAACATGGTCGCTGGTAAGAAAAGGAATATGCTTTTGGTCGGCCC
This sequence comes from uncultured Bacteroidaceae bacterium, assembly GCA_964420035.1. GTDB lineage: Bacteria > Bacteroidota > Bacteroidia > Bacteroidales > SM23-62 > CAYQQR01. The sequence goes on along the minus strand of CAYQQR010000004.1, from coordinate 53,449 downwards.
TGGAACCTTTCGGGATCCCCTCCAGGTATTTATCCGTAAGAAGGCCCTGTGCCAGTGCGGAAAAAGCGATCCCTCCGATCCCTGTTTCTTCAAAAACCTGTAAAAGTCCTGCTTCCGGTTTCCTTTCAAACATGCTGTACCTGAACTGGTGGATCAGGCAAGGGGTTCCCATTTCCCGCAATATTTTGACGGCCTCTCTTGTTTTTTCAGGGGGATAATTGGATATGCCCACATACAGGGACTTCCCCATTTCCACAATAGAATGAAGGGCGCCCATGGTTTCTTCCAGGGGGGTATCCGGGTCAGGCCGGTGGTGGTAAAAGATGTCGACATAATCCAGTCCAAGTCTTTTCAGACTCTGATCGATGCTGGCCATGAGGTATTTCCGGGATCCCCAGTCGCCATAAGGCCCTGGCCACATGTAATAGCCGGCCTTGGAGGAAATGATCATCTCGTCGCGGTATGGTTTGAATTCCGTGTTGAGAACCTTGCCGAAATTTTCTTCAGCCGAACCATTAGGCGTCCCGTAGTTATTGGCGAGGTCGAAATGGGTGATACCTGAGTCGAAGGCCCTGTGCAGGATCCTGCGGCCTTCTTCCATGTCGTCGATATCCCCGAAATTGTGCCACAGCCCCAGCGATACGGCCGGCAGTTTCAGTCCGCTCAACCCCACCCGGTTAAAGATCATTTTGTCGTAGCGGTCCTCGGAAGCTTTGTAGTTTTTCATAGTATTGCGGATTACGGATTACAAGATTGATAAAAATCCGCAATCCGCAATCCGGAATTTATTGTTTTTAAATTTCAGTTTATATTTTTTTGAATTCTGCAAAATTCTTTTGGAATTAAAATTAATTCTTTGTTTATTGCTAAAGATTTCACACGAGGTAATTATGCCGGAAATAACACAGGCCGATATTGCAAAAGCCTGCAAGGTATCCAGGGAAACCGTAACCAAGGCATTGCAGGATCATCCGAAGGTTTCAAATGAAACAAAGGACAAGGTCAGGGCAATGGCTGAAGAAATGGGTTATATTCCTAATTTTTATGCAAGGAACCTTGCATCACGCAAGACAAAAACAATTGGGCTGGTCGTTCCCAAAATCTCCCACTCATTTCATTCATCTCTAGTTGAACTGATCTATAAGTATGCAGTCGAAAATGGCTACAATGTAATCCCGATGATCTCATTCGAGGAGAAAAGCAATGAGATCAGGAATATCAACACTTTGCTCTCCATGCGGGTTGAGGGGATCATTGCCAACATATCGCAGGACTCCGTAGATAACAAGTTCTATTTATCTCTTATGGAACGCGGTATGCCTGTCGTATTTTTTGACAGGGTCATTGAAAGCGAAAGAATTAGTTATGTGACAACCGATGACAGAAGGGCAACCCGGGAAATTGTATCCTATGCTCTGTCAAAAGGATACAAAAATCCTGCACATCTGGCAGGATACAGCAATATCAACATTGGAAGGGAACGGAGAAACGGCTTTTTTGATGCACTTAATGCTCATTCGATACAGCCGAATCCCGACTGGATCATTGAAGGTGGTTTTTCAGAGGAATTGCGCTTTGAGAATGCGAAACGACTATTAAAGTCAAAGAACAGGCCCGATCTTGTTTTTTGTTTTAATGATTCTATTGCCAACTGTGTCTACAAGGCATCGGAAGAACTGGGGATCAAGATACCGGATGAACTTGGGGTCATTGGATACGGTAATCTTGAACTCGGTAGATTGGTAGATCCAAAACTTACAACGGTGGACCTGCCTCATGAAGAAATTGCCAGGCAGACCTTAGCACTGTTGATAAAACAAATAAATGACAAGGATAAAAACAAGGTAGAGCATGTGGTTCTTGAACCTAAGGTGATTATACGCGAATCGTGCAGATAAAATTTTAAAATACAATTACCACGGGGTAACTTAAAACAAGCTAACATGAAAGTAATCTTAGGATTAGTACTTGCAATCCTTGGAGGGGGCATTCAGGGAGCATTTGTGTATCCTCTGAAATTAATGAAGAACTGGAAATGGGAAAATGGCTGGTTCGTTTTCACCATTTTTTGTTGTCTTATACTGCCAACCATTCTGACATTCGCAACTACACCCAGATTGATCGAAATTTACCGTGAAACGGACACACTTACCTTATGGTTGGTTTTTCTTTCCGGAATTGCCTGGGGTATCGGAGTGATCTTATTTGGATTGGGAGCAGAATATCTTGGTATGGCACTTGGAATTGCCATAATAACTGCATTGAATGCGGCATTCGGGACTTTGTTCCCGATACTCTTCCTACCCCAGGGAAGCTTTTCACCAAAGGCTTTTATTTTTCTTGTAGTAGGTTTATTGGTACTTATAATTGGTGTTGTCCAGGTTTCCGCAGCAGGCAGGATTAGGGATACCGATCAAGAAGGCTTGGATGTCCAGCGCCTAATGAAAAAAGTGTCATTCCGGGTTGGATTGATCGTTTGCCTGGTAGCAGCAATATTCTGTCCGGCTACAAATTTTGCCGTATTCTTTGGTCAGCCTATCTCGCAGCATGTAAGAGAATTGGGTACGGTTGCTCCTTATAATGTTGGATATGCACAGTTGTATCCTTATTTCATCGGGGGATTCATTGTTAACACCCTTTATTGCATTTATCTTTTTCTGAAGAATAAATCCTTTTCCAATTTTTTCAAGGGGAATTTCTCAAGGAACTCCGGTTTGGGTATCCTGATGGCTGTTCTGTTCATGGTGGGAATGGTTTTATATACCGTAGCCATAGCATTGTATCTGGTGGGTATCGGACCGATTGTGGGCTGGCCCTTGTTTATGGCGGCAACCATTATGTCGGCCAATATTCTTGGGGTCATGAGCGGCGAATGGCAGAATGTCAGACGAAAAGCATTCGTAAAGCTTTATAAGGGCATTGGCATATTGATCATAGCTATAGTACTGGTTAGTTTATCCAATTTATATCTCTAATCTCTATGGGGTTAGTTCCCCGAAGCTCTGCTTCGAGAAGAAGTATTAATTTTGTTAATACCTCGTGGCTCTGCCGCGAGGTAGTTTATCAATAACCTTTCTATCATGAAAATTACAAGCGTAGATACTTTCTTGCTAAAGGTGCCGCTTGGGAAGGACGGATTTTATTCTTCTCAATGTGAATTTCCCGAGCGCAATTCATTGATCGTAAGGATTAATACAGATATAGGTATCAGTGGTTATGGTGAATGCGGACAATACGGTCCGGGAGAGCCGGTAGAAACTTTTGTTAAGTCTATATTAGCTCCGCGATTAGCAGATAAGAATCCCCTGAATACTACTGTCTTGTGGGAAGACATGTTCGGATACATAAGGGATTTTGGCAGGAAGACGACCGGGATTGAAGCCATGAGCGGATTGGATATGGCATTATGGGATATTGCCGGCAAACATTATAATAAACCTATATATGAACTACTGGGCGGATCATTCAGGGACCGTATAAAGGCTTATGCAACAGGATGTTATTACAGGAGAGAAGATGTTGGTAACTATAAAAAAGGTCTTGGCGAGCTTAAGGAAGAGGCAAAACGTCATATGGATGATGGATTTTCTGCAATGAAGTGCAAAATAGGATTACTGCATGTTGAAGAAGATACGGAGCGAATTGCCCAAATCAGGGAAGCTGTTGGGCCGGAACCGCTCCTAATGGTGGATGCAAATCATGCTTACAATTATCATACAGCAAAAAGAATCGGGAAGAATCTCGAAGAGTATAATATTTTCTTTTTTGAAGAACCCGTTTTACCGGAGGATTTGTATGGCTATAAAAAACTGAGGGAATCTTTAAACATGGCCATTGCTGCCGGAGAAAATGAATTTACCCGATTTGGGTATCTTGAATTGCTCAAGAACGACTGTCTGGATATTATCCAACCCAACATTGGTTGTGCAGGAGGTTTTACTGAGGTCAGGAGAATTGAGGCCCTGGCTTCTTCCCATCATGTTCAACTCATACCTCATTGCTGGGGCAGCGGTATTGCATTGGCTGCAGCATTGCAGTTCTGTGCCGCTTTACCACCGGTTCCTCCGACAGCATTTCCTATAGCACCTGAGAATTCTCCTATGATCGAATATGACAGAAATTTTAATCCCTTAAGGGACAAGTTACTGGTTCAGGGTTTTTGTGTAGAAGATGGTTTTGTGAAAGTGCCGGATGGACCTGGACTGGGAATTGACCTGGATATGAAGGTTTTGGAAAAATATCTAACCAAGCCGGGTCGGATGCAAAAACATTTAATTTAAATAAAACCATGAAAAAAAGATTTGCAGAAAAGAAGGTGATTGTTACCGGTTCATCGGAAGGTGTAGGAAGAAAAATTGCTGTTGGCTTTGCCAGGGAAGGGGCATTTGTGTTACTGGTAAATCGCAGAAAACCGGATGAAACAATGAAACTGATCATAGATAAAGGTGGTAGTTGTGATTACTTAATCTGTGATATAAGCAAAGAGGATGAAGTCAAGAAAATGGCAAAAGAGGCTGGCAATAAACTAAACGGAAAATTGGATATTCTGGTCAACAATGCGGGTTTCAACGGCAAGGTCAGTCTTGTTAAAGACATGAAACTCTATGATTGGGAATACACCTTAAAAGTAAATCTTACCGGCACCATGATGGTCTGCCGGGAACTAATACCATTTCTAATAAAGAATGGAGAAGGTAAAATTGTGAACATGTCCAGTAACGTTGGAAAAAGAGGTTTGCCCCTTCGCTCGGATTATGTATGCAGTAAGTGGGCACTGCTTGGATTTACGCAAACCCTGGCACTTGAACTTGTAGATCATAATATTCGTGTTAATGCAGTCTGCCCGGGTCCCATAGAAGGAGACCGCATTGAACAGATCGTTGAAATGCATGCCAGGGTGGAAAAAAAATCCCATGAGGACATGCACAAGGAATGGGAGAACGTACCTATGAAACGTTTTGTTACCCCACGGGAAGTCTCTGATGTAATATTGTTCCTGACTTCAGATGAGAGCAGTGCAATGACCGGGCAGGCACTGAATATAACCGGCGGATTCATAATGGATTAATAAAAACTAATAAGATAAATTAATAGATATGAAAGCAAAAAACTGGATTTTATTTTTATTGGCACTGTTTCTTATGCTGGAAGTTGGTGCACAGATCAGTCAACCTTATTGGGTTTATCAGAATGATGGGATGGTAGAAGTAAGGGGGCAGATAGACAGAAAAGTGGTCATCAGGGAGAAGGATGCCGCGTTGGCCATTAACAAAGCAATAGAACTGCTCGATGAGAAAAAAGGAGGAGAAATAAAACTTTCGGATGGATTGTATCTTATGAACAGCCCAGTCCATCTTAAGAGTTTTGTTGTGATGCGTGGCAGTGGACAGTCAACCGTTCTGAAACCAACAGAAAATTTTACCGGTGAAGCAGTGATCCTGGCTGAAGGGAAGGACCAGGTCAGGGTATCCAACCTTACATTGCAGGGATTAGAAGGAAAGACAAAAGGCTCGGGCATCATTTATGATGATGTGATGCAGGGTACCATACAGGGCGTTTATTCACGGGATTTCGGCCAATATGGTATTTTGCTGCGGAACAATTCCTCCATGTGCGAGGTTAATTCATGCCTGACCTCAGGGAATGATAGTGCCGGGGTTTGTCTTTCCTGGTGCTATTGGGCCGGAAGGGCAGGAGATGCAGTCCCCAACCTTGTAGCCAATTGCAGGAGCTATGGAGAAGACGGACACGGATTCGAAATATGGAGAAGTGTCTGCAATAATTTTGTTGGAAATATTGTATATCAATGTAAGGGCCATGGATTTTACTTACATGAGCAAGCCTGTTCCAATCTGATTACCGGTTGCCGGGTTTTTGCAGGTTATAAAAATGCAGTTTATTGTAATTGGGCACACGAAACCAATATAACCGGCAATATATTCTGCTGGAACAAAGGACATGGAATAGAATTCGAGAATGTGGTATGGGGAACCATTTCGGGCAATAATGTGATCGATAATGGAGGTGTTATCGATTATGCAACGGAAGGCTGGGACAAAGGCAAAGCTTACGGGATATATCTGCATTCCGATACCAAAAGCGTCCAGGTTACCGGAAATGCACTTTTCAACTGGCCCGACGGACATGCACCCATGATCGATGGGATCTATGAAGCGGAAGACTGCAAATTCAATAACATCACCAATAATAATGTTCAGTTCTATACAGGTGTCCCTGCCAATATTAACGGTGAAAACAGCTATGAAGAGAATAATATGGGGAATCCCCACTTTTACACGGAACCCTGGCTCGGTCGGTTCAGGCCTGAAAAAGATGCTCCGATACAGGAATTGGAACCTCTGAACAGGGAGCGCGTTGATAAAATAATGGAACAATCCCGCTGGTAAAATTTCCACCAGGTTATATAAATTAAAATTCACACTGATGATGTTAAAAAGAAATAAAATGTTGGTCCGGCTAGGTTTGACCAGTATGTTTATCGTTTCCCTTATGTTTATGCAGACCCTCCTGAATGCCCAAATGGGATACCTGGATAAAATGAGTACGGAGGTCAGGACATACAGGCTTGAACCTGTTAATGCCCGATTCGTGGAAGACCCGCCGGTTTTGGATGGAAGGCTCGATGATCCATGTTGGCAACAATCCGGTGTCTACGATGATTTTATAATCACCCGGAACAGGTATGTTGCCGAGCGGCAAGGTACGCAAACAGGTTTACAGAATGAAACCAGGTTTTATGTTCTCTACGATGACCGTTTCATTTACCTAGGTATAGAATGCATGGAAGAAGATATGGAAGGTCTGCGAACCGTTGCATTCCTTCACGACGACCGGAACAATATCATGGGAGACGACCGCGTGGAAGTCTTCATCGACCTGGAACATAACCATCAGAAAGCCATTAACCTGGTGCTCAATGCTGCAGGAGCCACTTTCGATATGATGCTGGAAAGACCTATACAATATGCACTTTCCGCGATCTATAAACCCGAATGGAATGGTAAATGGCACAGCAATGTTTCCCATTACAATGACCGGTGGACGGCTGAGATCTTTGTGGACATCAATCATATTATGCGACAAAAGATCAAGGAAGGTCAGACCTTCGGACTTATGGTCGGACGCGGCCGGAGCGACCGGACTGGTCCGTTGACCAGGAAGCATTGGAGCATAGGAAAAACTTCCTGGAATAATCCCAAAGAGGACAATGATACCACCTGGAAGCAGAAAAATACCTTCGATTATGAGATATGGGCCAAATATTGTTCGTTCCCATTTGTTTCGGACTGGACTCACAACGGGGCATCCGGATTTTATGAGCCCATTATGTATGCAGACCTCATTTGTGATTGCCCGAAAATAGAAGTACAAAGTATCGGATTCAACGAAGCTTTTGCCAACTACAGCGGTACGGTGTGGCAAAAACCCCAGTTCTGGGGAGATAATCCCCTTGATATCAGATTAAAAAATCTGTCTGACCAGCTGAGAACACTTGAAATTGAAACAAAAACAAAAGGTTTTCAGGGATCAGCCCTGACCGATGTGCGGTCAATTGAAATTCCTGCCGCTCAGGTACAGGTCGTAGCAGGAAAAATACCGGTCAGGGGAGACGGATTCCAGCCTTTTGAAGTGACCATAACCGACAAGACAACAGGGGAACATTTATATAATACCACTTATGTAACCCGGGTGCCTCCTTTCATTGAGTTCGACCTCGAGGGCATTTATATGCCAGAAGATAAAGAGAAACCTATCCATTTTATCCCGGTGATCATACGGGAGGGCTTTGACGATCTCACTGCAGAATTGGTTTTGCGTTCAAGGGAAGACAATGCAGTAATCGCCAGGGAGCAAATAGAAAATTTCGGGAACGTCCATGAGTTTACACCATGCTTTGAAGCTCTCGAAATAAATAAACTCCCGTCGGGCAACTATTATATTGACTGTGAACTATTTGATGTAGAAAATCAATTGGTGGGTAAGTTCGAACAGGGATTCACCAGGAATGCATACGAACAACCACGAACCTTCGGAGCCCGTAAAGGTCCCTGGAAGTTCGGCGGGATCACTGGTGAAGCTGTAATTGTCGAGTATCCCGATAACAAGGATTTCGTACTGTGGAAACCGGCCAATTATTTTGGTATGTGGTTCCTGAACAATGTCGGATTGACATATGAATGTGCCGAATGCTGGGGTTATGCCAGCGGCAGCTGTAACGAACCCATGCAGGATAAAAAAGTGAAATATCAGAATGCGGAGATCGTGGAAAATGCACCGGCGAGGGTAGTGGTCAGATGGACCTATGGTCTGACTAACAATAATTATGATATCTTCTTCAATGAATGGATCGAGGAATATTTCATTCTGTTCCCTGACGGTAACGGAATTCGAAGAATTTATCTTTGGTCCAATACCGACCTTCCCCATGAGATCATTCAGCCGCAGTACATTTTTCCGAACGGTGTACTCCCGGGCCAGATGCTGGAAAATGTAATAACCCGTGTATTCAACCTTGAAGGAGAAATGAAGGAAAACCTTTTGGGAAGCAGCGGGGGTGAGATGGGGTATTCGAAAAACTGGGACGAGGAGATATTAAGGATGCCCCTGAAAAACAGGAAAGATCCTTTTATGATCATCGGCAAGACTGAAGACCTGATGCCGGATCTTCGCCTTAGCAACCTCCTCTTCCAAAGTGCAGAAAGCCGGGATATACGTTATAACCTCGGGGCACATTGGCCCATTAATCCCCTGGAAGTAGATGTTTTCAATATCGTATCTACCGCAATGCCCTATCACAGCTGGATTGGATTATCCCAGGTTCAGGCTGATGATAAAATAGAACCTAACATATGGACCCATTTCTTCGGGGTTACCAACCGGGATGATGAATATCTGAAAGATGTAGCCGCAAGCTGGCTATACCCGGCAGAAGTAATTGATATTAAAGGAGGCTATTCTTTTTCCGGATACAGTTCTGTTGAGAACGCATATTGCTTCGAGCCTGTATCAGATGATTTCAGTGGTTTAGAGTTTAAACTCATACCCGCTGATAGGGGAAGGATTATTCATCCTTTCTTCATTTTGACCGGTTATAAAGGCGGTAAAAATATCAGGCTCTTACTTAACGGGAAAAAGCTAAAACCCGGTGAATACAGATTGGGCCTGGTAGGTGAAGGTTCTGACAAAGAGCTTCAGATTTGGATCAATAAGGAGATTACAAAGGAATCAACTCTTGAAATAGAATAATTCACAGATTTAAATGAAAAGAAACAGAAAAATACATTTTGATACAGCTAAGGTAAATCTACTTACTGGTATTTTTTTAATCTCCCTTTCACTTGTCGCATGCCATGAAGAAAAAGCCGGCAGCGGGAAGTTACCAGACAATGATGTCCTTACCCTTCGCAGATCGGATATAGTATTATCCTGGGGCGGTTTTAATGAGGAGGCATGTGAAAAATATGGTGTAACGGTCTGGGGTTGGGGTCCAAGTGCCATGTATGCAGATGAATATGAAGATGTGCCTGTCAGGATAGAGGAAGCATATGATCGTGGGATGAGGCTCGTTATGGGGACCGTGTGCGAAACGATCCGGCCTTCCCCGTCAGATGAGAGTTTTACTGAATTCAGGAGGAACCCTGAATTGATGAATTCTGCCTGCCGGGATATAGCCGGTAACCCAATGACCCCAAGCTGGTGGGATATCGATTATGGAGATGGTAACCGTTCCTACTGGAATTGTGCAAATAACCCTGCTTTTCGTGAATTTTTTATCGACAAGGCTGTCCGGGTGATACAATCCGGCGCGGATGGATTATTCATCGACGGAATACTCAGCAACCGGCAGATAGTAGGAATGGGGGGCTGTTTCTGTGATCATTGTACGGAAGGATTCAGAAAGTATCTTGAACACCGATACAACGAAAATGAGCTTGTAAACATGGGTATCAATGATATCGGCTCATTTGATTACAGAACTATGGTCCGGGAAGTTGCTTCAGATTTCGATACCTATATGCAAGCATTATGGGAAGACCGGATCCCCTTGCTTGATGAATTCAGGGACTTCCAGATGACAGAGGATACAGCATTTATCAAAGAGGTCATCAGGTCGGCGAAAGCTGCAGGTGAAAATGTTTATATTCCTGCAGCCGGAAATGCTTGCATGCTTTGGCCGGATTGGGTGATATGCGGTGAATTTCTTGATTTTTTTGTAACCGAACTTGATTTCTGGAGTGAACCGGGACATATGCCCGTGCTACAGTATAAAATTGCCAGTGCCCTGGATAAACCCATTGCTGCCTGGCCTATAGGACCATCCGTTGGTCATATCAAAGAGAAGAATCTTTCAGGGATGCTCAAACAATGGGTTGCATTATCCTATGCCATGGGGGGCAATTTCATGATCCCTCACCGACTTTGGGCATCAACCCATGAAAGTGGATCGATGTCGGTATACAATGCCCCCTTCGATGAATTTGTCCCCTTGTACAGATTTGTACAGGATCATGCCGGAATGTTCGACGGCTACCAGGATTGTTCACAAGTAGGATTGCTCTATAGCAACAACTCCCGAAGAATGCAATCCACGGCAGTGAATCAGGCTTGCTGGGAACTGTTGAACAGCAATATTCCATTTTCCCTTGCTTTGGCTGAAGATAAATATGTTCCCGCCTACGCCACGATGCAGAGAGAAGATTTGTCGGAGTATGAACTTTTGCTGATCCCGGGTAATTCCCTTGATGAGTCCTTTCTCTCCCAAAGAGATAAAGAATTGGTAAGTGAACTACTCCAGAAGTATAAAGCCATGTTCATGGGGGAAATTCAAAACATAAGCAGAAAAATTGTTCCACTTGTCTCGGCAGAAAAGGGAAGAAAACTCTGGGTATTGCCAAGGAGAAAGAATTCAGACCCATCAGCGCCTGTACTGGTTCATGTAATCAATAATAATTATGACAGGGACAATGATCGTTTATTCATGCAAAAAGGGGCTGTTATTAGCATAAGCAAGCGTCTTTTTGAGGGAAATGAAGTTAAAGGGATCGAAGTATTCATGCCGGGCGAAGAATCATCAGAACAGGAACTAGCTGTTGAATATGACGAGGACGGGAATATCCTTGTAACGCTGCCGGAAGGAAAACTCTGGTGGCTTATCAAATTAGAACTGGATCAGTAAATGCGGAATTATATGCGGTCATCCGATGTACATGGATTTGTTTTAACCCCTGTTTCCAGGGTCGCTTTGATCTTCCTGATGTTAAGTGCATTCAACACTCATTGGGAAAACCGACTGAATGCACAAAATTGTGAGATCAGCTTTCAGGAGGTCAGTGTCAGTATGGGTCTGGATTACGTGGGGCAGAGTTTCGGAAGCAGTTGGGGAGATTTCAATGGCGATGGATTTATGGATGTATGGTTGGTCAATCACCTGGCCCCTCCCCAATTGTACATGAATGAAGGAGGACGGAAATTTATTAATGTAACAAAAAAAGTATTCGGAACTGATTTCGATGGTTTGGACTGGGATACGCATGGTGCTGCCTGGGGGGATGTAAACAACGATGGACGGCCCGATTTCTATCAATGTGCCGGTGGGTTGGGTGGCTACAGCGAGGGTTCATCTATTTCAGAGGCCAATCAACTCTTCATTCAGAAGGAAGGCACCCTGTTGAGTGTCGGACCGGAATACGGGCTGTCCTATATCAAGGCCCGTTCACGAACTCCGCTATGGTTTGATATGGATCGTGACGGAAGATTAGACCTTATGCTGGGATTGCTGGCCAGACCTGACAGGTCTGCACCCGTGGGGGTATTCCGGCAACTGGAAAACGGACATTTTGAAAATGCAATTGAATATTCAGGCATTCAGGAAGATGCTGCAGATTTTATAAACATTGGTGATGTATCCTGTGACAATATCGCTGATATAATCATGCCTGTACCGGGTGTTAAGAATGGTATACAGATATATGACGGTAGTTCAATCCCTCTAAGCATTATCACTGACCAGTGGATGCATGATATTAGCGTGCATGCCTTCGATATAGAGATTGCCGACTTAAATGAAGATGCTTGTCTGGATATCTATACTACTGCCGGTTATCCGGTAAACAGCGGCATTAAATACCATGATCCACACACCTTAACTTTTGGTTTGCAACCATCTTCAGAGGGAACGGAAGCTGTTCGGTTCAAAGCAGGCGATAAGCTCAATATTGAATTAGGTTACTGGGAATTCAGGACAGGTTACAGGCTGAATCCCGATCATATATACTTAGGAAAGAATGGAAAAAATCCGGTGTATGCCATAGTCGAAATGGATCCCCAGTATCCCGACAGACCCAATGCAGTGATTTTTTCCGTTGACAGGAAAGAGGCTTTGAATACAAGATCGGTCCATGATACATTCGGTGTATATATAGGTTATGATAAGTCATCCCGGGAATGGGAAATCCGCCTTGTAACACCCGATATGTACAATCTCACAGGGATCGTAAATTCCAATGAGAAGATAACAGATCTTACGGGGATAGGCTTTAACACTAATGTAGAAGCTTTGGCGGATCATCTGCTGATAAACAATGGATCCAAATTTGAGAATGCTTCGGTTGTTTCCGGAATTTCCGGTCTCCCTTTGGCAGGTATTGGTATCATTGCAGGGGATTTTGACAACGATATGGACCAGGACCTGTATATCGTACAGTGCTCCCACTGGGGTAACTATCCCAATATTTTGTTAGAGAATAAGGGAAATGCCAAATTCGAACCAATAGAAAAGGGATTCGGGGCAGAAGGGGATACCTGGGGCATCGGGGATACACCCTCGCTGGTCGATTTCGATAATGACGGCTACCTCGACCTGTTGGTGCCTAACGGCAAATGGCCCAGAATGCTTGAAGATGACGGAAGAACACAGCTGTTCAGGAATACAACTTCCAATGACAATCACTGGATCGAGATCGATCTGGTTGGCACAAAATCCAACCGGGATGGCTTTGGTGCAAAGGTTTACCTGACCACCGGCACAAATCGTCAGGTAAGGCAATGCGGTGGCATGCACAGGCATACGCAGGATATGCCGCGTATACATTTCGGGCTCGGGCCCAACACAATAATTGATGAGATTGAAGTGATATGGCCCAGCGGGATTGTACAAAAACTCACAAATGTTAATGCAGACAGGATCATTAAAATAACAGAAGAACACGATTAGTATAATTACAAAAGGAGAATTATGAAAATATTGCAACAGGCATTTACTATCATTATTTACATGTCCATAACCGGTACTATCCATGGGCAGATCATTCAGGATTATTTCTTATATAAGAACGGGGACACTATCGAAGTCCGGGGACAAATTGACGGAAAGGTGGTAATCAAGAATAATGATGCGGCCACTGCGATGAATGCTGCAATCGATCTGTTGGCCGGGACCAGGGGCGGTGAGTTAAAAGTCTCCGGCGGAACCTATGTCTTGCAATACCCCGTCAAACTAAAGAGTAATGTTAAGCTTGAGGGAAGCGGTTCGGGCACGGTTTTCAAAATGGGTTCCGAGAACCTGGACGAAGTTATGATCATAGCCCAAAATGTGGATGAAGCTGCAGTAAGTGATATTTACCTGCAGGGTATTGATACCAAGAAGAAATCCAGCGGCATCATTTTCGATCATGTTGGAATGGGTGTTATAGACGGTGTAACAGCAAGGGATTTCGGACAATATGGCATCTGGCTCAGGAACGATTGTTTTATGTGTGAGGTTAATTCCTGCCATACTGCAGGTAATGATTCGGCAGGAGTTTATCTGTCGCGGAACAACTGGTCGGGCAGGGGAGGTAACGCTGTCCCAAACCTGGTTACCCATTGCAAAAGCTATGGAGAAGACGGAAATGCATTTGAACTGATGCGCAGTACCTGCAATAACCTGGTTGGCAACATTGTCTACCAGTGCAAGGGTCACGGTTTTTACTTTCATGAGCATTCCTGTTCAAACCTCATCACAGGTTGCCGCGTATTCTCAGGCTTTAAAAATGCAGTGTATTGTAAAAGGGCACCCGAAACCAATGTAACGGGGAACATTTTCTGTTGGAACAAAGGACATGGAATAGAATTCGAGAATGTGATCTGGGGAACCATTTCCGGAAATAATGTGATTGATAACGGAGATGTGGTCGACTATGAGAAAGATGAATGGAAAATTGGCAAGCGTTACGGTATTTACTTGCATTCCGACACCCGAAGTGTCCAGGTAAGTTCTAATGCCATCTTCAATTGGCCAGACGGCCACCCCCCTTTAATCGACGGTGTTTACGAATCGGATGACTGTATGTACAATAACATCAGGAACAATAATGTGCAGTTCTATACCGGGGTTCCCGCCAATATTAATGGAAAGAACAGCCTTGGCGAAGACAATATGGGCAACCCTCATTTTTATTCCCAGCCATGGTTGGGACGTTTCCAGCCGGAGCTTGAAGAACCTGTGCAGGTTCTCAAGCCGCTGAGCAGGGATACGGTAGACGCACTTCTTGAAAAAACAAAAAAATAAAAGGACATGAATAAACTGGAAATTATTAAAGCTTACTGGGCTGCTGAAGGAGCAAAGGATATTGAGAAAATGATGACCTATTTTACAGAGGATATCTTTATTAAAACACTAACCACATCGGTTGCGGGCCGTGAAAATATTGTAGCCTTCTATGATGGATTCATCAAGACCTATGATGAGACCGCCATCAATATACATAACAGCATAGAAGAAGGGGATCAGATTGCCGTGGAATGGACCGGAAGATTTGTCAGGAAGACTGGCGAAGTTAAACTTCCGGAAGGCTGTCATGTATTTGTGTTTGAAGGAGACAAGATCAAAAAAATTCACGGTTTTTTTAATCCGGCCGATTTTTAAAAACCAATGTTATGTATAAGATCCACATTTTAAAAAATGCTGACTGGTTCGCTCCGGGTTCTGTTGTTTTCGATCATGGACATCTGTTGCATGATCCGGTAAAGATCTGTATGGCCTGTTTCCTGGTGCAGGGTGAAGGGCATAACGTAATGATCGATACCGGCATGGACGGAATAGATCAGACCTATACGGAAGCGGACAAAAAAGAATGGGACCATCTGGGTCCGAGTAAGGATACCAAAGAACTGCTGCAAGAGCATGGTCTTAGCTGTGACGATATTGACACCCTGCTTTTCACCCATTTGCATTTCGATCATTACTGGAATGTAGAGCAATTCAAAAAAGCAAGATTTGTGGCCAACAGAAAGGACTGGTTCTTTGCCATGGATCCTTATAACCTTCCTGTATTTTCAACAAAGGGCTTTCCCAGGAAACCACTGGCTTACCTCGCGGGAGAAGCATTTGAGCGGTTCACCCTGGTGGACGATTACTTTGAACCCTTGCCCGGAATTCAGATGCAGTGGGTGGGAGGCCATTCTCCCGGCGCTATGGTCATCCGGATCGAGACAAGCGAAGGGCCCGTGATCATTGTAGGTGATACGATCTACCTTTATGAAAACCTGGAGAAAGACATTCCCATCGGCTACTATACCAATTACAGGGAACTTATCGATGCTATGAACTGGTTGAAAGAACAGGACGCTATTTTGTTGCCTGCACACGATTATGAGATATTTAAAGAATTTCCAACCTTAACAATAGGAGGTTAATCATGAAAAAATTCGAAAAGAAAAACGTATTGATTACCGGCGCTGCCCGGGGAATTGGCCAGGTCGCGGCTATTGAGTTTGCCCGCGAAGGTGCCAATATCATCGTTTCCGATGTTTCCCCTCTCAATAACACCATGGATAAACTTAAGGAATTTGGAGTAAAAACCAAGGCGGTTGAATGTGATCTGTTAAAGGAGGAAGAAATTGTAAACATGGTTAATTCTGCAGCAGACTTTTGTGAAGGTAAGCTGGATATTCTGATCAACAACGCCGGGGTTGGCGGTAAGGCCCAGCTTGTAGAAGATATGAAACTGGAAGATTGGAACGTCACCATAGGTGTTGATCTGACAGGTGCCATGCTGGTTGCACGGGAGGTCATCCCCTACATGAGAAAACAGAAATTCGGGCGGATTGTGTTTACATCCAGTAATGTTGGCCGTCGCGGATTACCTTACCGTGCCGACTATGTATGTGCAAAGTGGGCCGTATTGGGATTATGCCAGACACTCGCCCTGGAGCTGGTCGATGACAATATCCGGGTCAACACGGTTTGTCCGGGGCCCGTGACAGGAGAGCTGATCGATGAGGTTGTCGATTTCCATGCCAACTCAGAGAACCGCCCGGCAGAGGAAATTCACAAGGAATGGGCTGAAGCAGCGCCCATGAAACGATATGTCGAGCCCGAAGAGGTCGTGGATGTCATGATGTTCCTCTGCAGTGATCAGAGCAGTGCCATGACCGGACAGGCCCTCAATGTAACGGGTGGATTTATCATGACCTAAAGAGAGTGAACAAAAAATGAATTCCCGTGAGCGAGTACTGACCGCTTTAAGATTGGAACAACCAGACAGGATACCCTTTGGCGAGATGGGGATTGACCGGCCATTCGCTGCAAAGTTAATGGGCTGGCAGGGGAAGGCCGCAACCGGGTCCCGGGACCGGGATCCCTATACTGCTGCAGAAATTAAATCCATTGCACGGAAGCTGAAACTCGATATGATCTTTTATTATATGCGTCCTCCCATATATGCAGATCAACAGACTGATGAATATGGATATGTTCATTATGGAGCCGGTCATATTCTGGAAGAATCGGATTGTGATAAGATCATCCTTCCTGATCCTGATGATGAGAATATCTTCCATGATGCAAGAATTTTTGCTGAGCAAAAAGACGACTACGCATCTTTGCTGGTCTGCAGGGCCGGACTGTATCCGGCCATGACGTCCATGGGATTCGAGAATTTCTGTCTCTCCATGTACCTGAACCGTCCCTTTGTTGAACGGGTTTTGGATGTCTATTTTGAATGGGCAGCCAAGGTAGCTGAAAAAGCCTGCGAGGCAGGTTTTGATATTTTCGTCACTACCGATGACCTGGCATCCAAGAATGGCCTGTTCTTTTCCCCGGAGGATTTTAGGGAGTTATGTGTTCCCCGGTATAAAAGGATTAAGGAAAAATTAAGCATTCCTTGGGTTATGCACAGTGATGGCAATATCATGGATATTATTGATGATGTGATCGGGATTGGCATTGCCGGCTTGCACCCCTTTGAAAAGGATGCCATCGATATTAGGGAGGTAAAGAAAAGATACGGGGATCAGATCTGTATCTGGGGAAATGTGGATGTCAATATGCTGAGCCTCGGTAAGCCTGAAGAGGTGGAAAAGGAAGTTCATGATTTAATCGACAATATCGGTCCGGGAGGGGGATACATTCTTACAAGCGGAAACAGCATCACCGGATATTGCCGAATGGATAATGTATTAAGAATGTCAGAGGCTTGCCGGAAATACGGGAAATATCGTATATAAAGGAACTTGATCTTAAACTTAATCAAAATGAATTCACGAATTATTGTCAGAATATGTTTGCTGGTAACAAGTCTTGCAATCTATTCAGGTTGCCGGTCCCATATCAAACAGGATATGCAGGTTTACCCAAAGGACGATCTTTATGTAGTGCGCGGGCAATCGGATAACCAGATAATACTCAGGGACAGGAATCCGGCAGAAGTCATCAACAGGGCTATTGAAATACTTGCTAAGAAAGGGGGCGGGGAACTGAAGGTCATGTCGGGGACATACATCATCGAATCCCCTATATTGCTTAAAGATTTTGTAAGTCTGACCGGAAGCGGTAAAGCAACCGTATTAAAATTAGGGGAGAATAATGTGGAAGGGATAGTTATACTGGCAAAAGACGTGGATAATGTAGTTATTGACAATCTTACCGCCCAGGGCTTGCCGTCTTATGATGAAGACTTGATCGATACCATGAAAACAGATAAGAAACCCTACGTTGAAGAAGTCTACGAACCCGGCGAAGAATTTGTTTACCCTTATGAACCTTCCGGTATAGTCTTTCACCAGGTTGGTACAGGACAAATTAAGAATGTTTATGCCAGGGATTTCAGGAGTTATGGTATTTGGCTGCGCAAGGACAATTTTATGTGTGAGGTCAGTTCCTGCATCACTTCGGGGAACGATAAAGCCGGAGTCTATCTGCTTCACAATAATGAAGGAGGTCGTGGCGGGAACCACGTTCCCAACCTGGTCATTGGCTGTAAGAGCTACGGAGAGGATGGGAACGCTTATGAACTGGTCAAGAGTGTTTGCAATAACCTGGTGGGCAATGTGGTGTACCAGTGTAAAGGGCATGCTTTCAAGTTACATGGACATTCCTGCAGCAACCTGATCACCGGGTGCCGGGTATTCGAAGGGTTTAAAAATGCGGTTTACTGCGAGCAGGCCCATGAAACCAATATTACCGGGAATATCTTTTGCTGGAACCGTGGTCATGGTATTGAGATAGTCAATACGGTGTGGAGTACCATAACCGGCAATAATGTGATCGATGCGGGAGGCGTGGTGGATTATGAAAAACATGGCTGGGAGAAGGGACTGACCCATGGGATACTTCTCATGGGTGACACCCGGAGTGCTCAAATTACGGGGAATTCCATATTCAACTGGGGAGACGGACATGCACCCATGATCGATGGTATTCATGAAGAATCCACCTGCCGCAATAATAATATTGCCGATAACAATATCAATTTTTATTCAGGTGAAGCAGTAAACCTGAACGGTAAAAACAGCCGTTCCGTCAACAATTTGGGAGTGCAGAAATTTTACGGCAGGGTTTGGGAAGGACCCTTCATGCCGGATGAAGATGCTCCGGCTCAGTTATTGGTACCCTTTGACAGTGAAGCAACAAAAAGAATCTTTGATAAAACACGAAGATAACTTTCAAGGAGAATAAGTTTTTTCCCTAAAAGAAGATTTATGAATTTTTCCGATTACGGAATTTATGGGTTTGCGACCTTATTGGTTTCTTGTGCGGGCGGAGGAAGAGAATCCGGATCAAAATCTACTGCAGACAAACCCAATGTTATTGTAGTGATCACCGATGACCAGGGTTATGGAGATATGTCCTGTCATGGTAATCCTTACCTGAATACACCGAACATTGACCGCTTGTATGCACAGAGCACCAGGTTTACAGATTTTCACGTGGATCCAACCTGTGCACCCACCCGTTCCGCATTACTTACGGGAAAATACTCTTCCCGAACCGGGGTTTGGCATACCCTCCAGGGACGGTCCATCATGGACCTGGAAGAAGTCACCCTGGCGGAAATATTTAAGGAAAACGGCTACAATACAGGGATAATTGGGAAATGGCACCTTGGGGATAATTTTCCATACAGGCCCGAAGACCGCGGATTCGATTATGTCCTTCAGTTTATGGGTGCAACTGTGGGACAGAATCCCGATTTCTGGAGGAACGACTATTTCGATGATATATATTACCATAATGGTCAGCATGAATTCTTCCATGGTTATCATACCGATGTGTTTACAAGGAATGCGATCGCTTTCCTCGAAGAAAATCATCCGGACAAAACCGGCAAACCGTTCTTCTGCTGGCTGGCCATCAATGCTCCGCATTTCTGGTATTATGTGCCCAATACATACACCCTGAAGTTCAGGGATATGGGTATGCCGGACCATCTGGCACGTTACCTGGGGATGATCGTCAATTTCGATGAGAACCTTGGAGAACTCATGGAAAGCATAAATGAAACGGAACTGACCGAAAATACTATTCTGGTGTTCCTTACAGATAACGGCCAGTCGAATTATGCCATACCGACCAGGGGTCAGGAATTTCATTATAATGCCGGGATGAGGGCACAAAAAGGAAGTGCCTATGAAGGCGGTCACCGGGTACCCTTGTTTTTCAGATGGCCTGCCGGTAAGATCCCTGAAGGAAAGGATGTTGTGAAATTAGCAGGGGGTTTTGACCTGATGCCCACCTTGATCGATCTGTGTGATTTGGAGCATGAAAAAAGTATTGACTTTGACGGGAAAAGCCTGGTCCCGTTGTTAATGGAAGAAGAACCTGGTTGGGAGGACCGCACCCTTTTTGTGCATAACCAGAGAATCGAACATCCGGTGAAATGGAGAAATTGTGCGATAATGACAGAAAAATTCCGGCTGATCAACGGTAAGAAATTATACAATATTCAATCGGACCCTGGACAGACACAGGACATAGCCACCGAACATCCTGATATTGTTGATCAATTAAGACAGGCCTATGATGACTGGTGGACACATATTTCAGAGCGATTCGATGATTACAGCAGGTTATATATCGGTCATCCCGGTGATAATCCCACTTATCTGAATTGCCATGACTGGCACTCAGAAGAACCCTTGATGGTATGGAACCAGGAGGTCATCAGGAACCGTGAACATAAAAATGGATTTTGGGCCGTTGAAGTGGTACAGGACGGAACCTATGAATTCACTTGCCGTACCTATCCCAAACAGGAAGATACCCGGCTGAACGTCGTAAAACTGAAATTGAAGATAGCAGACCAGGAAATCGAAATGGATTGTGATCCAAAAACTTCTGAGGTCAAAGTAAAACTGGACCTTAAAGCCGGAAAAACAAAGCTTCAAACCTGGTTTTACGAGGCTGACGGAACTCATTTCGGGGCACCTTTTGTATACGTTAAGAAACTCTAAAAATATATGAAAAGCCTAAGATCATTCTTACTTTTTGTTCCTGTAATTTGCCTGTTGAATGGTACTTCTGCATTTGCGGAAAAGGACTACCTTGCCTTCTTCAAAGATGGCAGTGTCAAGATTAAGGGTAAATTCGATGGTGAGACATATTTTTCTTCAGCTGATGCTTCCACTGCATTTCAGTATGCGCTTGACCGGTTTAAAGCCGAAGGAGGTACCCTGGAAATTGGTAGTGGCAGTTTCCTTCTGAAAAAGCCTTTGATATTATTTGATAATACACACATCCGTGGTTGTGGGCGGGCTACAAAGTTACTGGTAGATACAGACAACGGCGAAGGCATCGGAATTATCTGTAAGGATGCCAAAGGGGTGATGATTTCACACATGACCGTCTCGGCCGGTCAGAATCCTGATGCAAAGACCGGGATCATTATCGATAATTCAGGAGAGGTTAAAGTTCAGCGTGTCTTTTCCGTTGGGTTTTCAGCATACGGTCTCTGGATGCGGAACAATTCCTTTCTTTGCGAGATCAGCAGTTGCAGCTTTGCCGGAAACGAAAAGTCCAATCTTTACCTGGAAAACCTGAACTGGGGTAAATATGGAAACTTCATTCCGAACCTGATCTCCGATTGCACCATCTACGGCGGGGGCAAAGGAATAGAATGCAATTATGTGATCGTACTGAACATTGTTGCCTGTAACATCTATCAGACGCGCGAAGTCGGGATACACATTTACAAAATGAGCAACAGTATATTGGTTAACAGTTGCCGGACCTTCCAGATCAGTTCCGATGCGATGGTGGTTGAGGGAAGCCATGAGCTGAATGTCACGGGAAATATATTTTGCTGGTCTACAGGCGATGGTATTGTTGTCAGGGATGCCGCCTGGGGAACCATCAGTGCCAATAACATAATAGACAACGGTAGTATCAATCCGGGAGGGGTAAATTTTCAATCTAATTTTGAAGATATAGAAGAAGATATTCCGCTCAAGAACGGGATCTCACTTTACTCCGTACGCGGATTCAATATATCCAACAACACGATATTCAATTGGGAACTGGCACCCAAGATGAAATACGGGATCTATGAAGATGAAACCTCTTTCAACAACATCATAGAGGGCAACAACATCAATTATTATATGGAGGCCGGTGTTCTTTCGGAGGGTACGGGTACCCTTGTAACAAACAATAAGGGACTTGATAATGCCACTTATTTTGAGATCAAGGATATAAACGACATGAAATCCATTCTGGGGATCTACAGACCCGGAACAGTTCAAAGTTTTCAACCCGAACTGACGGAAGAATGGATCGATAGTCTAAAATAGAAGGATATGAAGAGACTGTTTTTTATTGCATTATTGCTTCTGGTATCAACCGGAGCAGGCATATCTTCCGGGATATTGATGCAAGGGTTCATTGCATTTAAAATTGGGGATGAGATCAAGATTATGGGGGATTATGACAGGAAAGTATATTTTACTTCATTCAATGCCAGTGAGGCATTTCAATATGCACTGGATCAGTTGGCAGAAAATGGCGGCGAACTTGAGATAGGGAACGGCAGGTACTATCTGGACAGTCCCCTGATCCTATACAATAACATCAAACTTTCCGGTAAGGGCAGGTCCACAAAACTGACCATATCCGAAAAAAACCAGGAAGGAACAGGTATCCTTTGCAAGGAGATCAATGCTGCGTTGATTACTCAGCTTACCCTTTCGGCGGGGAATAACCCGGATGCCAGGACCGGAATTATAATCGACAATTGCGGCGATGTTAAAATTCAAAGCATATACGCTGTAGGATTCTCCGATTACGGTCTTTGGATTCGAAACAGCTCTTTTCTCTGTGAGATCAGCAATTGCAGTTTTGCCGGAAACGGAAAGGCAAATATTTATCTGAGCAAGCTCCGTTACGGGCGGATAGGAAATTTCATCCCCAACCTGATCTCAGATTGTACGATATACGGGGGTGGTAAAGGTATAGAATGCAATGAGGTGATTGTACTGAATATCGTTGGATGTATACTTTACCAGACAAGGGATGTGGGGTTTCACCTTCATACCGGAAGCAACAGCGTACTGATCAGTGGTTGCAGGACATTCCAGATATCGAACGATGCAATCCGGGTGGAAGATACCCATGAACTGAACATAACCGGTAATATATTTTGCTGGCATACGGGCCACGGGATCTATGTAAGAAACAGTGCCTGGGGTTCCATAAGCGGGAATAACATTATTGACAATGGGAGTTATAATCCCGGTGGTCCGGCGTTCGACACGAAAATGTCCGATATAAAAAAGGACATTCCCCTTAAGAACGGGGTGTCCCTTTCAGCTGTAAGAGGATATCAGGTAACGGGTAACGCCATATTCAACTGGAGCGTTGTACCGAAAATGAAATACGGGATACTTGAAAACGGGGCTTGTTTTAAGAATATCATCACCGGGAATAATATCAATTATTACGAGGAGGGTGATGTATTATCCCAGGGCGAAGCAACGACTATCGCCAATAACTCGGGATTCGGGGAGGGAACCTACTTCGAAATGCAGGATCTCGAAAGGACCAGGTTTAATGACGACCAGTTCTGGCAAGGCTCCATCCAGAGTTTTCAGCCTGAATTGGTGCAGGATTTTATAGAAAGTCTGAAATAATCCTTATTAAAAATAGTCATGAAAAAGATTGATATCGTAAGAAGCTACTGGAAATCTGAAGGAGAGAAAGATCTGAAAAAGATCTTATCCCATTTTGCTGAAGACGCGAAATTTTGTTCACCGACCATGGAACTCGACGGCCGGGAGAATATCAAGGAGTTTTATCAGGGAATGGTTGAAGGATTTAAAAAGATTGAGGTTACACCTACCCATTGGGTGGAATCGGGAAATGAGATCGCAGTGGAATACGATTGTACCCTGATCAGGAATTCAGGCGAAGAAAGATTTGCAAAAGGATTCAACCTTTTCAGAATCAGGAACGGGGTTATTCAGGACCTGCGCTGCTATTTCAACCCGGCAGATTTTTAAGATATTCCGGTAAATCAGTAAATATATGAATCATGGTCATTGACGCGCACGCTCATATAATCCAACGTATCCATGGAAGAAGGGGTAAGGAATCTACTTCAGCAGGTCGTTTCGGGAAGGTAAAGGTTGGACAGAAACAGGTGCAAATGCTGCCGTCTTGTTTAGCGGATTCAACATTTCCACCGGAAATGCTCATTGCCTTGATGGATGCTCATGATGTTGACCGTGCTGTTCTGTTACAAAATCCTGTTTATGGTATTATGAACGGAGATATTGGTAAAGCGGTAGAGCTATTTCCGGACAGGTTTATAGGCACCATACAGGTGGATCCCTTTGATAAAGAAGCACAGTCAGTGATTAAAGAATATCATTCACCCGAACAATCTGTATTGAAGTTCGAGATGAGCAAAGGCTGGGGCTGGACCGGTATTTATGATGAAGTTAACCTTACAAATTATCAATTCCTGGGTTTCTGGGAATTGGCATCCGAATTGGGTCTCAGCATAATAATCGATCCGGGACCGGTTGATAATCCAGGTTACCAGGTTGAGGAAATCGATCAGATCTCTGATCAATTCCCTGACATTAAGATATTGATCGAGCATCTGGGATACATGACACTGGATCAGTATAAGCATGAAAGCGGCCGGGAACGCTGGCAGAATATGATTAATCTTGCACGAAAGGACAATGTTTTTATAGGATTTTCAGCAATCTATGCATTGATGGAAGAGGATTATCCATGCCCGCTTTCCTTAGAATTGTTGCAACAGGTTGTTTCCTATATCGGAAGTGAGAAGGTTCTTTGGGGAACCGACATCCCTACAACTTTGAGAAATTATACCTACCAGCAAATGACGGACCTGATCTTCTTACATGCAGATTTTCTTACTGCTTCAGACAAGGACAGGATCATGGGAAAGAATGCACGTAATTTTTTCAATTGGGAAATATAACCCTATCAAAAGAAAGGAACAATTACATGAAGATTCAAATAAAAATTTCTTTAGTTTCCATAATAATCTCAGCAGTTTTGCATCTTGGCGTCAGCAATGATTTGGAAGCACAATTTATTGCAGAAGGATTCGATCACAGTCATCCTGAGGGAGTAGTTCTGGCAGACGGGAATAACGGAGAAGTTATTTTCAGGACATCGGCAAGTCAATTTGCCTGGGGCGGTCATTGCCAGGAACCGGGGACCAGCATTTCATTTGAAACCCGGAATACGGAAGCACATTTATCTTTCAACGAAGGTAGCTACCTGCTGGGCAACTATGTATATTCTCGTTTCGATGACAGCACCGAACCACCGGATGGAGCCAATAAGCCCTCCCGGACCATTGACATGTCCCCTTCGGAATCCCGTGTAATACTCAGTCTTTTTGAAAGCACCAACAATGTAAATACCGGTATACTTTTGCGGGATCAGGATCAATGGTGGTGTTCGCAACCGGTTATAGTCGCTAAATACCTACAGGGATACAACCGGGAAAAACGAATCAGTATTGATCCGAAAACACTGACCTGGACGGCAATGGAAAACACCGTGGACATGGATGAAGTAGATGACGGGGGTGATGTACCACTTACATTCGGACAGGAAGGTACGCCTGACTGGTCTACGATTGAGGGCATGGGCATCATGGCCATGATCAACTCTCCCGGCACCCTGGTGGCTTTTTCAGGAATGTCGCTCACCGATGACGAAAAAATCCAGGTAAACATTGATGTTCCAATGAAAAACTCTGATGTGGCTTTCATCCATAAACCTACACCCCTTGAAAAATTCGATGTATACGGAGGTGCCAAGGCGGTCTATTGGAGCCAGGGTTGGAATAAAGATTATACCGCACTTACCATGGATTATGGCGTACGGGATATTCCAGCGGTAAGCATGTCAGTGATCCAAAATACCCAGGCACAGAAGAATCCGGATTTGAAGAAATCGATCTGCAGAGATCTTTGGGGCGAAGAAACCATCTATGGAAGCCCGATTTTTCCAAGTGGTCAGGTTGCCTTTATGTGTATACGAAAGCCTGAGTATTTAGCCTATGTAAAAGATTACGCAAAAAGGAGAGTTTATGATGTTGGGGCCAGGGAGGCACTGATGGATTCACCATCCGGCAGCAATGGGAGTAAAATGCTGTTCCGGGATGAAGCCGGATGTTTTTGCGATGATTGCAATCAGGGCTTCAACGATTGGCTTCAGGCCAATTATTCCAGCCAGGAACTTTCCGATATGGGTATATCGGATTTAGGATCGTTTGATTACCGTGAATTACTCAAGTCACAAGTAAGCAATCTGAGCCAGTATATCCAGAAATTTGATAATGGGCAATTGCCGTACATTGATCTTTATATCACGTATCAGCAGACACCGGCCAGGGACTTTTTTACAGAGGTCAGGGATTATATGTCCTCGATCCATCCTGATTTTACTTTCACTTCCAATACCTTCAATCTCCTGAAGGAACACCTGTATCTTGCTGAAGAGGTCAATGGTGATTTTCATGGTGCTGAGACAGAGCTCTATATGCAAAATCCTTCCAGATTCGGCAACCAAATGTTAAGATTGAAACTGGCTGATGACCTGGGTATAAGAATAGTTACTTCAGGGGTGCACTGGGACTGGAATTATGTCAGGCAGCAGAATCTGGTTGATGTTGTCAAGCCCATTATTGCAGGTCATTATGCATCCGGTCACCAATTGGCTGTACCTGATTATTATCGTTGGATAGAACCCGACTGGTACGGTTCCATGCCCGATTATGCACCATTCTACAGGTTTGTCAGGGAAAATGCATTCCTTTTCGACGATTATGAAACCGTTGAACAGGTTGGGGTGATCATGGACAACAGCGTGAATGGTAAGTATACCGGGGATCCGGTGTTCAGGAATGATTTTGAGACCATTGGCCGGGAACTGTTCGATCAAAATATCCCCTTCGGAGTGGCCACCGGAGCCGATGGATTATTCTATACAAAGGAATTTACTGAGGCGGAACTTACGGAACGCTTTCAGCAAATTATCCTTCCCAGGAATACGGCATTAGAGGGATCACAACTGGAAGCTGTAAATAATCTTTCATCTGCAGGAAAAATTTATAACTGGGATGGATCCATGGACAGTTTCCTTCCTAAGATCGAATCCTGGGTATCCTGTGACCAGGATGAGGTATGGGTACTTCCGAGAACCCAACCGGCAGATACCAATGCGCCCGTGATCGTTCACATGTTGAACAGGGACATTAGTCTTTATCAGGACATGGTTTACAGCAAAAATGATATCAACATACATATCAGTGATGCAATTGTGAAACGTCCAGTGTTTACAGTAAAATCACACAGTCCGGGCGAAACTTCAACCACACTCAGTTTTACCCGGGATGCTGATGGTATTGCAATAGCCGTGCCTGAACTCGAATACTGGAATGTCATAGAGATCATATATCAGAATACACCTGCTGCCAGGATGGATCGATTTTTACCAGAAGTAATATTCTATCCAAATCCCGTAACTGAAAGGTTCTATATCAAAGGACTTACAGAAAAAACCGACATTTCGGTAAGGAACATTCATGGCAGTATTATAAAAAGGACCATGGTCGAACCCGGTGGCAGTATAGATATAAGCGGCCTGGCTCCCGGACTATATTTCATCAGGATCAGGAATTCCAGTCAAAACATCATTAAAAAAATCATAAAGCAATGAAATGGATCAATAAATTCTACTATTTATCACTTTGTGGTATTCTGTCCCAGGCCGGTTGTAATTCACCGGAAGAAGAAAAGCCCAATGTAGTCTTTTTTCTGATCGATGACCTGGGGTGGTACGATCTGGCCAGTAACGGCAATCCGGTTATCCAAACACCCCATATTGATTCGTTGAAAAAGCTGGGCCTGTGTTTTGAACAAGCCTATGCATCGCCATTATGTACGCCAACCAGAGCGGCCCTGATGACCGGTAAATACCCCGGAAGATTACAAATGACCCGGGTAGGGGATGATTATGACAGGGGCCTGCTTGAAAAACCAAGCCGATACCATCCTGTGATGCGGCAAAAATCAGGGGACAAATGGGACGAGCTCAGTGTGGATGTACGAGTCGATCTGCCGCTGGAGGAAAAAACCCTGGGAGAAATAGCAAAAGATGCGGGATATAAGACCGGCTTCATTGGTAAATGGCATCTTGGATTTGATGAATATTATCCCGACAACCAGGGATTTGATTGGGTATTCGGAGGTGATCACTGGAGCGATTACTTTGCACCCTATGTAGGTCACCGCACAGAAGATGTTGAAGCTGAACCGGGAGAATACATTACCGACAGGCTCACTGAGGAAGCTATTGGCTTTATCGACCGGAATAAAAATGATCCCTTCCTCCTCTGCCTTTGGCACTATGGCGTTCATGCTCCCATTGAAGCCAAGCCCGATCTGGTCGCGTATTATGATCAAAAGATTGGTAACAGTAGTAAAATTCATCCCGTGTATGCGGCCATGGTGCACAGCATTGATGAAAGTATAGGCCGGGTGGTTCAATGCCTGAAACAAAATGGTTTATACGAAAACACCCTTATCGTATTTATGTCTGACAACGGTCCCCTGGTAGGAACAGGTACCAACGGTATTTACGACCCGAGAATTGTGCTTAACCGGCATACTGAGAATGATGAACTGACACTGAATGATTCTGTAACAGAACTATACCAGGAATTTGAATGCAATTACGGGGATTTCAGGTTAGGCTTTTCATATACGGTCCCAGCTTCAGATCTATCCGGTGCAGAAAAGCGGGAAAGGCAACAGGATCAATTGGACGAATTTTCCCATATTTTCAAACCGGTTCTAAAGGCTGAAATTTTTCGCGTTAGCGGCAACAGGGAAATGATCATGCAGAAGAATTTTAATCTGAAACAGCTGACCTCAAATCCCTGGAATTATATTCATATAAGAGATACATCGGGTTCCGGCCCTTATGCAGTTCGTTTTACTTTGATGGATAGTGAACAGGAAGTGAGCCTGAAATCCACATTTGACAGTTCCATACCAGACGCTGAACTGCAGGTAAACGGTGAAGTGACGGGAGAGGACCTGTATCTGAGGTGTATTCCTAAAGGATTAAATATGCCCTGGTATTCTTCACTTACATCCAGTGGTCCTTTGCGAGGTCACAAGATACAGGTTTATGAGGGCGGTATCAAAGTACCCTTGTTTTTTGTCTGGGAAGGAAGTATTAAAAGAGGACAAAGCATAAATGTCCCGGTCGCCCACATTGATCTGTATCCAACCCTGGCATCTTTCATGGGACAGGATCTTCCAGAATCTATCGATGGCATCAATCTTTATGAAGCTATCATGCAGAATGAGTCTATTCCGGACCGGACTTTGTACTGGCATTATCCGCATTACATGTATTCCGATGGTGCCGAGGTAATTCGGGACGGATCCTATAAATACATTGAATTCTATAAGGATGGGCGGAGAGAATTATATAATTTGACCAGGGATCCTGGTGAAAACAACAACCTTATCAATCAGGAAAACGAGAAAGCTGATACTATGAAATCCAAGCTATATAAGTGGCTTGAAGAGATTGACGCCTCCATGCCTTCTCCTGCTGATAATCATAGATAGTGATTAAAATTCAAACAACCATGAGAGAGAAGCCGTTATTATGCCTTTCATTATTTAATATTGTTTCAACAGGATCCATTGCCCAGGAAGTAAAGAATGATGAACTGCCCAATTTTGTGATCATTCTTACAGATGATCTGGGATACGGCGACCTGGGCTGTTATGGGAACGAATTGAACAAAACACCCAATATTGATAAGTTGGCTTCAGAAGGAGTGAGGTTTACTGATTTTTATGCAGCAGCCTCTCTGTGTACACCCGCCAGGGCAGCTTTACTGACCGGTTGTTATCCGATCCGGGTGGGAATGGCAAGAACCTATAAGAATGAATGTGTTTGTTTTCCGGTAGATGAAACGGGATTGAATCCTGAGGAGATTACCATTGCAGAACTGCTTAAAGTTAAGCACTATGCTACGGGGCTTATAGGAAAATGGCATCTCGGGGATCAGCCTGTTTTCCTTCCCACACGACAGGGATTCGATTATTATTACGGTATCCCCTACAGCAATGATACAGGAAAAGGACGGTTTAAATGGAGGGCCGGTACACAACTGTACGATCAGCCGGAAATTCCCCTGATGCGCAATGAAGAAGTGATCGAAGCCCCGGTTGTACAGGAAACCTTGACGAAACGGTATACCAGGGAAGCCGTTGAATTTATAAAAAGAAGTGCCGGGAGGCCCTTTTTCTTGTATCTCTCACATACCATGCCCCATTATCCCATTTCAGTAAGTGAACAGTTCAGGGGAACTTCCGGAAACGGTATTTTCGGTGATGTTATCGCGGAGCTGGACTGGTCCGTGGGTGAAATCATAGAAACCCTTGAAGAACAGGGTTTACGTGAAAATACCCTGGTAATATTTACCTCTGATAACGGAGCACCTTATAACAAGGGTTACAATACCACCAATGCACCCCTATCAGGCTATAAAGGTACCGTCAGGGAAGGAGGGTGCAGGGTCCCTATGATCGCAAATTGGCAGGGTAGGATCGCTGTAGGTAAGGAATGTAATGCCCTGCTTTCGGTTATGGATCTTCTGCCGACCATTGCATTTCTTGCCGGTACCGAACTACCGGACGACCGGGTGATTGACGGTAAAAATATCTTTTCATTGTTGATGAATACGGGGGAAACCGAATCACCACATGCATGGTATGCTTATTATGGCACTGATCAGTTGAAAGCTGTCCGGACTGCAGAGTGGAAACTTTACCTCCCCCTGGAACATAATTACGGTATGTGGGGCAAGGATTACGGGCCGCAAGCAGCACAATTGTATCATTTACCAACTGACATAAAGGAGAAGAACAATCTTACTGCTGAATACCCGGATAAACTGACTGAATTAAAAGCAATAGCTGAAATGATAAGGAATTGGATTGGAGATCATGATAAAACTCCGTTAATCAACAGACCTGCCGGATTTATTGAGAAACCCGAACCTTTGTTGTTGCAGAAAGAGTAAAAGAAATCTATATAGGTCAGACAGATTAAAATAAGCGTTAAAAAAATTTGGAATTTAATCTAATTCTATTTTACTTGCAGTATTATCACACGTGTTAATTTTCTGTTTTTTAATTATAATGATTAATTATGTGAGAAAGATGTATTAGATCCAGAAACAAACATTTTTTTTAAACACTAATTACCACGGGGTAATTGATGCGAGTAATAAGATTCCCAATTAATAACTTAAAAACCAAATGCTATGAAAAAGCAATTTTACTCACTTTTATTGGTTTTGATTTTTCTTTCTGCAGCCGTTCATGCTCAGGAAGCTATTATCAAGCAATTCAACTTCAAAGTTGATTCCGGTTTTTCAGCCACCTGGGACAATGAAGAGGTGGGCATGGATGGACAGAATGGATTTATTACCTGGGCAGGCGATACCTGCACGACTCCCTGGATTAGCTGGGAACAGGGCGGTAATCTCAAAATCGGGCATAAGGTAGTGGATACCACAAACGGACCCTCTTACCTGGTTTTTCCGTCTGTTTCTACTGAAGGTTTTGAAAGACTGAGACTTTCAGTATACACGGCATCGCCAAACCAGTTTATGAACTCAGGGTACAAATTCTATATGTCCACAGTTGCCTCGCCTGGGACAAAAGGCAATTTTGACATGGGGGAGTGGACTGAATTCAGTGATTCACTTTATGGTCATTCAGGTAGTACCAGTTATCGATTTGAAGTTCCCGGTGGTTTCGAAGACCAAGGTTCGGTTACCCTGATGTGTGTATTCAATGCGGATTCCAGTGATATCGATGCACAGAAATGGATACAGTTATGGAGCTTTACATTGTGGGGACTGCCTTCGGTGGATGTTGAAGTAGCTAAAAATTTCTCTTTTAAGGTGGATTCGGGTTTTTCTGCAACCTGGGACCAGCCGGATGTAGGTATAGACGGTCAGAATGGATTTATTACCTGGTCCGGTGATCCCCAGATCACTCCCTGGCTTAGTTGGGACCAGGGCGGTAATCTAAAAATAGGACATATGGTAACGGATGACAGTCATGGCAAATCCTACCTCGTATTTCCAGCTATACCAACAACGGGTTTCCTGAATCTCAGGCTTGATGTCTTTACCGCTTCTCCAAATCAGTTCCTAAACTCGGGCTATACCTTCTATGCATCCAGTTCAGCGAGTCCGGGGACTAAGGAAAATCTGGATATGGGTGAATGGACCCGGTTCCCGGATTCACTATATAATCATAGTGGGAGTACGACTTATACACTGCCATTCCCGGCCGGATTCGAAGATATAAGTAATGTATCCTTGATGTGTGTGTTCAATGCCGATTCAAATGAGATCGATGCACAAAAGTGGATACAATTATGGAGTTTTACGGTGAAAGGTGTTGCAACAACGCCCACTCCCAAATACAATGTAACTTTTGGTGTTGTGAGTGGCATCACTCCTGTAGAAGGAGCTCAGATCAATATTGCCGGCAAGAATGTGTTGACCGATGACCAGGGCATGGCCATTGTTGAACTTGAAGATGGAAAGTACGGTTATACCGTAATAGCAGAAGGATATGAGAATTATGCAGATACGGTAATTGTTGAAGGTGCCGATCAGCAGGTAGGTGTTGTCCTGGTTGAACTGGATCCCTGTGTTCAGTTCTATGAATTCCGGACCGATCTCGATTATTGTGATGTGCCTTTCAGTGACCAGACCTGGGATAATCCGGCAGGGATCGACGGAGAGTGCGGCTATTCGACCTGGCTGGTCGATTCGGCCAACGATCTGAGACCATGGCAGAGTTGGGGAATGACATTGCCACAAATTAAGATCGGTAATTATTTTAACAGTGGTACCGCGGAAGTAGCGGGAGCTACAGGTAAATCCATATTGGTATTTCCGCCCCGCTCAACAGTAGGCTGCGAGAATCTAAAGTTTGAATTCACCATATTAGGGGATGATTTGCCTGATGATCCCCCAATGGAGCATTATGCACATACATTCTTTGTTTCTAAGGAAGAAGATCCGGGTATCAAAGAAAATCTTAACATGAATGAGTGGGTTCAGATAGGTGATCCGATTAATAATGTGAAGCCCGGTGATGAGTTCAGTTTTATCATTCCGGAATCCTTTAACAATCAACAATTTGTCAGATTCATGGCAATCCTGGAGATTGAAGAACCGGAATTGAAAGGTCAGTGGCACTGGATACAGTGGAATCAATTTACATTAGAGGGAACCACGGCCGTTGGTGATAAAGTGGAAGAGGTTGATGCTGTCAGTATTAAGTTGTATCCCATTCCTGCAAGCAAGATGCTGATGATACAGGGATTACGGAGTAGAACAGAAATAGAGGTTTATAATCTACTTGGAAACAGAGTATTGCACCGGTTTGTTGACGGAGGGGAAGCTACCCTTAATATTGAATCGCTGAGCCGTGGTATGTACATTCTGAGATTCCAGGGTGATCATCAGAATGGGACTGCACGTTTCATGAAGCAATAATAAACAGGTTTAACTGGAACATGATGAGCGCAATTTTTTTCATAAATAGTTAGTAGTTGGTTAAACTGGAAAGGTCTGAAATCAGACCTTTCTGGTTTTTCAAAACATTGTTTTCCCTTGCTTATCTATTAACTCAAATTTTGGAGGATTACTACCAGTTGTTAAGTACTGAATGAGAAAGATCACACAATCGGATATTGCCAGGGAACTTAATGTTTCCAGGGTTACCGTGACCAAGGCATTGAACAATGATCTCTCGATCGCGCTACATACCAGGAACCGGGTTAGAAAAAAAGCGGATGATTTGGGGTATATTCCCAATCTGATCGGCAGGAGCTTGTCTTCCCGCAAGACATGGACCTTAGGATTGGTTTTGCCCAAGATCGCTCATTCCTTTTTTTCTCAATCGCTTGAATTTTTCTATGAGGCTTCAAGTAAATATAATTATAACATCATTCCAACCATCAGTTTTGAAAAGGGGGAGAACGAGGAAAGGAACATCCGAACCCTGTTATCCATGGGTGTGGATGGTATCATTATCGGAACTTCCGGAAAAGTGGTTAATCCCCAGATTTATGATAAAATTAGTGCATCAGGCATTAAATTGATCTTTTACGATCGTTTTCCCATAGGCATAAAGCATCCGGGGGTTTTTTGCAATGACCTGGAAGCCGCCAGATCGGCTGTCAATTTCATCATTTCAAAGGGATATAAAAAGATTGTGCATTTTACCGGTCCACAGAATATTAATATTTGTAAAAACCGGCTTGATGGATATAAAGCAGCCCTCAGTGAAGCAGCTATAGAATACAGGGAAGAACAGGTTATTTTGGGTGAACTAACCGAGGAAAGCGGTTACCGGAGCTTTATTGATTATTTTATCACGCATGGTAGTCCCGGTGCTGTCTTTACTGTCAATGATTCAGTAGCCATTGGGATTTACCGGGCTGCTGCGAAGTTGAAGCTCAAAATCCCGGAGGATTTTGCCATTGTTGGATTTGGAGACCTGGAAAGAGCCAAACTACTTATTCCAAAGTTGACCACTGTGCACATACCATTGAAGGATATGTGTTGTGATGCGATCAATATGCTCGTATCCAGTATAGACAACGGAGAAGATATCCCAATGGAAAAAATATTCAAAACCCGGTTGATGATAAGAGATTCGATATAGACAATTAATACATTGATCAGATTTTTCTAAAAATGATACTAAATCTTTTGGCACAGAAGTTAATTTTTTGTTATTTGTCAAATGATTCACACCTGGTAAATTTTGTTTTGGTTTGTTGATGGCTGTTTTTCGCAAATTTTCTAAGTTATCTTAATTTATAGTTATTTTAAGTAGTTTTTCATAGGAATAAAAGTTTTTTATCCGGCTTAGGTGCTATATTTTTTTCAAAAAAAATTACCTCGAGGTAATTAAAAATTGGGCTGTTAATGATTTACTTTGATATTCAAGGAAACTCTAAAGGCTAATAAGATGATCCAAAGGTTATTTGTATCTGTAATAATTCTGTCTATGGGCATTCAGTTCTGCCGGGCCCAGCCTAGAACAATTACCGGAACCGTAACCGGTACTGAAAATGAACAATTGATCGGTGTTACGGTAGTGATAGTAGGAACAACCCGGGGGGTTGTTACCGATCTTGACGGGCACTATTCAATACAGGCACAGCCCGGAGATGAGCTGAAGTTCTCATTTGTGGGAATGGAGCCTCAAACAAGGATGGTTACGGAGGAGACAACTACAATAGACGTACAATTGAAATCCAGTGTAATGTCTATGGAAGAAGTAGTGGTAGTTGGATATGGGGTACAGAAAAAAGAAAGTAAAGTAGCCGCCATATCACAGACCGAAGGCACGGAACTGAAACGGGCGATTGGAGGGAGCGACCTGGCCAACAGTCTTAACGGCTTGATGCCGGGTGTTATCTCCATCAGGACCAATGGAATGCCCGGAGGGGGGACCTTAACGGGAGAACAGGGCATCAATAATCAATGGAAAGACGATCCGGGTACGGAAATCTATGTTCGGGGCCGCAATACCTGGAATGGCGGTCAGCCCCTGATACTGGTAGATGGGGTGGAAAGAAGAATGTCCGATGTAGACCCCAATGAGGTACAGTCCGTTTCGGTACTGAAGGACGCTTCTGCGACCGCTGTCTTTGGTGTAAAAGGAGCTGATGGCGTGATTCTGATAACAACAAAGAGAGGATCTGTATCAAAACCCACATTGTCATTTGAAAGCCTGGTTACCGCAAAGTCATTATCAAAAATCCCCAATACCCTGAATTCCTATGATGTCAATTACCTCAAGAACCTGGCTATCGAACATGGTGTAGCTGCCGACCCGGGTATTTGGAATGATTACACCCCCTGGGAAGTGCTTCAGTATTATAAAACCCAGGAATATCCGGAATTATATCCCGATGTAGACTGGGCCGAGGAGGTGACCAGGGATATAGGCTGGTCTAACCGCAATAACCTGAATGTTGGCGGGGGAACGGAGTTTGTCAAGTATTTTCTCTCCCTGGGACATCTTTTCGAGGGAGATATATTTAAAGCAGAAGATTTTGGTCAGGGCTATAAGGCCGATTATCGTTATCAACGCTTCACTTTTCGCAGTAACCTTGATTTCAGTCTTACGAAGACCACCCAGTTCGGACTGAATCTTTCGGCCGTACATGGCAGGATGCAAAGACCAAACAACAATAATGCCGCAATATATAAATCCATTTATGGTAACGCTCCTGATCTTTTTCCTGTAAGATATTCTGATGGGACGCTGGCCTATTCGGATATCCAGACCGGTCAAGTAAACGGGGTATACGAATTGAATTATTATGGTGTTGAACGGGGAAACCGTTCTGAACTCAATGCTGATTTCATACTGAGCCAAAACCTTGATTTTATAACCAAGGGTTTGTCGGTTAAGGCCCGTTTATCTACCGACAACCGGTATAATACTTCCGGGCCCAACTATGGCTGGAACAGCGGGGCCCTGTTGAAATACATCTCACCCGGTATATTGAATGCTGAAACTGCAGAAGATTCTGCAAAATATATTCAGTATATCTATCCACAGTCGCATACTACATCATCACACGGCTACAATTATGTGGACAAAGTAAACCTGATCTCAACTGAAGGTAGTATCAGCAATCTCTATCGTTCTTTGTACTATGAATTGTCAATGAATTATGAAAGATCCTTCGGGAAATCAAATTTCAGTGGCCTTTTTCTTTTCAACAGGAGGGAAAATACCACAGGATCAAATTTCACCAATTATCGTGAAGACTGGGTAGGAAGGGTGACCTATAATTTTGATTCCAGATATTTTTTCGAATTTAACGGAGCTTACAATGGATCGGAAAAATTTGCAGATGAATACCGTTTCGGTTTTTTCCCCTCGATCGCCGGAGGCTGGATGCTTTCTAACGAGGAATTCTTCCGCTCAGCCCTGCCATTTATAAATACATTTAAGCTGCGCTATTCCTGGGGAAAAGTTGGTAATGATGCTGCCATACAAAGATGGCAGTATGTAAGTTCATGGAGAAGTACTAATGTTACCTTGCCCTTCGGTTCACCATTTACCCAGCCTGGATATAATTTGTACTTCGAGGATGTAATTGCCAATCCTAATATTCACTGGGAGGTATCCAAGAAACAGAATGTTGCATTGGAGTCCGGATTCTTTCAAAGCTTGTTCCGTGTGAATTTTGACTATTTCTGGGAACACCGCACCGATATGTTCATTAGCGGTGGCCAACGGGCCAATAACATCATCTTTGGTGCCTCGCTGCCTTCAGCCAATATCGGTGAAGTGAAATCAAGGGGATGGGAACTGGAACTGGGATTCTCAAAGCGGTTTTCAGATTCACACATATGGTCAAAGCTCAGCTGGTCCAGGAACAGGGATGAAATCATTTACCGTGATGATCCCGAATTGAGACCTGAATACCAAAAACAGGAAGGATTTCCGATTGGCCAGACAAGAACATATGTCCATTCGGGTATCATCCAATCATGGAACGAAATGTATACCGGAGTGGTTACGGAAAACAACCAATTCTATTTGCCGGGAGATTACAGGTTGCTGGATTATAATGCAGACGGCATTATTGATGCAGACGATGTTGTGCCTTACGGATACCCATCACGGCCCGAATATCAGTATGGCTTTACCTTGGGCTATGATTACAAGGGATTCAGCATCATGGCTCAATTGTATGGGGTGTATAATGTTAATGCCATGGCCAATACAGCTGACTTTTCAGAATTCAACCAGAATGTACATGTGGCCTTTGATTATCATCTGAATGAATCCTGGTCGCCTGAAATGGAAAGAACGTCGGACGATCTTTACCCCCACGTCCGGTATAATGTCACTTCTCCAAAAGGCAGCTATTTTGCCTGGGATCTGAGCTATCTGAGACTGCAAAACATGGAAATATCCTATACATTCCGCGGTGCTGCCGTCAAGCGAACCGGGATCAATAATCTCAGGATATTCCTGTTGGGTAATAATATTCTCTTGTGGAACAAAATACCGCAGGATGTGGATAGACCCAATTATCCGCCTGATTATCCTTTGACAAAATCGTTCAGTCTGGGTGCCAATATTAATTTCTAAAGCAAAATCAATCGTAGCATTATGAGAAAGATATATAGAATACCCTTCATCACCTGTGGCATCATTATCATCTTGATGTCTTGCGAGGAATATCTCGACAGGACCCCGGATGCTGATATCACAGACAAGGATGTCTTCGGGACCTATGAAAGTTTCCAGGGTTATGCAGACGTGATGTACGGTTGTGTTATCGATCCGAATCACTTTGCATGGACGGCAGGGGCTGAAAATGGGGACCACACCATTGCCTTTGCCTGGTGGAACACGGCAAGGAAATTTGCTGAAGGTAACTACTGGTCTTTAGTAAATCCTGGCTGGCAAACCAATTACAATACTTTTAATGAGTGGACTCCGGGGATTTTCGGTTCCCATGGCGGAATATACATTGATAGCTGGCAAGGCCTGCGTATAGCCAACATCTGCCTGGATAAAATTTCTTTAATGAATGGTACAGAGGAACAAAAACGTCTAATTATGGGTCAGGCATATTTTTTCAGGGCTTTCTTCCACTGGCAAATTGCCCTGAGATGGGGAGGGATTCCTTATGTCGATAAGGTATTCTCGGCAACCGATGATCTTAAGATACCCCGTTTAAACTTTCAGGAAACGGTCGATCACATAGCGGCTGACTTCGACAGTGCTGCTGCATTGTTGCCTGAGGACTGGGATAAAACAGATGTCGGAAGCCAAAGGGCCGGGTATAATACAGGAAGGGCCACCAAAGGTGCGGCCTATGCATATAAAGCAAGAGCCTTGCTTTACGCGGGAAGTCCGCTGATGGTACGTGAATCCGGGGGAAATTATGAGTTTGATACGGATTACCTGGAGCGGGCGGCTTCTGCAGCCTGGGAGGTTATAAAGCTTGCAGATAAAGGAGTGTATGGTTTAACTCCATGGGAAGATTATCTGAATATGTTCGCCAGCAAAGATTGTTCCGTGCCCTGGACCGAAGAAACCATCTTCGGAAGGATAACGCCCCCGACCGGAGCCGGATATGTAATCGGTGGTTCCCAAGCTTGTGGTTCCGGTGTATTTATATATGGACTTGGCAGGATATACGCTCCGACCCGGTACGGTGGTGTTCAGAATTGGACAGAACAGCCCGTTCAGAATCTGGTGGATGAATTTGAAACCATCCATGGCTTGCCCATTGGGGATCCAGCCTCAGGATACGATCCCATGGATCCATGGAACAACAGGGATCCAAGACTAAGGGCCAGTATATATGTGGATGGCGATATGGTGGGTACAGCTCCGGAAACTAAGATTGAATTGTATAATGGAGGAGTGGACAGGGAAATAGAGTCCATTATCACCTGTTATTATGTCAAAAAATTCTGGCCAAAAGGGGTTAATAAATTCGACCAGGAATGGTCAGGGTTTGCCTATCTGACTCCTTTAATGCGATTGGCAGATGTCTATTTGATTTACGCGGAAGCGGTTAATGAAGTTCAAGGTCCGAATGGTGTTGCAGACGGAGCCGGTTTGACAGCTTTGGAAGCAGTAAACCGGGTGAGAACCAGAGCAGGCATGCCCAATATTCCTGCCAAGTTCCAAAACCAGGATGATCTCCGTGACCGTATCAGGAACGAACGATCGGTGGAACTGTGTTTCGAAGGCTCCCGGTGGAATGACCTGCGGAGGTGGCATACTGCTCATCTCGAGGAAAACAAAGTACAGTATACCCTTGACTTTGATCAGGACCATACTTATTTCAACCGTGTCGTGGTTTTCAACAGGATATTCGAGGAGAAGCATTACTGGCTTCCTTTTCCCAAGGAACAAACGGAACTGTATCCTGCATTTCCACAAAATCCGGGTTGGTAATTAACAGAAAATATTAAAACCATGAAATTACTTAATATATTGTTTGCCTTCTCCGTCTGTCTTCTCTTACCGTATTTCAGTTATGCTCAGTCTGAAGTTGTAGAAAATCCTCAGGTGCAACTCAGTTCAACTCTTATGGACCAGGATGGAAATCCTGTTGAAGGAGCCTTCATTTACGGTGCTGAGGGATCGGTCAGGGTAATGTCAATGTCCGATGGTTCTTTCACTATACAATTGGATGAAC
Source organism: uncultured Bacteroidaceae bacterium (assembly GCA_964420035.1). Taxonomy (GTDB): domain Bacteria; phylum Bacteroidota; class Bacteroidia; order Bacteroidales; family SM23-62; genus CAYQQR01. The sequence continues at coordinate 13,365 of CAYQQR010000004.1, read as the reverse complement.
CATCAACCCTTGTGATTGAAAAGGAAAATTTTGAGACCCAAAAGATCGAGCCCGAAATGGGAATCCTGCCGCAACAAATAACATTGACAAGATTACCCTATCAGCTGAGTGAGTCGGATGATGTGTATATTCCTTTTGGACTCATCAAAAAACGCCACATTGCCGGAGCCGTTAGCGTGTTAGAACCGGATAAGATTTTGGTTCATGACGGCAACCAGGATTTTTACAATGCCCTTAATGGAAGAATACCCGGCTTGTTTGGCAACAACAATATCTATGGTCTTGGAGAAGCTCTTACAGTAGTTGACGGAGTGCCCAGACCTGCCGATCAGATTAACCTCCAGGAAATAAGCCAGGTAACCGTTCTCAAAGATGTTTCATCCCGATTACTTTACGGAGCACAAGCAGACTTACCGGTCATTCTGATCACTACCAAAACAGGACAACCCTTAAAAAGACAGTTTAAAATCCGGTTGGAAACCGGCATTATGAACCCGATTAGTTATCCCGAATATCTGGAGGCTTCGGACTATATGTCTTTATATAATGAAGCACTTATCAACGACAATAAAGTGCCCAAATACGATTCTTTAAGTATCGTCAAAACCAGAAGTGGGGAAAATCCGATTCTTTATCCGGATGAACAATATTATAATTCAACTTACCTCAGGAACAACCGTTCTTTTTATAATCTGACAGCCCAGGCATCCGGAGGAAACGAAGTGGCGCAGTATTATGCATTACTGGGATGGAATTCACGTAACAGCCTGATTTCTTTAGGCCGGGGGGAACGTAATGACCTTTTCAACATTCGTGGAAATGTAGACTATAAGATCAATGACTTTTTGAAAATGAATTTTAAGGGAGTTGCAATTTTCGATGTCAAAAAAGGATTAAACGGTGATTTCTGGGGTAATTCGTCCACCCTGCTTCCCAATTTATACCCGGTGCTGATCCCGGTAACCGATTCCATACTCCTGAATTCTGCTTCTCTGGTCGATGGGCAATATGTACTCGGCGGTACGAGCGAATATCAAACTAATATTTATGGTGATCTCGAGAAGGCCGGGTATTTAAATTCGCTTGGAAGATATCTCCAAATAAATACAGGACTTGATATTGACCTGAATTCAGTGGTACGGGGTCTGACAGCAAGTGCCAATATAACATTTGATATCAATTCCTACTACGAAACCCGCCTCCTGAACTCTTATGCCGTTTATGAACCCGATATTGTTCAGGATATTTCCGGAGATAGTCTGGTGTTAATAAAACACGGACTTGATGTAAAGCAGGGTAGCGAATCGGTCATTAATCCGGGTTTCTTCAGAAAAATTGGTCTTTTCGGCACCTTGAACTATGACCGTGTGTTTGGAGATAAGCATGGTGTCAATGCCATAGCTGTAGCCTATACCGACCAATTCAAGGAAGACGGGGTATTTATTCAACGAAGAAATCTGCATTTTGGAGGCCAAATGAATTACAACTACCGGCATAAGTACCTGCTGCAACTAAGCGGTACCATGGCAGGGTCTTCTGCTTTTGCCCCTGAAAATCGCTATGCCTTTTCACCTGCAGCCGGCATGGGATGGGTGCTGAGTGAGGAAGATTTTTTCCCGTCTTCGATTTTTCTTAAGCTCAAGGCAAATTGGGGAATAGTGCATTCAGATGGTGGTTTTTATGATGATTATGTCTACAGAACAAGCTTTTACAGGGGGAGTAATTACTACTATAACAACAGAGTGAATTACAACCAGGTTGCATTTTTTACAACCATTGGAAATCCAAATCTTGACTGGAATAAAAGAATGCATGCATCTTTCGGTTTTGAATCCTTGGTTCTGGATAAAACACTCAGCGTTGAAGGAATGTATTTCCACACCAAACAGTATGACCTGATTACACTTCTGGACGATCTCTATCCTGATTTTACCGGTCCGGTTCCTTATGATAATTATAACAGTTTCATGAGTAAGGGTGTGGAATTTGGTTTGAACTACAACAAAAGCTTAGGTGATCTGGAAATATCTGTTGGTTCTAACCTGGTGTATGCCGTACCCGAGGTGATTCAAATAGACGAACCCGATTATGAGTATGACTATCGAAAAATGACGGGTAAACCTACAGATGCGACCTTTGGTTGGGTTGCCGAAGGCTTCTTTGCAGACCAGGATGATATTAACAATCATCCGGTACAGACCTTCGGTGATGTACAACCCGGGGACATCAAGTATAAAGATCTGAATGATGACGGTGTAATTGATGTGAATGACCAAAAGCTTATAGGCAATAGCAATCCCAGGTTTGAATACGGACTTAATCTAAGCCTGAAATACAAGATATTCGAAATCTTTGCCCTGGGTACAGGACAAATGGGAGAAAACACGATATTCAACCATCCGTTTTATTGGGTATTTGGAGAAAGAAAATATTCTGAGGTCGTGACTGGTAGGTGGACCCCGGAAACTGCTAGAACTGCGACATATCCCAGGCTCTCATCTGTTAATAATTCCAACAATTTCAGAAATTCAACATTCTGGCTCGAGAAAAATAATTGGTTCACAATTCATACGGTACAATTGAGTGTAAACATGCCCTACAGTTTGGCTAACAGGACATTTGTAAAAGATTTTCAGATATACCTGAGGGGAAATAATCTATTCACCTTATCGGATATTAAAGAGAAAAGGGAACTCAATATTGGTACCCCACCACAGTTCAGAACTTATTCATTGGGTTTAAATGCAACTTTTTAGAAAAAAAATAATACTGGATATGAAAAAGTCTGTTTATTTAATTATAAGCACATTACTACTTCTAAGTATAATTTCATGCGAAACCTATCTGGATCCCCAGGAAAACAACAGGCTTACAGAAGAGCAGATGCTCAATGATCCTGTATATTTTGAGGGCATCCTTTTACAAGCTTATTCCTTGTTGCCTGCTCAGTATGATTTCAATGCGGACGTTATCTCTGATGATGCAGTTACGAACAATAAGAGTTCACAATACCTTCGCATGGCCACGGGTGAGTGGAGATCTACCTTTTATCCCAATTCCCAATGGGAAAACGCCTATGAAGCCATCTATTACATCAATTATTTTATTCGTAATTACGAAAAAGTAACGTGGTCGTGGGAAAGTGAGGCAGAAAACGAGTATCACCTGCAGCGCTTGAAAGGGGAGGCTCATGCATTAAGGGCATGGTGGGAATTTCAACTTCTGCAGCATCATGCAGGGAAAAGTGAATCAGGAGAATTACTGGGGTTCCCTATTGTTACCGAAAGTACCGATACCGATGATGATTTCGAATTACCCAGAAACACATTTGGAGCGTGCGTTGATCAGATCATTGCCGATATCGATACTGCTGTTAAATATCTGCCGAAGACTTATTCGGATAAAGATCCATCCAAGCCGGAGAATCTGCCATATAATGCAGCCATGGGTAGCAGATTCCTGAACCGTTTAAACGGTAAGGCCGTTCAAGCCCTCAAATCACGGGTCACACTTTATGCGGCCAGTCCGGCTTATGCTTATCTGGACTGGGAAGATGCTGCTGAAACCTCTGGAAAGTTTCTGAGGTCTTTGGGGGGAGGAGCAGCATTTGTGGCAACGGGTCTCGAGTTCTACAAAGATTATGAAAGCCGGGAGATCCTGTGGAGCAATTCTATTAGCAGTACCAATCAATTGGAAAGACAGAATTATCCACCGTCCAACTATGGAACCGGGAGGACGAATCCCACGCAGGACCTGGTAGATGCCTTCCCAATGAAGAATGGTTATCCTATATCGGATCCCTTGAGTAATTATGATCCTGAAAATCCATATATAGACAAAGATCCCAGATTGGCCAAATATATTGTTTTTCATGGTAACGTTTTGAAGGATACCGTTTATACAGATGTCAGTTCCAATGATGGTATCAATAAATTAGAAACAGCAACCCGTTCCGGATACTATTTGAAGAAATTCATGTTGCCATCGGTAAATCTTGTTCCGGGTAATATCACAAGTGCCGAGCACTTCTATACCTATTTCAGGATTACCGAGATATTTCTGAATTATGCAGAAGCTGCCAACGAAGCCTGGGGTCCTGATGCTGATCCCAGGGGTTATGGTTTCACCCCTCGGGAAGTGATCAGTTTGATCCGAACGAGGGCGGGACTTCCCATTTTTGTTTTTGATAATTATCTCAGATCCATCGCAGATAAGGAGTCGTTCAGGGAAGTGATACGAAATGAAAGAAGACTGGAACTATGTTTCGAAGGTCACCGGTTCTGGGACATCAGGAGATGGAACCAGTCAGGGACCATGTCGGAACCGGTTCATGCCATGCGCATTGATTTGAATGCAGATAATCCTTATAGTATAGAATTTCTTGAGAATAGAGCTTATGCAGATTATATGATCTATGGTCCCATACCTTATGAGGAAATCCTTAAGTATGACCTGGTTCAAAATGCAGGATGGTAGTTTGAAGCAGAATAAAGCAAATGATTTAATAAAAAGAATCCAGATGAAAAAGATACTCTTATTATTATCCCTAGCAATACTCCTGTTTTCTTGTGAAAACCAGGAAATCGAATTTCCGGATTTCAGTTATAATGCCGTGTATTTTCCTGTTCAATATCCTGTACGAACCCTTTCCCTTGGTGAAGACAGACTCGATAACTCCAAGGACAGGGAACTGAAATTTGATATTGGCATTTCCATTGGAGGAATGTATGAGAATGAACAGGATTGGACCGTTAGTTATGTTGTGGATGAAAGTTTTTGTGTAGGACTTGTGAATAATGTCCTGCCGATGCCGCAGGAATATTACACCTTAAATCCTATAGATGAAGTCGTCATTCCTTCCGGTTCTTTCAGTGGTCTTATTGAGGTACAACTAACAGAAGATTTCCTTTATGATTCGCTGGCAACATCCAATCATTATGTGATACCCCTGAGAATTACAGGGACTGATGCCGATTCAATTCTTACGGGTCTGCCATTAATACCGGATGCTGATAAGAGAATAGCTTCCCAGTGGGATGCCGGCGCACCTCCAAAGGATTTTACCCTGTTCATGGTGAAGTACATCAATGAATACCATGGAAGCTACCTGAGAAGGGGGGTTGATTATACCCTGGATGTATCGGATAATCCTATTGATACTTCGGTTTACAGGCAAAAATATGTTGAGGAGGACCAGGTGGTTCATCTAAGTACTATTGGCAGACGGGAAGATATGACCAATTTCCTTGGTGTAAATACAGGAGCCGATTATGCAGCCAAATTGGTTTTTGAAGAAACAGCAGGAACAGTGAGTGTAGATAGTAGTGAAGTGTCTTCCTTCCCTGTGACGGAAAGCATTAACGGACTTTATGTTCCGGATGGAGATAGTTGGGGTGGTAAAGATAGAGATGCAATCTATTTGAACTATAAGTACAATGATGGCAACAATGATCACCTGGTCTTCGATACACTGGTCTTCAGGGAAAGGGGAATAAAATATGAACAATTCATCCCTAAAGTAATAGAGTAAACAGCATTTGTATTACAGAGAGAGTTACACTCCCCTGGTTTTAATTAAGTTCAGGTCGATAGTGGAGCATGAATATGAAAAAAAGTTCCATTAATAAAAAATTTTTATCCCGCAGGAAATTCCTGGCCGCATCAGTTTTGTTCGGCGGTTCGACAAGCTTGTTTGGACATGTTTCAATGCTGCGATCTATTAGCGCTCAATCAAGAACCGTTACCAGAAGCAAAACGCAGGATCATAAGTCTACTTATTTAAAACACTCCGATATTGTACGTTCCTGGGGCAGTGGTGACCATGAAGCCTATCGTAAATACGGAGTAAATGTCTGGGGATGGGGTATTTACTGGAATTCAGAACGAATATCCCAGGCTTATTCCATAGGCTACAGGATTGTAGCATCCCTGGTTAACCTGATCATAAGACCCTCACATAAAACGAATGTGGGTAGGGACCTGTATTATAACCCTGTTTTGCGAGATACGACTTGCGTGGATATTGCAGGGGACCCGATCACGGTTCCCTGGTGGGACCGTGAATATGGAGATGGAAACCGTTCTTTCTGGCATTGCACGAACCAGCCCCTATACAGGGAACACATCAGGCGTAATGCCCACAATGGTACACTTTCCGGGGCAAATGCGATCAATATTGATGATGCTATGGGCAATGCCATGGTCGTAAGGCTGCCTGAAACGGGAGGATGTTTCTGCGACGCCTGTATGAAAAATTTTAGCAATTATCTTAAAGTATATTATTCAAAAGAAGAACTCAGGGACAAAGGTATTACTGATATTGAACTATTCGATTATCGTTCACTGGTCAGAACAGTGGCTAAGACCAGAGAAGCTTATACTGAAGCTTTCTATTCAGAAAAAATACCTCTCCAGGGAGATTTTAAATTGTTCCAGACCCGGGCAGCAGCCTCTTTCCTGCAAGAACTCACCAATTATATCAAGGAAATAGCCGGATACAATATGCCGGTAAGTGCAAATCTGGCTATGCTAAATCCAGAGTATCTCATAGGTGCAGTCTATCCGGATTACTACATTATTGAATTGAATTTCTTTCAGGAATGGTATAACCTCCCATTGGAATCCTTCAGAATCGCAATAGCCCTGGGAAGAAAATGCGCCTGCTGGCCGGTTGGGTGGAATGTCGACTGGATACGCAGAGACGGAATGACGGGGCTACTGAAACTGTGGATCGCATCCGCCTATGCTTTGGGTCATAATTTCATGGTTCCCGTGCAAATGTGGTGTTCGACGGTCAACAACGAGATGACTTTTTATGATCCACCTCAGGAAGAATTCGTGCCCGTCTACCAATTCATTAAAAATGCGCCCTGGTTATTCGACGGATTTGAAGAGACTCCTAAAACCGGACTGTTATACAATAACAGGGCAAGAAGAAAGGGAGATACTTCATCCTTGGATGTTGGATGGGAATTGTTTAACCGGAACATAGCTTATGGCTTGTTGCTCGCAAGGGACAAATATTTGCCCTTAGAACTTGCTGAACAATATATCGATCATTTTGACCTGATCATTATACCTGACCGCCAGTGCCTTACCGAATTGGATAAAGATGAAAATGATTTGGTGCAAAGCTGGCTCCAATCCGGTAAAGCTAAATATTGGAATGATTGTGATCCATCCTTATTGGAAGCAGGAATTCGTATTGTTAATGATGCTAAGGTATGGGCAATTCCACGTTTCAGGAAAAGAGAAGATAATACAGAATGGGTAATCCACCTTGTTCATAATGATTACAGTCGTGAAACGAAAAGCTTTGGAGATCTGGGCAATGTTGTATTGGAATTGGATCCATCGCTTTTTAACCTGGACCGGAGATCAAAAATCGATTTTCATACCCCCTTTGGCCATCCTAAAATGATCAGGAGTTGGAGAGATGAAGGAAAAATGCGAATAGAGGTCGATATGGTTGATTTTTGGTGTATTCTTACAACTGCGTAACGTTTTTATAATAATCTATGTCCTGTAATGAAAAATAATGTGAAGAAAAAGCTTATAATCACCCTTATCGGTGGTATACTGATATATTTTGGACAAAGCGCGGTTCATGCCGGCAACCCGGTTAATTTTCATTTGACATCAGTTGAAGTTCCTCATTTACCCGGCAATCCCAATGCCATACAAACTGCCGTTGAATTATACCGATTTCTGGATAGTCTAAGTGATGCTGACTCTGATACCGGAAAAATAATATCAGGACAATGGTTCGGGGCCAGTTTTGCTCCGGGCAAGGCCAGTTTCGGTTTTGAACTGGGTGAACTAATTGAGATCCGGAAGCGAAGCGGAAAATGGCTGGGTATGATCAGTGGCTGGATTTGTCCGGGTGTATTTGGCCATTCAAATAATAATGATCCTATTGAAGATTGTATGTGGTATGAAAACATGCTTAATGAATACGAGTTGGTTTGGAAAAATGGGGGCATCCTTCATGTCGCTGCATCCTTCTTTGCTCCCCTTGAGGATCGTTACGCGGAGAGACTGGAAGAAGGGGTTACGGTAAGTGTTGACAGCATACTGAAGGAAGGAACGGCCTCCAATCTTCGCTGGAGGGCCATATGTGACAAAATGGTTGAATTTTTCAAGGTCCTGGAATCGAAAAACATCCCGGTTATTTTCAGACCATTTGCAGAATCCTACATCCAGGGATACTGGTATTCGCACCGTAACACAAAACTCGGACCTGAAAATTTCAAGCGACTGTACATTGATACCTGGAACTATATCACCATAGAAAATGGATGCAACAATATCCTCTGGGATTTTCAGGGCAGTAGTTCCGAAGCAGCGTTTCCGGGGAGACCTTACGTGGATATAATCACGAGCTATAGCGATTACCTTGCCTGGGGTGGTAATAACCAGTTCAATTGCAGCCCTAACGAACCATTACCCTATGCTAATGCAGAGCTCGGTGATTACGGGATAAGCCAGAGAACAAGAGATGCCGGTAAGGAGGAAATACCCTGGAACGATTGGATGGAATGGGCCAGAAACAATTGTCCCCGAATGATGTTCTATATCAAGTGGTGGCGTGACTGGGGTCCTGTTAAATCTGCTACAAGTTACGGAGAGTATGCCAATTATGACACAGGCTACAATACTGCTTTGGCCAATCCTTATATCCTCACCCGTGATGAAATCGATTTTCCCTTGCTCCCTGAATCACCGTCTTTGCCTTACTCAAATGACTTCAATACAGATGCCGATGGTTGGATATATACCCCGGGAAACTGGTTTGTACATGAGAATGTATTCAAATGTCTGTATAAGAAGAAGTATAACCGAACGGTATTCGGGAGTACGGACTGGAAGGATTATGCTGTGGAAGCCACGGTAAAACTTACTTCGGATAACCTCGCACAGAGTGCCGGAATCATGGCCCATTGTGCAACTTTCTCCATATATTATTCTCTTTCGATTAGCTCGGGAAACCTCTCTTTGAAAAAGCATTTCAATGATCAGGTTGTCTATCTGGGTAGCTGGAACTATGATTTCGAGACGGGAACAGCATATCGTTTACGAATTGAATTCATTAATGAAACGATCAATGGATATATTGATACAGGTTCTGGTCTGGAGAAAAAGATATCTGTAGCAGATGCATCCATACCCTTTGGTGCCATAGGGCTTATTGCAAATCTGGCTACTGCAGAATTTGATGATTTATCTGTTGAAACCATAAGCGGGGTTGGCATCAGAACAATAAATAATCCGGCCCGACCTGTTATGCTGGATCAGAATTATCCCAATCCTTTTGTTCATGAAACACAAATAGATTTCACAGTTACAGAAATTTCTAAGATCAATATCAAGATATACGATGCCTGTGGGAGAATGATCCGGCACCTGTTAAAACAAAATTTATATCCCGCCAGTCATTCTGTTATCTGGAACGGAAAGAATGAAAACGGAAATCCGGTGCCACCGGGCATATATTTTTGCAGGATGGAGGTTGAAAATAAAACAGGCTATTATCAATACCATATAAGAATGGTTATGCTTTAGGTAATTAGATCCTTAAGACCATTAATTCCAACATCAAGAACATAACTATGGAGAAATATACCTTATGTATTCTATTTATTCTATATTTTGCTTCCTGCAATAAACCTTCAGATAAGGATTCCAGGTCATTTACCATTTTCGTTAATAACGGTCATTATTACATTGAGAATAATCTGACCCGGAAAATTGAAAAGAAAACATCCCTTTTTCATGAAGCATTTAATTATCTGAGTCAGGAAAAGCTTAAAGATGGAGGCAGTATTTTCCTTCGAAGCGGTCGTTACCGTGTAAAATCCCCACTTATATTGGCTTCTAAACTGGAGGTTAAAGGTGAAGGACCATCAACCTCATTGTCTGTTGCAGATGATTTCAAAAATGGTGAAGCCGTTTTTATTGCAGATACACTGAACGATATTCAAATCAACAATCTCTCGATAAGACAGTCCAATAATATTTCATCGATCAGCGGCATATACCTGAATCATTGCGGGACATCATCCGTTTCCGGCGTTCTTTTGCTTGGTCTCACTGGTCATGGTATTTGTTTGAGCAATTGCAGCTTTCTCTGCAGGATCGATAATTGTACATTGGGCAAAATTCAAAATACCGCGATTCTATTTAAGAATTTAGGGAAAGGAAGAGCGGGCGACTGGGTTCCCAATACTGTATCCGGCTGTACTATATATTCCTCCGGAACCGGTATCGAACTGGATTCATCCATTGTTGCGAACATTTTGGGTTGCCAGGTATTTCAAACCAGAGGACCCGCATACTATCTGCACAGCCAGAGCAATTCTGTACTGATATCAGGATGTCGTTCCTTCCAGATCCGGGATGTAGCAGTCAAGGTGATCAGCTCACATGAGCTGAATGTATCAGGCAATATCTTCTGCTGGTCCGAAAGGGAAGGTATAATTCTGGATGATGTTTCATGGGCAACGGTAACTGCAAACGAATTCATTGACAATGGAAGCTACAATCCCATGGATTCCTCTAATACCGCGTTTGAATTGAATGGAAAAAATAGGCCGTTTAGGGTCAGACAGAGCATGGTACAGATAAAAGAAGCAGGGGTATTTTCCGGTGTCAAGCTTCAGAATAATTGCCGGGGGGTGGTGATCTCCTCCAACGCAATTTTCAATTGGCCTGCTGCACATCCCATGAAGTATGGGATAGAGGAAGATCTGACTTGTCATCACAACCAGTTTGTGAACAATAACATCAATTATTGCTCCGCAGGCGATGTCCTTTCCAGTGGAATGGATTCTGAAGTCCTTGATAATCTAGCCTTCCTGCCGGTCCCCCACGCCGGTAACCTCAGTACCATGGATACAAGCAACAGATTAATCCAGGGTTTCGATACCCGCTTAATGGATTATTATTTTGAACAGCAGATGAAATAAATCGCAATCCCTGTCTGCCGCAGACAGGGATAATCCGGAATTTATTGCTGGAAAAATGAGGGTTTATCCCTCATGGAAAAGACTATGCCTGTTTCGCATTGAGTTTGTCACTCCTTAATATCTACTTACATATTCTTTTGCCTTGTTTCTGAGCCAGCTCTGGATGTGATGCTTATCGGGCTTTAATATAAATCTTACACTTTCCTTATCGGTTTTCGACGGTAACCAGTGATAAGGAACATCTCCCGTGGCGTTATTATCTTTAACAAGGGAATTTTTGCCATGCGAATCAACCGCTTTGTTTTTATAGTAGTTGATAATATTATTGCTGATGATGTTCTTATAACACAGGCTGTCCTCGACAATGCCATTCCGCAATTGCGGGCAAACCTGCCAGTTATAGATGGTGTTACCATTAACCGTATATCCAGTGACGTCCTCCAGGATAACGGCATCCCGTAATTCATATTCTCCTTCATAAGTACTATAATAGGTGGTGAAATTATAGGCATCAGGACTGAAACCGCTGTCAATAAATACATTACCCGTGACCGAACCCCAGCACGATTTTCTTACTACCATGGCACTTCCCGACTGCCAGGAAAACATATTACCCGTAATATTCATTTCATAGGCAAAGTTTTCAATGAGTAAGGAGTGCCCGTCGATTTGAAAGCTGTGATTTCCGTTAACTACAATGGCATTGCTTTGAGTATGTATGTGAATGGCATGATCAAGGCATTGGGTGAAAGAATTACTAATTATGTTTGTTAAAAAAGCATTATTCAATTCAATGCCTTTTCCTCCGCCCACGATCATGCAATTTGAAATCGTATTCGGTATATAATCACCCAGCCTGCCGGCACTGTCCAGTTTCATGAAGTAAATGTTCGAAACAATATTTCCGGCAAGTTCACATCCTTCTATTTTCGATATGAAGGTATCGTTTTTAAAGACCACACCATATTTATTAAAACCAACAATTTTGGCGTCTTTGATGACACAGCTCCCTGAGTTATCTATTACAATTCCGGATGAGACAGACTGGTCCCTGCAAACAATAAGAATATCGCTTATTTCAACATCCATGCCATCCTTAATGGATAATGCATTTTCAAAGGACCCTTCAAATACCAGTTTTGTAAACCGGCCCTGACCTGTTACTGATGTGTTATCCGGGACATCCAGAGGTCGATCTATCAGGAATTCACCCGGACCGATATCCACCCTGCCACCGTTATTGTTGTTTATCAAATCAAAACAATATTCAAAAAGCTCGCTTGCATTGAGACTTTCTTTCAATGTCTCATTGGAATACTTCTCACGAAGTACTAATACTTCGGCATTTTTATAGATTTCATAGACGGATGCATGACTCGCCAATGAAATAAGCATGGTCAGCAGGAACAATTTAGTTTTCATAGTCCGATCGTTTTATTGATTAATATTTTGGAGCCCTCAATATTACTTCCAGGGCTTCATTATGGCCGAATTCAGGGAAGTTCAGCCGCACAACATTCTGTTGGACTTCTACATTACTATTCATGATGAGGAGGGGAGCGGGGAGGGGATCCCATTCGCTGTTGGGTATTCGCTTGGCCACAACATGCACGCTGTCGAGTCCTGCGAGCCAGGAAACCTTGTCCAGGTTCCTGATCTTCACAAAATCCTCTTCAGATCCGTAGGAGCTGCGACCCAGCAAGATCCTGATAGTTTCCTTATCCTCATCGATTCCGGCAATGGCTTCCATGGTGCTGTCGGGTTTAACTTCCACGAGATCACCACTGATATCTGCGTAGGCTTTCATGACCCACCAGGTCGACCTGGGTTTCAGTTCGGGATAGGTCAGGAAGCCTCCAAGGGTATTCACCATGGCATTGTATGGTTCGCCCCCTTCATCATCCCAGGTAGCTTTGCAGGCACCATAGATCCCCGCCTCCTCCATGTTAGCTATATACCAGACATGCATACCGGGATTGGTTTGAAATTTCGGTGCTACGACCTCATTGATATCGATTTTTCGGATGTCAATTCCGTTTGCATTCATAAAATCATTTATGATCTCAACATGTTCGGGGATTTCTGTCGGACAATGTAAGTTGTGTATCTCGTGCCAGCAGAGAATATCGGGTAGAACTTTGTTGTCTCGTGCAAAGATCAGGAACTCCTCCAGCCACTCCTGAAGAAATTGATTCAGGCTCGGTCCTACGATGATCGCTTCCGGATCAAGATCCTTCAGTTTGTTCACTGCATACTCCCAGGCTTGAAAAAACTGGTCCCGATCACGCTTCCACCATCCGTGCCAGTTCGGCTCCTCCCATATATCCCACTCCACAGCAATTCCTTTCGATTTCATCAACTCATAGGAGTCCTCGATAAGATCATCCCAGAGACTGAAATC
>CAYQQR010000003.1:44195-116906 GCA_964420035.1 uncultured Bacteroidaceae bacterium | reverse complement strand
TGTCTCAATGTCTCAATGTCTCAATGTCTCAATGTCTCAATGTCTCATCGTCTCAATGTCTCAATGTCTCATCGTCTCAATGTCTCAATGTCTCAATGTCTCAATGTCTCAATGTCTCAATGTCTCAATGTCTCTATAACTCTTAAGTTCTTAAGCTCTTATGCGATCTACATCCTTTTTTCCCGTTTTTTAAACAACTTCATCAGCGGAGGGACATAGTCTTCGCCGGTCTGAACGGCGATCCAGTCCACCCCGCTTTTCATAAAAATATTTTTCAGTTCGTTCTCTTTATCCTGCCACCACTTTTTATAATGGTCCCTCACCGCTTTACTGGAGCTGTCTACCCATATCTCCTCCTTGCTTTCCGCGTCCCTGACGCGCAGCAGGCCCACCGGGGGTAATTCGGTTTCCCGCTGGTCGTAGATGCGGATGGCGACCACATCGTGTTTCCGGCTGGCAATCTGCAGTGCATCTTCAAAGCCTTCATCCATAAAATCGGATATCAGGAATGCCGTCGATCTTTTCTTTATGCCATTGGTCAGGTATTGCAAGGGTTCCGCTATCCTTGTCTTCTCCGATTCAGGCTGGAAGTAGATCAGTTCCCGGATGATCCTCAATATGTGCTGGGTTCCTTTTTTCGGGGGGATGAATTTCTCAATCCGGTCGCTGAACAGGATGACCCCGATCTTATCATTGTTATGGATGGCGCTAAAGGACAGTACAGCGGCGATTTCCGTGATCTGGTTCTTCTTCAGCCGGTGCCGGGTACCAAAGTTCCTGGAACCGCTGACATCCACCAGCAGCATGACAGTGAGTTCCCGCTCCTCTTCATAGATCTTGATATAGGGATGGTTGAAGCGGGCCGTCACGTTCCAGTCGATGTTCCTTATATCATCACCGTACTGGTAGGCCCTGACTTCACTGAAGGTCATGCCCCGTCCCTTGAAGGCACTGTGGTATTCCCCGGCAAAGATGTTTCTGGACAGGCCCCTGGTCTTGATCTCAATTTTTCTGATCCTTCTGATCAGTTCGGAAGCATCCATAGGCAAAATTCATTCTTTTTCCGTTACAATAGTGAAATACCAGTCTTCCCGAATTAATTCGATCTTCAGCACCTGATCGTCAACCCCGTGCTTCCAGGCATATTTACCTCTTTTCTCGAATTTCCCGTTCAGTTTATTGAACTCCTCCATCAGCATGGAATAATCGCACATCCTTTTGGTCCTGGTGCAGATATCTTTATCGGAGAAAAAGATCAGCCAGGTTTGTTTCCCCAGGTTATCCACGTATTTGAGGTAGTTGAACCGCTTTACCCTGACGGTTTCATCCTCATGAAAATCCTTGTAATGGGTCCTGATGATCTCCCGGACTTCTTCCTTGTTCTTCCCGACCAGGTGTTGGCCCTGGGACGGGTTAAAACTCAGGCAGCACAGGAGTGATATGATGAGTGCTGATGATTTCATCCTTTAGGGTACTTCGATGGTATTCAGGATCTCCGTGATGATATCTTCCGAGCTTATATTTTCCGCTTCGGCTTCATAGCTAAGTCCGATACGGTGGCGCATCACATCATGGGCTATGGCACGTACATCCTCGGGTATAACATACCCGCGGCGCTTGATGAAGGCATAAGCCTTCGCGGCCATGGCCAGGAATATGCTGGCCCTGGGCGAACCCCCGTACTGGATCATGGGATTGAATTTTGCCAGGTTGAATTCCCCCGGGTTCCGGGTGGCAAAAACCATGTCCAGTATATAGTGTTCTATCTTCTCGTCCATGTAGACTTCCTTGACGATGCGCCTGACCTTCAGGATATCCTCGGGTTTGATGACCCGGGATGCCCTGGGAAATTCCTGTGCCAGGTTTTGCCGTACGATCTTCTTTTCTTCATCCCTTTGGGGGTAGTCGATCACCACCTTGAGCATGAACCGGTCTACCTGGGCCTCGGGAAGCGGGTAGGTACCCTCCTGTTCGATGGGATTTTGGGTGGCCATCACCATGAAGGGTTCTTCCAGCTTATAAGTGCCGCTGCCTATGGTAACCTGTTTTTCCTGCATAGCTTCCAGCAGGGCACTCTGAACCTTGGCCGGAGAACGGTTTACCTCATCTGCAAGGATAAAATGTGAGAATACAGGTCCCTTCTTAACTTCAAATTGTTCTTTTTTCTGGCTGTAGATCATGGTACCGATCAGGTCGGCAGGCAGAAGGTCGGGAGTAAACTGGATCCGGTTGAAACGGGCATCGATGCTGTCGGCCAGGGATCTTACCGCAAGGGTTTTTGCCAGACCGGGAACTCCTTCCAGGAGGACGTGCCCGTCCGACAGGAGACCGATCAGCAGGGAGTCGATCAGGTGCTTCTGGCCGACGATCACCTTACCCATTTCCAGGTACACCTGGTCGACGAATGCACTTTCCTTGCTTATTTTTTCATTGATGGCTTTAATGTCGGTTGTTTCGTTCATAGTACGCGTTTTTGAAAGAACAGCAAGATAAAAAATTTTATGCGCTCCTGGTCAAATAATATGCCGGCGTGGCATACAAAATTAAATATCATAACGCACAAGTGTTCATGATAATGATCAACTGCACGTTAAAAAATGTTAATCCGGGACTGGATGGAAAACCTCGCTCTGCTCGGCAGTGAAAATCTGTCTCCGGCAGAGGTGAAAAACCCCGCTGGTAGTTTAAAACAATTTCGAATGAAATGCACGTTGCGTCCGCGGTAAAGTAAATCTCAATTGCTAAGGTATGGCAGGTGGCCGCTATTTGTATGCTTCATTTACACAGGGTGAAATCTTCTCACTATGTTCGAAGACTCTGCCCTGTGCTAGTGTATCTCAGCCTTTCAGGCTGTATCCCGGTTGCTGGGAACTGGCTTCTTGCCACTATTTATTGGTAGTTTGATACAATAAACCAGGAGCCGGTTACCAGAAAGTCTTAATTTTGCTTCATGCCTCGTTATTTCCTTCAATTATCCTATAAGGGGACGAATTATCATGGCTGGCAGGTGCAGCCGAATGCTACCGGCATACAGGCCGTTCTGCAGGATTCGATGGGTACCGTTCTGAAAAATGACATTTCATTGACCGGGTGCGGTCGGACCGACACCGGGGTGCATGCCCGCATTTTTTATGCACACTTTGATCATTCCCGGGATGATCTGGACCGGGATGATAAAATCCTGTACAAGATCAATGGTATATTACCACCGGATATAGCGGTCCATAAGATCATAAAGGTAAAGGAAGATGCCCACGTCCGCTACAGTGCCGTTGAACGCTGCTATGAATATCTGATTACGCCGCGCAAGGATCCCTTTTTACGGGATCTTGCCCATTCAATTTATGGTCCCATCAATGTGGACGGGATGAATAAAGCGGCTGCAATGCTGAAGGATTATGAGGATTTTACCTCTTTCAGCAAGCTGCACAGTAATAATACCACCAACATCTGTCATGTGAAGGATGCATTCTGGGACCAGGAAGATGCAAGACTTGTTTTCAGGATCTGTGCCGACCGCTTTCTCCGGAATATGGTCCGGGCCATTGTCGGCACCCTGCTTGAAGTGGGTTTTGGTAAGATGAGCACGGAGGCATTCAGGCATATCATTGAAGTCCGCGACCGCGGCCTGGCCGGTCCCTCCGCCCCCGCCAAAGGCCTCTACCTGATCTCGGTCCGCTACCCTCCAGGAATCTTCTTAAAACCCTAAATTCTAAATCCTTAAACCTTAAATCCTTAAGCATTGAATATATCCCAGGCCTTCTCGGCCTGCAGTTCCAGCATCTCCTGTCCATTCTTTATTTTGGCTCCCTTGTTCCTTCCAAACTGTAAAAAGCGTGTTACAGGGGGATTATAGACCAGGTCGTAGAGAAGGTGCTTACCCGTGAGCAGGTCATAGGGTATATCGGGAAACTCTTCAACCTTCGGATAGGTCCCCAGGGGGGTGGTGTTGACTATGATCGTATATTTACGGAGCACAGGCAGGCAAAGGTCGCTGTACCCCAATTCTCCCATTCCCGGTTGCCGGGAAACAATCCGGTAATCGATCCCCAGTTCTGCCAGGACATATCGTATCGCCCTGGAAGCTCCCCCGCTGCCCAGGATCAGGGCGTTTTTGTGGTGTTTTTCCAGGAGGGGACGCAGGCTGAACAAAAAGCCGTGTACATCGGTATTGTAGCCTTTCAGACGGATCTTGCCGCCTGATCTGTGTACGCTTATGGTATTGACGGCTCCGACTTTTTCAGCCAGGTCGTCCAGTTCATCCAGCAGGGGAATAACATCTTCCTTATGGGGTATGGTAACATTCAGTCCCTCCAGCACGGGTTGCTCCCGGATCAGTTCTCTGAGCTGATCCACCTGCCGGATGGGAAAGTTGTCGTAGCGGGCATTGATCTTTTCCCTTCTGAATTTTTCCGCGAAATAGGAACCGGAAAAGGAATGTTCCAGCGGATAGCCTATCAGTCCGTATCGTTTCATGAAGCCTTCTTTGTGGTTAGCAGTTCGAGCAGGACCACTACCAGTACACCGGTTGCAAAAAACAGAATGGCCTGGATCATAAAGGGATCCTGACCGGTATTACTTTGGAAGACCGCCGGCAATACGTTCTTTTGCACCAGGGGTTGTACCACGCCGTGACTGTCGGTAAAGCTTTCAAGGGTCAGTTTCCAGGGCCATATCTTATTCAGGGAGCCCAGCATGAACCCTGCCAGCAATGCGATGGTTTGCTTGTGGTATCTTTTCAGAAGCCAGGACAGGAGATTGGCAAAACTGATGAGGCCGGTCACGGCACCCAGGATCAGGACCAGCAGGACCTGCCATTCTCCCTGGTTCACGGCATTCAGCACATACTGGTATTTTCCCAGCAACAGCAGGATAAAACTGCCTGAAATACCCGGGAGGATCATGGCGCATATCGCGATGGCGCCGGAGAGAAAGACAAACCAGAGGGCCGTGGTGGTGGAGGCCGGGCTGATACCGGTGATCCACCAGGCAGCACCGGTACCCACCAGGGCACTGAGGACGGTAACTACATCCCATCCTTTCACGTTCTTGGCCACGAACACTGCCGATGCCAGGATCAGTCCGAAGAAAAAGGACCAGATCTGTATGGGGTGGTTTACCAGCAGGTATTCCAGCAAACGGGCCAGGGTCAGGACGCTGGTCAGGATGCCCAGTACGATGCTGAGCAGGAAAGTACCGTTGACGGCGTACCAGAAGGAAGGAAGGCCCTGCTTCCAGATCAATGTAAGGTTGGACGGATTGATGGATTTGATGGAATCGATCAGTTCTTCATAGATCCCCGTAATGAAAGCTATGGTACCTCCTGAAACACCCGGCACCACGTCGGCGGCTCCCATTCCGGCACCTTTCAGTCCGACAGTGAGATAATTTCCGGGAGATCGTTTCATAAGCGCCTGTACTGGAATTTCCCGGGAAGGAACTCGAAGAAGGTATCTCCCCTCAGTCCGAGCCTGAGGGTCTCCAGGGATATCACTTCGGCTGGTGCTATATTGCCCAGGTTCACGTTACTGCCCAGGAGCTTGATGAAATAGACCTGCTGGTTTTTATTGGGTGCCTCCCAGATAACGTCCTCCGGATGAATATGGGCCACGATATCGTCGATCAGTGCCGAGTTCACGGAACCGTCCTTATTATATATACCGATGGTACCGCTTTCCCTGGCTTCGGCGATGACCTTCCATGCACCCGCTTCCAGCTCGGTCTTCATCCTGGACACCCATTCCTCATCCTTAATATCGAAACCCGCCACTTTATACCCGACTTCCGAAAGAACATCGACCTGTTGGGTGAGTTTTTCGATGTAGTTCAGTTTTTCATCATGGTCCAGTTTGATGGAACCGTCGGATACTTCCGCGAGGTCCAGTCCGTACTTTTCAATAAATTTCCTGTACCCGTCGAACTGATCCCGTACGACGAAAGCTTCAAAAAGGGTTCCGCCAAAATAGCAGCGTAGGTTGGCCTCTTTATATATACGAAGTTTTTGTTCAAGTTCCTTCGTGATCAGCGCCGTACCGAATCCCAGTTTTACGAAATCGGCATAATCGGCCGAACTGCTTACAAAAGATTCCGCCTCTCGCGGACTAAAGCCTTTATCCATCATCATGGTCAGACCGCTATTCCTGGGTTTATTCGTACGTTCAGGCAGGTGGGCTAATTGAGTTTGCATATCGGATTAGCTTAAGTATTTTTTTACCAATTCATTGATCTTTTTGTTTACCCCGGCACCGGAATAGAAGCGCAGGACTTCCTGGTATTCATGCGGATCAAGTTTAAGGCCCTTTTCAATAAATTTCAACGCGAGCTTTTCCTGGCCGCTGACCAGGTAAAATGCGGCCAGCCGGAAGCTGATCTCGGCAATGTCGGTATTGTAACTATAGCCTTCTTTCAGCAATAAGATGGCTTTTACGGCTCCTTTCTTATTATATTCCAGTTCGGAATAGTTCAGCCAGGTCTCGTAATCATAAGGATCCAGTTCGATGGCTTTCCGGTAGGATCCCGCTGCATCATCATAACGATCCATGCTTTGCATCAGGTTTCCCAGGGCGAACCAGTACTCGGGATTATCATCTTCCAGTCTTATTGCTTTTCTGATATACGTTTCCGCCTGCTTGTAATGCTCCATAAACATATGACAGATGCCCATTCCGAACCAACCGTCGGCATATTCATGGTCCAGCTCGATTGCTTTTTTATAATGTTCCATGGCCCGGTCATATTGTGCTGTTTTTTCATAGCATTCACCCAGGTAACACCAGGCTTCCTCATTCTCGGGATCAAGGTCCAGAAAGTCTTTATAGGCTTCAATGGCTTCCTCGTATTTGCCCCAGTTGGCCAGAGTGTTGGCCTTATTAAAGAAGGCCGATGCGTAGCGATCGTTGATGGCTATGGCAAAATCATAGGCCTCGATGGCTTGTTCAAACCGGCCTGTCTTATAATACAGGGCACCGATATTGTACCATACATGCTCGGAAAAAGGTTCCAGATCGATATATCTCAAATAGAAGGCAATACTTTTTTCATGGTTATGAAGGCGCTCATAACAGTTGGCTATGTCATAGATCACCGGCAGGTTTTGATCATCCCATTCATAAGCTTTCAGGAGATAATCCAGGGCCACCTTGAACTGGTTGGCATATTCAAAGGCTGCAGCGATCTCATAGAGCAATTCTTCCTGGTTATCTATAGAAAGCTGCAAGGCATAATCAAAGGTTTGAATGGCCTCCCTGGTCTTGTTCATATGACAGTAAGCCGTTCCTTTCAAAAGGTAGAGTTCGTAATTATCCTGTTCCAATTCTTCAAGCTGTTCGATCAGCCGGATGCCTTGTAAAGGATCCCCTTTTTCAATGTAGATCTGAGCCTTTTTCAGACGGATGGATGAGGAGCCCGGATGCTGGGACAAGGCAATGTCGCAGACCTTAATGGCCTTCTGGAACTTGTTCATGTCGAGGTAATAGTCTATGAGCCCTTCAAATTCGATCACATCGAAGAAATACCGGGTATTCTTCCTGAGCATATCCTCGAAGCGATTCAGGAGCTTCTGCAGATCACCACCTTCAAATGAAAACTCGAAACTCATATCAGCGTTAAAGAGGCAAAATTAGTAATTATTTATAGTTTCGTAGAGATATGGGGGGTGGAGATGTGGAGAAGTTATGAAGGGTTTAGGTTTTAAGGATTTAGAATTTCGCATTTCAGGGTTTTGAGTGACGGAAATTATTGTTATATCGGGGGTTTTGTTTGTTGCGGCCTTTATCCGGTCGGGACTGGGTTTCGGGGATGCTTTATTCTCCATGCCCCTGATTACACTGGTTGCCGGTCTGAAGGTAGCCTCTCCCCTGGTGGCTATGGTCGCCACCACCATGTCTTTGATTATTTTGGTACAGAGTTACCGCTTGGTCAGTTTCCGTTCCCTGCTCATACTTTTAATTGCAACACTCCCGGGGGTTCCCCTGGGCATATATATCCTCAAAACAGGCAATGAATCGATTCTGCAAATGATCCTGGGCTTGATCATCCTGCTTTATGCACTGCTTAACCTTATCACGCCTGTAGGTCCCAGACTTCGGAATGACCGGACCGCTCCCCTGTTCGGTATTATTGCAGGCATTATGGGCGGAGCTTACAACACCAACGGTCCCCCTATTGTCTTTTACAGTTTACTCAGAAACTGGGACCCATCGAGGTTCCGGGCTACCATGCAAGCATATTTTTTACCGAGTGGTGGAGCCATTCTGGGCGGGCATATTATCGCGGGTAACATTGGCAGCATACATTCGCGGTATTACCTGTATGCTTTGCCGGGGATTTTTTTGGGCATTTTGCTCGGTGCCATTTTCCATAAAAAACTTAACAGGGAGATATTCCGGACCCTGATCTATATCCTGTTGATCCTATTGGGCGGAATGCTTGTCATCGGGGCTTTGTAGAATCCTTGCCCGAATCTTGTTCCTTAAGCTTTTTCATTTGTTCTTCGAATTCGGACCGGAGGGCCTGTCCTTTTTGTTCCAGTTCTATAAATAGGCTGTGTTCACTTCCAAGCAGGCCGTTCAAAGCCATCAGGTGATCTTCCATAAACAGGATAAGATCCTGTCCCTGTTTAACAAGCTTGTTGTTTAAACCGTCCCGTTCCATGTAAGCCATGATGCTGACCAGTCCAAAGTAAGCCTGGTTGAACAGCAATATTTCACGTGCCGAATGTTGCCCATAGCGCAAAAGCAGCACTTTCCAGAGGGAAAAATCCGGGTCATATTCTGTTGCATTCCATGCATAATCGGCAGCAGTAGCAAACTTGATGTTCGCCAGTTCGCTACCGTCAAATGGATCAAAAATAATCTGGCGTTCCTTATTCATCAGGAAAAAACTATCCGGCAATACAACATCGTAGGGTTCTGCAAGGTTGCACATTTTGGTTTTTCCCGGGTAGAGGGCAGGATAGCCTCCATAGGGTTGATCCAGGCTCCTGGCGTACAGACTGTGATCCCAAAGTACGGGGTCATTGCCTATGAGTTCTTCATAACGTTTATGGTCGGCCCGGTCAACAGAGAGGGAACGCGATGTGGGACCGCTCCAGAGAACCCTGACCTCATCCGGTAAATTCGGTTGAAGTTCCCGGAAATATTGTTCCGCAAACCCCATGCTGTTATCTATGTGTTCATTATGGTGCCAGGGAGGGACAAATTCCAGTTCAGATGAGGGTGTGATATTCTGCATCCAGTTAAAAAGGTTATCGATCATGCTAATGTGGGCATCGGCAACGGAGTGAAACAAACCTTCATCTTTTTTATCGAATAAAACAAAAGCTTGTGGCAGATCAGCCAGGTGCGGCAGAAAATCATGGGTACAGATGGTAATGGTCTTTATTCCTGAATTTAATGCCCGTCTGATAAGATTCCTTAAGGTGGCAAGGCTGCTGTAGCTGGAGTGAGACCAGGCTTGTTTTTCATGGGCCCTCAGACTGTCGATGCAGCGGCTGCTGTCCAGGTGGCTGTATGGCTGAATCATCAAACCAAGGTCCATGGTTTTCGAACTGAGCAGTTCCGCGGCCCACTTTCCCATGTTCCTGTAGAATTTAGCATCCGGCTCAAACCATTCCTGATCCGTTTCTGTTTCGGGGGGATGTTCCAGGTAGACTTTATTAAGCTTGTTAAGACTTAACAGCTCCAGGGCATTGACGCGGTCCGGTAAGGCCTCGTATTTTGTCCACCTCGTGGTTTTAACACCGCGTATAGCAAAGTCGGGCCAGTCGGTGATCCTTGCATTGTGAAAGATCAGGGTGCTGTCGTCAATAAGCTGCAGGGCCGTGGTGGCAGCATAAAAATCACCAATGGACCGGTTCCCAAGAAGGTAGATCAGGTTGTTCTGATCCGGATGTGGTGCGATGACATAGCCCTGCTCTTCCTTTACAGAAGCAAGCAGGTCAAGGCTGTCCCCCCAGCGTTCCCATAAGCTGTTCCTGCCCAGGGCAAAGACCAGCTGTCCATCAAGTATTTGGGCATCGGCAATATTGGTGCGTATCTCAATATCCCGGGGATAGGCAGCTGAATCGGTATGTGCCTTTATGACCTGATCCAGTTTTTCCTTAAGGATATTTGCCCCATGAAGGGTGGTTTTGTCCGGATTGACGGGGATCACAACTACAGGCGGATTCATTTGAGGGTCGAGCAATGACATGGAATCAAGCCGGCTGACCTGTTTGGGCTTGGGAACCAGCAGATCCTGGGGTGAATATAGGGTATCATTGAAATGGGCCATTCTCTCCCAGGCCGTGAAATTCCAGCGGGTCATCCTGAAGTCCACCGCATCCACCCACATGGTCCCGCTGCCCTTCAGACCCAAAAAAATCTTTACAAATTTTGCATCGTCCGGAATATCCCCTTCTGAAAAAGGGTAATTGTAGGTGCGGCCATGCACTTTGGCCCAATTGAATTCAGGAATCTGCCAGTAATTAGAGAAGCTGTATCCCTTGAAACTGTTATCCAGGTATTTATTGTCACAGGGATTTAATATGTCCCCGCTTATCGGCAATTTATTTTTGTCGTAAAAGAGCAGGCGGACATCAATGGCGTCAAATATTTTGGTTCCGAGGCGCTGCTTGGGTGATTTGATGTCAGAGAGTCTTACATGATAAGTCAGATCATAATTCCCGGGTATCACCCTGATAAAGTCGGACATGATCCCTTCACCCTGTTTCGTGGTTTCGTATGCAATATCCCTTTTGATACGTATGGCTCGTAATCCATGAAACACTTCATCTTCGGAAAACAAAGTGTCATAATCCAGGTTGACCCATTCCACGTTTTCACCCACTTTGCTCCATCCTGCCAGGTTGAAGCTTCTGAGCAGGGTATCGATATTGTAATACCGGCCTGATTCAAAGGATGGATTCTTGACCAGGTTACCCCTTAGGTATTGAACCTGCCTCTGGCGAAGGGGAATACTCAATGGATCCCCGGAAGACCATGGTGTTGCCGGTGGTGAAATCGTCTCTTTGCGGCTGCAGGAACCATGGATAAGGAGACAAGACAATGCCAGGTATATGAGGGATCTTTTGTGCATCCTTTTGCAGGTGAAATGAGATTTTAATTGTAAAAATAAAGAATATGACAAACTTTATACCAGATCGGTTAATTAGTTTTCAAGAGGGTTTAAACAGAAATAAACAGGGATACCTTCCTAAAACACAAAGCCCATCCTGAATTCTAAACGTCTGAATCGTTCTGTTATTTTAACTTTATCGTTATTCCATTCGTTGATAGTCATGACCCTGGCATCCTGCAGACGATAAAGAGATTCAAAAATAATGGCATTGTTCCCGGATACCGGCAGATAAATCCCCCCTCCCAGTCCGTAACTCTGCCCACCCATAGCATCATAGTGATAGTTCCACCGATCCTCAGGGTCTTCGATCGGAAATGAAAAACCTGCCTTGGCCCTGACAAAGGGACGGAATCCTTGTCTTTTCAGGAAATACCTTATATCCATACTTAAGGGAAGCAAGGCCGACTGGTAGAGTTCCAATCCGGCGGCCAGCCCGGTATACAGACCGAAATTCCAGGAATATCCATGACTGCTTTCGAGTGAAAAGATCATCTCTTGTACACTTTTCGGCAAGCCGGCAAGAAATCCGAAAGAGGTAAAACTCATATAGCCTTTGCTTACAGATTCCATACTCCGGTCGAGACGCTTCACACTTTTGATGCTGTCGATTTCCGATTTGTCAAAAACCCAGACATTACCGGTGGACGTTTTTATTTTGACCTTATGGGATTCTTCCTGCAGGTAGCCGTTAATGACACTTCCGTTTTTCAGGTAAACGCGGGCGGGATTGTTCTGGGCATACAACCTTATGCCAGACAACAGAAAAAAGATTAGGAGAAGGTTTTTCATGGTTCCAAGGATTAAGAGCTTAAGAGCCGATGAGTTGAAGAGACGCGGAGACATAGAGAGGTTGAGACATTATTTATAGATGCCGGATCCATGCCAATGGTTGCTTTTTAAAAATATTTTGAATCAGACGCAACGCTTCGAACCGGCTCTTCATCTTACGACCGGATCAATGAATGATGAAAGCATGAAAACAAAAAAAACAATCCTCCGGTTTTTCTGCCTGACTATTTCCGCGTGTTTCTTCAGTGCTTGCCAGGATCAATACTTCCGAACCTATACGGTCAGTGAACCGTTATATATGTCCTATGAAGAACTGCGGTCCCCTGTGGAAAATTCCGACCCCATTCCCCTTACCCACCCGGGAAAACTATATGTAATGGGCGACTACCTTTTCGTCAATGAAACACGTGAAGGAATCCATGTGATCGATAATTCTGATCCCTACAATCCTGAAGTTATCAGGTTCTTAAAGATACCCGGGAACGTGGATCTGGCGATTAAAGGAAATATTCTGTATGCAGACAGTTATGTTGACCTGGTCGCCCTGGATATAAGCGATCTTAACAATATCCGAAAGATTGCACGTTTCAGGGATATTTTCGAATATTCGGTTCCACCGTACGAAGCCAGTTCCCATTTGGGTGAAGTGGACGAATCAAAAGGAGTGGTCATCGGCTACGAAACCAAAGAAGTAACAGAGGAGATTACAACAAAACAAGCCTTTCCGGTTTTAGGGAGGTCAAAGGAATATCTTTACGATGTCCGCTCCTCATTCATGCCCATGGATGTAAATTCGGCTGCCGGTGGCGGAGGTGAAACAGGCAAAGGCGGCTCCACGGCCCGGTTTATAATTTACGGATCGGTTCTCTATACCATAGATGCCTTTAACCTCCACATGTTCGACATCAGTGATCCCCTGGATCCAATGGGAGCAGGAAGTATGCATATTGGCTGGAACATTGAAACGGTGTTCATTTACAATACAAAATTATTCATAGGCTCCATGAACGGAATGTACATCTACTCCCTGCAGGATCCCTATCAACCTGACTATCTGTCCTCCTACTGGCATGTGACCAGCTGTGATCCTGTTGTTGTGGAAGACCATTATGCCTACATTACCCTGCGTACCGGAAATCTATGTGAAGGGGATGTTAACCGGTTGGATGTTGTGGATATCAGCAATGTATATGATCCCGGCCTTGTTCAATCCTATCCAATGTATAACCCTCATGGATTGGGCATTGATGGGGGCACGTTATTTATTTGTGACGGGGATGCAGGTTTGAAGGTTTTCGATGCCTCCGATCCCTACCGCATCACCGACTACCGTCTGTCCACCTTCGAGGAAATACACAGCTTTGATGTAATCCCGCTGGGGGATATTCTGTTGATGATAGGCAATGACGGTATTTACCAGTACGATTACACCGATGTCACCGATATTCAGGAAATGAGTTTCATCCCTGTTTTTTCCAGGTAGGGTTTATTTACCATAGGCGAGAGAGATCTGTCCTCAGGGATAGATCTCTTTTTTTGTTGCTTTAAGGGT
Source organism: uncultured Bacteroidaceae bacterium (assembly GCA_964420035.1). Classification (GTDB taxonomy): domain Bacteria; phylum Bacteroidota; class Bacteroidia; order Bacteroidales; family SM23-62; genus CAYQQR01. The sequence goes on along the minus strand of CAYQQR010000003.1, from coordinate 103,447 downwards.
ATTCAGCAACAGGGCCACCCGGGTCATGGGTCCGACGCCTCCCGGCACGGGGGTAATGAAGGAAGCTTGTGGTGACACTTCTTCAAAAAGCACATCACCTTTAAGTTTCCAGCCGGATTTAGTCTGATCCGATTTTACCCGGGTGGTACCGACATCAATAACCACCGCGTTTTCCTTGACCATACCTGCAGTAACAAATTCAGGTTTACCGAGGGCAGCGATCAGAATATCGGCCCGGCGGCAATGTTCTGCTATATCGGGGGTACGGGAATGGCAGAGGGTGACGGTACAATTACCGGGTTCTGTTTTTCTGGAAAGCAGTATACTCAGGGGTCTTCCGACGATGTTACTGCGTCCCAAGATCACACAGTGTTTTCCTTCGGTTTCAATCTTATAACGCTCAATCAATTGTATGATTCCAGCCGGGGTTGCCGAAACAAATCCGGGCAATCCGGCAACAAGGCGGCCCAGGTTCACCGGGTGAAAACCGTCAACGTCCTTAACCGGGTCGATGGCATCCAGAACCTTTTGGTCATCAATATGAGCCGGCAGGGGCAATTGAACGATAAAACCGTTGATACCTTCATTTTTATTCAGGTCATGGACCTGTTTTAAAAGATCGGCTTCGGATACATCGTCTTCATAGCGGATCAGGGTGGATTCAAAGCCCACTTCTTCACAATCCCTGATCTTGAATTTCACGTAGGTCTCCGAACCTCCGTCATGGCCCACCAATACCACAGCCAGGTGGGGAATCCTTGCTCCCTTGGCTTTCAGTTGGTTAACCTCTTCTGTTATCTCATTCCGGATCTGTTGTGCGGTGGCCTTACCGTCGATTATTTGCATTGCGGATTACGGATTAGTAAATTGTTACGTGTTACGGTTATGAATTTATTAATACCAGAGGCCAGCGACCAGAAACCAGCGACTAGCGACCAGGCATGTTTCCCATCATTTTCATCAGGTTGCGTGCTTTTCCTCCCTGCATCATCTTCATCAATTTGCGGGTTTCGCTGAATTGTTTGATCAGGCGGTTCACCTCCTGGATGCTGGTACCCGATCCATTGGCAATGCGTTTTCTCCTGCTTCCGTTCAGAATCATGGGATTTTCACGTTCTCCCGGGGTCATGGATTGGATAATGGCTTCCAGTCCCGCGAAGGCATCGTCTTCCAGGTCGATATTCTTCAGGGCCTTGCCTACTCCTGGTATCATACCCGCGAGATCCTTGACATTCCCCATTTTCTTGATCTGCTGCAGCTGTGCCATGAAATCGTTGAAGTTGAACTGGTCTTTGGCGATCTTTTTCTGCAGCTTTCGGGCCTCTTCAGCATCGTATTGTTCCTGGGCCCGTTCAACCAGGGAAACGATATCGCCCATCCCCAATATCCGGTCGGCCATCCTGCTGGGATGGAACACATCGATGGCATCCATTTTCTCGCCGGCACTGATGAACTTAATGGGTTTGTCCACCTCGGCCCGTATGGAAAGGGCCGCTCCACCGCGGGTATCTCCATCCAGTTTGGTGAGGACCACCCCATGGTAATCCAGTCTTTCATTAAACTCCCGGGCCGTATTTACGGCATCCTGACCGGTCATGGCATCCACCACGAACAGGATCTCATGCGGGTCGATTGCTTTCTTGATGCCGGCAATCTCCTGCATCATTTGCTCATCAATGGCCAGGCGACCGGCGGTATCGATGATCAGGTTGCTGTATCCTTTTGAACGGGCCTCGGAAATAGCGGCCCTGGAAATCTTTACCGGGTTCCGGTTGCCCTCTTCGGTGTATACCGGAACCTGTATCTGTTCGCCCAGGACCTCAAGCTGGTCGATGGCCGCGGGACGGTAAACGTCGCCTGCAACCAGCATAGGATTCTTACCCTGCTTATTCTTCAGGTGATTGGCCAGTTTGGCCGCGAAAGTGGTTTTACCGGAACCTTGCAAGCCGGCGATCAGTATGATGTTGGGATTTCCCTTCAGCTCGATGGGTTCGGCTTCCTGACCCATCAGTTCCGCGAGTTCGTCATGTACCAGCTTCACCATCATCTGTCCTGGCTGCACGGAAGTCAGTATCTTTTGTCCCAGGGCCTTTTCCTTAACCGTATCAGTGAAACTCTTGGCAATCTTGTAGTTGACATCCGCATCCAAAAGGGCCCTTCGAATATCCTTGAGTGTTTCGGCCACGTTGACCTCCGTAATCCTCCCCTGCCCTTTCAGCAACTTGAATGATTGTTCCAGTCTGTCGCTTAAACTTTCAAACATAATTTTCCCCGGTAAAAACGAATGCAAATATAACGAAAGAGTCGGATAATCTGAAGTCTGTTTGGTATGCCGCGTGTTTCGCGTTACGCTTTGCGCGTTACGGGTAGTGAGGCGAAGACTAAATCTCGGAGAAGAAACCGTAGCTCGTAACGCGTAACATTTTAAAAATTGTTCCTTAAATTCAAAGCCATGATAATAGACAACAAGCTCGACTTATCCTATGGTCCGACATTTTCTGCTTCCGGCTATGTTCTGATCATTGCCGGGATCGTGAACGGATTTTTGGGTGGCATCCTGGTGGGGATGCTGATCACCCTGCTGGGTGCTTTTGCAGCTTTTTCTTATAACGGAACCCTGCTTAATACCGAGAAAAAACAATACATGAAATATTCCATGTTGTTCGGTGTGTTTCGTATCGGACGCTGGGAAAACATAACCACCAGCCATATCCTCATGATGGGCCAGGCCAAAAAGAGCCCGACAGCCTTCAGCAGGAGCAACCGGCCCAGGACCAATACTAAAGCTGATTACCGTATTTTCTTATTTGACCGGGTGACCAAGAAGCGGGTGGATGTAAAGATCGTGGATTCGGTAAGGAAAGGGGAAGATGAAGTGAAGAAGTACGGGGAACTCCTGGGGGTTCCGTATCAGGAATGAAGGAGGGATTTAAGGATTTAAGGTTTTCGTTTTAAGTGTTACGGGTTTCGGGTTGCGGGTGGTATTGGGTCAACCTATTCCAGGCGAAGACTAAAATAAAATACCCGGAACCTGGAACCCGGAACTATATATTACATCCGTTCCGGCACTTCGATCCCCACCATGTTCATACCTCTGCGGATAGCTTCGCCGGTGGCGCGGGTCAGGTCGATGCGCAGGTCCTTGATCAGGGGATCTTTTTCACTGAGGATGGTATAATCATGGTAGAACTGGTTGAATTCCCTGGCCAGTTCGTATATATGATTCAGGATCAGGGAGGGATTGAGTTCTTCAGCGGCCATCCGAACACTTTCCGGGAATCGGGCGATCAGTTTAATAACTTCCTGTTCCTTGGCATTGATCTCAGGGCTTCCCTCCTTCCCTGAATAGGCCTTGGTTTCTTCCGCTTTCCTTAAAACCGAATTGATCCGTGCGTGGGTATATTGAATGAAAGGACCGGTATTGCCGTTAAAATCAATTGATTCTTTGGGATCAAAGAGCATTTTCTTTTTGGGGTCCACTTTCAGGATAAAATATTTCAGGGCTCCCATACCGATGATCCGGTACACTTCTTCTTTTTCCTTTTCGGTATAACCCTCAAGCTTGCCCAGTTCATCTGCCATATTTTTGGCGGTTACATACATTTCATCCATCAGGTCGTCGGCATCCACCACCTTGCCCTCCCTTGATTTCATCTTACCTTCAGGTAATTCCACCATACCATAGGAAAGGTGGTAAAGGTGGGTCGCCCAGGAAAAATCCAGCTTTTCAAGCAGTATCTTAAGGACCTGAAAATGATAATTTTGTTCATTACCCACCACGTAAATATGTTCATCGATGTCATATTCCTGAAAACGCTGATGGGCCGTACCCAGATCCTGGGTGATATATACCGAAGTACCATCGGATCTCAAGAGCAGCTTTTGATCCAGTCCGCGATCCGAAAGGTCAGCCCAGACCGAACCATCCGGCCTTTTTATGAAAACATTATGTTTTAAGCCTTGCAGGACCAGCTGTTTACCCAGTTTATAGGTTTCCGATTCATAATAGATCTTGTCGAAGCTGACCCCCATCCGCTTGTAGGTTTCATTAAAACCCTCATACACCCATTCGTTCATTTGCTGCCAGAGGGCCACAACTTCTTTATCGTTCCGTTCCCAATGACGCAGGAGCTCCTGTGCTTCCTTGATCAGGTTTGGATCTTTTTTGGCCTCCTGTTCGAACAGTACATAGTATTTACCCACCAGCTGGTCGCCTTTCAAATGCGGACCGGGTTTTTCTCCCAGTCCCCATTTCCGGTAAGCCAGCATGGATTTGCAAATGTGTATGCCCCGGTCATTGACCAGGTTCACCTTATAGACTTTGTGGCCCAGGCTTTCAAGAATGCCTGAGATGGCATAACCGATCAGATTGTTTCTTATATGGCCCAGGTGCAGCGGTTTATTGGTATTTGGAGAGGAATATTCTACCATATAGTTCCGCCATGCTTCCTGATCCAGCTTGATATCGCTTTCCGGATCCCTTAGCCAGTGATCCAGCCGGTCTTTCCAATAAGAGGGAGCTATTTCCAGGTTCAGGAAGCCCTTGACTACATTGAAAGACTTGATATCGTCCAGTTCTTTGGCCAGGTGTTCGCCCAGCACCCGGCCGGCTTCCTCGGGTTTCATCCCCATGAATTTGAGAAGGGGGAAAACCACGAGGGTAATGTCCCCCGTAAAATCCTTACGGGTGACCTGGAGTTGGATCGGACCTGTGGTCGCTCTTGTTCCTTTTTCTTTTTCGAAATAATCCTGCAGACTGTTGGTTATTTGTTCCCGGATCTTCATTTAATCACCGCCTGAAATCGGTTTGTCATCTTTAATAAGAACGGCAAAGATAAATAATATTACGGCTGATGCTGCAAAGATCACCAGCAGGGAACCCACGATCTTGGTACCGATGTCTCCCAGGTCGATGATCTCCCATATACCCAGAAGGGTGATGATGGTGATGATGATAACCAGGCCGATCAGGATGTAGGAAATGAATTTCTTGATTGAAGTCATGGACAGTAAGGATTTAAGGTTTACGCGTTACGAATTACCCGTACCCCCGTAACTCGTGCCCCGTACCCCGTAACATTTAGAATTTAGAATCTCTCAGGTGCAAAGATAGCTCATATATGCTATCTAAGGTAACCGACCTTCCAGCTTTTTTCAGGACCCAGATCCAGTGACCGGATTGTTGTTTTGCTAAAACTTCGATGCCGGCTTTTGACGATCGCGGTGTACAGCCTGCCTTTTCCATGGCGTAACGGGTCCAGTGAGCGACACGGGCATCCGGACATTTCAATTGCACCGGCAATTGTGCACTGCAGGGTTTTCTGAAACTTGCAGTACGATCATCAAAAACCAGCCCTTCTTCAAGGAAGGTTTCTGCGACGGAACCCTTCAGTATTAGATCTTCAGCGGCTCCTTCTTCGACCCTGGCACCTGAGATTATCCACAATTTATCGGAAAATTGCATGGCCAGGTGGAGATCGTGGGTACTGATCAATATAGATTTCCCTTCACCATGGGCCATCTGCTGGAGCCGGCTGAGCAGGTTGATGCGATGACTGATATCCAGGTGGGCTGTGGGTTCATCCATAAGGATCACCGGAGTTTCTTGCACCAGGGCACGGCATACGATAGCCCTTTGTTTTTCTCCGTCACTTACCCGGTCGAAAAAGCGGTTCTGCAAATGACTCAATTCTGTTTGTTCCAGGTAGCGGTCAATAACATGCCTGTCTTTCTGCTCCAACCGGCCGAAGACATTGGTGTAGGGCATCCGGCCCATGGAAACAACCTCCCTTATGGTCAGACTGCCCGGGGCCGGAAGGCCGCCGGGAGGGACAAAAGCAATGATCCTGGAGCGTTCTTTATGAAGCATTTGTGGTATTTCTTTGTCATTCCAGCGGATCTGTCCCTGAAGCGGTTTAAGCAAACCTGCTATGGTACGAAGCAAGGTACTTTTACCGGAACCGTTCTTACCCAGCAGACAAATCAGTTCACCCCGGCTTATGAATAGATTGAGTTCTTTCAGTATAGGATCATGATAACCTATTGCGGCATTTTGCATACGGGTATGTTCCTGCATAAGGGTCATTACACAGAAACCATTTGCCTGTTTCTTAAAACAATCCAGATCACCATAGGAATACCGATCAAGGCGGTAACAGAATTCACCGGGAGGATCATTTCGCTACCGGGCAGGGTCGCGGTCAGATCACTGAGCAGCATCACCAGGACGCCGGTCAGGACGGTCCCCGGGACCAGTATACGATGATCTCCCGTGCGAAAGATAAGGCGGGCCAGATGGGGTACGGCAATCCCTATAAAACCTATAGGACCGCAAAAGGCTGTAATTCCCCCAGCCAGCAAACTCGTACTTACAAAAATAAGAACGCGGTAAAGGCCTACCCTGATACCTACCGAGCGGGCATAGTTTTCCCCCATCAAAAAAGCATTCAGGGCCTTTAAGCAGAACAAGACGATGAACAGTCCTGCCAGAGTGGACAGTGTGAGAACCTTCAACTGCAAGCCTGTTACATTACCCAGGCTGCCAAGGGTCCAGATTACATAGGAACGGAGCATGGATTCATTACTGAAATATTGCAGTATGCTTACAACAGCACTGGCTATGGCCCCAAACAAAATACCCAGGATCAAAATGGTCATGATATCCCGTATCCGCATCGATACGGCCAGTATGATCATCAGGACCAGTCCGGAACCTATCCAGGCTGCCAGGGCCAAGGTCCAAGGACCGGCATCCATGGCGGCCATTGAAATTCCAAGTGCTGAAATACCCATTACGACCAGGGCCACCCCAAGACTGGCGCCCGCGGATATCCCAAGGACATACGGTCCGGCCAGGGGATTCCTGAAGACGGTCTGCATCTGTAAACCGGCAATCGATAAACTAATGCCGGCCAAAATAGCGGTCAGAGCCTTAGGGAGCCTGAAATCGGAAATAATCATGCGATCGACCGGATCTGCATTGTCCGGGCTGAATAAAGCTTGCAGTGCGTCTTTCCAGGATATGGACACAGATCCGTAGGTAAGATCCAGTACAAAGGCCAATAAGCAAAATGCGGTCAGCAAAACCCAATGGGTCAGGCGTAGCTTATTCCTTGGCCTGTGCTGCATAGATTATGATGGTATGGGGATTTGTTTATTTGCCCAGCTTTTCAACAATCTTTTCCAGCTTGGATAAATCCTCCCGGATCTTGTTGAAATGGGTTTTGGTTTTTTTGGGATCATTGTTTGCATCAGGATGATTGACCTTGAAGATCAATTCATTTCTCTGCCTGACAATTTCCTTGATCGCTTCATCTACCTTCTTATTATCAACCTCCGGATGAAACTGTTTGTATGTGAAACATTCATTGATGAGGTCGTATGTCAGGTAATTTATATCATTCTTCAGCTTCCTGATACTGGACATAAACAAAAAACTCCTTGGGTTCATCGCAAAGATAGTATTTATTTTAGTTTCCTGTAAAAGTGAAACTTATGCTCCGGAAGGCTGTCCGGGTGAAATATAAACACAAGGTCCTGAAGGATGATATGCGGTCTCACCGTACCGCTTTCCCAGTAATCGTTACCCCCGTATTCATTTTTTCTCCTGTCATTATTAAAGACCATACCCTTTTGATATGCTTCCAGGAGAGATAACCTGGAATCCAGTTCTGATATTTCCTGCAGGGAACCTGCAGCCCCGGGATTGATCCAGATATCGGCACCCAGGCATTTTTGATAAACAGATTCCATATCCATGGGAAGGGCCTCTGAACTGGTATCGGAGGCCCAAACATAGCTGCCTCCGGCATCATGGATCAGCCTTGCCGCAAAAGAAGCCCCACCGGGAACATACCAGGTGTTCTTCCAGGGCAAACCGGAAAACACCCCGGGTTTTTTCTGAACATCCTTCATTCGCGATGCCAGTTTTTCATAAGAGTAATTAATGGAATCTGCAATCTCGCGGGCCAGGTCCAGTTTTCCGAAAAAGGCAGACATGAAAAGGATCCATTCCGACTTTGCCAGGGGATGGGTTTCCAGGTATTCGGACACCAGGATGACGGGTATACCGGTTTCCTCAAGCCGCTTAACCGTTTGGGCGATGTCGCCTTCCACACCATAGGCAAAAACCAGGTCGGGTTGCAAACGGATGAGCACTTCATAATTCAGGGATTCTCCATAACCTACATCCTTTATCGTGCCCTGTTGCAAGCCGGCCAGGATATCGGGGTGATTGACCAGTTGCTCACCTGATATCCCTCGGACTGTTTGAATTTCTTCAAGCTTCTCCAGCATGGCCAGGTGGGTCGTGGACAGGCAGACCACCCGTTCAACAGGAAATTCAATGGCTCCTCCCCTTTCCCACGGGTCGTCTTTTTGGTTTTCGGGCACCAAAATATAGTTGTAATCTCGCCGGCCTCCCTGCCAGGCTTTATGAACCGTGAGAAATATGCTGTCATGCGACCGCCAGATATCGAATAGACGGGCATAAGTTGGGTGTATATAAATAGCTTTATTATTCCTGCCCGGTTCTGTTGCATTTTTATCGCTGCATGCTTCTGCTGAAAGGATGACTGTTGCGATCAGGAACAATATGAGGGGTTTGATTTGTACCATGGATCAATCGACCAGTAAAAGTTTGATCCCATGGGATCCTTTCCCGGTTTTGATCTGCAGGAAATATTGGCCGGAAGCGCGCTCCCTTAGATTGATCTCCGTGAGCGTGCATGCTTCTCCCCTGCCCCCGGCGATGAGACGGCCATGCAAGTCGAATACCATCCAGATAAATTCCGGATCCCCGGATAATTCAGCATTCAGATAGAACATGCCGGAGGATGGATTGGGGAAAACTTCCATGAAAACATCTTCTTCAATCTTCTCAATGCCAACGGGAAAGGGATCGAATCCATCCAGGAAGCTTGCACCCATGTTGTCCGGATCCAGCCAGCTTTTTAAGTGATGCAATGAATCTTGATAATAATCCCAGGCCAGGTCGAAACGGGAATAATAATCATTAACCGGGTTGGCGCAATCGGCATCGCCCCCTGTCAGAGTACCAATGATCCTGTTATTGGTATCAAACAAGGGTGAACCGGATGATCCTGGTTCCGTGGCGCCCTGATCCCACCTTTGTATCCACCAAAAGGAATTCCTGAGGTATTCGGGCCATTCTTCACTGTAATCGGTTATGGTGATGAGGTCCTCGTCTTTTGATATCTTTTTCACGTCCCCCAGCGGATGATGTATGGTGATACCCTCGGGGGGATAGGAAACCGAAGTGGTCCAGCCCGCGTAATAGGGATGAAAATACCAGGGAGGCGGTTCATCCAGCTTGAGTAGGATAAAATCAATGCTGTCGGTCGTGGAAAGGATCTGCGCCCCTGTGATGGAATGTTCAACCGAACCGTCCGGTCCGTTGCAATAAGGACTTTCATAATTGAACACAAAAACGGTCTCGGGCACCAGGGTAGAATCAAATATCAGTTCCTCGGGCTCATAACAGTGTCTTGCCGTAAGCAGATAAGCCGTCGTATCCTCAAGGGTATTATTGACCAGGAGACCTGTACACTTCCTTTCTGGCATGATCATCCGGCAAACCGATCTTTTTTCTACCTGCCAACCCATCCCCAGGGGACAGAGAATGTCTATTTCACAATCACCGGATTCCCAAAAAAACCGATCCTGGAGTGCTAATGGCTTAAATGCACTGGTTATTTTGCTTATGCTGAAATGCCCGGAATTGGGGAAAGGTGACTCAAATTGAATGATGATCTCATCCGAAGGCAGGGGTAATACCGGAAGAACACCTGAGCTTTTGATGTTTTTGCGCGTGTACGCTCCCCGGATGATCTCTCGTTCTGCATCAAATACAAAAAGCTGTTCTCCGGGCAGGAGGTTGAAATTACGAAAAACGATCCCCAGGCCGTAACTGCCCTGATCGCGGAAGCCCAGGGACCATATTTTCTTTTGTCCCCGGAAGGTCCGGCTGCCCGAATTCCGCGGACTCAGATCGTATGGGTAACTATGGGCAAAAATATCATCCTTGTGTTTGGTTTGGGCAGTATTGAATACCCTGGTCTGGCCGGGTAATTCGATCCATATAATATCCCTGTGATCCACATATTCCGGCACCCCACCCTCGTTTATCTGAGCGATTAAATGTGAAGGAATAATCAATAATATTAATATAATTAACCGCATAAAAGATAGCTCACGACGGGTCTCGGGTTACGACTTCCACGTAACGCGTAACACATTGTATTTCGAATTTAGAATTTCGTTTCGAATTCATCTTCTAATATACCCCCTGATATTATCAATACAGGCATAGGCCGGGGTGTTGATGCCAAATTCTTCTTTATCGGAAGAATCGAAGCTGAAAGCCAGATATTTGATCTCTCCCATATCTTCAAATCCTGTAATTTCGGTCCAGGCTTTAGCAATATAGTCTCCTGCAGGATCCCGTGAGCGGTAGTCGGCAAGATAGATATCGATATATCCCGCTACATCGCCGCTCTCACGGATCCCGGTAATGGTGAGGATAAAGTAATCTTCATCCGTACCGTCTTCTCCGCCAAAACGCTTTGCAAACATATCCCCTTCCCTCATGGCGATAGCTGCATAGGTGGTATTTGTTATCGCCAGGCTGGTAACAACCTGTGATTCTTCGAAGACCAGGGTATCCGCGTTAAAAGTATAAACAATGCCGAAGAGGGTTGAATTGTTGGCTCCCTTACCGGCATAGCTGGAATACTGGTTTTCCATCCCCGGGGTTACCGTATCGCCGTTGTTGCTGTAGGCAAAACCCGACCAGTAACCGGTACCATCGAATTCGCTGTAGGTATTGGGAAAAAAAGCATTATCCTCCTTAAATCCGCCGCTCATATCGGACCCGTTCCAATAACCCTCGGTATTGACCGTAAGATCTTCAAAATCGATCAGGGTATCGATATCCGGTTCATCCTTGTCACATGCATTAAAAAACGTAAAAAACACCATCAGGCTGATCAATAAAATAGTTCTGTAGACCATGATTCAGGGAATTAAAGGTTAAACATTGATTATTTTAAATCAATATCCGAACCGATCAGGGTAAAATTAAGGAAAGTTGTTAATTCATCCATGCTTTTATCCCGAAGCTCAGAATATTGCATTATCATTGTGGCAGGTCTTCTGACTTGCTCCCTCCCGGAGGCCTTCCCGTTCATTGCTACAAGAACAGTGGCGAGATTATCCGGGAGCCTGTTACGGAGCTCACAGCAGCGGGTACTGTCCAGGATTTTCACCTGGTTCTCTTTTGGCAGAGAAACCGACAGGTTTCTCCGGCACCACAACAAGAACAAAAATATGATTTATTTTTGACACTGTTTAAAATTTGTACAGATTTATTCAACAATTTCATTAACCCTCCCCGATATGAATAAAAAAGAAGCAAAAAAGAAAATTGAAAGTCTGCGGGAAAAGATCAACGAGCACAACTATAAATACTACGTGTTGAACAAACCCGAAATATCCGATTTTGAATTTGATCAACTGATGAAAGAGCTTGAGGAGCTCGAGGAGGAATATCCTGAATTCAAGGATGAAAATTCACCCACCCAGCGGGTTGGCAGCGATCTGAATAAGGAATTTGAACCACATGAGCACCGTTATCCCATGTTGTCTTTGGGAAACACTTATTCGGAAGAGGAATTAAAAGACTTTGACCAGCGGATGCGGAAAAGTATTGGGGATGATTTCAGTTACGTTTGTGAGTTGAAATATGACGGAGTGGCCATTTCCCTGACCTATACCGACGGAAAACTGGTCCGTGCAGTTACCCGTGGTGACGGCAATGTAGGGGATATTATAACCGATAATGTTAAAACCATTCGATCGGTTCCCCTGAAATTGAGAGGCGATGATTATCCCGGGGATTTTGATGTTCGCGGCGAAATATTCATTCCTGAGGACGGATTTATTAAATTAAACAGGGAAAGAGAGAAAGAAGGGGATTTCCAGTTCGCCAATCCAAGAAATGCCGCCGCGGGTTCATTAAAGAACCAGGATCCTTCGGTAGTGGCCTCAAGACCACTGGATTATTTTGCCTATCATGTCATCGGCGAAGATCTTCCTTATGATAACCATTATGACAATGTACAGAAGGCCAGAGACTGGGGTTTAAAAGTTTCGGGGCACATGCAGAAGGCAAAAGAACTGGATGAGGTTTGGTCCTATATTAAACGTTGGGAAAAGAAAAGGGAGGATCTCCCTTTTCAGATCGATGGTATTGTGGTTAAGGTAAATAAATACAAGCAACAGCAGAAACTGGGCTCTACGGCTAAATCCCCCCGCTGGGCCATTGCCTATAAATACAAGGCCGAACAGGCAGTGAGCCGGCTAAAATCGGTTTCCTTCCAGGTGGGCCGCACCGGGGCGGTCACCCCGGTGGCTAACCTTGAACCGATGCAATTGGCCGGCACCACTGTTAAGAGAGCTTCCCTGCATAATGAAGACCAGATAAAGCTCCTGGATCTGCACCTGGGGGATGAAGTTTTTGTAGAGAAAGGCGGTGAGATAATACCCAAGATCGCAGGAGTGGATAAGACAACCCGGACCCAAAATGCAAAGCCTGTGGAATTCATCGATAAATGTCCGGAATGCGGAACCAAGCTGATACAACCCGAAGGAGAATCCGCACATTATTGTCCGAACCAGGCCGGTTGTCCGCCCCAGATCAAGGGAAGGATAGCGCATTTTGTCAGCCGGGACGCTATGGATATCCATATGGCCCAGCAGACCGTGGACCTTCTGGTGAACGAGGACCTGATCGGGGATGCAGGAGACCTGTACAGCCTGAGGAAAGAGGATATCGTCAAACTGGACCGTTTCGCCGAAAAATCAGCCGATAATCTTCTCAAAAGCATTGAAAAAGCAAAAGAAGTTCCCTTCCCGAAAGTTCTGTATGGCCTGGGCATTCGTTATGTTGGAAAAACGGTTGCCAAAGTACTTGCACGAAATTTAGGTTCCCTGGATAAAATAGCGGAAGCTTCGGCTTCGGAGCTGGAAGAGATCGAAGAGATAGGAACCAGGATTGCCGAGAGTGTTGAAGACTTCTTTAAGGATAAACGAAACCGGAAGCTTATCGATAAGTTAAGGGATGCCGGGGTTCAGCTGGAGATGAAAGAAAAGGACATAAAGCAATCCTCTTCCCTGCAGGGCAAGACCATTGTGATCTCAGGAAGCTTTGAAAAACATTCCCGGGACGAGCTGAGGGCCCTGATTGAAAAACACGGCGGAAAAAACACCAGTAGCGTTTCCGGCAATACCGATTACCTGGTCGCCGGGGAGAATATGGGACCCGGGAAAAAGGAAGAAGCCGAAAAACAGGGTGTGAAAATAATCTCGGAAGACGAGTTTCTCAACCTCCTCCCCTGATTGCTTCCCTGGTTCAGTTCGCTAGTTCAAAAGTTCTTAAGTTCTATCGAAAGAACCAACGAACCAAAGAACCTTTGAAAGAACCAGGGAACCAGGGAACTTTACTGGGTGGATTTGATGGATATGGCCTTGGCTTTAACCTTTACTCTGGCGGTTTTATAAATGCCAAGCACACTGAAGGTTTCCGATTCATACCGGGGTGCGATAAGCATGTCGGCCCCTTCCAGTTTGCTGATGGCGTCATAAGTGGCCTGACCGGCCGCTTTACCTTCAACACCGGGTATGTCGGAATACTTATTGAATGTGGCACCGAAGATCAGAAACCGGGATGCTTCCCCGAATCCTTCCACTTCGCCCAGAATTTCATATTGAGCAGGGGTCAGGGGTTCTATTTCCATATTCTGTACACCCAGTGACGACATGGTTTTCCTTACCGAGGTGCATGACATCATGCCCAGTGCAAGAATAATTACGACTAAGAAAGAAATTCTCTTCATGATTTAAGGGTTTGGTTAATAAAAATTAAAATCGATAAATATGTATTATCTTTATGTTCAGTTAATTTTGGTTTTGCCTGTATGAAAGTACTCATTAAGTGTAGATCATGAAAGTATTGAAGAACCTTAATTTGACGACCAGTTATTTTCAATCATTCAACCTGCTCTTTTTGTTGATGAGCGTTTCCATCAATGCACAGCCGTATTACACGCTTAATTTTTACAGAACCAACAGTTTTGGAGAACCAAGGCAGGATATGGAAGTGTTCATCAATGATGAAAAGATACTGAAAATGCAACCCGGTTCAAGGTTCAGTTACATTTCTTCGGGTGAGGAGCTGTTGCGGATCCATGCGGTCACGAAACGCTGTGAAACATCGAAGATACGGCTGGAGCCGGTTAACGGGAGAACCTATTATATCAAGGTGGACGGCAACACCTGTTTTGTAAAGGATTTTGACCTGGATATTGGCGAAAGGGCCTTTTACAATGGGAATGATTTCGATTATGATGTTGTGGAGCTCCGGGATGACCACATCACCGATGAATGGATCCGGCAGCAGGAACTTCAGGCACAAAAATCACAAACCATTCAGCAAGGTCCTGATTCTCGTGTTTCAACCGTACGGAAAGATCCTTCCCTGACGGGACCTGCCGGTCAGGAAACAACCCTGGTTACCGGGACCTATCATGCATTGATTATAGGTATCAGTGATTACCAGGATCAGTCCATCAACGACCTGGACAATCCTATCAGGGACGCCAGGAAATTGTATTCGGTCCTGAATGAAAACTATTATTTCGACAAGGAGAATATGATCCTCCTGGAAAATCCTTCCAGGGCAGAGATAATAGAAACTTTGGATAAACTAACCATTGAGATTGAACCCGATGACAACTTGTTGATCTTTTATGCCGGGCATGGCCACTGGGATGCAAACATGGAACAGGGATTCTGGCTCCCCGCCGATTCAAGGGCCTTCAGTTCCGCGAATTGGTTGAGGAACACTACGTTACAGAGCTACATCTCTTCCATTCCGTCCAAGCATACCTTGCTGGTCGCCGACGCCTGTTTCAGCGGCGGTATTTTTAAAACACGCAGGGCATTTACCAATGCTCCCTTGAGCTACAACAAGCTGCACCAACTTTCCAGCAGGAAAGCCATGACCAGCGGAACCCTTAAAGAGGTACCCGATGAAAGCGTATTCATTCAGTACCTGATCAAGCGACTTACAGAAAATACGCAAACCTTTGTTTCCTCGGAGCAGCTCTTTGCCAGTTTCCGGGAAGCGGTATTGAACAACAGTCCGAATGTTCCACAGTTCGGGACCATACAAAACACAGGGGACGAGGGAGGTGATTTTATTTTTATCCGGAGGGAAAAGCTGGATTTCAGATAAGCCCGACACTATGGTTCACCCATAGCGACCGGGTTAGCAGGATCGCCGCTTTATTCCATCCATCTTCCGTCATAAACCGAAACCCGCGGCCAGTTCATCAGGTAGTCATTCAGCCAGGCTTCGCTTTCCTGCCAACCGGTGGGGCAATAGAATGCAAGGTGCTTATCCGGGCTTCATCCCTGAGTCTTCAGCCATTGAAAGCTTCAACAGGTCTTATATCAAGCAATAGAGCGGCGGGATTTTCAATGTATTTCAATAATTCAGCCGTAGAAATTTTCAAGCAAGCAGTTTATTATAAGAAGCCAATAAAAGTGCCAGGATAGCCATTAAATGTTTAATATTGTAGCGTGAAATTCATGTATGACATCCGTACACAAATTGGTCAGGCCATACTCAAAAAGAAGGCCAGGCTCATCGAACGGAAAAAAGCCATTCACAATCTCAAAACCGCTTCTTCTGCCGGGATAGTATTTGAATGCACCAGCATGGATGACTTCCAACAGGTGAAAGACTTTAAGAATTTACTTGAAGAGCATGACATAGAAACTTTTGTTGTAGGATACGTTGATGCCAAAGATATTCCGGACCGGTATTTGATCCGTCCAGGGTTCTGTTTTTTCGGTCACCGTGAACTAAACTGGATATTTAAACCGGATGCCGATTTTATCCATGATTTCCTGCAAAAACAATATGATCTTTTGTTCGATCTCAGCCTTAAACCCAAATTTCCGTTGCAGTACCTGCTTAAGCTCAGCAGGGCGCATTACAAGATTGGTGTGAAATCCGAGACAGAAGAACTTGATCTGATGTTTGCGGTTGACCCCCAAATCCCATTGTCTTACTTAACGGAACAGATTGTTTTTTATCTGAAGATGATCAAGCCCGGAATAAATCGTTGAATCCTTGTTATTGCGTTGCATTTTCAGTTAATTTATACCTGCTGAGTTTTTAATTGAACCTAAGCTATAATTTCTATGTCTGATGATCGCTTTAAAGGAACGGGTGTTGCTATTGTCACACCGTTCAGAAAAGATGACAGTATAGACTTTAAATCCCTTGAACGATTATTGGAATATATTATCAGCAACAGAGTAGAGTATGTTGTTGCTCTTGGTACCACCGGAGAAACACCGGTCCTCAGTAAGGATGAAAAAACAGCGGTCCTGAGTCATGTGGTTGATGTTGTTAACGGACGCCTTCCGGTTGTTGCAGGAATGGGTGGTAACAATACACGGGATGTAATTTCATTCATCCAGAAGACCTCCTTTGATGGTGTTGATGCAATACTATCGGTCGCACCGTACTACAACAAACCTTGCCAGAAAGGCATCTTTGAACATTACCGGGCTATTGCATCGGTAAGCCCGGTTCCGGTAATCATTTACAATGTTCCCGGCAGAACAGGGGTTAACATTAATGCCAAAACCACCCTCCGCCTGGCCAATAAGGTGAACAGCAATTTGCTCGGCATCAAGGAGGCTTCCGGAAACATGCAACAGATCATGCAGATCATCCGGGACAAGCCCGATGATTTTCATGTGATATCCGGGGATGATGCGTTGACCCTACCCATGATTGCAGCGGGAGCATCAGGCGTTATCAGTGTTACGGCCAATGCTTTCCCTGCAGTATTTTCAGAGATGGTCAGGCTGAGCCTGAAGGGAGATTTCAGGCAGGCCAGGAAGCTGCATTACAGTTTGATGGAAATATACCATCTGCTGTTTGTTGACGGCAGTCCCGCGGGCGTAAAAGCCGCATTGAGCAAACTGAACATTGTGGATAACAATTTGCGCTTACCCCTGGTAACGGTGAGCCGCTCTGTAAATCTGAGAATAGGAGAAGTGGTGGAACAACTTTCTGCTAAGAAGTAAGAACGCAGCGGCCCGCTTCAATATCCTCTTCCACCTTCTTGTATTTAATTTCTTTGATTTCTCCGTTGGAATATCTGACTTTCACCAGGTCGTTGCGCCCAAACTTCTTGCCGGTTCGTATGGGTTGACTGGATCTTCCGGGTGGTGCACCGGGAGGCCCTGCTTGTTGTCCACCACCATCGGTTTCTTTTGACAGGGCTGATTCAGCCTCGGTTTTGCGCTCTTCGAACTGACTGAGATCAAGTCGTTTCGGACCCTGGGCCTTCTGCACTTCCTGGTCTTCTTTAAGCGGAATGAAAGCCTTAACCAGCGTTGAGGTTATTTCCCTGTTAATCTTGTCAATAACCTGCTTGAACAATTCGAATGATTCGAATTTGTAGATCAGCAGGGGATCCTTTTGTTCATAGGCCGCATTCTGCACCGATTGTCTCAAATCATCCAGTTCTCTCAGGTGTTCTTTCCAGGCATCGTCAATGGAGTGAAGGAGGGTAAACTTCTCAAAAGACTTTACAAGTTCCGCCCCATCGGTTTCATATGCTTTTTCGAGCCTGGTGATGATCTGAAAGACCTTGTTGCCATCGGAAATGGGAACAACGATGTTTTCATAGATCTTGCCCTGCTTTTCAAAAACATTCCTGATCACGGGCATAGCCTGTTCAGCAATGGCTTTCCTTTTTCTGGCGTAAGCTTCCCGGATGACCTGATACAGCTTTTCAGTAATCTCTTCCTGGGTAAGCTTAAGGTATTCCGCGTCATCAATCGGAGCTTCAACCGAAAGATTCCGCAGCACATCCATGCTGAAATCTTCGAAATCGCTTTGACCATGATGATCGGCCACAATACTTTCACAAACATCATACATCATGTTGGCCACGTTCACACCAATCCGTTCACCCAGCAGAGCCTGGCGGCGTTTTGTATAGATGACCTCCCGCTGTGAATTCATGACATCATCGTATTCCAGCAGACGTTTCCGGATTCCGAAATTGTTTTCTTCCACTTTCTTTTGTGCACGCTCTATCGATCTGGAGATCATTGGATGCTGAATCACCTCTCCCTCTTTCAAACCGAGACGGTCCATAATGTTGGCAATCCGGTCGGAACCGAAAAGGCGCATCAGGTCGTCTTCCAGGGAAACAAAAAACTGGGAAGTACCGGGATCCCCCTGTCGACCTGCCCGGCCGCGGAGCTGGCGGTCGACACGACGGGATTCATGCCGCTCGGTACCCACAATGGCCAAACCACCGGCCTCACGGGTCCCGGGGGTTAGCTTAATGTCGGTTCCCCTGCCGGCCATGTTCGTGGCAATGGTCACGGTTCCCGACTTCCCGGCCTCTGCAACAATATCCGCTTCCTTGGCGTGCAGTTTGGCATTCAGTACATTATGCCTGATATCGCGAAGTTTGAGCATCCGGCTCAGCAGTTCCGATATCTCAACCGATGTTGTTCCAACCAACACGGGCCGTCCGTCCTTTACAAGACTGACGATCTCATCGATCACGGAATTGTACTTTTCCCGTTTGGTCTTGTACACCAAGTCATGCTTGTCGTCGCGGATGACGGGCACATTGGTGGGGATGACCACCACATCCAGCTTATAGATATCCCAGAATTCGCCGGCTTCCGTTTCCGCGGTGCCGGTCATACCCGCCAGCTTGTGGTACATTCTGAAATAGTTCTGCAGGGTAATGGTGGCAAAAGTCTGGGTAGCGGCTTCAATCTTAACATTCTCCTTGGCTTCAATGGCCTGGTGCAATCCGTCTGAATACCTTCTTCCTTCCAGGATCCTGCCGGTTTGTTCATCCACGATCTTGACTTTGTTGTCCATGACCACGTAGTCAACATCCCTTTCAAATAAGGAATAGGCTTTGAGGAGCTGGTTAACGGTATGCACCCTCTCTGATTTTACCGCGTAATCCTGAAGTAGTTTATCCTTCTTTATGAGCTTGTCTTTAGCGCTGAGATTGGATTTTTCCAGCTCCGCGATCTCACTGCCAATGTCGGGAAGGATAAAAAAGCTTGAATCTTCAGAGGCACTGGTAATCAAATCAATACCTTTTTCTGTCATCTCGATGGAGTTGTTCTTTTCATCAATAACAAAGAACAGATCATCCGTGACCTTATACATATTTTTGGAGTTCTCCTGCATGTAAAAGTTCTCCGTCTTATGCATCAGGCTTTTGTTTCCCGGTTCGCTCAATAATTTAATCAGTGCCTTGGTCCTGGGCAAACCTTTAAAAGCTTGCAGGAGAAGGAAACCGGCCTTTTCATTATCTTCCTCCTTCAGCCTGGCCCTGGCTTCAACGAGTATGTCGTTAACCAACTTACGCTGGGCATTTACCAGTTTTTCAACCCTGGGCTTCAGTTGATTGAATTCCTGGTTATCACCACGGGGGATGGGTCCCGAAATGATCAAAGGGGTACGGGCATCGTCGATGAGAACCGAATCAACCTCGTCGACAATAGTATAGTGATGCCTGCGCTGCACCAGGTCTTGCGGACTGAGTGCCATATTGTCCCTGAGATAGTCAAAGCCAAATTCGTTATTGGTTCCGTAAGTAATATCGGCATAATAGGCTTTTCTGCGTGCATCCGAGTTGGGCTGGTGCTTGTCGATACAATCGATGCTTAAGCCATGAAACTGGTAAATGGGTCCCATCCATTCCGCATCACGCTTGGCCAGGTAATCGTTAACTGTAACAATATGAACACCCCGTCCGGTTAGCGCGTTCAAAAATACCGGAAGGGTTGCTACCAGTGTTTTCCCTTCCCCGGTAGCCATCTCTGCAATCTTACCTTCATGCAATACCACTCCACCGATCAACTGTACATCGTAATGAATCATATCCCATGTAATGCGGTTCCCACCGGCAATCCAATTGTTGTCCCAGATGGCTATGTCTCCGTCAATCCGTATGTGATCGACTTCGGCGGCCAAATCCCTGTCAAAGTCCCGTGCGCTTACGGTAAGCTCCTCATTTTCCTTGAATCTTTTTGCCGTTTCCTTTACGATGGCGAAAGCCGTCGGGATGAGCTCTTTCAGGAATTCCTCCAGTTGTTCGTCTATCTGTGATTCAATTTTATCGATGTGATCGTATATGGCTTCCTTCTCATCAATGGTCGTTTCTTCGGATTCCGCATTCTTCTTGAGGTCTTCTATTTCCTCCAATTGCGGCTCAATATGCTTTAATATCTTCTCTTTTAAGGCCTTGGTCTCCCTTCTCAGGTCATCGTTACTAAAGCCACTGATCCTTTCAGTCTCCGCGTTGATCCGCGCGACATAAGGTTGAATGGCGTTGATATCCCGCTCGGATTTGTTACCCAAAAATTTATTTAAGACCGTACTGATAAGTCCCATAGAACTATGTTAATTTTTTTATTCTTCTCTATAAACAACGCAAAGTTATAGTGAAATATTGATAATTCAATAGGGATTCGGAATGGGCGGGTCAGGAGTATGAATATGGTTATTGATGGTTATTGATGGTTATTGATGAGGACAACAAATTACCACCAATTACCACCAATTACCACCAATTACAACCAATATCCCTCTTTCCTACCTTGCAATAACGATCTTCTTCCGGACAACCTGGTCTCCGGCCCGGAGGTTCATCAGGTAGATGCCTTTCTCCAGCCGGCCAAGATTCAATTGACGGTTAAAACCTTCGCCAGTTGTACGGTAGGATCTCCTGTAAACTTCCCTTCCGTGAAGATCCACCACACTGACTTCCAGGTCAGACTGCGGACCCGTAACTTGCATGGCTATATTAACCAAACCGTCGCTCGGATTGGGATAGACCTCCAGGGATCCCGGATTCATCCGGAACTGGTCCAGACCCACTCCTTTCCCCTGGATGTAAAGATTATCGATGGCCCAACCCCAGCCGTAAAAATAGGGATCGGCATACAATCTGAAACGTATCAATATTTCATCACCGGGATTAAAGACCAGGTTATCCCCTGTCATATCGATCACGCGCTGCCTGAACATATCCCCGGTCGGAATTGCACCGGAATGGGTTGGATCCATTGGATCGATGCCAGCAGAAAATGCATCTTCCCAGGTCTTATGGGCCCTGCAATCCCACCCGTCTGCCAGGGGATACCAGGTATTGCCCTGATCTCTGGATCCTTCGACAACCACGTAATCATAAAAGTCTTCATCCCCGAACTCACTGCCCTCTTCTCCCGGTTCAATGAATGCAATCTCGTCAAAAATCATCAAAGCATCTTCGCTGCCAAGCTTAATGGGGACCCGCAATTGTGCAACGATTTCCAACTCGCCGTTATCTTTTTGCGGACTGGGATAGGGATGCGTGGTATTCAATGCGTTCAGGGCTAAAAGTCCGGGAGTCTTTTCAATATAGAAGTCCTTATCTGCCAGGAAATCGCTGAGATCCACCTCGAAACTGGTTACGTATTTTTCCTGGAACAAGGGCACTACTTCAACGGTAAACTCGTGATAGCCCGTTTCCGGGTCGTAGGTGGTATTTTCAGCAATGGCCCCGTCCACGGCCTTGATCCGGTACTTGATCACATCCCCGATATTCAACTGGCCTTCTGTAAAATGCAGGGTGCCCTCAAATTTGATCAAAGTATCCAGGCTGAGTCCCAGGGAAGGCTGATCCAGATCATTGATCTTGTATTCCACCAGGACCGTGTCCAGTCCCAGGTTGTCCCAGACATCCGCGACAAAGGTCAGGGAGTCTGCAGCAATCAATATAAATGGTATGGATTTATGCTCAATGGTCGGGAAGGTGTTATCCGTCCCTACATAAAAACTGTAATAGTTCTCCGGAGCCATGGATGGCTTGGTATATCTTCTTGAAAAGCTATCCACCACGGATATATAATAATAAACATCGGTTTCGGCTGTAATTCCGGGGATCAGTGCAAAATATTCATCCGGGTTAACGGTAGCGGTCATGAGTACCGAATCAACAGTGCTGAATTCATCGAAAGAATAATGCATATAACAGGAATCTTCTTCTATGGCACCGTCGGTTTCAAATTTGGCAATAACGGGGTAATCTGCGCCGGGATCTTCATTATCCCTCAGGGTATCATGGCTGATACGGGTGAAGGACCATCCCATGTCGTAGAACATGTAGGTCACCAGGGGTCCGGGGGTGTGTATCCACTCTCCCCTGCCGATACTGTAGGTCATCAGTTCATTTTCGGATGCATTGTACTGCTCGTCCATATGATACACACTTCTTCCCGTTGCGTATGCAGGAGGTGCATACAAGCGGGGTCTGGTGTCTTCCACTTGTTTTGAAACAGGACTTCCGTGATACAATTGATTACCCGTTAAGACATCTTTCAGTTCAGTAGACGGAATGCTGAAATTACGCTCATCGATCAATTGTTTTGCATCCGCGGTTTCAAAGAAATGATCGAATGCACCGAATGTATTGAGCAATCCGTAGTTACCCTTATCATTGTCGTCTACAAAGAACCATCCGTGAAAACCCAAACCATGACCTAATTCATGAATGGCTATGGTTAAAAGATCATACTTGTTTTGAACCGTATTTCCATCCAGGCCGAAAAACCAGTCAATTTCACTGGAGAAGCTGACATCGATATCAGCCTGCTTTCCATTCAGGTTGCGGCCCAGGATCTTTTCAGCCAAAACAACGGGATAGGCACGACGCGGCAGATTCCCATTTTCATCCAGGGAATAATATGCTGTAGGTGAAGCGGAACCCAACACACCATCGTCCAATTCTTCCCACACCATAACCACGTTGATGGGCATATCCGTCTTCAGTAACGCGGACCATATGTCCCCTGCTTTTTCAAAAACTGCCTGGGCTTCCGGAGGGGTGTTGAAATATTCAAAATTAAAAACGGCTTCCGACTGGCTCGATTTGTGGCGGTTCATCAGATATGCTTCTGGAGGACCGATCTTAGCGGTACCGGTGCGGTCTTCTGCAATGCATATGGGATAATGTTCGTGGGGTACTGAGATCTTTCTCAGCTTCTGTGCCTGAACGTTGAGGCCTGCTGTCAGGATCAGGAAAAAACCGATCCATTTGATTTTCGATGGGGTCATTGCGCGTATTTTTTTGTAAAATTACAATAATTCATTTTATCCACGGGTTTAATAATTCCGGGACGCGAAACTAACTATAAAATCTACCGGACATGCGATACATACACAATTTCTGGATAATCCTTATTGGCATCGGGTTTACCGTTCAGTCCTGCGCTATTCAAAGGCAATTTGATCAGGAAGATCTCATGGTCTCTTATGAAAGAACAGCTTGTTACGGAGAATGCCCGGTTTACACCTTAAAGATTAACAAAAAAGGGAAAATGTTGTTTGAAGGGGAGGAAAATTTTGATCTAATCGGGAAATTCTGGGCCCAACTGTCCGGTGAGGAACTTGAAAAGCTGCATGAAGCCTTTGACAAAACCAACTTTTTTAAACTGGAAGACCGGTATTACAAAAATGTATCCGATCTGCCCACCAAATACATTTACTACAGCCACGAAGGGGATTGGAAAAAGATCATGGATTATTATGGGGCTCCGGAGGCATTGGAAGAATTGGAAAAGTATATCGAGGATTTGATATATAAAACCGACTGGAAGAAAGTTTAGCTTCTGGTGGCTGGTCGTTGGAAGAGATTCAAAAAGCCAGCAACCAGCTACCGGAGGCCAGTTCACATATTATTTATTATTTCCTGCCCGAATTCAGAAGTTTTCAATTTGGTTGCACCCTCCATTAAGCGTTCAAAATCGTAGGTGACCCGCTTTTTCATGATGGCGGCCTGCAGTCCCTTGCGGATCAGGTCGGCTGCTTCCTGCCATCCGAGGTATTCGAACATCAGAACACCGGAAAGGATCAGCGATCCGGGATTCACCCGGTCGAGTCCGGCATATTTAGGTGCGGTACCATGGGTAGCTTCGAAAATGGCATGACCGGTTTCGTAATTGATATTGGCTCCTGGTGCAATACCAATACCCCCCACAATGGCGGCCAGGGCATCGGAGATATAATCGCCGTTCAGGTTCATGGTGGCAATCACTGAATATTCAGCGGGACGGGTCAGTATCTGCTGCAGGAAGGCATCGGCAATGACATCCTTTACCAGGAGTCTTCCCGCTTTCAGGGCTTCATCCTGTGCATGATTGGCTGCCTCGGTCCCTTCTTTTTCCCTGACCTTATCATATTGTTGCCAGGTAAAAACCTTATCGGCGAACTCCCTTTCTGCAAGATCATAGCCCCATTGCTTGAACTGTCCTTCCGTAAACTTCATAATGTTCCCCTTGTGGACCAGGGTTACAGAAGGAAGAGCATGGTTCAGTGCATATTGTATGGCAGCCCGCACCAGCCTTTCTGTTCCGTCCCGGGATATGGGCTTTATCCCGATGGAAGTGGTATCGGGAAAACGCATTTTGGTAACACCCATTTCATTGATAAGGAAATCCTTGACCTTTTTTACTTCTTCTGTCCCATGCATCCATTCGATACCCGCGTAGATGTCTTCTGAGTTTTCTCTGAAAATCACCATATCCGTTGTGGAGGGATCCTTCACCGGAGAGGGAACACCTTTATAATATTTAACGGGCCTGAGGCAAACGTATAGGTCAAGGATCTGTCTGAGGGCAACGTTCAATGACCGTATACCGCCTCCTACAGGGGTGGTTAACGGTCCTTTGATGGCAACAAGGTGTTCCCTGATCAGGTCAAGCGTTTCCCGGGGCAACCATTCTCCGGTCCTTTTATAGGATTTCTCCCCTGCATATACTTCTTTCCAGTGTGTTTTCTTTTTTCCCTTATAGGCTTTTTCTACCGCAGCGTCAAACACGAGTACCGAAGCATTCCATATATCCGGTCCGGTACCGTCGCCTTCAATAAAAGGAATGATGGGTTCGTCCGGTACTATCAGTGCAGCGTTTTCAATGGTAACTTTTTCTGCGCGCATAACTCAGTGATTTATTTAATATGAAATCCTTGAATCCTAACCTTGTTTCGGACCCGATGTTCAATCAAAATCCAGGTTAAACTTTTGTTTCAGTTTTCTGAGTGCCGGATTTTTCTCAGACATATGTTTGAATTTATCTTCCTGGGTGTAAAGCATTTCCCTGTTTTCTTCCTGGGGGATGACATCAAGTTGCAGTTCCAATTGGTCGTTTTGCAGCCTGTCCCTGAGGTAATCGATCAGTTCAGGCTTTATTTCCCGGTTAAACTGGTCTTTTTGGGTTGAATTATCCAGCAAAACCTTGTACCGTATGTTATCAATTTTACGAGGCATATGGTTTTTCAGGGTACTGGCCATGCGGGGCCGATCGCTTTTAATGGATTCAGCAAATTCAAGCCAGAAATGTGCCATGGTTTCCGGACTGAATTCCTGCTTTTTCAGTGCTCCCTTCTGATCCGGTTTTTCTGCCCCTGATTCAGGATCTTCTTCATTTGCTGAGCTTTCAGCTCTTTTTCCTGAGATTGCCTCCCTTATAGAAACCAAAGGCGCGGGAGTTTCCGTAAGGTGTTTCTCCTCCGTTTCTGATTCAGGCTCTGTTTCCTTTTTCGGTTCGGGAGACTGTTTTTCATTTACCGGGTCTGGTGAAATTTCTTTTCCCGAAGGCTCCGTTGAAGGTTCTTTTTCTTTCTCAGCCACCGGCTCTTCAGGTCTCAGCTCTTTTTTTTTTGAATGTGCAAGTGTACAGCATCGCGACAACGCCAACTCAATCAGAAGTCGCTGGTTCTTGCTGGAACGGTAATTCATATCTGCCTGGTTTAGTATATCCAGGGCATTCAGTAAAAAGTCGGCAGGACATTGCTGACTTTGTTCCAGGTATTTTTTACGTATTCCCGCCCCTACTTCGAGCAATTCAATCGTTTCTTCGTCCTGACTAACCAGAAGATCCCGGAAATGGGCAGAAAGTCCGTTGATAAAATTTTGCCCGTCAAAACCCCTTGTGATCACGTCGTCGAAAAGCAACAAGGCCTTGGATGGGTCTCCGGCCAAACAAGCTCCGGTCATATTGAAATAATAATCATAATCCAGGATATTGAGGTTCTCAAGTACATCCGTGTAGCTGATTTTACTGCCGGTATAGCTTACGATCTGATCAAAGATGGACAGCGCGTCCCGGAGGGCACCGGCCGCTTTTTGAGCTATCACCTGTAAAGCTTCGGGCTCGGTTTCCAGTTTTTCCTGTTTTGCAATCTTCTCAAGATATTCTGCAATATCCCTAACCTTGATCCTTTGAAAATCGTAGATCTGACATCGGGACAATATGGTTGGAATGATCTTATGTTTTTCAGTGGTGGCCAAAATAAAAATGGCATGAGCCGGGGGTTCTTCCAATGTTTTCAGGAAAGCATTGAAGGCTTGTTGGGAAAGCATGTGCACTTCATCGATAATGTACACACTGTATTTTCCGATCTGGGGTGGCACCCGGACCTGATCGGTCAGGTTCCGGATGTCATCCACTGAATTGTTTGAAGCCGCATCCAGTTCGTGAATATTGTAGGAACGGGAACTATTGAAGGCTTTACAGGACTCACATTCATTGCAGGCTTCAACATCTTCGCCTAAATTATTGCAGTTGACCGTTTTGGCCAAAATACGGGCGCAGGTGGTTTTGCCTACTCCCCTGGGACCACAAAACAGGTATGCATGAGCCAGGTGACTGTTTTTAATCGCGTTTTTAAGGGTGGAAGTGATCGCATTTTGGCCAACTACCTGGTCAAATCGATCGGGTCTGTATTTTCTCGCGCTTACAATGAAATTTTCCATCCTTGAAAATTTAGACAAAGATAGAAAATATATACAATGAACTCAGGTGCATAAAAGTGCTTGAAATTTTGCGATGACGGTTATTCTTTTTATTTTTGCAAGCCAATTTTTGAGCAAGTAAAATCATTTTAAACACAGTAACAATCAAATTATCAAAGTATGACAAACCAGTATGAAACCGTTTTCATTGCAACTCCCGTTTTGTCTGAAGCTCAGATGAAGGAAGCGGTTCAGAAGTACAAAAACCTTATTACCTCAGAGAAAGGTGAGGTTATTTTCGAGGAATACTGGGGATTGCGCAAGCTGGCCTACCCCATTGAAAAAAAATCCACGGGCTTTTATTATCTCATTGAATTCCGGTCCGATCCGAAGTTCATTGACAAGCTGGAAACCGAATACCGCAGGGATGAGCGGATATTGCGTTTTCTCACCATGAAAATGGACAAGTATGCTATTGTATATGCCCGGAAAAAAGAAATGAAAGCCAGGGAAGAGGCGAAAAGCGAATCATCAAAAGAAAAGGAGTAATAGGTCATGGCAAACAACCAGTCGGAAATAAGATATTTAACACCCCCAACCGTAGAAATAAGGAAAAAGAAGTATTGCCGTTTCAGAAAGAACCGCATCAAATACGTGGATTATAAGGATCCGGAATTTCTGAAGAAGTTCCTTAATGAACAGGGCAAAATACTTCCCAGAAGAGTTACAGGCACTTCACTCAAGTATCAAAGAAAGGTTTCAAGGGCGATCAAAAGGTCCAGGCACCTGGCCATGTTGCCGTATGTAACGGATATGTTAAAATAAACCATTGTTCAACCATGCGTATAATTTTGAAAGAAGATATCCCGAACCTTGGTGACAAGAATGATATCGTAGATGTCAAAAACGGATATGCCAGGAACTATCTTATCCCCAGGGGTCTGGCCCTTAATGCCACCAAGTCGATCCTGAAAATGCACGAGGAGAACCTTCGTCAGCGTGCCCATAAAGAGGAACAACTTAAAAAAGAAGCAGAAGAGCTTGCAGAAAAGCTCGAGGACGTTAGTCTGACCATCGGTGCAAAAACCAGTACCAAGGGAAAGATCTTTGGTTCTGTCAACACCATTCAGATTGCCGAGGCACTTAAGAAGGAAGGTTTTTATATCGACCGGAAGGCTATTTCCCTCAAGGATGAACTGATAAAGGAAGTTGGCAAATACAAAGCCTCCATCAAACTCCATAAAGAGGTCGTAGTCGATATTGATTTCGAGATAGTCGCGGAATAAATTCAGAATTCACACCCACCCCACACCCACACTCATTCTGAATCCTGAATTACTTAACGGCTATTGCTTCGATCTCGACTTTGGCTCCCAGGGGCAGGGCCCCTACCTGGAAAGCTGCACGGGCGGGCGGATCCAGCGGAAAGTATTTCGCATAAACCTTGTTCATTGCCCGGAAGTCTGACATATCCTGCAAATAGCAGGTACATTTAGCAACATCCTGCAAGGAATATCCTGCCGCTGTCAGTATTGTACTTATATTCAGGAGTACCTGCTCGGTCTGACGCGATATACCCCCGTCGACGAGTTTTCCCGTTTTGGGATCCAGGGGTACCTGTCCCGATACAAACAGCATGTTATTGATCTCGATGGCCTGGCTGTAAGGCCCTACAGCTGCCGGTGCCTTTTCGGTTTTGATCTGACGTTTCATCTCTTTTTAATTATCGATCCAACTATCGTTCTTTTCGTATTTTATGTCTCTCAAGATAGAGGATTTAATGTTGATCTGAAAACCGTAGCTCCTGAATGTACCAAAAGGAACGGATGATAGTCGCATTTCCCAGCAGTGCAGGTCCCTGTAAATATTCAGATTCGTTGTGCTCATCTTTTTGGCTTTGAAATCATAGCCGGTACTGACCCCTATCTTCCATTTTGGTGTCAGGCTGATATCACCGCTCACGCGCAGTGTTTGAACAATATTTGATTCTTCAAAGGGCCTGGAATAATTAAAATTGTAATCAAAGCTCAGGCTCCACGGAATATCGAAGTCTACATACTGCCCATAAAAAGTATCGTCATATCCCGAATAGTTGACCTCATCAGGACTGAGTCCGGATGGTTCTGAAATATCGGCCCGGGGTTGTTCTTCCTGGCCCTGACCTTTTCCCTGGGATGACCGTAACCTGAAACTGACGCTGAATCCGAAACTTGTGAGCCGGAGAAGCTGCTTTTGATCGCTGGTTTTCCAGACCGGTTCATTGACCCGGGTCCAACGCTGGGTAATGCTATCCCTTACAATACCGTATGGATCAAACCGGCCGTTAAACTTCAAATTGAGCTGTCTTTTGAAAAGAGAGGTATTTCCAACCATGCTGA
This sequence comes from uncultured Bacteroidaceae bacterium, assembly GCA_964420035.1. Taxonomy (GTDB): domain Bacteria; phylum Bacteroidota; class Bacteroidia; order Bacteroidales; family SM23-62; genus CAYQQR01. The sequence continues at coordinate 74,148 of CAYQQR010000003.1, read as the reverse complement.
TGGGACTCCATTTAAACTGTTCGGCAAAGATGTTATAATTCGTACTGAAATTCAGATTATCCAGCAGCTTGATCTTCTTCATCTCCTGAGCCGTATCGCTCTTGGATTTGATCTTCATTTCCACATTGTTCCGGAGCGAGAATGAGACGGATCCCTGCCTTCCCGCGGGAACCGGTATGCGATAGACTGATTCATCATAGATGGAATAGGATCCCTTAACCTGGTTCATCATGGCCTGAGTAGCGTTAATGGTATCTCCCAGCTCACTGTAAAGAAAACGCTGTTTCGTCACCGTATCCACACCGAGGTTTACATCAATATAATAGTCGGGTACCTTACCGGTCATATCCGGCGTATAACTGAAAGAAACCGATGGCGACATGACATGGCGGATGGCTTCTATCCTTGATTTTTTCCTGAATGTAAAAAATCCATATACCTTGGGTTGGAAGGATACCCCTACAGAGGGGACATAGGCATGGGCATAATAAACACCCGGGATGGTGTCAATGATCAGGGTATCTGCTGTCCTGTCCATATTCTCGTAAACATAGCCCTGTTCAAACCTGGGCATGGTCCTTTTGGTAAACATGACCCCGGTATAGCGTATACTGGGGGTTATGTTAAAAAAGTTCAGCGCTTTTATGTTCAGGCTGAGCGGGAGGTTATGTTGAAAGCCCGTATTAAAATCTTCGATTTTGGTATCGGTGAACAATAAAGAATCGACCGTATTGAGCCGGTTGTCAAAATTAGCAGAATAATTGATCTGAAAGTCATTCAGCAAACTGCTGCTTTTTTGGGTCAGCTTACGAAAAGGGTATATTCTGTTCATGCTGAAAGTCATTTTCGGCAGAACCATGTTTACGGATTTGTTCCTGCTGTTCTGGCTGTGATTAAGGCTGGCTGAGAAATTGAAAGGGCGAGCAGGCCAGGAACGGGAATAGGAAATACTGGATTGCTTGGTGTTGGTCAGGGCATTTTGAATGTTCCGGCTGTGATTCACATCATAAGATGATGAAGAAAAGTTAACACTGGCCCGGAAATTACTGTATGGATTTGCTTTGGGGTCCTGTGAATGGGACCATAAAATTGAATAATCGGTGCCTTTTCGATAATTGGGCAATCCCTTTTCCCCTGTAATGGTTCTGAAATAACGGGTATTAAGACTTCCGGAATACTTATACCGCTTCCTGTAATTACTGCCTATCCTTGTGCCCCAGGTTCCATTGGTATAGACATCACCGGTTACCCGTAAATCGAAATAGTCGTTCAGGGCAAAATAAAAACCTCCATTCTGCAGGTAATATCCCCTTCTGCCATCCAGGCCATATGTAGGAATCAACAAGCCTGATGAGCGGGTGCTGCTGTTGGGAAAGAAACCAAAGGGAATCCCGATCGGGATGGGTACATCTTCAATAACAAAGTAGGCAGGACCGCTGACGATCTTGTCCCCCGGAATGGATTTGGCCCTGGTAAGCGCTATATAATAGTGCGGATGCTCCAGGTCACAGGTCGTATATTTACCCTGCCTCATATGGATCTGGCCGTCGGCCTGCTTTTTGGTTTTCTGGCTGTGGAGATAACCTCCCTCCTGTTCTGTGATTATGGCCTCAATAAATCCTTTTTTGGTATCGAAATTATAGGATAAGGTGCGGGCCTCGAAGGACTCATTTGCCTGATTAAATTTTGGCTTTCCCTGCAGTATCCCCAGACTGTCTTCCCTTCCATAAGCATTGAGGATATTGGTACTCATATCGAATTCAATACGGGCTGCAGAGATCTCTATATCCTGATAACTGATGAGGGCATCTCCATACAGGTATACTTTCTCTTCACCGAGCGAATATATCATGGAATCGGCAGCATCATAATTGACCTCTGATTCGATCGTTTCGGTTTTTTTTGATTTTTTTTCCACGAGACTATCCCCGGGAATACTGTCATAGACCATGCTGTCTGTTTCCGTTATGATCTCCAGTGAATCCGTTTGCGCGAGAATATTCTGAACCGGGATGGTTAATAAGATGCATAAAACCCAATATTGCAGTTGTTTTTTGAACAATTTTTAATACTAATTTTGAAAAAAATGGATTCAGGAAATCAGGGACTAAAGCTAACTAAAATTGCCTGTAAACATATTCCATACCCGCATAGAAAAACGCACAGCCCTTACAATTCTTGTATGGCTGCTGTTGATAATTTATCCCCGCGGGGTCCTGTTTGCCGACGGGGAGATCAAGAAAACCCTGAAAACGGTGGTGCTGGATGCCGGTCATGGAGGCAAAGATCCCGGTGCATTCGGGAAAAGGGCAAAAGAAAAAGACATCGTACTGGGGATCGTTCTGAAACTGGGTAAATATATTGAGGAACATTTCGATGATGTCAGGGTAATATATACACGTGACAAAGATGTTTTTGTACCCCTTCATGAGCGGGCCAATATAGCGAACCAGAACGGTGCCGATCTTTTCATTTCGGTCCATGCCAATGCATGGAAAAATTCTGCTACTTACGGCAGTGAAACCTATGCCATGGGCTATCATACCAACGAACGTAATTTGCAGGTAGCCATGAAGGAGAACTCTGTTATCACCCTTGAAGAAGACTATACGACCCATTATGAAGGATTTGACCCCAAATCGGCAGAATCGTACATCATGTTTAATATAATGCAATCTACCTACCTGGATCAAAGTCTGGCCTTTGCCAGTCATGTGCAGGACCAATTCAGGGAACGGGCGATGCGAAAGGACCGGGGCGTAAAACAGGCCGGATTCCTGGTTCTGTGGAGAACCACCATGCCCAGCGTTTTGATTGAAACCGGTTATATAACCAATGAAGTTGAAGAGCGGTATTTGATGTCGGAACAAGGTCAGGATTACCTGGCATCGGCTATTTTCAGGGCATTCCGGGATTACAAGAACGAAATAGAGAGCAAAAGTATGTTTGATGAATCAAAGATTGATCCAGAAGAACAGCAGGCAAACATTCCGGTGACTGAAGAAAAGGTGGAATCGGAACCGATCTGCTTCCGCATCCAGATAGCAGCCTCAAAAACCAAACTGGATACCAGTTCTGAGTTTTTCAGCGGTTTTGATGAACTGGCCGAGATCGATGCAGGAGACTTCTACAAGTATACCACACAAAAATTTACTAAGTATCAGGAAGCCATGGACCAATGTAAAAAGATCCGGCAACAGGTCCATGGTGCATTTGTGATTGCAACCCGGGGAAAGAAATTAATCGGTATACGGGAAGCAATTCAGCAAATTAATGATTAATTTGGGACCTCTTTGTGATCTTATATTTTCATGAAATTTTCTACAGAAGTCAAAATAGGCATCATCGTTACGATTGCCATACTTTTTACCTTATGGGGTTTGAATTACCTCAAAGGCAGGAACATCCTGATTTCGGTGAATCAATACAAAGCCTTTTACTATGAAATAGCCGGCATGGAGGTCAATGCAAAAATCTTTATGAGAGGATACCAGATCGGGAACGTATCCGCAATCCGTTTTGATCCGGAATCTCCTGACCGCCTTGAAATCAAATTGGCTATAGAGAAGGAATACAATATACCGGAAAACTCAAAAGCCATACTCTATGCTGATCTGCTGGGTACCCCGTCCATCCGTATTGAGCGTTCCGGATCAAAAAAGATGCACGAACCCGGTGATACCCTGATATCTGAGGTGGAAGTTGGCATGATCGATCGTATTCAGGAACAATTTTCACCGGTAACTGAAAAAGCAGAATCGGTTTTCGTAAAAATCGATTCCCTGGTTGAAGCGGTCAATTACGTCCTGGACCCGGCATCCAGGGATAACCTGCGGAAAGCCATCAATGACCTTCAATATTCTTCTGAAAATCTTTCTCTTATGCTCCGGGAAAACAGTGATCTGAACCAAATGATCGCCAACCTCGAAGAGATAACGGACAAGATCAGCAAGCATAAGGACCAGCTGGGTGCAGCCATAGAGAACTTCAATAATATAAGCGATTCTATCGCTAAATCAGAATTGAAGTCAACCATTAATAATGCCAATCAAACTCTGGCATCTACACATATACTGATCGACCGAATTAACCGGGGGAGAGGCACCCTCGGGATGCTTGCTGCGAACGACAGTCTGTATACAAACCTGGAGGTCCTTACCCGGGATTTGGATCACTTAATCAAAGATTTGCAGGAAAATCCAAAAAAATACGTCCATTTCAGTATTTTCGGCCGGAAGAATTAAGTAAACAACCGATGTCGGTTTTTTCTCCCCCGGATGAGTACTGATTTTTGTCCGGTGCGGTTCTTGATTTTGACAAACGGCAAATTTTCATTGACGAAAAATAAGGGAGGTTCGTGAAGTTTATTTTTTGAGCTTATGAAACAATGGCTAAATAATTAGTTAACAATTAATTAAGATTAAAATTACTTAAATAGTTAACAGTCAACGGAATGTATTTTTTTTTATTTTTTTTCAAATGTTAAACGGTTGATAATAAAAACCATAGAATTAATTCAAGAATGTCAAGTATTCAACCCCTTTTTTTTTAGTTTTTTTTTCACAAAATTGAGATTTATCTGCTGGAAAGCGCAGCCAACACTATAGACAACATAATCTGCAAGTTAACCCCTATATACTTAAAAGTATGCATAAAGAGGTCTGGAATAATTGCCTGAAAGTCATTAAGGATAACGTTCCTTCAATAAGTTTCAGAACCTGGTTTGAGCCCATTCAACCTTTGAAACTGGAAAACAAGATCCTTACGATACAGGTGCCCAGTCCTTTTTTCTACGAGTACCTTGAAGAACAATACATTGATTTGCTGAAGAAGGTTATTAGAAAAGAACTTGGAACAGATGCCAAGCTGGAATACAGTGTTGTGATGGAAAATAACGGTTTCAGCCAGTCGAGACCATATACGGTCAAGTTCCCGGGAAGGAGCCATGAGGAAGTGCGTAACAAACCGGTATCCTATCCATTGTACAGTGAAACCCAGACCATAAAGAATCCTTTCATTATTCCGGGGATCAAGAAATTGAATATTGATCCCATGTTGAATCCCGAATATTCCTTTGAGAATTTTGTTGAAGGGGAATGCAACCGTCTGGCCCGCTCAGCCGGTTTCGCGGTGGCCAATAACCCGGGGGGTACAGCATTTAATCCCCTCTTGATCTATGGAGAGTCAGGTTTGGGAAAAACCCACCTGGCCCAGGCCATTGGTATTGAGGTTAAGAATAAATCCCATGAAAAGACGGTACTATACGTTAATGCCAATAAATTCCAGACCCAGTTCGTGGATTCCATACGGAACAACAATAAAAATGATTTCCTCCATTTTTACCAGATGATCGACCTTCTGGTCATCGACGACGTTCATGAATTTGCCGGAAAGGAAAAAACACAGGATACCTTTTTCCATATCTTCAATCACTTGCATCAGTCCGGGAAACAGCTGGTGCTGACATCCGATAAGCCTCCGGTGGAATTGCAGGGATTGGAACAGCGGCTGCTGAGCAGATTCAAATGGGGGTTGTCGGCCGATCTGCAGATACCGGATTTTGAGACCCGAATGGCCATTCTTGAGAAAAAGATATATAAAGACGGAATTGATATTTCACAGGAAGTCATAGAGTATATAGCAACCCACATCACCGATAATATTCGAGAGCTGGAAGGTGCATTGATTTCCTTACTGGCACAATCTACCCTTAACAAGAAAGAGATTACCCTGGAGTTAACCAAGGAAATGATCGACAAACTGATCAAGAACACCAAAAGGGAACTCTCCATTGACTACATCCAGAAGATGGTTTGCAACTACTTCAACATTCCCGTGGAGCAGCTTCAGTCCAAAACCAGGAAAAGGGAAATTGTGCAGGCACGACAGGTAGCCATGTATTTCTCGAAAAGTTTGACCAAATCTTCCCTGGCAACCATTGGTGCTCAGATTGGCGGTAAGGACCATGCAACAGTTTTGCACGCGTGCAAGACCGTGAACAATTTAATTGATACCGACAAGCGTTTCAAGATGCAAGTAGAAGAGATTGAAAAGAAATTGAAAATGTAAGGAAAACACTTTGATCTGAAGATGGAAAAGCGCCCCGAATGTTCTGGTTAATCCTTTCCGTTATTTCCGCCACAGGAATTTTTTTTGTATTCAAACTCGCCGACCGGAACAGGGTTCCTTCTTTTCACCTGATCCTGGTCAATTACTTCATTGCCACCACATTGGGCATCATTCTGCAACCAATCGATACGATAAGCAGACTCATCCCATCAGGTATCTGGCTCGGCCTGAGCATCCTCATCGGGGTGTTGTTCATTCTCATGTTTTTTGTTGTAAGCCTGTCGACAAGGGAGGCCGGCTTATCGGTAACCACAGTCGCATCAAAATTGTCGGTGGTCCTACCCATTATATTTTCCATTATTTATGATGCAGAAGATAAGCTAAGCTTGTTAAAATCAGCTGGTATACTGGCGGCACTTACCGGTGTATTGCTGACCGTATACCGAAAGCGGGCACTGGAAGAGGTCTCCAACCGGTTTTGGATGCCCTTGATCCTCTTCATTGGAATGGGTGTTGTAGATTCCCTGATACGCCTGAGCCAGTACCATTTTGTCGTCGATGAAAACCTGGTTGTCTTTTCCATCATCCTCTTCAGCATTGCCTTTCTGACGGGCATGCTTATCGCTTTTACAAGCAGAAAGGACCTTAGCCCCCTACTCCACTTCAAGGTTATCTACCATGGTTTGCTGCTGGGCATGGCGAATTTTGGTTCTATCTACTTTCTTGTAAAATCCCTGAACTATGAACAGAATGGTATCCGGATGTTTGACGGCTCAGTAGTATTTGGCATAAATAATCTAGGTATTGTAAGTTTGTCGGTATTGTTGGGTGCAAGATTATTCCGGGAACAATTGAAGCTCCATAACTGGATCGGGATCAGCATTTCGCTCCTGGCCATCATTTTGCTCTCATGGACAAGAAACTGATGCATGTTGAATATAAAACCATAGCAGAACCTGCCCGGGGATCGTGTAAAGAAAAAGGAAGTAAATTTTTTTCTTTTGCATTTCCGGTTGTTTCAGAAGAGGAAATCAGCTCTCTGTTGGAAGATATAAGACAGCAATACCATGATGCACGGCATCACTGTTTTGCCTATCGTCTGGGAGCGGATGGTTCAGCATTCAGGACCAATGATGACGGTGAGCCGGCAAACACTGCAGGCAAACCCATCCTCGGCCAGATTGACAAGTACGGTTTTACAATGGTGCTGGTTGTCGTGGTCCGATATTTCGGGGGGACCCTTCTGGGAGCAAGCGGACTGGCCCGGGCATACAAGACCGCTGCAGCAGATGCCCTGGAAAGATGCAAGCCTGTTAAGAAATTTCTTACCCGCTCGATAGACATCTGTTTTGCTTACGAAAAAATGAACGGGATCATGCGCCTGGTCGATCAACCCGGCATTGAAATCCATCAGCAAGATTTTACGGATGAATGTCATATGGTCTTGTGGGTAAGACTGGACCTGGTCGATACAATCCGGGAGCATCTCAAAAGAATGGACAAAGTGCGTTACAAGGTGAATTAATTATCAAATATTATTAACAAATATTCAATCAAACAGGCGGGATATATATATTTACTTAAAACTTAATACATGAAGGGTAAAAGTCTGGTGTCCATTAACGATTATAACAAGGATGAATACCTGAGAATCCTTGAACTGGCTGCAGAGTTTGAAAAGAATCCCATTCAGGATATTCTGAAGGCTTATGTTGTTGCCACATTGTTTTTTGAGCCGTCTACACGGACGCGTTTGAGTTTTGAATCGGCAGTAAACCGGTTGGGAGGAAGAATAATCGGTTTCTCTGACAGCGGCTCTACCAGCACGCGGAAAGGGGAATCACTCAGGGATACGGTCAAAACAGTCAGTAATTATTGCGACCTTATTGTAATGCGTCATCCCCTGGAGGGTTCTGCCCGTTTTGCCAGCGAAGTTGTGGATATCCCAATTGTGAATGCCGGCGACGGGGCCAATCAACATCCTACACAAACTTTACTGGACCTGTATTCCATTCAGAAGACCCAGGGCAAACTGGACGATCTGAACATTTTCATGATGGGTGATCTAAAATACGGAAGAACCGTACATTCATTAATGATGGCCATGTCCCAATTCAAGACTACCTATTATTTTATCGCTCCGGAAGAACTCAGCATGCCGGATGAATATAAACTTCACCTGGATGAATTGGGTCTGAGTTATTATGAATACGCTGATTTCACGGATATCATCGACCAGGCCGACATTGTCTACATGACAAGAGTTCAGAAGGAAAGGTTCTCGGACCCCATCGACTATGAAAAAGTTAAGAATGCATATGTACTTAAAGAACACATGCTGGAGAATACCCGGGATAATATGAAGATCCTGCATCCCCTGCCCAGGGTCAATGAGATCAGCGAAGACGTAGATGAAAATCTGAAAGCATATTACTTTACACAGGCAAGGAACGGGGTATATACCCGCCAGGCAATAATTACTACAATATTGGGACTAAAATAAGGTAATCATGAAAGACAGGACTCACCTGGTTGTCAGTGCACTAAAAAACGGGACCGTTATAGACCATATTCCTGCAGAGAACCTATTCAAGGTTATTAATATACTGGGGTTGGACGAGATAAAGAATCAAACCACCTTCGGATCCAACCTTGAAAGTAAAAAGCTGGGTACCAAAGCCATTATTAAGGTATCTGACATTTTCTTCAAGGACCAGGAGATCAATAAGATCGCACTGGTCGCGCCGGAAGCCAAGCTAAATATAATCAGGGACTACAATGTGGTGGAGAAGAAACTCGTGGAATTGCCGGATGAGATCACCGGAATTGTCCGGTGCGTCAATCCCCAGTGCATCACCAACAATCAAAACGTGAAGCAAAAGTTTAGTGTGGTAAACAAAAAGCCTGCTGCCCTGAAATGTCATTATTGCGAGAAGATCACCAACCAGAGGAATATGGAAATCCTGTGAGAAACTCTCCGGAATATGCAAGGTTGTTTTTATCGCCCTCTATGCCCGGGAACCTACCTGATTCTGTCAATTGACCGGACCAGGAGTTCGTCTTTCCGGATATTTCGATAGGCCAGGTAATCAAAGAATGCAGCTGCAAGAGGCATCAAAGCGATCCAGGTTACGGCCAGTGAAACCGCTTCCTCCTGCTTGCGGAAATGTAACAACTGAAATGCCACCATTCCGAGTAATCCCAGCTTCAGTAAAATATTATACATACAAAAGCGAGCCTGCAGTACCCGTCTGCGAAACAGGAATATGGTTACCAGGCTCAGGAGCAGGATCACAGCCAGCAAGATAATCAAGGGTAAAGCCTCACTTGTGATTTCGGCTTTTTCTCCCGCTGCATGAAAACCACGAAAGCTGTAGAAATAAACCGCGTTGTCGGGTCCAAGTATCCTGGCCAGGGGATTGGTGAAGTACATTCCCGTTATCAACATCGATAAAAGAATGAAAACGGTCTGAATTCTCTGGATCATGGCAGGGTTGTTATCAGGAACTAATCTTCTTTTTCAGATAAAGATAATCAAGATAGTAGAGAACTTTAATAGAAATGCTGTTCAGCTGAGGGGCACTAAAGGTGCTTTCCAGGTTGCCGGGATAATCGGGTACGATAATGTTCTGCTCCGCTTCAATTGCATTTTTCCAGACTATGGAAAGTTCGCTTCCGGGAGCAAAACGCCATGAGTAAACCATATCAATATTAAAGGCATTGAAATTCAAGTTATCTTCTGAATACCCGGCCCCGGGCTGCAGACTTCCATCCTGCCCGAGTAAATAATAATCTTTATACTCGACCCGGGACCAGTAATGACGCAATCGAAAACTCAGGGAAGTTTTGTTATTGAAAGTGTAGTTGGATACCAGGGTATTTTCAATGGTGTTCAAATCCCGGCGGCCGAAATAAATAGAATCCTCAACTTCATTATTCCCTACATAGCCCAAATTATTGTAGGATTTGTTCTTGCGGTATTCAAAAACAATGATCATTTTATCGCTTATCCTGTAACGGGGTTCTATTCTGTAATTAAAGCCGTTGTTATTATATTCCGACCGGACAAAATAGCCCGCACCCAAATCGATGGCGAACTTTTTCCTGTAATCCGTAGAGGTTCTGGTACTCAATGAAATGAAACCTGCTTCTTTAAACTTTCTGCCATCAACTCTTGGTTCATAATAATCGTAATATTGTGGTCTGAATGTTAGGTTAAAACGGGCATAGGTGTAATTTCTGAAAGTTGTCGAACTAACAGCACTTAGTGTAAAAGATTGATAGTCAAGGGGACGAAAACGTTGATCCAGAGCTATTCTGAAATAATTGTACCATCCCAGTACCTTCCAGAAAGGATCATAGATATTATAATTCATCCTGAGTGCATAGGAAATTTCATTGTTCGCCCGCATGAAGCCAAGATCATTGGGGTCGTATTGATCCGTTTCCAGCCGGGTTGACAATTCCCAGAGGAAGTTCCCTTTTATCTTTCCATACTCAAGATCATAATAACCACCGCCGGGTTCATTTTCTTCACTAAAACGTTTGCTGATGGCTCCCCGACCGGAAAAAGCGTAGGAATTGTCCTTATTGGCAAGCTTGAACTGTGCACCCACTACATTGGCTGTATAATTATCATGGGGGGTGTGCACATTGGAATTGATCAGGCTGACAAAAGAATTGTTGCGGAGTGTTTTCTCAACGACGGTCAAATTGTAGTTCGTGAAAGGTTGGGTCAGTACCTTTCTTTCTTCCCCGCTAAGGGTATCTTTTATGGTGGCAAATGTATTCATGGCCATGGCGTTCAACAGGCCTGTACTCCAACCCGCGGGCGTCTTACCGGTAACTTTGGTCGCGTTGATGAGCTGGGACTCTGCAGGATTTTCAACAATGACTTCATTTTCACGAAGCTTGTCATCCACATCCGAATGGTACTTAGGACGGTCCCCTATCCTGCGCGAATAAAAAATATTGGCCCTGTTGAACAATTCGGTGCCCTCCATGAAAAATTCCCGCTTTTCGCCGTAATAGGTTTCAAAGGGACTCAGGTTCAGGACCTCATCATCCGACTGCACCTGACCGAAATCCGGGATCAGCATCATATCCAGGGTATAGCTCTCGTTGATGCCGTATTTCATATCCATTCCACCTTTCAAGGAGCTTCCGTATCCTTCATGATCGGAATATTTTTCTACGTATGCTGCAGCATAAGGAAGAAATGCCAGCCGCAAAGGAGGTGCCACGTTTTTCACCCCCTTCATGGTTCCGGCCTGCTGATTTACCCCGCTTACTTCCTGGTCGACATAATTCCAGGATGTGGATTCCCTGGTTCTCCTGACATTTCTGAATATGTTGATACCCCATTCATGAATATCCTTTTTGGGAAAACGGAGGGCGGAGTACGGGATCTTCATTTCTACCGTCCAGCCGTTCCATAGGATGTTGATTTCACTGTCCCATACGGCATCCCAATCCCGGTCATTACGTTGACCATCAATGGATTTATAATCTACCTGCACTCCGGCCGCAGTAACATAAAAGGCATACGCCAGCTGGCTGTCATTGAATGGATCAATAAGCACGCCAAAGTAATCGGATATGGAAAACTGGTCCCTTTTGTCCAAAACGGTCATAATGCTATCCGGAGCAGGATCATAAAGCATAGCACCGATATAAACTGCATTGTCATCGTACAGGAACTTTACTTCCGTTCTCTGGCTCGCGGGTCTGCCATTATAAGGATTCACCTGAAGAAAATCGGTTGCTACCGGTACATTTCTCCAGCACGGATCATCCAGTTTCCCATCAATATGAGGAGTTTTTTTCGCTTTTACGGCCTCGATCGACTTGTCCCTTTCCAGGAGGGATATTTTCCAATCCTGTGCATGGAGTCCCCGGACCGGCAATATCAATAACAGAGTAAGTAGTAAAAGAATCCTTAAACCCATCACATCCTTGATCCTTCCATGACAAAAACGAGATTCCATGAAGATTGTTACCCGAAGGTTATTTGTCTACAGAATTAAAAATGAACTTTTTTAAAAGCATAAAATTATCTTTATTGGCGGAGAATAGAAAATCCCGAATCGTAAATACCTGTTTATACTTTTTAACATGGACCCCGAAGCAAAAAACATGAACCGGATGCTGAATGAACATAAGCGGGTTTATCATCTGGGACTCGGCCCCGGCGACCTTACACAATATTATTTTCTTGTTGGGGATCCGGAGCGGGTTGAACAAGTGTCTGCTTACTTTGATTATGTTGAAAAAAAAATCCAAAACAGGGAATTTCATACCCATATAGGAAGGTTGGGAAACAAAAAGATCTCGGCTCTGTCGACGGGTATAGGAACGGATAATATCGACATCGTCATGAATGAACTGGATGCACTGTTCCGGATGGAAGGCGGCTCAAAGAAGATCAAGAACTTAAACCTGATCCGGATTGGTACCAGCGGTGCATTGCGCCGCGAACTGGGCTGCGAATCAGTTATTCTCGCTGCGATTGCATGTGGATTTGACAATCTGCCCCATTTTTATCAATACGATGAGGACCTGTTGCTGGAAGATCTCCAAATTCAATTCAGGCAGCAGGTGCGTTGGCCCGACCGGTTACCAGGTCCTTACTTTATAGCAGCAGACCAGGATCTGTTGGATAAATTTGACAGTCTGGGTGTCCGGGGCATCACCATTTCTGCCCCCGGGTTCTACGGGCCACAAGCACGGAGCCCCAGATTGAAAACCAGTATTCCAAAATTATTGGAAGAACTTCGTCCGGTCAAGTTTAATGATCTTCATTTTACTAACTTTGAAATGGAAACTTCAGCCCTTTACGCGCTGTCCGGGATGATGGGGCATCAGGCTCTCTCCATCTGTGCAGCCATAGCCAACAGGGAAAGCAAAACCTTTCATCCCGACTATAAAAGTTTTATGTCGGAATTAATAAGTAAAATATTGAAATTGTACAGACTTGAGTGATGGCATATGACAGGAATGAAATAAAAGCATTAATTGATCTATTGGAAGATCCGAGTGAGGAGGTCTTTCTCTCCGTTTCAGAACGCTTGATTGGGAGTGGCGCCCCCATCATCCCGGAACTTGAGACAGCATGGGAGAGATCCCCTGAGCCCCTCATGCAGAACCGCCTGGAAAATCTAATACAGAAAATACAATTCAACTACCTCAAGGAACTCCTCGACGGATGGATCCGATCCGGGAATTCGGATCTCCTCACGGGCGCTTACCTGGTTGCCAGGTTCCAGTATCCAGATTTGAGCATTAAAGAAAAGGTGCTGGATCCCATTGAAAGCATCCGGAATGACCTCTGGCTCGAGATCAACAATAATCTCACTGCACTGGAAAAGATCAACCTGCTCAACCGCATCTTTTTCGAGGTTCATAAATTCGGTAAAAGCGATAAAGATTTCTACAACCCCCGGAATTCATACATTAACCAGGTACTGGAAAGAAAAAAGGGCAATCCCATCACACTGGCCATTATTTATGCTGTTGTAGCGCAACAGGTCGGGATGCCGGTTTACGGGGTAAACCTTCCGAAGAATTTTATTCTTGCTTACATAGACGAATACAGTGCCTCGGTCATTCAGACAGAAGACCAGAATGATGTTCTTTTTTATATCAATCCTTATAACGAAGGAGCCGTATTCAGCCGTAAAGAGATAAAATTCTTTTTAAAAGAGCAGAAAATTCCATCCTCTCCCAAGTACTATAAACCTTGCAGCAACACTGAAATTGTATTCCGCATGATAATGAACCTGATTCTGGCATATGAACAATTGGGAGAAAGCGGTAAAATTGCCCAGCTAAAGGAGATGTTGAGCCTGTTTACGAAGGGTGATCAGTCTTCGTAGTAGTGCAGGTACCAGTCTACAAACCGTTTCACTCCTGTTTCAATCGATGTGGATGCCTGGTAGCCCGACCAGTCGATAAGCGCTGAAGTGTCGGCCCAGGTCTTAACTACATCCCCGGGTTGGATGGGCTGCATATCCAACTTGGCCTTTTTCCCCAGTGCCTGCTCAATGGCATGAATGAACTCCATCAAAGCCACGGGCTCTCCCCTGCCGATATTGAAAAGGCGGTATGCTGCACTTGAAGCGGACGGATCCGGCTTACTTGCATCCCAACGGGGATCTTTTTGTGGGATTTGATCCAATAAGGACATAATTCCATCTACAATATCATCGATATAGGTAAAATCCCTTTCCATCTTTCCAAAATTGTATACCGGTATGTCCTTGTCAGAAAGGATAGCTTTCGTAAAAAGGAAAAGTGCCATATCGGGTCTGCCCCACGGACCGTATACCGTAAAGAACCTTAATCCTGTTGACGGAATTCCATACAAGTGACTATAGGTATGGGCCAACAATTCATTTGATTTTTTGGTTGCCGCATAAAGGCTGACCGGATGGTCGGTATGATGATGCACTGCAAAAGGCATCTTTGTATTCAAACCGTAAACACTTGAACTGCTGGCAAATACCAAATGTTCAACAGGATTGTGCCTGCAGGCTTCCAGGATATTTATAAAGCCGTTTATATTAGTTTGAACATAGGTATGGGGATGGGTAATGCTGTAGCGTACACCGGCCTGGGCTGCAAGATGCACCACCCGGTCGAATGATCCCGCGGCAAAGATCCTGAACAGATCTTTCTTTTCCCCCAGGTCCAGCTGAATGAATTGATAGTTTGGATAGGTTTCACTGAAAGCCTTTTTACCTTTTTTGATATCCTTTTTACGAATGCCCGTTTCGGCAAGCCGGGCATATTTCAGGGAAGGTTCATAATAATCGTTGATACTGTCGATACCGGTAACCCCGTGACCTTTTTCAAGAAGGGAACGGGCCAGGTGAAATCCTATGAAGCCGGCAGTTCCGGTAACAAGATAGTGCATAGTATCCTTATTTCGCGAAGCTTACTGCCCGGGTTTCCCGGATAACGGTAATCTTGACCTGTCCGGGATAGGTCATTTCGTCCTGTATTTTCTGAGCGATCTCGTAAGATAATTTTTCTGCATCCTGGTCGGACACTTTTTCACTTCCCACAATGACCCTTAATTCACGTCCGGCCTGTATGGCATAGGTCTTCAAAACACCCGGGTGTGACAAGGCCAGGGCTTCCAGCTCTTTCAGACGCTTGATGTAGGATTCAACAACCTCCCTCCGGGCACCCGGACGGGAGCCCGATATGGCGTCACAAACCTGTACAATGGGTGCGATCAGGGTGGTCATTTCCACCTCATCATGGTGTGAGCCAATGGCATTACATACCTCCGCCTTCTCTTTAAATTTTTCCGCGAGCTTCATACCCAAGGTAGCATGGGGCAATTCAGGCTCATCATCCGGTACTTTCCCTATATCATGCAACAATCCGGACCGTTTTGCAAGTTTAGGGTTCAGACCCAGTTCCGAAGCCATGATGGCACACAAGTTGGCCACTTCCCGTGAATGCTGCAAAAGGTTCTGTCCATAGGAACTCCTGTATTTCATCTTGCCGATCAGCCGGATAAGTTCGGGATGCATACCATGAATACCCAAATCAATTGCTGTCCTCCTGCCCGCTTCAGCAATTTCTTCTTCAATTTGTTTTTGAACCTTGTTGACCACTTCTTCAATCCTCGCGGGATGGATTCTTCCATCCGTAACCAACTGGTGGAGGGCCAGCCTGGCGATTTCCCTTCTTACCGGATCAAAACCCGAAAGTATGATGGCTTCAGGAGTGTCGTCAACGATGATCTCTATCCCGGTAGCGGCTTCCAGGGCCCGGATGTTCCTTCCTTCCCGGCCAATAATCCTGCCCTTGATCTCGTCGCTGTCTATATTAAAGACCGTAACAGAGTTTTCAATGGCTGTTTCGGATGCCACTCTTTGAATGGTCTCTATGATGATCTTTTTGGCTTCTTTGCCCGCGGACATTTTTGCTTCTTCGATGATCTCATTGACCATGGATATGGCTTCCGACCGGGCTTCATCACGAAGCGATTCTATGAGTTGTTCCTTGGCCTCTTCGGCCGACATGCCGGAAATGGTCTCTAACTGTTCTACCTGCTGCCGGTGGAACTTATCCAGTTCTTCTTTCTTTTTTTCAACAAGTTCCATCTGGTGCTTCAGATTTTCCCGGATGGTCTCCAACTCCTTTTTCTGCCGGTTGTTCTCCTCCAGTCTCTGGTTTACAGCCGATTCTTTTTGTTGTATCCGGCTTTCTGCCTGAGCAATTTTATTGTTCCGCTCATTGATCTCTTTTTCATGTTCGGCTTTTAGCTGCAAAAACCGCTCTTTGGCCTGTAAGATCTTATCCTTTTTTATGACTTCGGCCTCATTTTCAGCCTCTTTCAACAAGCTGTCCCTTTTATTTCTGAGGTTCCTTTGAAAAATTATATTATAAAGAACAATGCCCGAAACCAGGGCTACTACAGAAACGATAGATAAGGTAATATAAAAGGGGATCTGCAAAATACTGGTCATCCATTCCATCTCTAAAAATTTAATGAATAAAAAAACCCGCATGTTCCTCCAAGTTTTAGTAAAACCCCTTTAAAACATGGGTGGAGCCGCCATCTGATGTCGGACTTCCACTGACCGCCGAAGCGATTTTTACCGGGAAACGGTAAAATGAGGCCTGCCCTAGACCAGATCGAGCTAAACTCCAATTTGTATTAATGTTGAGTTTTCGTAAAAAGTTGAAGAAACGATGCGGGTTATTTCCTCTTATATGTAAAGAACGTATATTACTCTTTGTTCAAGAACGCTTCAAGTTCATCATTTATGTCCCTGACATGGTCCAAAATTGGATTTACGTCAGTCACTTCTTCTTGCTGTAACAATTTAATCACAAACTGAAGCAATGCCATCGCGAGAAAATCCCGCGAATCTTTGTCGGCATATCGATTCTTGTACTGTAATACTTTTTCGTTTATCAGTTTTGCTGCTTTCCGGATCCGCTCCTCATCGCCTGGATCAACTTTCAGCGGATAAAACCGATCTGCAATGTTGACCCTTATGGAAAGCCTCTCATCCATGAAATATAACAGTTCAATTACTTATTCAACAGAGCAATACATTTGTCAATCTCCCGCACGATCTTGTTGACCCTGATCCTGGCATCATGTGAGTCGGAATGAACATCACTGAATGACTTGGCCAGTTGCAGAGTCTTATACTTTTCTTCAAGCTCCGAAATTTTATTCTTTTTAGCAATAATCTCCTGCTTAAGTTTTTCCTTGGAATCTTCCATCATCTGATAATCTTTTTTCAACTGTTCATGGCGTTCCTGCAGTAATTTTATATTTCCCTGCAGCTTTGAAATGATATCCCCGGAAACCTGATCCATGATATTATTGTTAATACAAATATAACATTGGTTCAATAATATTGAAAAAAAGCTGTTTAAAATAAATGACTAATTCGTATCGATGCTATATTTTAATTGATTTTATTTGATAAGATAATTGAAATATTTATGAAATTCCAGTTTTTCAAGTTCATCCTGCTTTTTTTGTTAGCCCATCTTAATGTTTACCCGGCTCCAGGTCAGTCGCCCGCCCCCCTGACCACGCAATTTCATGCACCGTTGGACCTTCCGCTTATCCTTTCCGGAAACTTTGGTGAGATCCGTTCCGACCATTTTCATTCCGGAATCGACATTAAAACCCAGGGTGTTTCGGGTAAAAAGCTCTATGCCATCGATGACGGCCATGTATCACGCATTAAAATTGAATCCGCGGGTTATGGCCGTACGCTTTACATCCATCACCCGGGAGGTTACACCTCGGTTTACGCGCATTGCAGTGCTTTTATCCCCGAGTTTCAATCCTATATCCGTAATGAGCAATATAGAAGGAAAAAGCATACCGTGAATATATACCCGGAGAAGGGCCTTCTGCCCGTAAAACGCGGACAGCTTATCGCCTATTCGGGAAACTCAGGTTATTCTTTTGGTCCGCACCTGCATTTTGAAATAAGGAATTCCGCCAACCAACACCCCCTGAATGTTTTGCATTTCAATTTTAATATACCCGATACCAAAGAACCCCGTATCCTCCGCCTGGGAGTATACCCCCTGGGTAATGAGAGTTTTGTAAACGATGAATCTTCCAAAGTTATTTATAAGGTTCGGAAGTCGGGCGACCGTTTTATACTCGATGAGAACGAGATCCTGAAAGTGCATGGTGAAATAGCTTTTGGTGTCGAAGCCTACGATTATATGGATCGTTCCCCCAATCGTCACGGGATCTATTCTATGGAAGTTACCGTGGACGGTCAGCGTATCTATGCACACAGCATGGATGAATTTTCCTTCGCCGAAAGCAGGTACATCAACACCCATATCGATTATGCCCTGCGGCAAATGAACAGGCAAAACATACAGATGGCATATCTCACCCCCAACAACAAGTTGTCCATTTATGATTACGTACAGGGTACGGGAAGTTATCATTTCAGGGACAATCTGGAACATACGGTACACATAGTGGTGAGCGATGTGGCGGGTAACACGGCCGTACTCGAGTTCAAAGTAAAAAGCCAGATGGAACCGCCATTATCTTCACCGGCCAATGAAAAGAAAAGTACCGCAATTTTTTACTGGAATCAGGACAATCAGTTTTCCAGTACAGGCATCAAGATCAACATGCACGCCAAAACACTGTACGACAACCTGGAATTCGATTACCGGCGCAGTTCGAATACGGCAGAATATCTTTCAGATATCCATCATTTGCACAATCCCTATGTGCCGGTTCATGGTTATTATGAACTTGCCATTGTCCCGGACCGGCCCTGTCCTCAGGGGAAAGAAGATAATCTTTACCTGGTCCGGCTCGGTGAAGATGAAGATGAAGCTGTAGGTGGGACCTATTCGGATGGTTATGTAAGGGCCCGGATCCGCTTGCTTGGTGACTATGCTGTCGCAATCGATACAACGGCCCCTGAGATCCGACCCGTAAATATATCAAACAATGCTAATCTTTCAGGTTCCACTGACATAAAGATCCGGATAAAGGATTCCAAATCAGGTATTGCTTCTTATGACGGCTTTATCGATAATTCCTGGGCGCTGTTTGAATATGATCTGAAAAACGACCTGTTGGTTTATGAATTTGATGAAAACCGGGTTGAAAAAGGCAAGAACCATATTTTGGAACTCTATATCACCGACGAGCGTGGCAATACGGCGATGGAGATGTATGAGTTTTTTTGGTAATTCAATTCAGAGTTCAGAATTAAGAATGATAATTACGGGTTACTGATTGCTGATTGAGCATGGGTACGGGGCATGAGTGTGATAATTGGCAATCCCTGCCTTGCCTGCAGACAGGCGCAATTCGAAATGAGGGTGTGAGAATTGGGTGTGGGTGTGAGGGGGGTGATTAAACTTCAAGGTTCGTTAATTCCTTGGTTGGTTCGAATTTAAAGTCGGGGTATTCGTACAGGGGCACGCGGGGTTCGGTTTGACCGACCGAATAACCGTACAGGCCTTCGTATTCATTCACGTTTTCACCCATTTCTTTCATTTGTCTGAAATACTCGTGTATGGATTTGGATTCGATGATCACCACTTTCCCCATCTTTTCAATAATCGGACTGTGCGTTCTTGTTTCATCATGCTCAAACTGAAGAATCCTCCTCCCATAACGGGTTATCCCGATAACCCTGAATGTTAAACTTTTTCCAACACCTGGTAAATTCAACACATTTCTGTCGGTGGCCAGAAAAGCCAGATCGCTTTCTTCTCTGAGCCGGTCTATATGTTCCTTCATCATCTCTGCACGCCCGGGAAATTCCCTTATCCTGTCATAATATTTTGGTTCAATGTTTCCAATTGACTTTTCTTCTAGCTGCTCCTGCACCACCCGTGCGTTGGGCGTGAAATTGAAATTGTTTTCCATATAGCCTTTAACGGTAAAGTTATAATAAGACAGAACCCCAACATCGTTGAGCACCTGCCTCAATTTTGCTGAATGACCGCGACGGGATGCTGCAGCCGTGAATACGAGCTGATTGGTGACGATCCACCCTGCAGAGATAAGTCTTTTTATGGATTCTTCCGCTTCCGGCGTAATTTCCATGGGGGATTCAAAATGGGTTTGTACCACGAACTGACGGATACCTATGGCCGATGCTTTTTTCTTAAAATCACGCAGTATGTCAGTCAGTTCATCCGTTATCCTCTGGGGCAGATATGCAGGTAAGCGGGTCCCGAAACGGATTCTTTGTATTTCGGCAGTTTTTTTGCCGTCGGGCCGTTTTTTGTTCTTTTCTGTTTTTCTCCGGGCCATCTGGTAAACCGCCTCCAATATTTTGCCGAGGGTACTGTCGGAACTCATAAAAGCATCTCCGCCCGTGATGAGGATATCCCTCAACTGACTGTCCTCCTCAAAATAGCACATCAAACGTTCCAGTTTTTCCGGCCAGGTTTCATTGGGCATTAGTTTCTTCAATTCGAAATTCAAATGCCCGTTCTGGAAATCATACATCCTTTGACAGGAAGAACATAATCCGCCACAGGCTCTTCCCATACTGTCAGGTATCAGGATAGCCACTTCAGGATAACGGCGATGCACATTATTAAGAGAAGGCAGGATCCATCCCGCGGCATTGGGTTTACCGGGTTCTATCATATCCTCTTTTTCCCATGCCCTGATGTGACCAAATTCTTCCACCAACTGCGTGCTGTATACTACATAATGCCGGATGGCCAGGTCTGCCCCAATAGCAAAATAGGGTACCCTCACGTGCAGGAGGGATAAATAATAAGGATTCACAAAGAAAGGAATGCCCTTGGCCTCAGCTTTCTTTAGTACTTTCATGGTGTCCGGATCCAGTGAAAATCCAAGCATCTCGTTCAGTAAGTCGGGATTCCTGATCGCGAAATGCAGGTGAAACTTATGATCAGTCCACCATTCATTCATGAGCCGTATCTTTTGCTCCTGAGTCATGCCCTGTTTAAAGGAATATTTCCGGCTCCTGATCTTTCCCTGATCAATCTTATCGATCAGTATCCTGATAATCCTTTCCTTATTTTCTTTTCGCAATTCTATGATCCTCGGGTCCAGTCCGGAAGGATAGTGATCCATCCACTTCTCTACGACTTCCCTGGAAGGATTCAAAGGTTTAAGCTCCCCCTTGAGTTGCCGGAAGAGTTTGATCATGTCAATAAAGAAATCGGGTTTTGCTCCGCCGGTTCCCTTATGGACCGCGAGCCATAAAAGCCTTAAGGGGTGACTGACAGCTATCTCGCCGCGTAGATTGAGATCCGGATATTCTATCCCTGCATATTTAATGTAATCCATCAATCGAATAACCGCGTAATCCTGCCAGCTTAATTTTTCAAATTGCTCGCGTGTGGGTTTTTCACACTCATAATAATCGAGTAATTCCTCGCGTTCCCTGATAAAATCCTTCTCAAGCCAATCTTTTACCCCTACCAATACCTCTGTTTCATTCTTGGATTTTTGAAGAATATCTTCCAGTACCGGATTTTCCCGGAGCAATTCCTGGAGTAATTTATGAGACCTTACCGTTATCGCGATCCGGTCGAGTTTGTCGAGCTCTTTCATTGTGGGTTGGGGTTGTAATTGGTTTACGGTAGATTATTGGCAAAGGTTAAGTTTTTTGTTTCAGCCAAGTGGATATTTATGGTAATTGATTGTTATTTATGGTAATTGATTGTTGTTGATTGTTATTAACGTTGGACAATAAATTACAACAAATTACCATAAATACCCATTTACAAAATCCGAATTATTAACATTTCTGCCACATTCCGGGTATCTTTGTCTCATGGACGAATATTCTGTAATCGGGCTGATGTCCGGAAGTTCATTGGACGGGGTTGATATAGCTTTATGTAATTTCAGCTTAAAGGAAAAATGGATCTGGGAAATCAGGGAATCGGTGACGGTAGAATATCCTGAAAGCTGGAAATCGACCTTAGAGGCAGCAACGGGGTACGATGGCCTTGAATTGATACAGCTGCACCATGAATATGGTCGCTATTTGGGTAAGCTTGTCAGTGAATTTATTGGAAAAACAGGTACCAGCCCCTCTCTTGTCGCTTCACACGGGCATACAATCTTTCATCAACCGGAACAAAGGATCGGTTTCCAACTTGGCTGTGGATTGCATCTTGCGCTTGAGACCGGCATTACGACCATCAGCGATTTCCGGAGTCCTGATATTGCCCTGGGCGGTCAGGGTGCCCCGCTGGTCCCGGCGGGAGATCATTATCTCTTTCCTGAATACGATTACTGCCTCAACCTGGGTGGTATAAGCAATGTATCCTATGCCAGCAATGCAGGAAGATTGGCCTTTGATATTTGCCCGGTGAACATGGCTGTCAACTACCTGGCCGGTCAGCTCGGAGAAAAAATGGATGCCTTCGGTCACTTGGGAGCCGCGGGGAATATCGATAATCGCTTACTGGAAGATCTGAATAAATTGGAATATTATTCCCTCCCCCCTCCCAAGAGTCTTAGCAGGGAATGGTTCGAAAAAACTTTTCTTCCCGTTCTGCAGCACTCGGGTGCTTCTTTAGAAGATAAATTTCGAAGCTGCTATGAGCATATTGCTCAGCAGATTGCAGGTATTTTACAAGCAGGCAAAGTACTGGTAACAGGGGGTGGAGCCTGGAATGATTTTCTTATGGAAAGAATAGTCCATTATGCATCAGCAGAATGCATGATTCCAAATAAAAAGCTTGTTGCTTTCAAAGAATCTTTGCTATTTGCATTTCTGGCGGTTTTGCGTATCCGTAAAGAAATTAATTGTTTCGCATCGGTGACCGGTGCCAGCAGGGACAGTTCTGTTGGGCAGATCTATGAAATTATATCGAAATAGCGTCTTTGATGGAATCAAAGTTTAAAGATTAATCGTTACGGGTTACGCGTAACACGAAACATACTAAATAATACTTAAAGCATACAGAATTAAAACTCATGAAAAATGGAAAACTTCGTCGCATATAATCCAACTTCCCTCCATTTCGGAAAAGATGTTTGCCATGATCTTGGCAGTCATGCTGTTAAGCTAGGCAAAAAGGCCCTTTTGATGTTCGGAAAAGGTTCTGTCCTGAAAAACGGGAGCTATGACACGGTGAAAAAACAACTCGGCCAAAACAATATAGAGATCATCGAGTACGGTGGTATCAAATCGAATCCAATAGTGGAAGATGTGGATGCTGCTGCCGCTGCAGGCATTGAAAAAGAATGTGATCTGATCGTTGCCGTTGGTGGTGGAAGCGTGATTGATTCGGCAAAGATCACTTCAATTTGTATAGCAAATCAATGCAAGGGATGGGAGGTAATGAAAAACCAGATCAAACCTTCTTCCGCAACGCCTCTCATCGGTGTATTAACCCTGGCTGCGACCGGGACGGAGATGAATCCGGTAGCTGTTTTACAGAATCATGAAACCCGTGAAAAAATCGGTTTCCGGCATAAATTCATGTATTCAAAGCATTCCTTCCTGGATCCAACCTACACTTTATCCGTACCTGCAAATTATACGGCCTATGGTATTGTTGACCTTACGGCTCATTGCCTGGAAGCTTTTTTCGGGGAAGGGGATGCCAGCCTGTCGGACCGTTTTGTCGAGGCCATCATTAAAGAAGCCATGCTTTATGGTCCTCAACTTATGGATAACCTTCAAAGCTATGACCTGAGGGCCAGGATCATGTGGGCAGCAACCAACGCCCTGAATGGCCTGACCAGTTTTGGCAGGAAAAGTGACGATTGGGGTGTGCATGCTTTGGGACATGTTATTTCTTTTCTTTATGACACCCCGCACGGGGCCACCTTATCCATTGCTTATCCTGCATGGCTGAAGCTGCAAAAGGACCGGGTCCCGGAACGAATAGCCGAACTGGGGAATCATCTCTACGGTAAATCCGACGCAGATGCAGCCATTGAAGGTTTGGAGGGTTTCTTTAAGAAACTGGGCAGCCCGGTCAGACTTCCGGAAGAAGGAATAAATGAACATGAGAAAAGTGAAATAACAGCACTGATGCGCGAAAACAAGAGCAACGGGATCGTGCATAAATTATCACCGGAAGACTATGACCAATTGGTCGACTTAATGATGCTATAAAATAAAAAGGTGCAGAACGAACTGCACCTTTTCACCCTAACCAACTACTAACTAAAACACCACAATCACTATTTTTATCTGATTTTGTAAAAGTATTTAATTCCTGACAAGATTCTGCTAAAAATGTTTGAACATCGTGTTAATAAAACATTTCTTTTCGTTTGACATTCCATGTAAAAACGAAATGCTCATTGCAAAAGTATATAAATTCTTATTTTTCCGGGGTTTTTCTAATTAATTAACAAAAAATTTACATGATCCCCCCTTCAATTTTACAGATGAATTTAAAAATAGTGCATTTTCGAAAGATTTAAAATCTTTTGATAAAACATGCTGTAAAAAATATAGTTTTAAGATTTTATTTGACTGAATGATTGTTTATTGCGGTTTCAAAATTTACATCTATGAAAAAACAGGCTTTGTTGTTATCGATTATTCTACTGACGATCACCGGTATGATGAATCCGGTGATTGCTTGCACCAATTTCCTGGTTACACCGGGAGCAAGCGCGCATGGCAGCAGCATGATCTCCTATGCAGCTGATTCTCATGTATTGTACGGTGAGTTGTATTACACCCCTGCACAGGATCATCCGCCCGGATCGATGCTTAAGATATATGAATGGGATACGGGAAAATATCTGGGCATGATCGAACAGGTACCGCGTACCTATTCTGTCGTGGGCAACATGAATGAACACCAGGTTTCCATTGGGGAAACCACCTACGGCGGCCGCCGGGAACTAAGAGATACCACCGGCATTATGGATTACGGCAGTTTGATCTATGTTACCCTTCAGCGTGCCAGAACAGCCCGTGAGGCCATTCAGATCATGGCGGATCTTTTGGATACTTACGGTTATTACAGCAGCGGAGAGACATTTTCCATTGCCGACAAGAATGAGGTCTGGATCATGGATCTCATCGGGAAAGGTCCCGGTAACAAAAAAGCGGTCTGGGTAGCCAGAAGGATACCCGACGGTTATGTTTCCGCACATGCCAACCAGGCCAGGATTCAGACTTTCCCCCTGGATGATCCGGAGAACTGTCTTTATGCCCCGGATGTTATCGATTTTGCCATTGAGAAGGGCTATTATAAAGGTAAAAAGAAAGATTTCAGTTTTTCAGATACCTATGCCCCTGTCGATTTTGGAGGAGCACGCTTTTGTGAATTACGTGTTTGGGCATTTTTCAACAAGATTACCGGCAACATGGACAAATATTGGGAATATGCAACCGGACATGACCTGGACGGAGAAAGGATGCCATTGTGGATCAAACCCAACAGAAAGATCAGCCGGGATGATATGATGGAATTTACGCGGGATCATCTTGAAGGAACGCCTCTGGACATGCGAAAGGATGTTGGTGCCGGACCTTTTTCCCTGCCCTACCGCTGGCGTCCCCTCACCTGGAAGGTTGATGGTGAAACCTATTGTAACGAGCGGGTTACCGCGACCCAGCAAACCGGGTTCACCTTTGTAGCTGAATCACGACCCCAGTATCCCGACTGGATCGGGGGTATTTTCTGGTTCGGCCTGGATGATGCAGCCACTTCCTGTTACATGCCCATGTATTGTGGAATGACCCGCGTACCCGAGTCTGTCAAAGAAGGGAACGGGGATATGATCACCTATTCTCCGACATCTGCTTTTTGGTTGTTCAACCAGGTAGCGAATTTTTGTTATTTGCGCTACGATACCATGAGTGCAGATGTGATCAAGGTACAGCAAGAACTGGAAGAAAAATTCCGGGAAATGATCCAGGCTATCGATCAGGCTGCTGTTGCGCTATATGAGGATAATCCAGCTGAAGCACGGGAGTTTATAACAAACTTTTCTGTAAGTATTGCTGATTATACCTTTGACCGTTGGAAGGAACTGAGTGAATTCCTGTTGGTGAAATACATTGATGGTAATATCAAAAAAGAAAAGAACGGTGAATTCCTTTACAATGGCATGGGCGGTAAGGTGCCTGCCTCTCCTGCCCAGCCGGGATACCCTGAATGGTGGTATGAGCTGATCATTGAAAAAACAGGAGATAAACTAAAAGTTCCCGGAAACTGAGGACATCAAACAAAAACCCCGCTGTTACAGCGGGGTTTTTGTTTACAGGCTTTTTAGAATCTTTTTTCCTGAATTCTTGCTCTCTTCCCGGTAAGTCCGCGCAGATAAAAGATCCGGGCACGGCGCACCTGACCTTTTTTATTGATTTCTATCTTTTCAATGAAGGGTGAGCTAAGAGGAAATATTCTTTCCACACCGACATTACCTGAAATTTTTCTGACGTTAAAGCTTTCTGCTGTACCGCTGCCTTTTCGCTGTATAACAACACCGCGGAACATCTGAATACGTTCCTTGTTACCTTCCTTGATTTTATAATGGACGGTTATGGTATCACCGGCTTTAAAGTCAGGATAATTCAGCTCTTTGCTATATTCCTTATTGACTGCTTCCATTAAGTTCATGGCACTAACTTTTATAGCTTTTCAACGGGATGCAAAAGTAACAAAAATTCCGAATTATTGATCCCCTGTCAAACAATTATGGATTATTTAAGCTTACCGGCTTCTTCTTTTGCTTTTTGAATGACTGCTTCGGCTTTTTGATCGGCTTCCTGGTACATTTTTTCCGCTTTATTTTCCGCTTCACTTTTCAGTTTCCGGGCATATTCTTCTGCAATCCTCTTCTGAATGGGATTGTTACCGGCTTGATCTATTCTTTTCTGCCCTTCTTTTTCAGCTTCTTCTACCAGTTTTTGACCGGCACTTCGGGCTTCATTCCTGATCTTCTCAGCCTGTTCTTCTGCCTGCCTGATAATTTTTTCTGCTTCCTCATTAACTTTTTCCCGGGTATCGGTTTTTACGTCTTCAATTTTTTGCCCGGCACGTTCCTTTACCTGCTGCTTTATCTGTTCCGTGGTTTCTGAAAGGTTTTTCCTGAGATCCAGCGAGATTCGGGGATCTTTGAAGGTGCCGGTAATGTTGGCGGCCATATTGATCTCGGATGAAGGTGCATAGTCAATGTCCTTAGCGGCTGCAGCGGAGCTCAACCTGTCGAAAACACCCTCTCCCAGGTTGCCCCGGGGCATAGTTATGGACATCATATAATTCATGGTCTGATCCAGTCCCTGGTCCCCTGCAACGACCATCGTCGCATTTTGCACCTTCAGATCGAAAGGATCAACATATACCCTTCCGTTACGGATCTCAAAATCAAGTTCCAGATCCTGTACCGTAAATTGTCTGAATTGGTCATTTTTCAGTATTGTGCTCAGTTTTTCAAGTGTATTTGCATTGTTGACCTCTATATTATCCGAGGAAAGGTGTCCCGCACCAACAATACTATTCATGACGGGTTTCATATCCTGCTGCAGGAAACTTGTAAAATCCATAGCCACTGAAAACTTTCCTTTGCAATTACCCGCGATGGGTGCCAGTTGCTCGATGGTATTGAAAGTTTCATAAGCACTTGGGATATCGATATTCCTCATGTCAAAGTCAAAATCAACCATAGGGGAAGCCATATCCCGTGTATTGTATTCACCGTTTACAGACAAGGTACCCTGCAAGAGTTCCATGAGCATTTTGGAGAGAAGTACCCGTTGGTCCTTGATCTCAATAACGCCGCGAATATTGTCGATCTCCAGGTTCTGGAAAAGAACTTTGTCAAGTTTGGATTCCAGGTGAAAATCAATATTGCCCGGCACTTCGATAACACTCATGTCTACACTGTCTTCCGGCCGTTCTTCATCGGGGGTTTCCGCATCCGACATAAATTCATTCAGGTTCATCATGGATGAGGCAAAGCTAAAACTGCCCCGGATCACTTCATTGTTGAAAAGGTATCCGATAAAATTGTCGATTCTGCCGCGCAGACTAAGGTCGCTGGAACCTATAAGGGCATCGAAAGTATTCATTGCAACAAATTGTGGTGAGAATTCCAGGTTGGCATTCTTTATTGTAACATCCTGTGGAAGGTCGGGTGAGCGCATGACGAAATCGACCAGTACAAGGGAACCATCTGCCCTGAACTCGTCATAGCGTTGTTGTTCTATATAGGAATATCTTCCCATCATTTCAATATCGATAGAAAGTATGCCCTTAAGAGCGGTGTTTTCAAGGGGAACGACATCGGACAGGGTGTTGAAATCAATGGTTGAGTTCAATGAGGCATTGATCTGCGGATCGGAAACAGGGGTACGCAGGTTCATGGTCATATCCACCGGGTTTGTTCCCAGGTCAATATGGAACTTTTTTAGGTTCACCCTGCTGTTGTCCTTTTCCGCCCCATCCATAAAGGCCACCAGGTCGATCTGAATATTTTCTGCAGACTTGGGCAGGTCGGGATAGGAAAAGCGCCCATCTTCCACCAACATTCTTATCTCGCCGGATGGCAAACGTTCTGTTTTGGCATTATAGGTCCCCCTGACATATCCTTCCAGGGCCAGTGAGCCACCGGTTTGCACCACGCCAAAGTCCTGCAGGTAAATGGCCGGAACCATGGAAAGCAGAGATCTGAAATCTGTTTTTGATGTATTGAATACAAGGTCCATATCGATCTGATCCTCCGGCACCATGGCTATGCTTCCTGCAAATTCCAATGCCAATTCGTTCAGGGCAATACGGTTTTCCTTCAGGGTGAATACCCCGTCTTTAAGATTGGCATCCAGCTTGACCTGCATACCGTAGCTTGCCTGGTTGACATAGCGTATCCCGCCCATAAACAAGTTAACGGCTTTAATACTTGATTCCATCACAATACTGGTAAAATCGCTGGCCAGGTCGCCGCTCAGGTAAAAATCCAACCCGAACAGTTCCGCTTCCATTTGACCACCCTCATCCACATATACGATCCCGCCATCACGGATCCTGAATTCTTTCAGGGCAATATCAAAGCTAACCACTCCCTCGCGAACCACATCTTCTTCCGCTTCTGTGCTTTCCGGCACGATGTCCCAGTTGGCTGTACCGTCCTCCAGGATACGGGCAAAAACCAAGGGTGCATCCAGGATAATGGAATTGACCTCGTATTGATCTCCGCGGATAACGCTCATCAAATTAGCCGTCGCACTGAATTTATCGAACGAGACCAGGGTATCTCCTTCGAAATTTTCAATCCCCGCCACGGAAAGGTCATGCAGGGAAATGGTGAGTTTTGGGAAATTCCTGAAGAGCGAGAGCTTCAGGTCGGAAAAAGCCACCCTGGCTTCAACCTGTTTGTTGATCTCGGTCTGAACCCGGGTCAGAATCTGATCCTTGAAAAGTACCGGGATAACGATCATGGCGAGTAGAATAAAGAGTACCAGGAAGAGCAGGATCTTAAGGATTGTTTTCATGGGTCGATATATTTATGGGCTAATTTAAATATTATCTCTACAAAGAAGAATATGTCCGGTGGAAAAATTGATACGGGTTACGCGTTACGGGTTTGGTCTCGACCCGTGAGTTTTGACGGTGAGAGAAACCAAGAAACCAGCAACCAGCTTGCTGTTATTGCACATATGCCTTCCAAATAAGAAATTTATATTTATTATCTTTGCACCCTGAGTTTGGACCTGTAGCTTAATGGATAGAGCATCTGGCTACGGACCAGAAGGTTGGGGGTTCGAGTCCCTCCAGGTTCGCCAGAATTATTCACAATTCACCATAAAATACCAGAAGGTTGGGGGTTCGAACTAAGGCCGGGGGCCGTTCTCACGAGCCCCGAGCAGTCGGGGCGAGTAATCCCTCCAGGTTCGCCAGAATTATTCACAATTCACCATAAAATACCAGAAGGTTG
>CAYQQR010000003.1:0-44095 GCA_964420035.1 uncultured Bacteroidaceae bacterium | reverse complement strand
GGGGTTCGAACTAAGGCCGGGGGCCGTTCTCACGAGCCCCGAGCAGTCGGGGCAGGTAATCCCTCCAGGTTCGCCAATTCGCGCCATTCCCCATTTGGCGCCCTGAACATCCTACTATTAGCGGGTTTGCGTAACTTTAAAATCTGCGATTTATGCTAAAAAATGCAACAAAATCGCAACAGAGAACTACGCCTCGCTTAAAGGCCTATCTCCATGGCGATTACAAAAACAAGTTTTCTGCAAAGCCCCGTGTACATTCGGGTTCACTACCCATTTCGCCTTTCTCCCCGAGCGAATACGTACCTCCTTTACATTGGAACAGTTTTTGAAGCCAGAGTAACACCTGAATTTCAGAACAAGAAACGTAGATGCACACCAACAACAAAAAAAAGGGCCGGGTCATCCTTACCTCAGCCAGGAATATCATGACCCTGGCCGTTGCTCATTCCCTGGGAAGAAAAGGTATCGAGGTCATTGGCACCGATTGTGTTAGACCCAACCTGCTGCAATTCTCGAAGTTTGTAGCCAAAACCACACTTGTAAGTAACTACAAGAACAACCCCGGAAAATACATTGAGGACCTGCTGAAGGTGGTTAAAAACCATAAACCGGATGACGACAGGCCCTTTGTTCTTATGCCGGTTTTTCGTGAAACCCTGCTCGTAGCCGAGCATAAAGAAATGTTTGCCCCTCATGTCATTGTAGCCTGTCCCGACTATTCCGTAATTGACAAAGTATACCCCAAGGATCATCTGTTTCAGACTGCCAGAAAATACGATGTACATATTCCGCCCACACGGAAACCAAAATCAAGAAAAGATCTGCGTGAACCGGTGAATGAGCTGAACTTCCCCATGTTTGTAAAACCCTACAATGAATCAGGAGGAAGGGGCATGCACCTGGTCCGAACCCGTGAAGAACTGGAGGAAGCTTTCGACAAGAATTTGGAAGAATACGGGCATCCTTCCCTGATCCAGGAGATCGCCAGGGGGACCGAATATTCCCTTACCGGGATCTATCAAAGAGGCGATATGAAAGCATCCATGGCCTACCATAATTTAAGGTCTGTTCCGCCGGATGCAGGATCCGGGGTTATCAGCAAAAGTGTGGATCCGAAGCCCTTTGAAAAAAATGCCAAAAGACTCATGTCTGCTCTCGGATGGCACGGTCTGGCACAAATGGACCTGATCTGGAATGAAAAAGAAGGGGAAGAACCCTACCTCATCGAAGTCAATCCCCGCTTCTGGGCAGGCATATTCAATTCCATCGAATCGGGGATCGATTACCCCTGGCTGAATTACCTAATGTTCACCGAGGGTGAGATCCCGCAATCAGAGCCTTCTGTAGCCGGTAAGAAGACCAGAATTCCGGTAGGATGGGTCTTCAATCTCATCCAGGAAAGTATGAGACCAGACCTGGAGCTAAAGGAGATCGCCAAAGCGGGGAAACGGGCCTTGAAAGAACTCGGGAAAGGTGATCTCAAGACAGCCGGCAGAGCATTTTTTAAGTATGCAAAGGAAAATCTTAAAAACAGGCAAAAGGAGCACGGGTTCAAAGCAGGATTGAAAGAAGCACGCGACGCGGAAAGCGTCCTGAACTATGAGGATGATCCATGGGCTCCTATAGGATTGTTGTATGTGGTGGCCTATTTGTTGAAATATGGTGAAATGCCTCCCGAGATCAATGTTTAATTTGAATTATAGAAATAAAAGGCCGGTCATAGGGATCACAAAGCCGGAGGAAAGAAGGATCAACCTTAATTTTATGGCTTTATGGCTGGCTATATGGTTCGGGGGGGGACGCCCCCTGATCCTTACCCCGGATAGCATAAAAAAAGATCCCGGGATCCACGGTTTAATGCTGGGTGGTGGAACGGACGTCTTCCCGGGTTTGTTCCAGAAAGAACCCAGGAAGAACTACCGATACGACCATACCAGGGATAAGCTGGAGATCGGTCTTTTAAATTACGCGGATGGAAAAGGGATGCCCGTTTTTGCCATTTGCAGAGGCGCGCAGTTGATGAATGTGGTTAACCAGGGCAGTTTACACATGGATGTTTCCACAGCATACAAGAAAGCCGCTTACCCGGAAACCATCCTGGGATATACCTTTTTCAGAAAGAAAATCATCATTGAGGAGGATTCACTTCTTCATACCATATTCAAAAGAAAAGAACTGTTTGTCAATTCCCTGCATAAACAATCCATCGACCGGGTCGGGAAGAACCTGGTTGTTACGGCAAGGGAACCCAACGGGGTGGTACAGGCCATTGAACGTCCCGGGCACCCTTTCTACCTGGGGATACAATTTCACCCGGAATTACTAATTTACAGGTTTGCATTCCGGTCTTTTTTCAGGAAATTTATCCACGCGGTCAAAAACTACCTCTCCACCTCTCCACACCTAAATCCCTAAACCCAATAATGGATCCAACTTCAGAAAAAAACCTGGTTACCAACTCGGATTTCAAGGTCACTTCAGCCGATGCCGACATGTTTGCCCGCCTGCATCCCGGAGCTCTTTTAAATTACCTCATCCAGGCGGCAAGGCAATCCGCCGATAAATTCGGATTTGGCTACGAAGGTCTGCAGAACCGGAAACTCTTCTGGGTCCTAAGACTGATGCACATCGAAATGCTGAAGATTGCAGAATGGGATGACGATCTTACTGTGGAAACCTGGCCCAAGGATGTGGAACGATTGCTATACCCGCGTGATTTCATGGTCAGAAATGAAAAGGATGAGATTGTTGCCCGCGCCACTTCCGGATGGCTGGCCATAGATATAGAAAACAAGAGACCCAGAAAGGTCGATGGTCTTGAAGATACGGTCTTCGCACGTCTTAAAGATAAGCATGCCCTGCAGGAGCTTCCCCGCAAATTACCTGCTTTAGAGAAGGGTTCAAGCAAAAAGATCCATACCGCTTATACCGATATGGATCTGAATAAACACGTTACGGCTACCCGCTATCTGGATTGGATGATGGATACGTTTACACCGGAAAAGCACGAAAAAGAATATCCTGCCACCATAATCCTGAACTACCTGAGGGAAACCATGCCGGGGGAAGTCATTGAGCTGAAGTGGGAAGCTTATGAAAATGAGGAATATATATTTGAGGGGATGAATCAGGGTAATGGGAATGCTGCTTTTAGGGGACTGATTAGGTTCCGGAAAGTATAACAATATACTAAATAGCCGCTGGTAACTGGTGGCTGGTTTCTGGCAGCTGGCAGTCAATCACTTTCTGCCAAGGCCAGTCCCGAATCAGCGCGGAAAAAGAGGAAGTGGAGAGGTGGAGGACAAAAAGATCCGGTTTCGATGGAAACCGGATCTTAAAGCAGGAATAACTCAACCCCAAAACCTGCTTGATCATTATGATACATTAGCACTAAACATCATAATACAACTGGAACTCGTATGGATGGGGACGGGTGTACAGTTCATTGAGCTCATTTTCCTGTTTGTACGCAACATACGTGCTAATCAGGTCATCGGTAAACACCCCGCCCCGGGTCAGGAATTCATGGTCGGCTTCCAGGGCCCTGAGGGATGCATCCAGTGAACCGGGTACTTTTGGAACAGCCTCCAGTTCCTTTACCGTCATGCCGTAAATATCCTTATCCAAAGGTTCTCCCGGATCGATCTTGTTCTCGATGCCATCCATAACCGCCATCAATATGGCCGTAAACATCAGGTAGCCGTTGGAACTGGGATCGGGACAACGGAATTCAAAGCGCTTGGCCTTGGGATTGGTGCTGTACATGGGAATCCTCACCGATGCAGAACGGTTCCTCTGGGAGTACGCGAGGTTCACCGGTGCCTCAAATCCGGGTACCAGTCTCCTGTATGAATTGCTCGTTGGAGCTGCAAAGGCCAAAACGGCTGCTGCATGCTTAAGTAACCCCCCTGTTCCGTGAAGAGCAACCTCCGAAAGTCCGGCATAACCCTTCCCGGCAAATATATTCTCTCCTTTCTTCCATAATGAGAAATGGGTATGCATACCGGAACCATTGTCCTCAAAAATGGGTTTGGGCATAAAAGTTACGGTCTTGCCTGCATTCCTGGCCACGTTCTTGATCACGTACTTGAACCACATGAACTGATCGGCCATGGTCAGCAAGTCGGTGTACTTCATATCGATCTCTCCCTGTCCTCCGGTACCCACCTCATGATGATGTGCTTCCACGGTGATCCCCAGCTTACGCATGATATTCACCATCTCGCCGCGCAGGTCGTGATAGGTATCGGTCGGACTAACAGGAAAGTACCCGCCTTTGTAGCTGGGCTTGTATCCAAGATTGGGTTCTTCGATCCGGTTGGTATTCCAGGCACCTTCTACAGAATCAATCTGGTAGAAACCCATATTCTTCGTTTGTTCATAACGAATCTCGTCAAAAATGAAAAACTCGGGTTCCGGACCAATGTAACAGGTGTCTGCAATGCCAGAATCCTTTAAATACTTAACCCCTTTCATGGCAATGTGCCTGGGATCCCTGGTGTATTTCTCCTTGGTTATCGGGTCAAAAATATCGGCGATTATGCTCACCGTAGGCTCGTGAAAGAAAGGATCGATCCGCGTGGTTGACGGATCCGGTATGGCGACCATATCCGACTGGTTGATCGCCTGCCATCCCCGTATGGAAGATCCGTCAAATCCGACCCCTTCCTCAAAAGTACTTTCATCCCAGGTTTCTACCGGGAAGGAACAATGCTGCCAGGTGCCCAGGAGATCGGTAAACTTCAGGTCGATCATTTCCGCGCCATGCTTCCTGGCAAAATCAAAGAAATCTTTGGGAGTTTTTACGCTATTCATAGGTTATATTTTAAAAAGTAATACATTTATATTTATACCCCTACAAATATAGAGGGTTATTTTGAAATAAATAATATTTTATAGAAAAGTTATTAATATTTTAGGGGGTATACGTAAAATATTGAATGTTTCTGGTTTCTGGCTACTGGTCGTTGGAAGGAACTACAAACGACAAGCTGCCAGCCACCAGTCCCGAAAAACTAAAGCAGCAAAGCTGCTAAGATTTTCGGGACAGCCAGTAGCCAGTAAGCAACTACTTAAAAACTACTTAAACAACTCCTCATCCCTGATCAGCATGAGGATCGCCGACTGGGGGACGATGACATAGCGTTCTTCCCTGAATTCTATTTCGAAGGCTGATTTTTGAAGGTAGATGGCCAGGTCGCCTTCCCTGGGTTGGAGCGGTACATATTTGACTTCTTCGGCACGATCTTTCCAGGGTTCATCGACTTCACTGACAGCAGGGATGGGATAGCCCGGGCCGACCTTTAGCACATAGCCCGAATGTATCTTTTCTTTTTCCTGGACACCCGGGGGCAGGTAGAGTCCGGATTTTGTTTTCTCTTTGGGGGATTTGGGTTTGATCAGGACCCTGTCGCCCACAACAATGAATTTCTTAATATCCGATTCGTCAATATTGAATGCCATCTGTTATGAATATCTAATGATCAATGTTAACGTCTTCCAGTAAAATTCCAAAAACGGATCGGCACAAAGCTTCCAATTCAGCTTCCTTTCCCTGGAAGTGGAATACCCTGTGAAAGTGTTCCATAAGTTCACCCGGTTCAAGAAAGGCGGCCGGTGAAGAGCTTTCCAATTCATAAAACGGACCCAGTTGGGATCCGTCCCCCAGGGGGCCGTCGTTATAAGCATTGACCACGTCTCCCCTGAAAGGTTCATCCTGCATTTCCCAGAGAGAATTGACAAAATCAACCTCATTTTCAGAAAAGCTGAACTGGATGATGTTCAGTATATGATGAACCGGGTCGTAGCTTCCTGCAATATTTTTAGCTCTCCGGGGTGAAACCCCGATTTTCCCCCGTTGTTTGCCATCGGCTTTCAGCAGGATATATTCATCCCTGATCTTTAGCCTGCCGGGAGGAATGCTTCCGAAATATGCATCATTGATCCCTGCTGCAGGTTTTTCTGAGTCTTGCAAAGGAATGATAATGACACATTCATCTGAAGGTTTGAGCATATCCAGTATCCAAATGGATAAGGTGCCGGACTCTTTGGTCCAGGCACGATCTCCTTTATTGGTCAGTACATTCCGGGTTTCATAGGCAACCATGTCTAATGAAGGGTCAAGCTTAATCCCCAGTAGATTCGAAGCTTCTTCCTTGGTCAGCAACCCGATGTCACGTTCCAGTTTTAAATCAAATTCAGCACCTCTGTAATTTTTGAGTTTTGCATCTTTTTGAAAACGGGCCATTCGTGCTGTTTTTTCCACAATGGGAAAGTATACCGTATCCAGCAGGTCGGGGACCTGCCAACAGGCAAATTCCATAGGTGCATCTTCCGGGAAATATATAGAATATTGTCCGCCTTCCGGTCCGAGCCAAAAACGATTCTCACCGCCGTAAGGATTCATATGTGCCTTGTATTCTCCTGACTTAATATGTTTGTAATTAATCCATCCGAAACTATATCCTTTCAAGCCCCTCGCGGTGGAAGTCATGACCCTCCCCTGCCATTGAGGTGCAATGACAAGCATGGAATTGCTATCCGGATCGGCAAGCACGAGGGGGTCGATATGTTTTTTAAGAAATTCCAGGTCGGTGTTGAAATCTTTATTGTTCATAACTTCCTTTTTTGTACTATTTGATCGATT
This sequence comes from uncultured Bacteroidaceae bacterium, assembly GCA_964420035.1. Lineage (GTDB taxonomy): Bacteria > Bacteroidota > Bacteroidia > Bacteroidales > SM23-62 > CAYQQR01. The sequence continues at coordinate 37,449 of CAYQQR010000003.1, read as the reverse complement.
ATTGATACAGGAGAGAATAAAAGCCGTAAGAAGAGCAGCGGTCAGGAGTATATGTATAATCCGGTTCAGGATTCTCATAAGTTTTAAAAATACAACAAATTGAGAACAAAAATGCTGCTTTCACCGTAGAATAAAAGAATTCCGGTCTATGAAGAAAAATTTTGTCATCGGCTGCCTGTTGTTCATGCTCACCTTCCTTTCCTGTGATAAAGAAAGGCCCGTGATCACCTATTTAAGGGTACAGAACATTGATGAAACATACAGCTTTGACGAGTTAACCATGGAAAATGCTGAGCAGGTTTACACCATAAATGACCTGGGGCCGGGTGAAACATCAGCTTATATATATATCGAAAAAGCCGTGAACAATTCACGCTTCACCGTCCGCGTTGACAGCATTGTCATAGAGAAAAGTCACTACTACATCGATCCCAGCATCGAGGCTCTTTTGGCATCGGGGCATTATACTTATAAAGTCGATATCATTGATCTTGAGAATAAGGAGGTGCGGATTGAGTTGTTTAAAAACTGATCGCTCGCTTCGTTCCTTAGTTCCTTAGTTCCTTTGTTCCTGGGTTCCTTTGTTCACCTCCTCTTCCACGTAATTTCCCAACTCCAGATACTTCTCGTACAACTTCTTATATTTATCCGCGTTTTCGGGATCGGGGGTGTATTCGGTGTCGAAGCCGGAGCCCATGGCTTTTTGTGCCTCTTCCACTTTTGAATAGATGCCGGCGACTGTAGCCGCAAACATGGCGGCCCCGTGGGCAACGCTTTGTTCCGACTTTGCAACTTTGATGGGCATGTCGAGAACGTCGGCCATGACCTGCATGATGAAGGGGGATTTTTTGGCCACACCCCCGAGGGCGATCACCCCGTCGATGCGAACCCCTTCCTCCCTGAACCTTTCTACGATTGCCTTTGAACCGAATGCGGTGGCTTCCACCAGGCTCCGGAATATTCTGGGTGCATCGGTGCCCAGGGTGATCCCCGTGATGGCTCCTTTCAGGTTCTGGTTGGCATCGGGGGTACGACGCCCGTTCATCCAATCCAGTGCCAGGGTACCCTGTTCCTCGATGGGTAGTTGGGCCGCTTTTTCACTGAGTCCGGGTATGATTGATTCGCTTATCTCATCCAGTGAATCGTAATCCGGAAGCAGTTCTTTCAGGGGCCATTCCAGGACTTGTTTGAACCAGGCATAAACATCACCGAAAGCGGACTGACCGGCTTCCAGTCCGACCATCCCCGGAGTAACCGAACCGTCCACCTGTCCGCATATCCCCCGCACCAGCGTGTCGCCTGCCTCTTCCTTTGAAGCAACCATCATATCGCAGGTGGAAGTTCCCATCACCTTGCTCAGGTAGTAAGGTAAAATCTCCCCTCCTACTGCACCCATATGGGCGTCGAAAGCACCGACAGCCACCGGGATGCCTTCCGGCAGACCGAGTTTTGCGGCCCATTCGGCTGTTAACGTACCTGCCGGAACATCCGAGGTATAGGTATCCTTGTACAACCTGTCCCTGAGACCGTCCAGCAAAAGGTCAAGTTTCTTCAGGAAATCGTTGGAGGGCAACCCGCCCCAGGATTCGTGCCACATGGCTTTGTGCCCGGCAGCACACCGGCTCCTTTTCAGTTCCAGTGGATCGGTATTCCCGGTAAGCAAGGCGGGGATCCAGTCGCAATGCTCCACCCAGGAAAATGCCTGTTCCCTGACAGCATTATCCTCCCTGAGCACGTGCAGTATTTTGGCCCAGAACCATTCCGAGGAATACACCCCGCCTTCATATTTGGTATAATCCTCGCCCCCCCAGGAACGGGCCAGTGCGTTGATCTCTCCTGCTTCCTTTATAGCCGTGTGATCTTTCCAGAGCACGAACATGGCGTTGGGATTGTCGGCGAAAGCTTCGGTCAGGGGCAGCGGTAAACCCTCTTTGTTGACAGCCACCGGGGTAGATCCGGTGGTATCTACTGCAATTCCTTTGATTTGTTCCCGCTCTTGTTCTGATAACCTGGAAAGGCATTCCTGCACGGTATGAACCAATCCTTCCAGGTAATCTTTTGGGTGCTGCCTGAATTGATTGTCTGCGGGATGGCAATACTTTCCTTCCTTCCAGCGGGGATATTCAAATACAGAAGAAGCCAGCTCTTCGCCATTCGAAGCATTTGTTAAAACGGCCCGTACCGAGTCGGTGCCGTAATCCAATCCAATAACTAAGTCGTTCATTAATTCAATTTTTAATATGTGGAGGTGTGGAGAATGATATGAAATTGAAATCCAATATTTAATGGGCTTCAGGAAAAACTACTGATTTTTTCCGTCCGCCGTATATACTGTATATAATGATCACGACAAAACAAACGAGCGGCACTGAATAAGCAATATTAATGGAGCCTGTATTATCTGAAATCAACCCCATGAATACCGGCATGACTGCACCACCTAAAATTGCCATAATCAGCCCTGAGCCCCCGATCTTGGTATCCTGGCCCAATCCGCGTGATGCCAGACCGAATATGGTGGGGAACATCAGTGACATGTTGGCTGAAATAAAGACCAGGGCATAGACTGCAGGTTTTCCGTGACCGAAAATTACGATGGTGGTACAGACTCCCGCGATGATTGCTGCTGTTGTTAATAAATGCTTGGGCCTGAAAAAATTCATCAAAAAGGTAAAAATGAAACGTGACCCGGTAAACAATATCAGGGCCACCAGGTAATAGGTCGCGGACTGGTCCTCATTCAAGTTCAATTCCTTCATGATGTACCTTATGGTGAAGGACCAGACCCCTAATTGGGCTCCCACGTAAAAGAACTGGGCCACAACCCCCCACATGTAATTTGAGTTTTTAACGAGCCTTTTAAGACTGGCGCCCAGTTTAAAACCAATACCTGAATCCGAAGCCCGGGGCATTCGCGTGGCGGCAATGGCGATCCAGAGCAATACCAGGAAAACGGCCACCCCGACATAAGGTCCCATTACAGCACTCAGTTCCGCCGATTGCACTTCTTTGAGCTGTGCAGAATCCATAACAGCCCGTTCTTCGGCGCCGGCCTGGTTGAGATGGGACAGGATGAAGAGCTTACTTAGTATTACACCGGAAATTGAACCAATGGGATTAAAGGATTGCGCCAGGTTCAATCTTTCCGTACCGGTTTCTTCCGGCCCCATGGCAATAATGTAGGGATTGGCGGATGTTTCCAGGATAGACAATCCCCCGGCCAGTATAAACAGGGCCGCCAGGAAATGCCCGTAGGTCATGGTGATACTCGCCGGGTAAAACAACATGGCCCCGGAAACAAAGAGTCCCAGTCCCACCAATACACCGGCCTTATAGGTAAATTTCTGTATAAATATAGCAGCCGGCAGGGCCAGGCAGAAATAAGCCCCGTAAAAAGACATCTGCACAAAGGAAGTCTGGAAATCCGAAAGACTCAGGATCTTTTTAAAGGCCGCCAGGAGGGTGTCGGTCATGTTGTTGGCCAATCCCCACATGAAAAACAGCGAGGTGATCAGGATGAAAGGCAGGAGGTTGCCTTCGGGGATCAGTTTTACTCTGCGCATATGAAAGATTACGGATTACGGATTACGTATACATTATTAAAGTTCGAAATTTAAACATTTCACGAGATTATTCCATGATCAAATCCGCAATCCGCAATCACTGCCCATAATAGGCCCCCGGCCCGTGCTTCCGCTTAAAATGTTTATCGAGTAAATGCTGTTCTATGGCGGGCACCTTGTTCAGGGCCAGGGTATGATAGGCCATTTCAGCGACATATTCCAGTACCACGGCATGATAAACCGCTTCTTCCGTGTCCTTGCCAAAGACAAAAGGTCCGTGGTTACGGACCAGAACAGCGGGGACCTCCTCCAGCGGATCATTGTCCCCAATGGTTTCAATAATAACCTTGGCTGTATTCAGTTCGTAATTATCCTTTACTTCGGCTTCGGTCAGCATTCTCGTGCAAGGAATTTCCCCGTAGAAATAGTCGGCGTGGGTCGTGCCCAGACCAGGAATGCCAACACCGGCCTGTGCCCATACAGTGGCCCATTTGGAATGGGTGTGTACGATACCACCGATTTGCGGGAAGGCCCGGTAAAGCTCCAGGTGTGTCGGGGTATCTGAGGAAGGTTTCCAAGCCCCTTCAACGACTTTCCCGTCAAGATCCAGGACCACCATATTATCAGGAGACAGTTCCTCATATTCCACCCCGCTGGGCTTGATGACTATCCTGCACTCCTCCCTCTCAATCCCCGAAACATTCCCCCAGGTAAATATCGCCAATCCATGCTCCTTTATGGCCCTATTGGAATTATAAACTGCTTGCCTTAATTGCTTTAACATATTACTTCCTTATTGCAATAAAAGTCGTTAAATAATTGCAGATTACGAATTGCTGATTGCGGATTATTAAATAAATATTTGGTAATTATAAAGCGTAACCCGTAACGCGTAAGGTTTAGTATTCCGAATTTAGAATTTAGAATTTCTATAATAAACTTCATTCCCCCTAAGCTCCTTCTTCAATTCCCTGATCGTTGTATCCCTGTCGATAAGCACACACTCAATCCCCATCATCTCGGCAAAGTCAATCATATGCTGAGCACTCAGGGCCTGGGAAAATGCCGTATGGTGGGCTCCTCCTGCCAGTATCCAGGCAGCAGCAGCGGTGGGCAGGTCCGGTTCCGGTTTCCATAAGGCCCGGGCTACGGGTAATTTGGGTGTAGGGGGTGCTTTAACGACTTTCACGGTATTGACCAACATTCTGAACCGGTTACCCATATCTATTACCGATACATTCACGGCATGGCCCTCCGGCACATCAAATACCAACCTGGGGGGGGCGTCCTTACCGCCAATGGAAAGGGGATGTACTTCCAGTGAGGGGGTACCGGGGGCAAGACTCAGACAAACCTCGAGCATATGGGCCCCCATCACCAGCTGATGGGCAGGATCCAGATGATAGGTGTAATCTTCCATAAAAGATGTTCCCCCGGGCAGGCCGTGACTCATGACCTTGAGGCTCCTCACCAGTGCAGCGGTTTTCCAATCCCCTTCCGCTCCGAACCCATATCCCTGCTCCATCAGGCGTTGAACCGCTATGCCGGGAATCTGGCTCATTCCGTTCAAATCCTCGAAATTGGTTGTAAAAGCATTAAAACCGCCGTCTTTGAGGAATTTTTTTATCCCCAGTTCAATCCTGGCAGCGGTTTGAATGGCTTCTTCTTCAGCCTGTGAGGGCTTGTTTTTAATTCTATAGATCGCTTCATATAACTCCTTGAGTTCTTTAATTTCCTGTTCATTAACGTCCTGAATGTAAGTAACCAGGTCCCCTACCCCGTATCCGTAAACGGAATATCCGAACTGCATCTGGGCTTCCACTTTGTCCCCTTCGGTTACCGCTACCTCACGCATGTTGTCTCCGAATCGTACAATTTTCATTTTCCGGGTCTCGTACCAGGTCATGGCCACCCTGGACCAGTTTTCAATCGATTCAACCACCTTGAGGTCTTTCCAATGACCCACGATGATCTTTCTGTCGATCCCGAGACGGGTTGCCATGAACCCGAATTCCCGGCCCCCGTGCGCCGATTGGTTCAGGTTCATGAAATCCATATCTATGGAATCCCACGGAATATCCCTGTTGAATTGGGTATGCAGGTGCAAAAAGGGCTTGTCCAGAGCCTTTAAACCGGCAATCCACATTTTTGCCGGGGAAAAAGTGTGCATCCAGGTGATCAAACCAATGCATTCCGGATCGTTGTTGGCTTCTTTACAAATGTTAAGAATCGAATCCGGAGAAGTCAGCACATCCTTGTATTCTATTTTTATAAAGGGAAGCATGGACTCATCCAGGAATTTGACAATTTCAAGGGCATCATTCGCCACCTGTTTCAGGGGATCGGGACCATACAAAGACTGACTGCCCGTGCAGAACCAAATTGTGTATTGCTGAAGATTCATTAAATAAAAATTATTGATCGTTACAATAATACAAAAATACCATGCATATGCAGAATTAGTGTTAAAAGTACACTTAAAAATGGAATTATCAAAGATTTATATCTATTTATAATGCATGTAAATATATATTCAGATCATTCGTCATGGTACCTGATGGGATTTCTTATTAGATTTGCTAATGGTTTATTGCTGCTGGTCTCTGGTGGCTGGTCGATGGCAGGTAAAATCAACAAACGGCCAGTAACCAATAACAAGGAGCCAGCGACCGCATACTCGAATTATGCAACCCAATTTATAGTTTTTGTGAAAGCAAGGATTTTCGATATTAAGCGATTCGCCATTCACGATGGCCCCGGTATCCGGGTGACGGCTTTTTTCAAGGGTTGTCCCATGAATTGCTGGTGGTGCCATAATCCCGAAGGGATCTTGCCCGTGGTGGAATCGGATGGCCCTGTTGCCGGTATGTGCCTGAGTGACCGTTCGGATAAGGGACGGTTGGTGGATGTAAAAGAACTTTATAATGAGATGATGAGGGACCGGGTGTTCTTTGAAGAATCCGGGGGCGGGATCACCATTTCGGGCGGGGAACCCCTGATGCAACCCGGAGCTCTTTCAGCCTTACTCAAGCTTTTTAACAAATCAGGTATTCACACCTGTATTGATACTTCAGGTCATGCTGAAGGGAAAGATTTTAGAAACATCAATCCTTACACTGACTTGTATCTTTATGATCTGAAAATGATCGATGATAAAAAACATTTGAAATATACCGGTGTAACCACGGAATTAATCCTTGAGAACCTGGAATACCTTGCCGGAACCGAAAAGGAAGTGCATATACGCTGGCCGGTCATCCCGGGAATTAATGATACAGAAAAGGACCTGGAGGAAATGAGAAACTACCTTTCACAATTTAAAGGAAGGTTTCATCAAGTGGATCTCCTGCCCTACCACGGAATTGGAAGAAGTAAATACGAGAAACACGGTATGAAGTACAAGCTGAACCATATCAAGGAACCCGGTAAGGATCATCTAAACAATATCAAAAATAGCCTGGAAGGAATAGGATTTGCCAGCCGGATTGGAGGATAAAAAATGAACAGCCGCATCAAGTCACTCAGAAAAAAAAGTTTGGGAGCAATCCCGAAGCTATCGCATGAAAGGGCTATGTTACTGACTGAATTCATGAAATCCGGTCTGGCCGACGGAAAACCCGTACCTATACAAAGAGCCATGGCACTCCGTTACATTCTGGAAAATACAAGCATTTATGTCGGCCCCGGGGAATGGATCGTCGGGGAACGCGGACCGGCCCCCAGGGAAACACCCACCTATCCGGAAATTTGCCTGCACAGCCTTGAAGACCTGGACATGCTGGATTCAAGGGAGAAAGTCTCCTATAAAGTGGATCCGGAAACCAAAGCATATTATAAAAGGGAGGTCATACCCTATTGGAAAGGAAGGAATACCCGCGAAAAAATCATGAACGCACTTCCGGAAGAATGGCACATGGCCTATGAAGCCGGGATATTCACTGAATTCCAGGAGCAAAGGGCGCCCGGTCATACCGTCAGCGGGGACAAGATATACAAGAAAGGAATGCTGGATCTTCGGCACGAGATTGAAGCGCGCCTGGAAAATCTTGATTACTACAACGATCCCCGTGTGATGGATAAGCGACACCAGCTGGAGGCCATGCACATTGCCGCGGGAGCGATCATCAGCTTTGCCCGAAGGCATGCCGCTGCTTTGAATGATCTTGCCGCGAAAACCAATGATCCGGAAAAGAAAGACGAACTTCATTACAAAGCAGGTATCTGCAATCATGTGCCGGCCTATCCGCCCCGGAGTTTTCATGAAGCGCTTCAGGCATACTGGTTCATTCACCTTGGGGTTATTACAGAATTGAATCCCTGGGATTCATTTAATCCCGGCCGTCTGGACCAGCATTTATGGCCTTTCTATAAATCCGGTATCGAGGAAGGATCGCTCACCAGGGATCATGCACGTGAGCTTCTTCAGGCCTTTTGGTTAAAATTCAACAACCATCCGGCCCCGCCCAAGGTGGGTGTCACGGCGGAGGAATCCGGTACCTATACCGATTTTGCATTGATCAACCTGGGCGGACTTAAGCCAGATGGTGCGGATGGGGTTAGCGAACTGTCCTACCTCATGCTTGATGTAGTTGAAGAAATGCGATTACTGCAACCCGGTTCCATGGTCCAGGTCTCGAACAAAACCCCGGATGCTTTTCTTGCCAGGGCGTTGAAGATCATCAGTACAGGCTTTGGACAACCCTCGGTTTTCAATACCGATGCCATTATCCAGGAATTGCTTCGGCAGGGAAAGGAACTGGCAGATGCAAGGAACGGAGGTGCCAGCGGTTGTGTGGAAACCGGGGCTTTCGGAAAAGAATGCTATATCCTGACCGGATATTTTAACCTGCCCAAGGTTCTGGAAATCACCCTGAACAACGGCACAGACCCCCTAAGCGGAAAGGAAATAGGCATCCGGACCGGTAAGCCGGGTACTTTTAAAAGATTTGACGGCCTGCTTTCAGCATATCAAAAGCAACTCCAACATTTTATAGACATTAAGATCAAAGGGAACAACATCATTGAATCTATTTTTGCCAGGGAAATGCCGGCTCCTTTCCTTTCCCTCCTTATCGACGATTGTATCCAAAACGCAAGGGACTATAATGCAGGAGGAGCCAAATACAATACTTCCTATATACAGGGTGTGGGTGCCGGGAGCCTGACCGATAGCCTGGCTGCCATCAAATACCGGGTATTCGATAGAAAGCAGATCAGCCTGGAACGCTTTCAAAAAGTCTTGTCGGAAAATTACGAGGGGCTTGAAGACTTACGCGGGGAACTGGTATCAAAAACTCCCAAATACGGAAATGACAATGATTATGCCGATAATATTCTGAAAAAAGTATTCAATTATTTCTTCGAAGCGGTAGACAACCGCCCCACGGCAAGAGGGGGCAAATTCAGGATCAACTTGTTACCCACGACCAGTCATATATATTTTGGTAAAAAAACCGGGGCACTTCCCGATGGAAGAAAAGCCTTCCTTCCTCTATCAGAAGGCATTTCGCCGGTCCAGGGAACCGACAGAAAGGGTCCCACCGCCGTGATTCTCTCCGCTGCCAGGATTGACCATATCAGGACCGGCGGGACTTTGCTGAATCAGAAATTCAATCCGGAATTTTTCGAGGATGAGGAAGGCATCCTTAAGGTCGTTCAACTGATCCGGACCTATTTCAAATTGAACGGGCATCACATACAGTTCAATGTGGTAACCGCGGACCTGTTAAGAAAGGCCAAAAAGGACCCGGAGAAGTATGCCGACCTGATCGTCAGGGTAGCCGGTTACAGTGATTATTTCAAAGATCTGAGCGAAGATCTGCAGGACGAGATCATTCAGCGAACAGAACATAAAGCCATATAATGATGAAGACCAGCATTAGATTCTTATTCCTGCTCATAGTTACTACCTGGCTCACCCGTTGCAGTGAACCTGAAACAGCAAAGGATTACCCTATTAAGCCTGTTCCTTATACTGCTGTGCAAATGACCGATGATTTCTGGCAACCCAGGATCAGGAAAAACCATGAAGTAACCATCCCCATCGCCTTGTACCAATCTGAGATCACGGGACGGATCAAGAATTTTCAGGTTGCCGGCGGTTTGGTACCCGGGACTTTCTCTTCAGAAAAAAGATATGATGATTCTGATGTGTACAAGATCATCGAAGGGGCTTCCTATTCCCTGCAGACTTTCCCCGATCCGGAACTGGAGGCACGGATTGACACCATAATCAGCTACATTGCAGCAGCACAGGAGGATGACGGGTACTTATTCACGAATCGCACCATATTGGGCGACAGTGTTTTTCCGCTGGTCGGACCGGAACGATGGATCTGGGTCCATAAACACAGTCATGAGTTGTATAACCTGGGACATTTATTTGAAGCTGCGGTGGCCCATCATCAAGCCACCGGTAAAGAAAGTCTTCTAAATGTAGCCCTGAAGGCAGCCGGCCTGGTTGATCAGGACTTTGGCTGGGACAAGATCGAAAAATATCCCGGGCACCAGGAAATTGAGATCGGATTGGTAAAGCTCTATCGTCTGACCGGTAAAAAGAAATACCTGGACCTGGCGAAATTCTTCCTGGATGTTCGCGGTCCGGACGGGGAAGAATACAATCAGGCGCGTAAAAAAGTTACCGAACAAAGTGAAGCGGTGGGTCATGCCGTGCGGGCCATGTATATGTATTCGGCCATGGCGGATGTAGCCGCCCTGACCGGGGATATCTCCTACACACGAGCCATTCAGAAGATATGGAAAGATATTGTACATCACAAGATGTATGTGACGGGCGGTATAGGGTCTTCCGGGGGGAACGAGGGTTTCGGTGAAGCCTACCACTTACCCAACAAGACTGCCTATTGTGAAACCTGTGCCTCCATTGCCAATATATTCTGGAACCACAGGATGTTCCTGCATCATGGTAAGGCCAAGTATTATGACATCCTGGAACGCAGTTTGTACAACAGTCTCCTGTCAGGCATTTCGCTCTCGGGCAACCGTTTCTTTTACCCCAATCCCCTGACCAGTGAGGGCAGATATGAAAGAAGCGAATGGTTCGACTGTGCCTGCTGCCCGAGTAACCTGACCCGTTTCATTCCTTCCCTGCCGGGTTACTTTTACGCCCATACAGATGATCAGATATATGTAAACCTCTATGCATCGAACAAGGCAAAAATCAATTTGGCAGGAAAGGATGTGGAGGTCATACAGGAAGCCCGTTATCCCTGGGATGGTACGATCGGATTGGAAATCAACCCTGAGGAAGAGGCCAGGTTCGGAGTCAAATTGAGATTGCCCGGCTGGAGCCGGAACGATGCAGTACCCGGAGATCTTTATTATTTTTCTGACAGCATTGAAAAAAAATATAAACTTGTGGTAAATGATGAGGAAGCAGATGCTCCCCTCGAGGATGGATATCTGGTCCTTGACAGGAAGTGGCACCCGGGAGATCGGATCCGGCTGGATCTGAAAATGCCGTTGCAAAAGATTCTGGCCCATCCGGAAGTTGAGGCAGACCGGGGAAAAATAGCCATTCAGTCCGGTCCGCTCGTCTTTGCCATTGAATGGGTGGATCAGGAGGATCAAAAAGCTTTGAACAAAACCCTTACGCCGGGTATGGAATTTCAGAAGTATTATGAAGCTTCGTTATTGGATGGTACATCGCTTATAAAAGCCAATGGAATAACCCTGATCCCTTATCATCTTTGGGCCAACCGGGGACCGGGAGAAATGACCGTCTGGATACCCTGGAAAGAGGATTAGGGTTCTAAGGTTCTAAGGTTCTAAGGTTCTAAGGTTAAGAATTTTAATTTGTAAAAGATAATTATTATGAAAAGACTACTTATTATCGGAGTGTTCTTAATGGGCCTGGTTGCCTGTCAGGGGGATCAGAAACTCAAAGTTGAACCCTGGGGACAGGAACCGGAAGGGGTTAAACTCTATACCCTGGTAAATGCAAAGGGAAACGTGGTTGAACTAACCAATTTCGGTGCATCACTGGTTTCCCTCACGGTCCCGGGAAAGGACGGAGAAATGGAAAATGTGATCCTCGGCTACGACAGCCTGAGTGGCTATGTAAACGGGAATCCTTATCACGGTGCAACAGTGGGCCGTTATGCCAACCGGATCGCCGGCGGAAAATTCATCCTGGACGGTGAAGAATACACATTAACAAAAAACAACGGACCGAACAGTTTGCACGGAGGTCCCGGCGGTTTTCATAACCAGGTATGGAAAGGAACCGCTGAAACCATAGCAAACGGACATCAGGTTACCTTCCACCTGGTATCGGAGCATATGGAAGAGGGATTTCCAGGGGAACTGGAGGTAAACGTCATTTATACCTGGACCGATGAAAATAAACTGATCATTAACTATACAGCCACTACGGATAGAAAGACCATTGTCAATTTAACGAACCACTCCATGTTCAACCTTGATGGAGCTGGCAACGGGGATATCCTGGGGCATGAACTGGTGGTGGATGCTGATTCTATTGTTCCGGTTGACAGCACTTTGATCCCAAAAGGAGAATTAATGGCCGTGAAAGGTACACCTTTCGACTTCAGGGAAGCGCGCAGGATCGGGGCAAGGATCAATGAAGATCACCCCCAGCTGTTGGCCGGGAATGGCTACGATCATTGCTTTGTTCTGAATAACGAGGGAAAGCTGGAAGTGGTGGCCACTCTTTATTCACCGAATTCAGGCCGTTACATGGAAGTGTTGACCGATGAACCGGGCGTGCAGATCTATACCGGTAACTTTCTCGACGGCACCGAGATCGGTCATGGCGGCAAGATTTATGAATTCCGCCACGGGATCGCCCTGGAAACCCAGCACTTCCCTGATTCGCCCAATAAACCCGATTTCCCGTCTGTAGTGCTGGAACCCAGCGAAACCTACAGGCAAACCACCATTTACAGGTTCTCGGTCCGGTAGGCTATTGGTTCTCCTTTTGGGCTTCTTCAATGCTTTCTTCCAGCTTTTTGGCAAAAAGCTTTAGCCTGGAAGAAATAAGCAGGATGATCCCGATGATGAGCATCCCGCCACCGGTCCAAAGGTTGATGTTGATGTTCAGGGACTGTTCATAGATCACCGATCCGCTGGTTGATATACCATATATAGTCAGCAACAGTCCCAGGATGGAGAACATCAATCCGATCGGTATTTTAATATCTAAACCCATAGTGGTAGTTTTTATTTAGATTCTTGGTAAATTCAACATTCTTATTTTGATCAAACCGTTTCTGGTTTCTGGCTGCTGTTAACTGGTCGTTGGCAGCTTTACCAGTAACCAGTGGCCAGAGGCCAGCAACAAGCTTACCAGAAAATTATGCTTAATACAATGGCGATGGCCATGACGATAATGGCAAGAAATTCCGGCTTCCTGTACCAGGCCAGTCCTTCCTCCCGGTATTTGGGCGTCAGGGCATAAACCAGGCCTTTCAACTGTTCGTTCGTCTTCAGCTGTTTCGTTGACAAAGAAATCACAATGGTGAGAACAAAACAGGTCGTAAAGGCATAGATGGCAGTCCAGAAATTCTGTGCCATTTCACTGGGATACACGTGTAAGGCATTTTCAATGCCACCGACAAGCCATGCACCCTTGAACAGGGTCGCAGCGCCTACCGGGGCCGTTAATCCATGGTGAATGGCCGCGGCAGCGGTCCCGGTTATCAATCCGAAAAACGCTCCGTGACCCGTGGCCCTTTTCCAGAACATGCCGGCCAGGAAAGTTGCAAACAAGGGAGCGTTGATGAAAGCAAAGATCAGCTGCAGGAAGTCCATGACGTTGTTGAACAGCTTGGCTACATAGGCTGCCAGTATGCTCACCAGTACACCAAATATGGTCGTGAATCTTCCGACAGTGAAATAGTGTTTATCCGATCGCCCGGGGCGGATATAGCTTTGATAAATATCATAGGTAAACACGGTGTTGAAGGCTGAAACGTTCCCTGCCATGCCCGACATAAAGGAAGCCAGCAGGGCTGTAACCCCCAGACCGAGCACGCCGGTCGGGAAGTATTGTCGCAGCATCATGGGTATGACCATATCATAATCGTATCCGGTTCCCTTGGGAGGAAGCTCGAAACTTGCCTCGGGCATCACCGTCAAGCCAATGGCGATCATACCCGGAAGGATAACCAGAGCAGGGATCAGCATTTTGGGAATAGCACCGATAAGCGGGGTTTTTCTGGCGGCAGCCATGGAACCCGCGGCCATGGCACGCTGGACCACAAGGAAGTTGGTGCACCAGTATCCAAAGGAAAGGACAAACCCCAGTCCCATGATAATGCCGAACCATTCTACACCCAGCGGGTTGGCATCAGCACTTCCGGCGTATTTCCATGAAGAGATAAAAGCATCTTTATCGAAGCCTGCTTCATTGGAAACAATAGCCAATTGCTCCCTCAGGCCTTCCCATCCGCCAATCTTTATCAAACCCAAAACAACCAAAGGGGTGAATCCGACAACGATGAGAAAAAATTGCAGTACTTCATTATAGATAGCCGAACTCAGGCCACCCAGATAAGTGTATACCAACACAATGAATGCTGCAAAAAGCAAGTAAAAATCAAATTCCGTAAACGGGCCGATCTCGAAATCAAAGGGCAGCAGGACCCGGGCCAGCAATGCCAGTGCATACATTGAAATTCCCGAGGCAAAAATTGTCATAACGGCAAATGAAAAAGCATTGAAGCCCCTGGTCTTTTCGTCAAATCTGAGTTTTAAATATTCCGGGACCGATCGGGCTTTTGACCCGTAGTAGAAGGGCATCATAAAAAGGGCCAGAAAGATCATGGCCGGTATGGCTCCTACCCAGTAAAAATGAACCGTAGCCATACCATACTTGGCTCCCGATGCAGCCATACCGATCACCTCCAGTGCACCCAGGTTCGCCGAAATAAAGGCCAGTCCGGTTACCCAGGCCGGAAGTGAACGCCCCGCCTCCAGGAAATCGGTGGCACTTTTCATGTATTTCTTTAGTGCCCAGCCAATTCCAAGGACAAATGCGAAGTACACTATCATGATAGCATAATCGATCCATTGGGGATTAAAACTTGTATCCATGTCGGTTCAGGTTTAGTATTGGAGCAATAAATATAATAGTTTGAATTTGAAAGCTAAACTGAATTTTAAGAATATCGTAACTTTAACCCTGGGATGAAGTCAAATTGTGGATCACAGATTACTGGTTTCATATTTGAATTATTTTTAAATTCAAAAAATTGTTACGGGTTTCGGGTTACGAGTTACGAAAAAATACCCCTAACCCGTAACATCCTGAAAGAACCAATCTATCTTAGTTGACTCTAATCTCTATGGGGTTAGTTCCCCGAAGCTCTGCTTCGAGAAGAAGTATTAATTTTGTTAATACCTCGTGGCTCTGCCGCGAGGTAGTTTATTTATTACATGTAATATATCAGCACTTCGTTTACATGACTAAAAAAGAAACCTTTATTGATTTCTGGAAAGAGAATAAAATCCCACGTGACAAACCCGTCTTCCACCCTGTTTTAATGCAATTTGCAGCTAATTTCATCGGGAAGACTTACGAGGAGTTCATGCGGGATCACGAAGTGCTGGTTCAGTCCAACCTGGAATGCCAAAGATTCTTCGACCTGGACCTGGTATGGCTGATTTCCGATCCATACCGGGAAACTGCGGCATTTGGGGGACAGGTCTTTTATAACGGAAATGACTCGCCCCGCTGCCAACCCATTCTTAAACTGGATGAAGACTTGGATAAACTGCCCCTGCCCAATGTTTATGAAAAAGAGAGGACCCGGGACCGGATCCTCGGAGCCAGACTGTATAAACAAAAGATCGGCGATGAACTGCCGGTAGTCGGATGGGTTGAAGGTCCCCTGGCCGAAGCAGCCGACCTGGCAGGAATAGATTCCCTAATGACCTACCTGATGATGGAGCCCCAAAAGGTTGAAAAACTCATGAAAAGATGTCTTCAGACATTAAAGGACTTTGCCCGTGCACAAATTGACGAAGGGGTCCTGATCATGGGCATCGGGGACGCCATATGTTCCCAGATCGATCCGGATACCTACGGGCGATATGTACTTC
Source organism: uncultured Bacteroidaceae bacterium (assembly GCA_964420035.1). GTDB lineage: Bacteria > Bacteroidota > Bacteroidia > Bacteroidales > SM23-62 > CAYQQR01. The sequence goes on along the minus strand of CAYQQR010000003.1, from coordinate 21,802 downwards.
CCCTTCACCAGGAACTGGTTGGATGTATTCACCGGCAGGGCGCCTGTGCAAAGCTGCATATTTGCGGTAACATTATCCACTTGTTGCCCCACCTCAAACAGGTCGATATGGATATACTCGACCTGGATTGGATGGTGGATATGGACCAGGCCCGGGAAACGCTGGGGCCGGATGTTATCCTGTGCGGAAATCTTGACCCGGTGAGGGTCGTACAGGAGCTGCCGGTTGACGAGCTTGAAAAAGTGACCCTGGAATTTATATCGGGTCGTGAGAATGAAAGATTCATTCTCTCCGGGGGCTGCGAGATTACCTCCATGACCCCCTTTCAGAATTTGAAAGTGATGGGAAAAATTGAATTCTGAATGATAATTACGGATTGCTGATTACAGATTGCTGATTGAGCACGGGTACAGGGCATGGGTGTGATAATTGGACGAATGAGAAACAGCCGAAGGAGAGAAGCAGCGAAGCGAGAAACATTTTGAACAATACAAAGAAACATGACCAGTAAAAAAATCTTCCTTAAGAAGCTTCATTCGGGCAAACCGCTGGTTTCCGACGGTGCCTGGGGAACGCAACTTATCAGTGCCGGATTGAGAGCCGGGGAATGTCCTGAAAAATGGAACCTGGAATACCCCGGACGTATATCACAGGTGGCCAAGGACTACGTTGATGCCGGTGCAGATCTCATAGAAACCAATTCATTTGGCGGTTCCAGCCTGAAGCTGGCCCATTATGACCTGGCAAAGGAAAGCTATGATATCAATGCACGGGCTGCAGAAATCTCACGCGAAGCTGCCGGTAACACAGTCTGGGTAATGGGCTCTATCGGTCCGACCGGCAAAATGTTGGTTACAGGAGAAATAGAACAGGAGGTCATGTACCAGTCTTTTTTGGAACAAGCCACGGCCCTTGCGGCAGGCGGAGCCGATATACTGCTGGTGGAAACCATGACCGACCTGGACGAGGCTTCAATCGCGGTACAAGCCTGCCTGGAATCCGGGGCCCTTCCCGTAATCTGCACTATGTCTTTTGAAAAAATGCAGGACGGAAGCTATAAAACCATGATGGGTATTTCTCCCGGGGATATGGTGGACAGATTCAGGGATACCGGTATCTCTGCCCTGGGATCGAATTGCGGTAAAGGTACCGATGAACTGCTTGAGATCGCCAGGAAACTTCGCTCCCTGGCCCCAGACCTGCCCCTGCTTATTCAGGCCAATGCAGGAATACCCGAATATAAAGAAGATCAGTTGAAATATCCCGATAAACCCAAAGACTGGAAACCCTATATTGAACAATTGATAACACTGAGGATCAATATTATCGGGGGATGTTGCGGCACGGATCCCTCATTCATCCGCCTCATACGCAAATTAGTTGATAATAAATAACATTACGGATCGCGGGTTGTAGAATGGAAAGAATTGACTATAAAATTGAAGCATTAGATATACAAAAATCCCATCTCGAAAAACTGATGGGATATGAGGCTGGAAGTACTCCCGAACCGCTGGACAACCTGATCGATGATGTACTTGAAGAACTGCCCCAACATAGTAAGCCTGCAGGTGCATTTGTGATATTACCTGAAATCCGTGTCGATCAGAAAAAAGGACTGATCCGTTCAGGAGAAAGAATATTCCACACCGATAAGGTGGTAAGCAGAATGTTGCGGAAGGCGGAACAAGCAGCCTTGTTTGTTACCACTGCAGGAGCAGGTATTGAATTATGGTTCAGGGAACTCACCCTGCAAGGCGACAGTATCAAATCATACCTGGTGGATATAGCGGGTTCCAATGTGGCGGACCGGGTAGCGGAAAAGGTACAGGAAAAAATTGAGCAGCAAGCTGAACTGCAGGCTTTGAAAACTACCCACCGGTACAGTCCGGGCTACTGCAACTGGCCGGTCAGCGACCAACCCGCTTTGTTTTCCTTCTTTCCCCGGAAACCCTGCGGTATAGAATTGACAGAAAGTTGCCTGATGAAACCCGTTAAATCGATCAGCGGGATCATTGGTATCGGACCCGAAGTAAGGAAGCTTGCCTACCAGTGTGAGACGTGTGATATGGATAACTGCATCTATCGTAGACTAAAATCCTAAGGATTAAGGGATTAAGGGATGCCGGATTTATTTTTGTTTAGACAAATTTTTTTCGATCCGATCAATAAAGCGGAATATTGCACATGATAGATTCAGAAGTCTAATTCTTAATTTTTCGTATTCTTGAAATTCAATTAGCTGCAATTCCTTATATAGATAAAGCAAACTCCTTACTTCACCACAAGATCCCCTTGAAATATACAAAAAGCGCATTAACTCTTTTTGTGAATTCCTTTCATAACCTTCAGCTATATTTGTTGAAATGGATACAACAGCCCGGCGAAGCTGTTGATTCAGCTCCCATTCTTTTCTCAACGGATTACATCTGGTTAAATTAATCAGATCTACAGCAAGAGTTGAAGATAATCTCCATACCCTTAATTCTTCAAAACGTTTATTAGGCATCTGTTAAAAGGATTTATTACATCTCTTAATACTTTTAGGGCCAAAATATCGTACCCTGAAATCATTTTTTTGCTCTTAATCTCTTAATCCCTTGATCCCTTGATCCATTTAAGCCATGAATAAAAAATTCTCCCAATAATATTTTATATTTTTGCCATTCATCTGAATTCTCAATTTGATTTCATGAGCAGACGCCGCATCATCCAGTCCATCATATTTCTCATTGTCGGTATAGCCCTCTTTTTATATGTATACAAGGATCTCGACCTCAGTGAACTGGAAGGGGTTTTGAGCGAACTTAAATATGGCTGGATTGGCCTGTCGTTTTTGTTCGGACTATGGGCTCACTGGATAAGAGCCATTCGCTGGAGACTTTTGATCACCCCGCTGGATTATCAACCCCGCGAGGTCAATCTCTTTCTTTCAATAATGATCCTTTATTTCACCAATCTCATCATCCCCCGTGGAGGTGAGGTAGCCCGTTGCGGAGTGGTCAACCGCTACGAAAAGGTGCCATTCTCCAGCTTGCTTGCAACGGTTCTTGTCGAACGTTTCTCTGATTTCCTGGGATTTCTGACCATTTGTGTTGTGGTGTTCCTTTGGCAGTTGCCCGTGATCAAAGAATTATATGCAAACCTTGATCTGGGGAACGGCACCTTTGCTTCCATGAGCTTGAAAGCCTTATTTTTTGGTGGTGTCTTGCTTGTCTTACTGATCCTTTTCTATCTGTTCCGGAACAGTAAATTATTATTCAAGCTCAAAATCAAGATCAAGGAATTAATCAGGGAATTTATCAGCGGACTGAAGACCATCTTTCATCTCAGGCACACTTTCCGGTATATTTTCTATACTTACTTCATTTTCGTACTCTACCTTATGATGTTTTATGTGGTTTTCTTTGCTTACCCTCCCACCGCGCATCTGAACCTTGAGGTAGCTATCTTATCATTCACGGTCGGGACCTTTGCGTTCCTTCTTCCCATACAGGCTGGTATAGGTGCCTGGCACTTCCTGGTGATACAAAGTCTCTTATTGTATGGTATCGATAAAGAGACAGGAATGATGCTTGCCCTGATCGCCCATACCTTCACCAACCTGGTGTACCTGATCTTCGGTGCCATTGGCTTCGCCATATTACCAATCGTGAACAACAAGAACCGGCAACTTGATAAATGATAAATGTCATTAATCAAAAGCCTATCTAATTTGATCAACAAACTTGTATTATATCGCGCAATTACTTTAACTTTAGTGGTCAATTAGAAATTAATATCATTAAACCCAAAAAACTATGGCAAACGAAGGATTTAACTTTTCCACATTCATTCAAGAGTCAAAAGATGCACTGTTGAAACCCAAAGAGTATTTCTCCACCATGAAGATTTCCGGTGGTTTTGGTGAACCCATTATCAAAGCACTGATCTATGGTGCGGTCGCCGGAATATTTGCACTCATCTGGAGTGTTGCCGGTCTGGGTGCCACTGCCGGATTATTTGGCGGTGCAATAGGGGTCATGGCTTTTATAGGCTCCATAATAGGTGCTATAATCGGTCTTTTCATCGGTGCTGTGATTATCCTGCTGATCTCAATGATCTGCGGCGGTGAACAGGATTTCGAGGCCAATACACGCGTTTCGGCTTCCCTGATGGTCCTGATGCCCGTCGGTGCCTTCCTCGGTTTCTTTACCGGTATCAGTTTCATATTGGGTGCCCTGATAACCCTGGCCATTCGCCTCTATGGCCTCTGGATGCTTTTTCATGCTTTGAAAGGTGTTCTCAAAGGCAAGGAAGAAAGCGCAAAGATCGTCGGTTATGTTCTCGCGGCGCTTGTTGGAATCATGTTTATTGTCGCCATCACAGCCAAGCGTGCTGCAAATAAATTCATGCGCGGCGGAAGCAAGTACCTGAAAGAGTACGAAAAGCAAATGGAAAATCTTCAGGAGGAACTGGAAGAGTCCTCAAAAAGCTTCCGGGATGCTACGGAAGAAATGGAAGAAGAGGAAAATTAGAACCGGTCTTATTGAACTTATAACGGGTATTCCTGATACGGAATGCCCGTTTTTTGTAATTGATCAATTGATTAACAAAGAACCGAAAACAAAGAACCGGGAACCGGGAACTATCATGTATAAACTGAATCCAATTGGTTTTATAGAATCCTCCGATAAATTCCTGATCCATGTCGACGAATCCTACCGCGAAGGACTAATGGGTCTGGAAGATTTTAAACACATCCATGTGCTCTGGTGGTTTCATCTTTTCGATAATGAAAAGGACCGGATGCAACTCATCGCCCACCCGCCGTATAAAGCCATCCCGGACAGTCTGGGCGTTTTTGCCACCCGCTCCCCCTTCCGCCCCAATCCCATCGCGCTCACCATTGTTGAAGTGCTTTCCATGGACGCCAGAAAAGGGATCATCGAGGTAGACCACATAGAAGCCGAGCATGGCTCTCCCTTGCTTGACCTGAAGCCCTACCATCCTTCCAGCGACCGGGTAAGGGAATACAGAACCCCGGAATGGATCGCACACTGGCCCAGGTGGTACGAGGATTCAAATACTTATGATTGGGATGGGGAGTTTGAAGAATGAGGGTTATTTTGGTTGGTATTGATGGTTATTGATGGTTATTTGTTGTAATTGGTTGTTATCCGATGAGGAAGTATCTGGTATATCACAGGGAGGCGATAGAGCGAATGAACCGGCTTGGGGAGAACGGTATCCCATTCCTCTTCATAATTGATTATGAAGCAAAGCTACCCGTCGTACTGCCTTTGGGAGAAGCGGAAGAGCATGAGATTTTCTACGATATCAACGGAAAAGGAAATTTCAACTATAACAAACACAAGCCGGCAGCTCCCGTCGAACTGATCCCGAAAGCAATTGATTTCAGGTATTATAAACCTGCCTTCGACAGGGTGATCGAAGAGACTAAACGTGGCAATACCTACCTGTTGAATCTTTGCTTTGAGACCGAACTGGAGAATAAACTCTCCCTGTATGATATTTTTTCAGTCAGCAAGGCTAAGTACAAGCTGCTTTTCAAAAACAATTTCGTTCTGTTTTCACCCGAGATTTTCTGCAGGATACAGGATGGCTGGATCAGAACATACCCGATGAAAGGAACCATCGATGCAAGCGTTCCCAATGCCAAAGAAAAAATCCTGAATGATCCGAAGGAACGGGCCGAGCATGCGACCATCGTTGATCTGTTGCGTAACGACCTGAGTATGATCGCTACGAAAGTGCAAGTTGAACGCTACCGTTACCTTGATAAAATACACACTTCTGGCAAGGACCTCTACCAGGTAAGCTCGTCCATAAAAGGCAGATTGCCCGATGACTATAAAAAGACATTAGGAAATATTCTGTTCAGAATGCTTCCCGCGGGATCGGTATCCGGTGCACCTAAGGAAAAAACCACGGAGATCATCAGAAAGGTCGAAAATTTTGAAAGGGGTTATTTCACGGGTATTTTTGGTTACTTTGACGGAAGATGCCTGGATTCCGGTGTAATGATACGCTTTATTGAATGCAGAGAGGACCGATGTTATTACAAGAGCGGCGGTGGCATCACTTTTCAGAGCAAGGTCCGTGATGAATACATGGAAATGATAAATAAGATCTATGTCCCTCTTTCTTGAGACCATATTGATCCTCGACGGGCAAGCCAGGAACCTTGAATTCCACAATGCAAGGTTCAACAACACCCGCGGGGAATATTTCAAAGGGCTGCCCTCGCTTGACTTATCCGGGTTCATTGATGTTCCTGAACACCTGCAAAAAGACAAAAGGCTTAAATGCCGTATCGTTTACGACAGGGAAATCAGGGAAATCAGTTATGCCCCATACAGGGTAAGAAAGATAAAATCTTTGCGGATGGTCAGGGATGATCATATCGATTATCACCTGAAATATTACGATCGCTCTGCACTGGATAGCTTATACGCGAAAAAGGGGCCGGCCGACGATATCCTGATCATTAAAAATAATCTTGTCACGGACAGTTCCTATTGTAACGTGGCATTTAAGAAAGACGAAGAATGGTATACCCCCGAGCATCCCCTGCTCGAAGGCACCCGGAGGCAACACCTCCTGGAGCTTGGAATGATAAGGCCCAGGAATATCCATCCCCGGGAATTGAAAGAATACAGGGTATGTTCTTTGTTCAATGCCATGATCGATCTCGCGGAGATACTGGTCCCCGTATCCTCTATTCATGCAGAAAATAATTTTTAAATTTACATTCAAACCCCGAACCAACGGATAAATGATCTTTTCAAAGAATAAAGGCTGTGCAATTTTTTGCTTTTCCGTGGTGCTTTTAATGCTGCACCCGTCGTGTTTGCTGTGGTCACAGAGTTTGGAAACCAAAGCTGAAACAGAAATTGTTAAAAAGCCGGATACCATCCTGTATTTGAAATTCGATTACATGGACGAAGACTGGATCAGGGATCATTCCGGTTGTGGTCATCATGGCAGAGCAGGTGATGTAAACCTGACCGGTGGGGTTCAGGGTTCGGCAGCCTATTTCAACGGGGAAACAAGTCATATCCGGATTAACAATGATTTCCTCCTCAATCCCGGCGATACCCTGGCTTTTTCTCTATGGTATAAATTAGCCGACGTGAATACCAATGTATACATGAGGGTTTTCAGCAAAAGGTTGGAATGGAACATTCCCTTCGGCTATGAACTGGAGCTTAACCCGTCCATGCGCCGAATCAACTTCTGCGGAGCGGCAACAAATCCATTATTCCAGGGTTTGGTCATATTTCCGGTGGACACGCTCTGGCACCATCTTGCCGGCAACTTATACAGAAAAAACACCGAAATTTTCCTGGACGGGGAAAAGATAGGATATGACCTCCAGACCGCCATGCCGGTCTATACCGACACCGACCTTGCCATCGGGGCCTCCCCCTCCTGCCGGGACCATTTTCATGGCTGGCTGGATGAGTTGATGTTGTTTTCGAGACCGCTGGAGGGTGAGGAGATAAGGTTGATGTATCTTGAAAGCAGGAAGTAGGAAGTACTCATATGATAACGAAATTATTATCTGCTATACCCGTAACCTGTAACCCGCATCGATTTTACATTTTACATTTTAAATCAATCAATTCCTGTAAATGAAAAATCAATCCTTAATTTTAAGCCTTCTAATCTTCACCACGATGTCCTGCACAGACAAAGAATACCTCAAACCCGTGAGCCCGGATGCAAGCCGGGAAGCTATTCAACTATACAATTACCTCCAGGATATTGCAGGTAAAAAGACTTTGACCGGACAGCATAATTACATTTCAACCGGCAACAAATACACGGAACTGATCCGTGAAATCACGGGCAAAACCCCGGTGGTCTGGGGTTCGGATTTCAGTTTTTGTGTTGAAGGAGAAGATTTCGCGGACTTCCAGCATTGTGGTCCGCTGAACCTGTCCGACCCCATGGACCGTGCGTATTTTACGGGAGCGGATGTAGCGGAAACGCGACAGAAAATGATCAACACCGTTATTCAAATGCATAAGAAGGGTCACATCATCACCCTGATGTGGCATGGATGCCCCCCCCCGGAAGGAGATTGCTGCAAAGGTTCCTCCATCTGGGCCTATGATAACCGCCCAGGCCAGGAAGAATGGATGGAGCTCACCACGGAAGGCACAGAGCTGAATAAAGCCTGGAAAAAACAGGCCGATCCCGTTGCCGGATATTTAAAACAACTGCAGGACGCCCGGGTTCCGGTCCTCTGGCGTCCCTGCCACGAGATGAACGGGATCTGGTTCTGGTGGTGCAACCACCCCGGTGAGGAGGGATTCAAACGTCTTTGGATCATGATGTACGACTATTTCACCAAACATCACAAACTGAATAACCTGCTGTGGGTATGGAACACCAATGCTCCCCGGGAAACTCCCGGTGATGAGGCCTATGATTACGAATTATTCTTCCCCGGGCTCGAATACGTGGACGTTCTTGCTGCAGATGTTTATCACAACGATTATAAACAATCCCACCACGACGATCTGCTCGGGCTTGCCGGCGGCAAGCCCATCGCCCTGGCTGAGGTGGGGAATATCCCTACAGACTCCATTCTGAAAGCCCAGCCCTGTTGGACCTGGTTCATGTCCTGGGGATACCTGCCAATCAAGTACGACGGGGAGGAAAAAATCAAAGTATTGTACGGTTCGGATAAAGTCGTAAGTTTAGAATGAAATTCCAGTTCCGGGTTCCAAGTTGTTTTTATAAGCGATTTCTGCCAGAAACTCGAAACCAGGAACCTGAAACCAGGAACCTGGAACTTAAACTCCTTTGATAAGATACCGTTTAGCATTAACTTTAACTACTCAATCTCCAAACACTAAGCCCTATGAAAAAACTCCTCCTCTTATCCCTGCTTCCGCTGCTGATGTTTTCCTGCGGAAAGAAAGAAAGGGTCCCCTTTCGCCTGCACGACCTTTTTACCGATCACATGGTCTTGCAAAGGGAAGTACCTGTAAAGATATACGGATACGGAACGGCCGGTGATAAAGTAACCGTTACACTGGGTGAAGAAAAGGTGGAAACCACCATCAACAACGACAATAAATGGACGGCCGGTTTGCCTGCAATGAATGCCGGCGGACCCCACGAGATAAATATAGTCCATAAAGACACGACCATCCTGTTGAAAGATGTGCTGATCGGCGATGTCTGGATCTGTTCCGGACAATCCAACATGGAATGGCCCCTGTCAAGAAGCAATTCGGGGGAAGAGGAGATCGCAGCCGCTGCCTATCCCAACATGCGTTTTTTTGAGTTACAACATGATATAGAATTCTTCCCCCTGGATTCCCTCAGATTTAAAACTTCCTGGTATCGGGGTGATGAAGAAAAAATTGCAGAATTCTCTGCGGTGGGTTATTTCTTCGGAAAGAACCTGCATGAAAGAATGGATGTTCCCGTCGGCCTGATCGGGACCCATTGGGGAGGAACGGTAGTGGAAGCATGGGCCAGCTTTGAAGGCTTGGAGGATGTTGAAGAATTCCGGGAGGATATTCAGTTCATGAAGGAAACGGACAAAATGGTCCGGGATTTTGAAGCCAAGGGATCGGAAGTTTTTAAGGAATGGAAAGACGGACTCTATTATAAAGGTCCCGGCCTTGAAAAAGAATGGTACGATCCGGCTACCGATATTTCGGGTTGGAAACAAATGGAGATACCGAACTTCTGGGAAGAGGTAGATCCGGAAATGGAGCATTACGACGGTTCGGTATGGTTCAGGAGATCTTTCGACCTGCCTGAGTCTTTTACCGGTAAGACAATCAAACTCTACCTGAGCAAGACCGACGATCATGATATGGTTTGGCTGAATGGCGAGAAACTGGGCGAACAATTCGGTTACAATACCTGGACCAATTTTGAAGTACCCCCGGAACTGCTGAAGGAAAAAGACAATGTCATCGTCGTACGGATTTTTGACACCGGTGGAGCCGGCGGCTTAGGAGGCACGGAAGAGTTTTTTGACTATCACCCGGTCGGGAACCGTTCCCGCGTGGAATCTTTAGCCGGAACCTGGTATTACAAACCCGGCGTTTCCTTTACCGCGGAGGGGGACGTACCCAGGGTTCAGGGCATTGGCCCCAATGACTATCCCGCCCTGCTTTATAATGCCATGGTTCATCCGCTTATCGGTTTTCCCGTTTCCGGGGCCATCTGGTACCAGGGCGAGTCCAATGCAGGAAGGGCCTATCAGTACCGGTACCTGTTCCCGGGGATGATCAAAGACTGGAGGAACCATTGGAACATGCAGGACATGCCCTTTTTCTGGGTCCAGCTGGCCAATTTCATGGAGCGTCATGACGAACCCACGGAAAGTGCCTGGGCAGAGCTCCGGGAGGCCCAGACCATGACCCTGTCCCTGCCCATGACCGGCATGGCCGTCACCATAGACATCGGGGAAGCCGGCGACATCCATCCCAGGAATAAGAAAGATGTTGGTAAAAGACTGGCCCTAAATGCTTTCCACGTGGCCTACGGAATCGATACGGTCCATTCCGGGCCCATGTATAAATCCCATAAGGTGGAAGGCGACCGGGTTACTGTGGAATTCAATCATACCGGGTCCGGACTGGTGACTTCAGACGGCAAATCCCCGCGTGGCTTTGCCTTGGCCGGACCGGACAGTGTGTTCCACCGGGCCGCCGGTTTGATAGAAGAAAGTAAAGTGGTCCTGGTCAGTCCGCGCGTTCAAGAACCCATTGCCGTTCGCTACGGCTGGGCCGACAACCCGGATGTCAACCTGTATAATGAAGAAGGACTACCGGCAGTTCCTTTCCGGACAGATGATTTTCCGGGGGTATGTCGGCAACCGTAAAAATTGCTTATGCCGAGAGTCTTTACCTACCCCGACAGAAAGATGAAGTGGGCCGTTGGATCCGGGAGGGACAATTTAAAGGTCATCGCGACTCCGCAACCGGCAAAGTGTTTGCATGATATCGGGATGTGATTCTAACAGACGGGAATCCTTTTACCTTTGTTCCTTCCTGGTTCCGCGTATACCGGTATATTCAAATTGAAGCAAAGACCAGGGATGAAGCCCTGATCATTGAAGATATACAGAGCAATCTCACCGCTTATCCTTTTGAACAGAATTTAAAATTCGAGAGTGATGACTCCGTAGTAAACGAGATTTGGAACAAAGCCTGGCGCACGGTCCGTTTGAATGCCTGGGAGACCTATATGGACTGTCCCTATTATGAACAAGTTCAGTATATCGGCGATACCCGTATCCAGGCCCTGGTTTCCCTGGTGGTGAATGGGGACGACAGGCTGACGCGGAATGCATTGCTTCAGTTCTGTCGGGAGCCGTTCCGGCAGAGGAGGCGGGTGCGTTTATTGAAAAGATCGCCTTTGACAATGACTTGATACAGGCCACCATTTATTATCACTTATATTGGCATGAAGCTCTGAAAGTGGCCGGGCGTGAAGCCCTTTATCTTGAACTATTGCAGCCCAGGGAGTAAATGCTGGAGCTGGGCCTGACCACCTTTGTGGAAAAACCCGAACCTACCCGTTCCGATTGCCACGTCTGGGGTGCCAGTCCGGTGTACGAACTCCTTACCCAGGTTGCAGGCATCCGTAGTGCCGCACCGGGCTTTGAATCCGTAGTAATTCAACCCTGTCCAGGCAGACTCGGGCACTTCGAAGCTGTAATGGTACATCCCAAAGGGAACATCCGTTTATCCTATAAGCAGCAGGAAAGTAAAGAAATTTCCCTCATCCATCTGCCGGAAGATCTGGATGCTTCCTTTATTTGGAAAAACCAAACCTGGCAATTGACAGCCGGGAAAAATGAGTTGACCTTTAAATAAAGTGTTTATTCAATATTTATTTCAACAGTCGCCTTTTTAACTCCTTTCCCGCTGACGGTGACCGATAACTTCCCTTTCTCAAAGCCTGAGCCCAGGATCAGCATGGCTTTACCATGGAACAGGGGCACGGAACCGGATGTAAAGGCATTGAGGGATTGCGGGTTGCCGTTGCCAACCCGGAAAAACCTCGCCGGACCGTCAACCCCGACCTGCATTTCATTGCCGGCGAGGGGACAGGGATTGCCGTTTTTATCCAATGCTTCGATCAGGATGTAGGACAGATCCATGCCATCGGCACGGATCCGGGTTTGGTCGGGCGAAAGTCTGAGTTTATAGGGTTCGCCGGCTGTTCGGACATGGGCCTCCCCTATTTTTGTTCCCTTATCATAAGCTACGGTTTTCAGGGTACCGGGTTCATACCGGACATCCTTCCATGTAAGGCGGAAACGCCTGGTGGGATCATCCGATTTGGGATCCTTGCATTTCTTTCCCAGGGATCGGCCGTTCAGGAAGAGTTCGGCACAGTCGCCACCGGTGTATACAAATACCGGAATCTCCACTCCTTCCCGTCCGTCCCAGTTCCAGTGCGGCAGGATGTGGACCGTGACTTCCTCCTCGTTCCAGTGGCTCTTATACAGGTAATAGCGATCTTTTGGAATACCGCAAAGATCGACTATACCAAAATACGTACTGCGTGAATCTATATCACCGCTGTAACCAAGTTTCTGTACAAAGTCATTCCAGTAAGGTGTCGGTTCGCCCAGGTAATCGAAGCCGGTCCAAACGTATTCACCGGCGATATAGGGTTCTTCCTGGATCCACATAAAGGTTTCATCCGGAAGATCGGCCCAAAGCGGGGCGTTAAGATCGTAGGAACTGACCTGCAGGGAACCTGTAAAGTCTGTCTGCTTTTCGGGCAGGGGCAATTCAAAGAACCCCCTGGTACTCACGGTGGAGCCGGATTCGCTGACGATCACAGATTTATTCGGCTCTAATTGTCTTGCCAGCTTATATCGCCTTCCGTAGTTCCAGGAATGAACATCATAATACCCGAAATGACGGAGTGCCGCACTGTTCTCCATATCGCATACGAAAGTCACCGGCCTTGTCGGATCATATTTGCGCACGTGGTTCACCAGGGTATGCAAGCGGTAGTAACCATTGTCCCGGTTCATTTGTACATCCCTGACCTCGTTTCCAACGCTCCAGATGAATATGGAAGGATTGTTACGATCCCGAAGAACGAAATTCCTGATATTTCTTTGTGCGAAATTATCAAAATGAGTGGTGTCAACGATATCGGCTTTCCTGTCGTATTTATCGAACACTTCGTTAAAGACCAGCAAACCCATCTTATCGCAAAGTTCCAAAAGTTCCGGGGCCGGGGTATTATGACTGGTCCGAACGGTATTGACCCCCATGGCCTTCATGATCTCCAGCTGGCGTTCCATGGCCCGGGGATGGAATGCTGCCCCCAGGGGACCGTGATCATGATGCAAATTAACCCCCTTTAGCTGCACCCGCCTGCCATTCAGGTGAAAACCGTCATCCGCGGTAAAACGTATCTCCCGTACACCAAAATGGTCATGGGTCCTGTCCGTCAACTGGTCGTTAACGTGAATCTCTGTAACCACACTATAGAGGTAAGGTTCGTCAATATCCCATCTTTTCGGGTCTGCCAGGGTTATGGTGGTTTCCATTCTTTCTTTGTCATTCGCCCTTACAGAGCCCTGAATTTCGGCCCTGCCGGCCTCCCTGCCTTCATTGTCCCGGATGATGTTGACCACCCTGACCATTTCAGCACTTCCTGCAGTATTTCTTACCCAGGTGGCAACGCGCACATCGGCATAATGGGGCTTGATGATGGGGGTGGTTATATAACTGCCCCAAACGGCTTTATGCAACGGGTTGACTGCAATCATGCTCACTTTTCTGTACAGGCCGGCTCCGGGGTACCACCGGCTGTCATGATCGCGGGTATCCACGTGAACGGCAATGAGGTTATCTCCACCGATGTCCAGATGTTCCGTAACATCCAGGTAAAAGGAATTGTAGCCGTAATCCCAGCTTCCTGCCAACTTGCCATTGACAAATAACGAAGGAAAGGCCATGACCCCGTCGAAAAGGAGGTATATTCTTTTATCCTTATAATGGTCCGGCAATTCAAGTTCATAGCGGTACCAACCCTCCCCCTGCCAGGGCAATTTCCCGGTAGCTTCATCGCCGCCAGGAATGAAAGGCCGAACGATGGCCCAGTCGTGCGGCACAAACACATCCTCCCAGGAAGAATCATCAAAACCGGGCTCTGCCGCCGACTCCTCGTGTCCCAGGTAAAATTTCCAGCCTTCATGAAGCACCTTTGTTTCGCGTACTTGTCCAGAAGCCAGACAAGCAATCAGGAAAAATATGATTGTGGTTAAAACTTTTTGTTTCATAGAAGATTAAGGATTTAAGGTTTCAGGAACCCAGGAACTCAGGAACCAACATCAGGATTAGAGGTTGGGAATCTTGCTTCTACCTCCACAAGCCATAATTCAAGTTTTTCCAATAATTCCTGTGCCTTACCGGATTCTTGATTGATAAGATTATTTCTTTCACCAATATCTTCGGCCAGGTTATACAGTTCCAGGCTGTCGTTTTCATACCACTTAATAAGCTTCCAGTCTCCTTCCCGGATGGCTGATCCGGGGGAACTGCCCTGGTTGCCGTAATGGGGATAATGCCAATAGATGGCTCCGCGTTCATATGCTTCTGTTTTCAATACGGGAACAAAACTCTTCCCGTCTTTATGCTGGGAGGCATCCGGGGATATCCCCGCTATTTCCAACAGGGTCGGATAAAAGTCGGTACTGGTAATCACCTCTTCCGAGACCGAATGATCCGGGGTTACACCCGGCCAGTGGACCATGCACGGTTCCCGGACCCCTCCTTCATAGAGCCATCCCTTACCGGCCCTCAGGGGCAGATTGGAGGTCGGGTGACCTTCAGAGGTGGACAATCCCCCGTTATCAGACATGAAAAATATGACCGTATTGTCGTACAATCCCAGGGTTTTAAGTTGATCGATGACCATCCCCACGGCTTTATCCATTGATTCGACCATCGCGGCATAGGTTGGATGGCATTGCACCAGCCTGACCTTTCTCTCTCCTTCCTCCCCCCATTGATCCAGGAACCCTCGTTCGAACTTTTTCCGCTCATATATATTCACCAGTTCCGCGTGAGCCTGCAGGGGTGTATGAACCGAATAAAAAGAAAGGTAAGCAAAGAACGGACCCTCCCGGTGTTTCTCAATAAAGCTATTGGTTTCTTCTGCCAGCCTGATGGGCAGGTGCTCTCCTTCAGGACCGTCGGAGAGTTTCGGATTCTTATAAGGAGAAAAATAGCCGCCGGGTGGTGAACCCCGGTGATGTCCGCCCTTATTTATACCAAAACCCTGGTCTTCGGGAAAATACCCTGTATCGCCAAGGTGCCACTTCCCCGCGAAGAAGGTATGATAACCTGCCTCCCTAAGTGCTTCGGCAATGGTGTGTTCTTCCAGGTCCATATACTCCAGGTAAGGTGCCGGTAAAAGGGGTTTGTTCCGGGTATGGTGACCGGGGACCTCATCCGGCTGGGGCGCCCCGAACCAATCGGTAGTGTTCCCGCGGGCCGGGTATTTCCCGGTCATGATGCTGGCGCGGGTCGGGGAACATACCGGGCAGGCCGCGTATGCCTGGGTGAAGCGCATACCGTCATGAGCCAGGGCGTCCAGGTTGGGGGTCTCGTAGAATTCACTTCCATAACATCCCAGGTCGGCCCAGCCCAGATCATCCGCGAGAATAAAGAGAATGTTGGGTTTGGGTTCTTCTTTCTTTTTACATCCGATCAGAAGCAATAATGATACAGCAAAAATTGTAGGTTTATTCATGGTTGCAGTATTGAATGAATTATAAAGATAATACTTCTTACTTCTTACTTCTTACTTCAATTTCCTATTTTTAGCTTATATTCTTCCGAACATGAAATCAATTTCCTCAATCGTACTGTTGTTCCTCCTTCCTGTTATTTCGTCAGCACAAAATGATCCGGTCGATCATGTCAACCTGTTCACCGGAACCTCAAATTCCCGCTGGATGCTGGGACCCCATGCTTCTCTCCCCCTGGGCATGGTCAAGCTGGGACCCGACAACCAGGGCAATGTATGGAACGGGGGCTATGAATATACCATAGGCAGCATTTCCGGATTTTCCCACATCCATGCCATGTCACTGGGCGGATTGAGCATCATGCCCGTGACAGGCAATGTAAAGCCACCGCACGGAGAAGTAAAAGGATTTCCGGGTCCGCCCGACGGTCCCTTTGCCCATATGTGGACTGCCGGCTATCGTTCGCGTTTTAAAAAAGAAACAGAAGAGGCCCGGCCGGGATATTACATGGTGCAACTGCTTGACTATGATGTTGATGTTGAACTTACGGCCACCCACCGTTGCGGCATGCTTCGATTCCGTTTTCCCGAAGATAAGGAAGCCCATATCCTGATCGATTTTGACTTTCCCCAGGAAGAAATGAATCTCATCAAGAAGGTTGAAGCAGAATTGATCAATCCACGCCAGTTACAGGGTTATGTTTTAAGAGAGAACCAGTATGCCGATGAATATGCCGTCTACTTTGCCGTGGAATCCAATATCCCTTTCAGTTCCATGGACGGATGGGTTACTGAAGATTATCAAGGCGGGGAAAGGAACTACGGAACCGAATGGAGAAAACCCCGGCAATTCGCACAAAACCTTACCGCTTTTGAATCAGAGGAATCGTCGGGCATCATTTTAAATCTTCCCGGTGATACAGAGGAACCCCTCATCCTTCGTACCGGCCTTTCTATGGTAAACAGGGAAAATGCATGGTTGAACCTGGAAGAGGAGATGGAGCCTTTAGGCTGGGACTTCTACGCGGTGCGTGCCAAAGCGGAAAAAACATGGAACGAACTGCTGGGCCGGATCGAGGTGAAGGGAAGCAAAGAAAACATTGCGAAGTTCTATACCAATCTCTACCGGGCCTATTCCGGACGGTGCATGGTGAATGACGTCAACGGGGAATACCGTGATATGTGTGAAGAGGTCAGAACCCTTAAAAAACCTGCAGATGCAGTGTACAGCAGTGATGGATTCTGGGGTGCCCAGTGGAACCTCGCTCCCTTATGGACCTTACTGACCCCTGAGCTAGCCAATTCCTATGTGAATTCCTTTTTGGAACTTTCCAGGGCCGGCGGCTGGATCCCCGAGGCACCCACCGGACTGGAGTATGCACCCATTATGGAAGCACAGCATCACAACAGCATTATCATCAGTGCATTCCAAAAAGGGATACAAAATTTCGATTATGGCTATGCATTCGAAGCCATCCTCCATGACTATACCCGGCAGGGCATAGAACATCCCTGCGGGGGCTTTGCAGGCAACCGGCAGATGCAGGCCTATATGGACTACGGATATGTTCCCGAAGAATATGGCCCGGTTAGCAATACCCTGGAATATGCATACGACGATTGGTGCTTCGCTCAATTTGCCAGGGCCCTGGGCAATACCCAGGAATATCATGAGTTCCTGGAACGATCCATGAATTATATAAACATTTATGATGAAGAAACGGGCTTTATGCGCAGGCGGCATAAGAACGGCGACTGGGTTACGCCTTTTGATCCTTATAAATACGGTACGGAAGGAGGATGGAACGGACCGGGATATATGGAAAGCAATGCTTTTCAGTCTACTTTTTTTGTTCCCCACAACCTGGAGGGCCTGATCAGTCTTATGGGAAAAGAGCGATTCAACAAGTTGGCGGAAAAAGGATTTACGGAAGGCTTGTTTGACCTGGGGAACCAGCCCTGCCTGCACACGCCTTTTTTATTTAATTATTCGGATAAACCCTGGCTGACACAAAGATACAGCCGAATGGTTGTTGAAGAGATCTACGATCTTTCCCCCTACCAGGGTTGGGTTGGAGAAGAAGATGAGGGACAGATGGGTGCGAGCTTTGTTCTGATGTCCATGGGTTTGTTCCAGATGGACGGGGGTTGTGCCCTGTATCCCTATTACGACCTGGGAAGCCCGCTTTTTGATGAGATCGTCATACGGCTGGACGATCGGTATTATTCGGGTAAAGTATTCAGGATCGTCACCCGCGACAACAGTTTTAAAAACATGTATGTTCAGAGGGCCTTGCTGAATGGTGAGGAACTGACCGAAGCTAAGATCCCGCATGATGTGTTGGTCCGGGGCGGTGAATTGATCCTGGAGATGGGCCCGGAACCGAATTATGAATTCTTTAAGTAGTTACGGGTTACGAGTAGTTACCTGCCTGCCAGCAGGCAGGCAGAATCCCATTTGTCTCATCGTCCCGATGTCACAATGTCTTTTCAACTCTTAATCTCTTAATCCCTGAATCCCTTAATCTTTTTTTTTGATACAACTATTTATATTTTCGCGTGTTATTCTATTAAACTGCTTATATTTTCGCGTGTTATTCTATTAAACTGCTTATATCATGAAAGCACTCGGAATTATATTACTTCTTGTTTTTATTTCCTTTTTCAGTTTAAGTGAATTGAATGCACAACCCAAACCTTATCAGGCCGGATTGGGTTTGCGCGGTGGATTTTCATCGGGCATTACCTTTAAATATTTCCTTAGCGATGTAAATGCCCTGGAGGGTATCCTCACAACCCGCTGGCGGGGTTTCAACATTACCGGCTTATATGAATGGCAACGTCCCGTCTTCGATGTGGACAACCTCTACTGGTTCTACGGAGGTGGTGCACATTTGGGTTTCTGGGGAGGTTACGAAGACCATCCCTGGTTTGATGATACCGCTAATTATTCCGTTGTGGGCATAGACGGTATCATTGGCCTGGAATACGATTTTGCTGAAGTACCTGTCAGCCTGGGGCTCGACTGGAAGCCGGCATTTAATTTCGTGGGATATACCGGGTTTTGGGCAGACAACCTGGCCATAAGCATAAGATTCCTTTTCCGTTAAGGCAACCAACAGTAAGTCTTCTTAGTCTATATTTAACATTGTAATTATGATTTATTCATAATAATCCTTTAGTTTGTATACGTAAAGAAAAAGCAAGCATTTCATGAACCCGGCCATTAAGACTCCGCTAGGACAAAAACTAGGTTTACGTTTAGGAATGCGGGTAGCTTGTCTGGATTGTCCTGAATATTACCTTGATCTTGCCGGAATTGATGATCTTCTGCTCAACATAGAAGACATTGAAACGGCCTCGGAATTTGATTTTGTTCACATTTTCTCCCGGAATGCCCGCTATCTGTCGGATATCCTACCGCTTATCAAATCCAAGATCTCAGAGGATGGTATGATATGGATCTCTTTTCCCAAAAGTTCTTCGAGCATGAAGTCGGATCTCAGCAGCGATTCAGTGCGGGAAATAGGTAAAACCAACGGACTGTTGAGTGACAAGACCTGTTCGGTCGATGAGCATTGGGCAGGACTGAAATTCGTTTTTAAAAAAACAAACGGGGAATCACGTGATTTGAACAAGGATCATTAGTTGCCTCGCTTCATTGACTTTTCAAGCCTGTTCAGTACTTCCATTACCGGGGCATCCTCGGAAATGTCCCGGGCCCCGGTAATAGCGCCGTTAATCTGACGCATCAAGATTGATCCGTTATACGGATCATTGAAATGTATATAGCCATCAGGCTCATCAGCAGTTACATGCTCCGCTCCAATACTTTTTTTGTATTGGTCCAGTAAATCGACTGCATTTTCCTCGTCTCCTGCATCCAGTATGAAGACCTGGAATGGGGTTTTTTCATAATATTGTTTTTCAAATGCCGGGGGCATAAAAGAATAACCGATAAAATTCGATGCAATGAAATGATCGCTATGAGCTATAGCATAGCATTCCGGAAAATGCTGCGCTAATTCGGGCCATTCATTTTTCTGGTCTAATTTCTGATTTACGGCTTTGGCTATCTTCAATAATGCTTTTGCAGACTGTTCGTCGGTTTGATTGGACAGAATCTTGACATAATAACAGCCTGTCAGAAAGTTTAGTATCCCCTCTTCCTGGTAAGCTTCCAGACCAACATCGATAAAATGATAATCCGGTGATCTTTCTGCCGTATATATCCCATAGGCATTCCTGGATGTGGAATGCCTGTATAGTTCAACGGTAATTACGGTCTCACTTTCATCGTGTATATAATCGGCAATATGCAGATTCACAAAGTCGTATGCCAGATAACCGTCCGCTGCTCCATTGATCAGGTCCCACAAATTATCCGGGGTATAAACCGTCTCCCAGGGTTCCGTGTCCCATCCGCGCAAATAGGGAAATAGCTTATCATAGGATTGGCTGAAGTGGCTACCGGCAGCAATGAATAGAATTAGGATAGATATCGGGATCCGTTTCATTTACCTGTAAAGTTAAACTAAAAATTCATCAGGTACATCCATTAACCTGCTTACATCCATGATTCGGTCTTTAATATTGAAAAGAGAGGCACAATTCACGCTACAAGCATCACAATCCTGACATAAGCCTTTAGGAGTCCCGTGCTCAGCAAGAAGCTTTTTTGCTTTGATCGTTTCTCCATAACCGTGAGCATACATATAAGCCCGCATCATATCGCTGACGGGCAGCCGCTCAACACATTGATCAGCACAAATATGGCATCCCTGGCAGAACAATCCTGCTTCCAGCTTTCCCTGTTCGAGGTGCATGATTTCATCATCGGTCAGCCCGGTATCGTACATGACGGAGGCATTCTCCTCAAGCTGCTGGAAGGTTTTAATTCCCGGAATGGTGGTGTGAACATGCTCGTTTTGCAATACCCACTTCAGTGCTGCTTTGCAATCAATCGGCCTGGTCTTCTCCTTATCATGATAAGCTCCGGCCATGGTTTTCATTCCTATGATCCCCAACCCTTTGCCGGAAGCTTTTTTAATGACCTTTTGCATTTCTTCAAAATGCTGTTGTTTAAAATTGATGGCTGTCAGAACAACATCGTATATACCGGAATCCAATGCAGCCTGAATGACTTCAGGTTCATTGCTGTGTGTGCTTAATCCGACAAACCTGGCTTTGCTCTGTTTTTTCGCGGTGGTGAGGGCATCCAGCATGGGTTCGAACAAAGTGGCCTGACGCGTGGATATGGCATGCAAATACAAGATATCCACGTGATCCATTTGCAGTCGATCCAAACTGGTCTCCAAACGTTCCATAAAAGCTTTCTTCGTAGAACCAGGACCCAATAAACCGGTTTTACGATCCCGGTCCCCGGGTACGATCTTTGTTCCGATCACAAACGAATCTCTCGGCCTCTCTTTAAGCAGTTCCCCAAGCATCTCCTCGTTCTTACCTCCCTGGTAAGCGTGGGCAGTATCCAGATGTTCCATACCGGCATCCAGGGCAGCCTGGACCAGACTGGGATTGTCAGCCCGCATCACCCCCAAGCTTACAACAGGTAAATCTATTCCTGTTTTACCCAGGGTCCGCCGGATAATCTTTTTGTCCGGATTTTTTCCTTTATGCACCTGAAGTTCAGATCCCCAGCGACCGGTCACCAAAACCCCCGATCCAAGAAGGGCTGATTTTATAAATTCTCTTCTTTTTTTGCTTGCCATAAATGAAATATTTTGAATTTCTCCGGTAAAATACATCAAATAAATCCTTGAACATAGGCTCTATGGACCCAAATCCACTGTTTTTATTAAATTTAATTAAAAATCAGCTTATGCCAAGGATCCCATATGAAAGAAGAAAACTGCCTGCCCGCCGTTTAATTATCTATCTGATTTTGCTTGCACTCCTGGTCCTGCTCCTCCTGAAATGGGACAGAATAATACAATCAACTTTATTTTTTTAAAAATTCATGGCGGCTATAGTTTAATTTTGCGTTGTTAATTGCATTAATTCTTCATACCATTGGTTT
>CAYQQR010000002.1:119249-124683 GCA_964420035.1 uncultured Bacteroidaceae bacterium | reverse complement strand
AAAGCAGTTCTTCCGGTTCAATCCCGGGCAACTGAATATCTGGTACGTGGCCGCGGCCGTGGTCCTTCCTGCCGCCACCCTCCTGGTCCTGGAAACCACCCGGCCCACACCGGAGGAAGAAACGGCACCGCCCTCCATGGAGCAGATGACCGTACCCGACGACGGACCCGAAAGCACCCGCCGCCGCGAAGGCCGGGAGCAGATGGAGCAGGAAAGCATCCGTATCGAAAAAGACACCGAACAAGGTCCGGAACCATCCACCGAAGAGTCTGCAGAAAAAGAGCCTATCGATGTTATTGATCCTGATTCCAAACAAGATCCCCTTGTAAAAGA
This sequence comes from uncultured Bacteroidaceae bacterium, assembly GCA_964420035.1. Taxonomy (GTDB): domain Bacteria; phylum Bacteroidota; class Bacteroidia; order Bacteroidales; family SM23-62; genus CAYQQR01. Next base: position 124,350 of record CAYQQR010000002.1, on the reverse strand, counting down.
AAGCCGGGAAGAGGAAAACCTTGCGCCCCTGTATTCCGTACAAGCATCATTCGGGCTGTCCGGTAAGGAAGGATGTGCCCCCCTGGCGGTTCAGTTCTTTAATCAGTCGAGGGACCATGAATCCCTGATATGGAGCTTCGGCGACGGGGGCAGCAGCACCGAAGAAAGTCCGGCCTACGTGTACGACGAGCCCGGCACCTACACCGTGCTTCTGACCGTACGGGGCAAGGACGGAAAGACTTACGACATGAGCGAGAACATCACCGTGCATCCCACCCCGCGGGCCGAGTTCGAGGTGGACGAGGACATCACCCTCACCCCCGGCGAGGCGGTGTACTTTTATAATTACAGCAAGGGGGCCCGCTTTTACAGGTGGGACTTCGGCGACGGGGAGCAGAGCAGCATGAGCGATCCCATCCATACCTACCGTCAGGCCGGGCAGCACGATGTGAAGCTGACCGTCCGGAACGAGTTCGGCTGCACCGACTCCATGAAGATCTCCGATGCCTTCGAGACCCACAGCAACAGCATACGGTTCCCCAACGCCTTCAGCCCGGATCCCAGCGGACCCGGCGGGGGCTATTACACGGAGAACGACCTGCGCAACACGGTGTTCCATCCCGTCGTGGAGGGCGAGATCGAGGAGTACAACCTGAAGATTTTCAACCGCCGCGGATTGCAGGTCTTCGAGAGCAACGACGTGCAGGTGGGCTGGGACGGCTATTACGACCAGAAGCTCGCCGCCCAGGATGCCTATATATGGAAAGTACGCGGAAGGTGGGCGAACGGGAAGAGCTTTGTGAAGAGCGGGGATGTGACCTTGATATTGCGAAATAGATAGTGCGGGGAGGTCCCCTGCCTACCGGACAGGCAGGGGACCTCCTTGAAAAACGATCATTGCAGAGAATGATTATTTATTATTGACCAACAGAATAAACCTAGATATGGACTGTCAAGCCAAATTTACCCGACTGAGAAAAACCCTTTTTCTTGCCGCGATCCTATTGCTCACCGCCGCTATGCCGGCCAAGGTCTGGGGGCAGCCCGAGCTGATCCCGGACGACCCGGGGAACAACTTTTATTCCATCACCTTCACCGATGCCGATCAACAGGTATTAGAGCTGCATTTCGATGAGGACATTACCGTGGCGGGTGATCCCTCGGGATGGACGGTAACGGTCGGGGGCAGTACGGTTGGCCTGGCCGGTCCGGTGATCGACGGTGTCGATCCCTCCATCATAAAACTCCAGATGTCCGTTTCGGTTTCCTATGCCGACCGGAATGATGTTGTGGTAAGCTACGATAAATCCACTGCCAATCCCCCCAAACTGGCCGGTGTCAGCGGGGAAGTGAACAGTTTTGGGCCCATTAACGCGGTGAACAACCTGGTGATGGAATGTGAGATGTTTGACCCTACAAAATTTGATTTCAGCCTTATAGATGCAGGTGTTTGTGTACCTGTGGATGTTGAATATACTGTTGCTTATTATGTTAAGAGCAATTATGTAAATAGTATTCATTATGACAAAGATCTTATTACAATAAGGACCTATTGGCAAGACGGTAGTCCCCGAGATGAAACTTATGGCGCAGAAACCTCGCCTGGTTCTGGAAAATTTGAGGTAACATTCACCCATACATTTCCGGATGATCCAAGTGTATGTTACTGGGAAACATTTATGGTTCCAGGTATAAGAGGTGTTGGTTATTGCTCTGGTGGCGGTCTACGTAAAACATTTACCTATGAAAACCACAGCACGGATGATGAAGGGGATGGCATCCTGGAATTTAACACCGATACCATATTTGTCTGCCTGGGCCAGGACTGGTCCGAAGTATTAAGCGATGCCACCTATTTCAACTGTAACCCGCAAACGGCAGGAGATTTCGCCAATGACGGACTGAGGAACATACGCTTCGTGTACGGGACCAACTACGCTGCCGGCGACCGCATCCAGGATGTACTCATCGATGGGAACAGCGTGGCATTTCCTTTTAACGGCAATCTTTTAACTTACGATTCCATCCGCACCACGGGTGAACCGGCCCCCGGCGGCTGGGAGACCACCCTTCCCATCAGTCATGCCGCCGACCTGGGCACCGATGCCGTGGACCAGATCTTCGAGATCACCATTGAGAACTGGAACCCCTGTAACCCCTATGACGGGGGCTTCGGAACCCCCATACGCGAACAGGCCTACATCAGGATCATCGATGCCCCCATCCCGGAAGCCGGACCGGACCAGACCATCTGCGAAGATGAAACCGCCACCATGGCCGGTCAGTGGCTGGGCAATGCCATTTCCGGTAGCTGGAGCACCGCGGGAGACGGGTCCTTTGATGTTCCCGGAAGTCTCACTGCCGAATATACTCCAGGTCCTAATGATATCAGCAACGGATCCGTCTACCTGTACCTGGAGGCCGACCCCCAGGGCGGTTGCCCGGGCCTGACCGACAGCATGCTCCTGACCATCGACCCCATTCCCGCCACCGACCTGCCGGTCAGCGACGATGCCATTTGTGAAGGCGATGCGGCCACGATCACGGTAACCGGCGGAGAAGCGGGTGTGGAATACGAACTTAGATTGGAAAGCAACGATAATGTGGTGGACGGACCCACCGCCGGTCCGGGCGACATCAGCTTTACCCACAGCCCCACCACCACCACCCAGTACAATGTCCTGGCCACCATCACCGCCACGGGCTGCGATGCGGAACTTACCGACAAGGCCACGGTAGACGTGGATCCCACCACCGTCGGTGGGAATATCACCGGGGGAAATACGCCCATTTGTGAAGGAACCTCCACCGGGACCATGACCCTCGGTGGTTATACCGGCAGCATCATCCGCTGGGAAAAAAGGGTGAATGCAGGGGCCTGGACCAACATCGCCAATACCAATGCGACCTACTCGGAAACGCCCAGCTCCGACGGGGACTGGGAATACCAGGCCCTGGTACAGAGCGGACTGTGTCCCGCAGAATACTCGGGGACAAGGACCATACAGGTTGATGCTACCAGCGTCGGTGGCAATGTCACCGGCGGAAATACCCCGATTTGTGACGGGGACAATACCGGCGTTATGACCCTCAGCGGTCAGACCGGCTCCGTGGTCAGATGGCAGAAGAGACTGGATGGCGGCGGATGGACCGACATAGCCAATACGAATACCACTTATTCCGAAACACCAGGCTCCCCGGGTACCTGGGATTATCGCGCCGTGGTAAGTAACGGCAGCTGCCCCAGTGTTAACTCTGACTTCAACACCATCGTTGTTGATGAACCCACCGTTGGCGGAAGTGTCTCCGGAGGGACCTCACCGATTTGTGAGGGAACCAATACAGGCACCATGACCCTCTCCGGACACACCGGGTCAGTACTCAAATGGCAAAGAAGGGAAGGCGGCTCCGGCGGATGGACCGACATAGCCAATACCACAACAACACATGCTGAAATACCTCCCTCTTCAGGCAGCTGGGAATACCGGGCCGAGGTGCAGAACGGAGCCTGTAACCCGCGGTTTTCTGCCGCCAGGACCATCCAGGTCGATCCTGCATCGGTGGGTGGTAATGTGGGAGGCGGAAATTCTCCCATCTGCCTTACGGAAAGCACAGGGGTGATGACCCTGGCCGGACATACCGGTTCGGTGCTAAGATGGCAGAGAAGATTGGACGGAGGGGCATGGAACGATATTGCCAACACCAACACCACCTATTCCGAAACGCCGGGATCTGATGGCACCTGGGATTATCGTGCAGAGGTACAAAGCGGGGTATGTCCCTCTGTATTTTCCGGTTTCCAATCCATCGTGGTGAATCCCTTGCCCAATCCTTCCGTATCCGGCCCAACCAGTGTTTGTGAGTTTACCAATGACGGGCCCTATTCTACACCAGCTACTGCCGGACATTCCTACAGCTGGAACGTAACCGGCGGCTCGGTCGCTACCGGCGCTGGAACCAACTCCATCACCGTCGACTGGGATGCAGCAGGGGCCGGTACGGTGTCCGTTACGGAAACCAATTCATTTGGCTGTATCAATACTTCTCCCAACCTGAATATTACCATCAATACCGGGGCACCTACGGATAAGCCCGTGGTTTCAGGTACCTCACCCATTTGCCAGGACGAGAGCGGCATCAATTTTTCTTCAACCGCCGTAGCCACCGCAGACGAGTATGTATGGTCCCTGCCCGCGGGGGCGACCATCACCGCCGGCGACATGACCGCCGACATCACCGTGGACTTTACCGGCGTGGCCCCCGGGAACCACAACATCACCGTGTACGGCCGCAACGGCTGCGGCGACGGACCCGTGTCCGATCCTTTCAGCCTGACCATCAACGAAAAACCCGACCTGGCCGACCTGGATAATTTTGCCTGCTCCGATGCCACCACCGGCATCACCCTGGCCGTGGCCGGCGGAAGTATCGCTGCTGCCGACTACAACATCACCAATATCGACAACGGGGGCCTGACCGCCTCGGCCGGATCACCCTCCACGGGTACCGGTCTGCCGGCCGATGAGATCGCCGACGATGCCTGGACCAATACCACCGGGGCCAATGTGAACGTAGTATACACCGTGGTACCGGTAAGCGCCGACGGCTGCGAAGGTGCCGCCGAAGACCTTACCGTTACCATCCGCCCGGAACCCGTCCTGGCCGACCTGGACCATACGGTCTGCTCCGACCTGCCCTCGGGGATCACCCTGGACGTGGCTGCGGGAAGCGTGGCCGCTTCGACCTATAATATTACCAACATCAATGATAACGGGCTGAGCTTTTCGGCCGGTGCTCCCACCACCGGAACCGGATTTTCCGCCAACGAGATCGCCGACGATGCCTGGACCAACACCACCGGCAGTGATGTGAACGTAGTGTATACGGTGGTTCCCGTAAGCGCGGACCTCTGCCAGGGCGATGCCGAAGACGTCACCCTCACGGTGAACCCCGAACCCATCCTGGCCGACCTGGATGCCACGGTCTGCTCCGACGAGGCACTGGGCTTTAACCTGGACGTTGCGGCAGGCAGCGTGGGTGCCGCCACCTACAACATCACCAACATCAACAATGGCGGCCTCACCGCCTCGGCCGGTTCCCC
>CAYQQR010000002.1:101787-119149 GCA_964420035.1 uncultured Bacteroidaceae bacterium | reverse complement strand
GGACCAACACCACCAATGCCGATGTGGATGTGGTATACACCATCGTTCCGGTAAGCGCCGACGGCTGCGAGGGCGACCCGGAGATCATGACCATCACCGTGCAGCCCGAACCCGTGCTGGCCAACCTGGACGATGCCGTCTGTTCCGATATCCCAACGGGTATTACCCTGGATGTTACCGGCACCAGCGTGGCCGCGGCTTCATACAACATCACCTCAATCGTAGATAACGGTCTGAGCGCCTCGGCCGGTACACCTTCCACAGGGACCGGCCTGGCCGCCGACGTCATTGCCGACGATGCCTGGACCAACCTCACTGCCAACGATGTTGATGTTGTCTACACCGTCGTACCGGTCAGTGCCGACGGATGCGAAGGCGACCCGGAGGCGGTCACCGTCACCATCCACCCGGATCCCGTACTGGCCGACCTGGACGACGGGGCCTGCTCCGACCAGCCCATTGGCGTAGTTCTGAGTGTGGCTACCGGAAGTACTTCCGCCACCAGCTTTAACATTACCAACATCAACAATGGCGGCCTGACCGCCTCTGCAGGAAATCCGGTCACGGGCACCGGCTTTGGTGCCAACGAGATCGCCGACGATGCCTGGACCAATACCACCGGTGCCAGCGTCAATGTAGTGTATACCGTGGTTCCCGTCTCTGCCAACGGATGTGAAGGAGCCGCCAAGACCATAACCGTGGGCATCGATCCCAAGCCCATCCTGGCCAATCTGGATGACCATGCCTGCTCCGACAGCCCCATGGGGGTCACCCTGAGCGTGGCCGGAGGCAGCGTGGCTGCAGCCAGCTATAATATCGATAACATCAACAACGGCGGACTGGTCTCCACGGCCGGCAGTCCGACCACCGGAACCGGCTTCGATGCCGACGAGATCGCCGACGACGCCTGGAGGAACCTCACCGGCGCCGATGTGGACGTGATCTACACGGTAGTGCCGGTCACCCTGAACGGATGCCCGGGCGATCCCACCCCGGTGACCATCACCATCCGTCCGGAGCCCGACCTGGCCGACCTGGACAAAACCGTCTGCAGCGACGTGCCTACCGGCATCATCCTGGATGTGGCCGCCGGATCGGTAGCCGCTGCCACCTATAACATTACCAACATCAACAATAACGGACTCACCGCCGTGGCCGGCAACCCCGTCACCGGAACAGGCTTCAATGCCAACGAGATCGCCGACGACGCCTGGGAAAACCTGACCGGTGCACCCGTGGACGTGGAATACACCATCGTCCCGGTCAGCGGATTCAGCTGTGCCGGAGATCCGGAGGTGATAACGGTCACCATCGATCCCAAACCCTTAACCTCGGCCATCACCGGTCCCACCGAGGCCTGCGTGAACACCACCGACATGGTGTACCAGGTAACCCTCACCACCGGTTCCACCTACGACTGGACCGTCCCAGCGGCCCTGGGGACCATCACCTTCGGCGGGGACGGACTGAACTCCAATGCCGTGATCATCACGGCGGCCGGAACACCCACCACCGACTCCATTTCCGTGGTGGAAACCAACTCCTATACCTGCGTGGGCGACAGCCAGAAGATCGGCGTGACCCTTTACCCCTACCCCACCCAGGTTACCGTTACCGGTCCGGACGAGGTCTGTGCCGACGAGACCGGCGTGGAATTCTCGGTACCCTACAACGCCGGTTCCACCTACAACTGGAGCCTGCCCCTGGGTGCAGCCATCACCTCCACCCCGGCCGACTCTAATGAAATTGTCGTTAGCTTCGACCAGTTCGGGGGAGATGTGGACGTGATCGAAACCGGCACCGCCGGATGTGTCACCGACCATATCGCACGCACCGTAACGGTGAACCCATTGCCCGCGGCGGATCTGAACGCCGACGATGCCTCGGTATGCGAAGGCACCACCATCACCTTTACCGCTACCCCCTCCGGAGCGGCCAACTATGAATTTTTCGTGGACGGCATTTCCGTACAGGACGGTGCTTCCGATACCTATGCCGACAATACCTTCACCGACGGGCAGCAGGTCACCGTTACGGTGACCGATGCCAACGGCTGCGAAGGCACCAGTCCGGCAGTTACCGTCACCATCTTCCCGAATCCTACCGTGACCATTGCAGCCGATATCACTGAAATTTGTGATGGCCAGAGTGTGACCGTCACGGCCACTTCGGCCACGGCCAGCAACTATGAGTTCTTCGTGAACGGAGGCAGTGTACAGGACGGAGCATCCAACAAATACAGCACCACCACCCTGGCCGACGGGGACCAGGTGACTTGCGAAGTCACCACCGCCCAGGGTTGTACCGCCACAAGCAATGTACTGACCTTCATCGTACATCCGGTACCCACCGCGGTACTCAGCGGCGATGCCAGCATCTGTCCCGGGGACTCCACCGACCTGTCGGTGAACATCACCGATGGTACCGGTCCGTATAACGTGACCATAGACCAGAGTGTGGGGACCATTGTAGGTTATAACAGTACCGACCCCATCTATGTTAGTCCGACCGTGACCACCACCTACCAGCTCCTGCAGGTGGTGGATGCCAACAACTGCCAGGCTCCCCCGGCCAACATGAGCGGCAATCCAACGGTAACCCTGCTGGAAGACATCAGCATCGATGCCGAACCGGCAGACGCCACCCGCTGCCCGGGCGATAACGTGAGCTTTACCGTCACGGTTTCCGGCACCGGACCCATCACCTACCAGTGGGAGAAAGACGGCACCCCGCTCGTCAACGGCGGCGACATCAGCGGCGCCGATGCAGCCACCCTGACCATCAGCAACCTGGATGCCGGCGATGCCGGTGACTACCACGTGGAAGTCAGCGGCGCCTGCGCCCCGGCCAACAGCGATACGGTGACCCTGACCATGAACGAGGACATCAGCGTGGTCACCCAGCCCGCGGGCAACACCTTGTGTCCCGGCGAGACCTTCAAGATATTTGTCGAGGTTACCGGAACGAACCCCACCTACCGCTGGAGAAGGAACGGGGTGAACCTCTTCGACGGCGGCGATATCAGCGGTTCCGCCACCGACACCCTCACCATCAGCAACATAGAGGCATCCGATGCCGGCAACTATGACGTCGTCATCACGGGTTACTGTGCCGGTGCCACTTCCAATGTGGCCGCACTGGTGGTGAACGTCGATCCGGAGATCACCACCCAACCGGTATCGGCCACCGTCTGTGAAGGCGACCCGGCCAGCTTTACCGTGAATGCCGGCGCTACCACCGCGCCCACCTACCAGTGGGAGGTCTCCACCGACGGCGGCAGCACCTGGAACAATGCCAGTGGTGCGCCCTATGCCGGAGAAAACACCAATACCCTGACGGTCGACCCGACGACCAGCCTCATGAATGGCGATCAGTTCCGGGTCATCGTTGGGGGCACCTGCTCGCCCAGCGTCACTTCCAACGAGGTGAGCCTGACCATTCAGGAAGAACCGGAGATCACCGTGCAACCAACATCCCAGGCTGAATGTGAAGACGGATCCGTACAGTTCACCGTGGATGCCGGGGTCACCACCAGTCCGGCCTACCAGTGGCAGGTCTCCACTGACGGCGGAGCTACCTTTAATAATGTATCCGGGGGGATATACAGCGGCGGGAACAGCAACGCCCTTTCGGTCAACCCGATCTCCTCGGGCATGAACAATTACCAGTACCAGGTGATCGTGAGCGGCGCCTGCCCACCGGCGGTAACTTCCAATGCCGTGATCCTGACCGTTTATGAAAAACCGGAGATCACCGTGCAACCGGTTGATGCCACCATCTGCGAGACCGACAATACCAGCTTCAGCGTGAACCCGGGTGTGACCACCAATCCCACCTACCTGTGGCAATACAACACCGGCGCAGGCTGGAACCCGGTACCCGCGGATGCGGTACACGGCAACGTGGATCAGCAGACCCTGACCCTCACCAACGTACCCTCGACCCACGACGGTTACCGCTACCGCGTCGTGGTCAGCGGTCAGTGCACACCCTCTATCATCTCCGACCCGGCCACCCTGACGGTGAACGAACTGCCCGAAGTGGCTGCCGATCCGGTGAACCGGACCGTGTGTGAAGACGGTTCCACTACCTTCTCGGTAAATGCCGGGGCAACCACCAACCCGGCCTACCAGTGGGAGATCAGTACCGACGGGGGGACGACCTGGAACAATGTCGTTGGGGCCATCTATACCGGTATCAACTCGGCCGTACTGCAGATCGACCCGGTTAGCACAGCCCTGCACGAAAACCAGTACCGTGCCGTAATCACCGGAACCTGCCCGGGTTCGGCCACTTCGAATCCGGCTACCCTGACCGTTGAAGAAAAACCGGAGATCACCGCCCAACCTTCGGATGTAACCGAATGTGAAGGCGGCAACGTAAGCTTTACCGTCGATCCCGGCGTGACCACCGCACCCACCTACCAGTGGCAGGTAAATGCCGGCTTCGGATGGGCCAATACCGTGGACGGAGCCCTCTATAACGGTTCCAACACCGCAACGCTCGACGTCACCGGGATCAACTCATCCATGAACGGATACCAGTACCGGGCCATCATCGGCGGTACCTGCGTACCCAGCGCCACCTCCGCTGCAGCTACCCTCACCGTGGACGAGAATCCCGAGATCACCGACCACCCGGTCAGCGTGACCGAATGTGAAGACGCCTCGGTGAACTTTACCGTGAATGCCGGGGTGACCACCGCACCCACCTACCAGTGGGAGGTCTCCACCGACGGCGGCGCTACCTGGAACAACGTGGTCGGTGCAGAATACTCCGGCATCAACAGCGCCACCCTGACCATCAACCCGGTCAGTACGGGCCTTAACGGCAACCAGTACCGGGCCATCGTCACCGGCAGCTGCGCCGGTTCGGTAACCTCCAACGAAGCTACCCTGACGGTGAACGAGAAACCGGAGATCACCACCCAGCCCATGCCGGCTACCGAATGTGAGGACGGCAGCGTGATCTTTACCGTGGACGCCGGCGTGACCACCGCACCCGCCTACCAGTGGCAGGTATCCACCGACGGCGGTGCTACCTGGAACAACGTGCTGGGCGCCGTCTATTCGGGCGGCAATACCAATGCCCTGACGGTCGACCCGGTGACCTCGCCGATGAACGGCTTCCGGTACCGCGTGATCGTCAGCGGAACCTGTACACCTCCGGTTACTTCGAACGAGGTGACCCTGACCGTGGACGAGAAGCCCGAGATCACGGTACAACCCGTACCATCAACCATCTGCGAGGGCGACGGAACCAGTTTCACCGTGAATGCAGGCGTGACCACCGCACCCGCCTACCAGTGGGAGAAATCCACAGACGGAGGTACCACCTGGGGTAATGTGGTGGACGATGCAGAGCACAGCGATCCCACCCTGGCAACCCTGAACCTGGTCAATGTACCCTCGACCTTCAACGGCGACCAATATAGAGTCGTTGTCAGCGGAACCTGTGCACCCGCGGTCACTTCCGATGCCGTGACCCTGACGGTGAACGAATCGCCCGAGATCATCGGCGACCCGGTGAGCGTGACCGAATGTGAGGACGCCACCGTGCAGTTTACCGTCAATGCCGGCGTGACCACCAGCCCGGTCTACCAGTGGGAGGTCTCCACCGACGGCGGCGCCACCTGGAACAACGTGGTGGGTGCCGAATATTCCGGCATCACCAGTGCCACCCTGACCATCAACCCGATCAGTACCGGATTGCACGACAACCAGTACCGCGCGCTGGTCACGGGTACCTGCCCCGGCACCGAAACCTCGGCAGCAGCCACCCTGACGGTGAATGAGAAACCCGAGATCACGGTACAACCCGTATCATCCACCATATGCGAGAACACCGGTACCAGCTTCACCGTGAATGCAGGCGTTACGACGGCTCCGACCTACCAGTGGGAGAAATCCACCGACGGAGGGGTTACCTGGAACAATGTGATCGACGATGCAGAACACAGCGATCCCACGCTGGCCACCCTCAACCTGGTGAATGTACCGTCCACCTTCGACGGACACCGGTACAGGGTCGTGATCAGCGGCACCTGTGCGCCCGATATCACCTCCAATGAAGTATTGCTTACCGTGAACGAAGATCCCGAGATCATCGCCGATCCGGTGAGCGTAACCGAATGCGAGGACGGGAACGTCAGCTTCACCGTGGATGCCGGTGTGACCACCGCACCCACCTACCAGTGGGAGGTCTCCACCGACGGCGGCGCTACCTGGAACAACGTGGTCGGTGCAGAATACTCCGGCATCAACAGCGCCACCCTGCAGATCAACCCCATCACCACACCCCTGCACGACAACCGGTACCGGGCCGTGGTCGGTGGCGTATGCCCGGGTACCGTTCCTTCGGCACCGGCTACCCTGACCGTTAACGAGAAACCCGAGATCATCACCCAGCCGGTCAGCCAGACCGAGTGTGAAGACGGTACCGCGGTCTTTACCGTGGACGAGGGCGTGACTACCAACGCGGGCTTCCAGTGGCAGGTATCCACCGACGGCGGTGCTACCTGGAACAACGTGCTGGGAGCCATTTATGCCGGTGCCACGACCAATACCCTGACCATTGATCCGGTGACCTCGCCCATGAACACCTTCCGGTACCGCGTGATCGTCAGCGGGACCTGTACACCTCCGGTTACTTCCGACGAGGTGACCCTGACCGTGGACGAGAAACCCGAGATCACGGTACAACCCGTACCCTCCACCATATGCGAGAACACGGGAACCAGTTTCACCGTGGATGCCGGTGTGACCACTTTACCTGCCTACCAGTGGGAGAAATCCACTGACGGGGGAACCACCTGGAACAACGTGGTAGACGATGCCGAGCACAGCGATCCCACCCTGGCTACCCTGGACCTGGTCAATGTGCCTTCGACCTTTAATGGCGACCAATATAGAGTTATTGTCAGCGGAACCTGTGCACCCGCGGTCACTTCCGATGCCGTGACCCTGACGGTGAACGAATCGCCCGAGATCATCGGCGACCCGGTGAGCGTGACCGAATGTGAGGACGCCACCGTGCAGTTTACCGTCAATGCCGGCGTGACCACCAGCCCGGTCTACCAGTGGGAGGTCTCCACCGACGGCGGCGCCACCTGGAACAACGTGGTGGGTGCCGAATATTCCGGCATCAACACCGCCACCCTGACCATCAACCCGATCAGCACCCCGCTCCATGAAAACCAGTACCGCGTGCTGGTGAGCGGCACCTGCCCCGGCACCGAAACCTCGGCAGCAGCCACCCTGACGGTTGATGAAAAACCGGAGGTCATCCTGCAGCCTGTATCCTCGACCATCTGTGAAGACGCCGGTACCAGCTTTACCATTGATGACGGCGTGACCACCAACCCGGTTATCCAGTGGCAGAAATCCACCGACGGCGGTGCTACCTGGAACAATGTGGTGGACGATGCAGAACACGATAATCCGAATGCTGCAACCCTGACCCTGGTCAGTGTTCCTTCCACCTTCGACGGCGACCGGTACCGGGCCGTGGTAAGCGGCGCCTGTACGCCGGATGCCGTTTCCGACCCGGCTACCCTGACCGTGAACGAGAAGCCGGAGATCATCACCCAGCCCGCCAACCAGACCGAGTGTGAGGACGGAGCGGTAACCTTCAGCGTGAATGCCGGCGCGACCACCGCACCGGTCTACCAGTGGGAGTTCTCCACCGACGGGGGAACCACCTGGAACAATGTACCGGGGGGTCTGCCCTACAGCGGCGAAAACTCGGCCAACCTGAATATCTCGCCCGTCACCAGCGGGTTGCACAACTATCAGTACCGGGTCAATGTCAGCGGCACCTGCGCACCGGATGTCACTTCCAACCCGGCTACCCTGACGGTGGATGAAAAACCGGAGATCCTGGATCATCCCGATAATGTTGTGGAATGCGAGGGTCAGCCGGTCACCTTTACCGTGGACCCGGGCGTGACCACCGCACCGGCTTACCAGTGGGAGGTTGATTCGGCCGGTGTCTTTGTGGCCCTGACCGACGGGGGCGAATTTTCCGGCTCGAACAACCAGACCCTGACGGTGGATCCCATTTCCTCGAGGATGCACACCTGGAGGTTCCGCGTGATCCTGAGCGGTACCTGCGCACCTCCGCGTACTTCCACCGCGGCCAACCTTTCGGTACAAGAAAATCCCGAGATCACCGTACAGCCGACCAGCAAGACCATCTGTGAAGACGGCGGCACCACCTTCAGCGTGGTACCGGGCGTGACCACCAACCCGGTCTACCAGTGGGAGAAATCCACCGATGACGGAACCACCTGGAACAATGTGACGGACGACGCCGAACACGACGATCCCAACCTGGCCACCCTGACCCTGATGAACGTGCCCAGCACTTTCAACGGGCACCAGTACCGGGTAGTCGTCAACGGAACCTGCGGTATACCGGTGACTTCCGATCCGGCAACCCTTACCGTGAACGAAAAACCCGAGGTAACCGTGGATCCGGTAAGCCAGAATATTTGTGAAGACAGTAATGTTAGCTTTACAATAAATGCAGGTGTTACCACCAACCCGACTTACCAGTGGCAGGAAGACAGCGGATCGGGATTCACCGACCTGACGGATGATGCCACCTATTCCGGTGTCCTGACCAACAGTCTGACCATCGATCCGGTGACCTCAGCCATGAACACCAATAAGTACAGGGTGATCGTCAGCGGCACCTGTACCCCCGAAGCCACTTCCGGACAGGCCACCCTGACCGTCTGGGAGAAGCCGGAGATCCAGGTTCAGCCCGCGGATGCCACGGAATGTGAAGACGGCAGCGTACAGTACACCATCAATCCGGGTGTGACCACCAACCCGGGCTACCAGTGGGAGGTTTCCACCGACGGCGGCAGTACCTGGAACAATGCCTCCGGTGCACCCTATTCCGGTGAGAATACCGCCACCCTGACGGTGAACCCGGTTATCTCCACCATGGAAGGCAACCGGTACCGCGTGGTCCTCAGCGGCAACTGTGCCCCGGATTCCACTTCGGAAGCCGCTTCCCTGGATATCCTCGAGAAGCCTGAAGTAATTGCCGATCCGGCCAACGTGACGGCCTGTGAAAGCGATACGGTGACCTTCACCGTGGATCCGGGTGTAACCGACAACCCGGTATACCAGTGGCAGTTGTCCACCGACGGAGGCGTCACCTTCAGCAACCTCTTCGAGAGCACTATCTATGAAGATGTTGCCGGACAGACCCTGACGGTGAACGGCATCAACAGCAGCATGCACAACCACCGGTTCAGGGCACAGATCAGCGGCGCCTGTACCCCGGCCGTAAACTCCCTGGCTGCCACGCTTACCGTGGATGAGAAGCCGGAGATCATTGCACAGCCTACGGATAAGACGATATGTGAAAACGACAATACCTCTTTCACGGTGAACAGCGGCGTGACCACGGCACCGGTTTACCAGTGGGAAAGATCCACCGACGGCGGAACCACCTGGAACAACGTGGTGAATGATGCCGTACACGGAGATCCCACACTGGCCACGCTGGATCTGACCGCCGTACCGAGCAGCTTCGACGGTGATCAATACCGCGTGGTGATAAGCGGTGATTGTGCACCCAGTGTTACCAGTCTTGCCCTTACCCTCACCGTACACGAGCGGCCCGAGATCCTGGCCGATCCGGTAAGTGTCACCGAATGTGAAAACAATCCGGTGAGCTTCACCGTCGATCCGGGTCTCACCACCGGAGCCTCCTTCCAGTGGGAGATGAGCACCGATGGCGGAACCACATGGAACAATGTGGCGGGCGGCGCCTATTCAGGCATCAATGCAGCCACGTTGCAGATCAACCCCATCATCTCGTCGATGAATGGGAACCAGTACCGTGTGATCGTCAGCGGTGTCTGCACACCCAGTCAGACTTCCGCACCGGCCGTGCTGACCGTGGACGAAAGGCCGGAGATCCTGACCCAGCCGGTCAGCCAGGTCATTTGCGAGAACGACAATGTCAGCTTCTTCATTGACGAGGGCGTGACCACCAACCCGGGCTTCCTCTGGGAGGTCAGCACCGACAACGGCATCAGCTGGACCGCCCTGGGCGATACCGGCGTGTACAGCGGTACGGCAACCCATACGCTGCAGATAACCGGTTCCCAGAGCTACCTGGATCAGTACCGTTACCGGGTAACCGTTTCCGGAGCCTGCACGCCCAATGTCACCTCAACCCAGGCCCTGCTGACCGTGAACGAGCGGCCCGAGATCATCACCCCGCCGGCCAGTGTTACAGAATGTGAGGACCAGACCATCAGCTTCAACGTTGATGCCGGAGTTACCACCCAGCCCACCTACCAGTGGCAGATCGACCAGGGTGGCGGATTTGTGAACCTGGCCGATACCGGAAGGTACAATGGTTCTACCAGCCCGACCCTGACGGTATTCAACCTGGCCGAGTACCAGGATGGTTATCAGTATCAGGTCATTGTAGACGGATATTGCAACGATCCGGTCACCTCGGCAGTAGCCGGCCTGGATGTATTGTTCAAGCCCGAGATCACCGTGAACACCGTGAACGACACGGTATGTGCCGGTGAACTCGCTGAATTCAGCGTTAGTGCACGCGGCGACAACCTGACCTACACCTGGTTCGGCAAGTCGCCCACGGGTGTATTCAACCCGCTGAGCACCGGCGGAGCCTTCACGGTGAACGACGATCAGCTCACCATCTCACCTGCCGACAGTGCCTTCAACGGCTGGACCTTCTACGTGAATATCCAGGGCGATTGCACCCCGCAGGTGAACTCGGGCATCGCCAAGCTGGTTGTGAACCGGCCGCCGACCATCTGGACCGGGCCCGACGATTTCGAACTGTGTGAGAGCTCCGGCAACGCGGACTTTGACGTGGTGGCTACCGGTACCGACCTGAGCTACCAGTGGCAGCAAAGTGTCGACGGCGGAAGTACCTGGACCAACCTGAATGACGGCGGACGCTTTGCAGGAACCAAGACGGCCAGCTTCACCGTGATCAGTCCGGACACCACCTTCGACGGAAGGATATACAGGGCCCAGATCAGCAGTCCGTGGTGCCTGCCCGACCGGACCACGGCAGAAGTGACCCTGACGGTCTTCGCGAATCCAAGAATCGTCAACGAGTACTTCAGTGACACGATCATTGTCTGTGAAGACGGTACGACACCACCCATAAGCGTTAATGCCACCGGTTATAACCTGAACTACCAGTGGGAGGTCAATGAAGGATTGGGCTTCAACCCGGTATCCGGCAGTGAATATGCAGGAGGCAACACTTCCGGTCTGACTATAAGCGATGTGCCTCTTGATTTCCATAACAACCGCTACAGGTTGCGCATAGACAATATCTGTGGTTCCAATGTTTATTCCGAAGAGGTCAACCTTATTGTCCGCGGTAATGTGCAGCGAATTGATTCCACGCGGCTGACCGAGATATGTGAGTTTGGAACCACCACGTCACGGTACACGCTGATAGCACCCAACAACCCCGATCCCATAGGGTATCAGTGGCAGGTATCCACCGACGGTGGCAGCACATGGAGCGATGCAACAAACAATGTTACCGTTTCCGGTACAAACCAGAACCAGATCAATTTCATCAATACGCCGGACAGCTACGACGGCAATCTTTACCGTCTGGAGATGACCGGAATGTGTGATGTACAGTACAGCGAACCCAATGAGTTGATCGTGAACAGCGCTCCGGATGTGAATCCGCAGAGTTCTACCGGTTCCACTACCGTATGCGGTAAGACCAATATAGGTCTGCTGGGTAATGTGAGCGGCGGCAGCGGAACGTACACGCGCTATACCTGGAGCGGGGCGGTACAATGGCTGGACGCCACCAATAAGGAGAATGTGACCTTCAACTCTTCTCAGGCCGGTGTATACAACTATACCTTTGTTGCTGAAGATTCCAAGGGTTGTAAGGGTTCGGGTAATATTGAGCTTAGGGTTAACCTGCCCAGCAGCCAGTTCACCTACACACCGGATACCATACAGTGTAGCCCGGCTATGATTAACTTCGAAGCCACGGGTACCGGATTTACGGATGTTACCTGGGACTTTGGAGACGGCTCACCCGTTTCAAACGATAACCCGGCCACCCACACCTTCGTAAACCTGACTTCGGTCACCCAGCCCTATAACATTAAGCTGACCGTTTCCGATGGTATATGTACAAACACCCGGACCGCCCAGATATTTGTCTACCCGGCCGTAAATGCCAGCATATCCACGCCGGATACCATCGGTTGTAACCCGCTGAGTGCCGTGCTGACCGCATCCCCGGGAGCCGAACGCTACGAGTGGCATTATGGAGACGGTAATTCCGACCTGAGCTATGTGAACTTCGTACAGCACCAGTACAGTAACTTCACCAGTGAGAATGTTACCTACGAAACTGTATTGAAGACCTACAGTGCCTTTGGTTGTGTTGCTTACGACACCCTGCCCATCACCGTGGTGCCTGCACCGCAGGCTGCCTTCCTGGCCGACCCGTCTCAGATGACCGTGCCCCAGACCACGGTGAACTTCATCAACCAGACCAATCCGGGCAACTGGACCTACGAATGGAACTTCGGGGCCGGGGATTCAACCACTTCCACGGAAGAGAACCCGACCTTCGATTACGGAACGGACGGAACCTACTTCCCGAAACTGACCGTGAGCGATCCTTCAGGATTGTGTACCGATACCCGCACCACGAAGATCGTCATCCTGCCGACAAGGCCGATTGCCGACTTTACCGTGCCCGATGGCGGATGCACCCCGCATTTTGTAAGCTTCGAGAACAATTCACTCTACGGGAAGCGGTACGAATGGGTCTTTGAAGAACCCAGCGGGGCCAGCCAGACCCTGTATGAAGAGAATCCAAACTTCGTCTTTACCAATGAGGGTCTGTGGAAGATCACCCTGAGGGCGATCGGCGTCCAGGATACCATCGTGGATGTAGTCACGCAGCAGGTTGAGATATACCAGAGCCCGCAGCCCTTCCTGAATGCTGCACCAACCCTGGTCTTTGTAAATGATGTGCCGGTGAAATGCTTCAACCTGAGTACCGACACCATCAATCCATCCTATATCTGGGACTTCGGTGACGGCACCACTTCGAACGAGTTCGAGCCGGCACACCTATACACCGAACCCGGGATCTACGAGATACAGCTGGTAGCCATCAATAACTTCGGCAGTGTACAATGTGCAGATACCAACATCTTCAGGGAGATCACCGTAGAACCCGCGGGTAGCCTGACCTTCCCGAATGTGTTCCGTCCCAACCCGGATGGCCCGACAGGTGGTCAGTATACCCCGGGATCAGACAACAACTCGGTATTCTATCCCGTATTGATCGACCAGGTGATCGAGTACGAGCTGACCATCTACAACCGCTGGGGCGAACTGCTCTATATAAGCAACAAGGTCAACGTAGGCTGGGACGGATACGTGAATGGAAAACTTGCAGAACAAGGGGTCTACATCTGGAAAGTGAAGGGTAAATATGCCAACGGCAAGAGTTTTGTCGATGCCGGTGATATAACACTGCTCAGATAATCTTTAGCTAGGGCATGACCCCGGGTCATGCCCTGGCTATTCCTTATCCCAAAATCGTAAGCGTTACTCAAAGATTTAACCGATTTTACGGAATAACTAACTTCATAAGTAACGATTTCCGGGATTTCCCGTTTAATTTTATAGTTTATTAATCAATACAATACAGCCCTTATTTAAAGTAATATAGGATATCAATATACCTTTTAAAACTTTTTTATCCCTATATTCGTACAAGATTGAAAATGTACGACTGAATTCAGTATACGTGAGAAGGACATTTATCATATTGATTTTCAGTTTATTTCCTTTGTTCACCTTCGGTCAGGCACAGGATCCTCAGTTTACGCAATTTTACAACAATCCCCTTTACCTGGCACCTTCTTTTGCCGGGGCCACAGAACAGCACCGCATTGCATCCACCTACCGCAACCAGTGGCCCGGTCTGCCGGCTTCCTTCAGGACCTTCTCCTTCTCTTATGATCATTATTTCTCGAATTTCAACTCGGGCGTGGGGGTCCTGCTGCTTCGTGATGTGGCCGGTTCCGGGGATCTGAGCACGACCAACATCGGGGTTCAGTATTCCTTTGACATTAAGGCCAGTCATTTCTGGCATGTTCGCCCCGGCATACATTTTCTGTATACACAAAGGGGTATAGATTTCAATAAACTGCTGTGGGGCGACCAGATCTCGCCGGGAAGCATCACCCCAACGATAGAGGTGCCCTCGCTGAACAATAAGGGAGACGTGGATTTTGCGACTTCAGTGCTCGTTTACAGTGAAAAATACTGGATCGGTACCGCCGTCGACCACCTCTTGACACCGGATTACTCGCTTTACGGGGATGTGGGCCAGTATCCCCTTAAATTCTCCTTCTTTGGGGGTGCACAGATCATCAAGCGGGGCCGTCTGCTGAAACCCATAGAAGAAAGTCTTTCGGTTGCTTTTCTCTTTAAACACCAGGGCGGAACGAACCAGTTGGATATCGGCCTGTACTGGTACAAGAACCCCCTTCAGCTGGGATTGTGGTACCGGGGTCTGCCCTTTATCAACAAAGAAACCCGGGGAGATGCTATATCCGGACTGGTGGGCTACAAGATCGATCAGTTTACCGTGGCCTATTCCTATGATTTTACAATCTCCAAATTATTAACCACTACCGGGGGATCCCATGAGATCTCCCTCATCTATGAGTTTTCAACCACGCGCAAGCGTAAGAAACGCCACATGATCCCCTGCCCGGAGTTTTAGAAAGTTCTGTACGCTCGTTATCCTTATACATCATCTGTAATACAGGCTTTAATTCCGCGTAATTTCCATTATCTTTGCAGGATCAAAACAAGCTGTTTGGTTATGAAAAGACTTCCTTTGATCCTGAGCATACTTGCACTGATTGCAGTAGCGGTATTGTATATATTGCATTTTACGGGTGCAATAAAACAGACAACAGAAGAGCGGGCAGACCTGAGTGAAATGATGAATATCCCGGCAGTCGAATCCCCATTGGTCTATATCAATATCGATTCCCTGCTGAGCGATTATGAATATTATGAAGAACTCCAGGACCAGCTGACGGGAAGACAGCAGGAACTTGAAGCAGAACTGAACTCCCAGTCCTCCCTGTTCGAGAAAGGCGCCGCGGACTTTCAGAACAAGGTTCAGAAGGGACTGGTGACCCGTCGCGAGGCTGCTGAGATGGAACAACAGCTTCTGCAGGAACAGCAGAACCTGATCCAGTTGCGCGACAATCTCAGCAGGCAACTTGCTGAAGAAGAGCAGGTGATGAACCGCAAACTGATAAACAACATCATGGAATTCCTGGAAGAATACAATAAAGACAAAGGTTACCAGTACATCTTCAGCAACTCTTTCGGGGATAATATCCTCTTCGCCAATGAAAGCCTTGACATAACCAGGGACGTGACCCATAAGCTTAACGAACATTACAGGAAGCAGCAGGAAAAAGAGAAATAGGCCCCCTGCCATGGCTTTCGCGGATCATTACCTGGCCCGGTATGCCATATCCCACCACCCGGTAAACATCCCTGTCCCTGCAGACCTGCAGCGGGTGGTGGTGATCCCCTGTTACAATGAACCCCGTGTTACGGAAACCCTGGAGGACCTATGGTCCTGCGAAAGGGCCATTGGTTCGGGATGGATCCTGGTCGTAGTGAATTCCCCGGAAAACAGTCCTCCGGCGATTACTCGTCAAAACGAGGCCAGTCTGAAGGATCTGCGAACATTTGAGCGTCTGCACCGGCGTCCGGATATGGAATTAAGGGTACTCTACCGGCCGGATATTCCCGGGCAGCATACCGGAGCCGGTCTGGCCCGAAAGATTGGTATGGATTGGGCCGTCAGTGCCTTTAATGAAACCGACCGGCCCGGTGGGCTTATCATCTCCCTGGACGCCGACTGCCGGGTGGACCGGAACTATTTCCGGGCCATTCACGATTACTTCAGCACCCATCCCGGAATACAGGGCGCCAACCTGCACTTTGAGCATCCCCTGGACGAACCGGGTATGGAAGGCCGACTCAGCGATGCCATGATACAGTATGAGCTCTACCTACGGTATTATGTGCGTGCCCTCCGCCATACCGGCCATCCCTTCATCCACCACGCCCTGGGCTCTGCCTTTACGGTCAGGGCCGGTGCCTACGCCAAGGTTGGCGGGATGAACCGCCGTAAAGCCGGGGAGGATTTCTATTTTCTCCAGAAGCTGATCCCGGTGGTTGAATTCGGCCGGATCACCGGTACCACAGTCTACCCGGCAGCCCGGCCCTCGCCACGGGTCGTTTTTGGGACGGGTCCGAGCCTGGAACGGCTCATGCATTCCGGGAAGGATTGGATGAGCTATCAACCGGAGGCCCTGGATCCTTTAAAAGATTTCTTTGCGGGCATCGAAGGCATGTTCCGGACTGATCCGGCAGAAATGACCGGAATGATCCGGGACCTTCACCCCCTTCTGCGCGAATTCCTTGATTCAAAAGACTTTGATAACCGGATCCGGGAGATCCGGAACAATGCGGCTTCCCCGGAAAGCTTCCGGAAACGATTTTTCCGGTGGTTCGGCATGCTGAAGATCCTGCAGTACCTGAATTACACCCACAAAAATCATTTTAAGAAGATACCGGTACGTGAAGCGGCATACATACTACTCAAAGAAAACTACCCGGAGTACCACCATGAAGTCCTGGATGCCAGATCGCTGTTGTTGCGGTACAGGGAAATGGATAAAACCAGCCCGGCATAAACACAAATAAGAGATTAAACCATAGAAAAAGAATCCAAACATTTTTCTATTCTTCCAACACACCACCTCCCCCCCGGCCCTTTCTTTACCGCTCAGCGCCTGCGCTACAGGGCCTCGGGTACTCCCTGCCGGCAGGCAGGCAGGCTCCTCAGAGAGGAGGAAAATTCGGTATTTTTGTAAATCTCAAACTGTTTTGTGAAAAGATAATTCTTTAATTTCATCCAAAACATGCAAAGTGGCTCTTTACAACCCAAAATCCCAGAAATCGAAAAGGCAGTTCTTGCGAAAAAATGCTACCTCTGCTGAGGCTACACTTTGGAAAAGCTTGAAGAAGAAACAATTATCGGGAAGGAAATTTAGAAGGCAACATGGTATCGGTCCATATATTGTTGATTTCTATTGTCCTGCTGAGAAGCTTGCCATTGAGATGGATGGTCAATACCATGATTTCGAAGATAATATCAAACAGGATGAAAATAAAGAAGCCTATCTTTCAGGACTTGGAATACAGGTACTAAGATTTGAAAATAAGACTGTATTTGAAGATTTGGAATA
>CAYQQR010000002.1:0-101687 GCA_964420035.1 uncultured Bacteroidaceae bacterium | reverse complement strand
TTGGAATACAGGTACTAAGATTTGAAAATAAGACTGTATTTGAAGATTTGGAATATCTATTAAAGCTTATTCAGGAATATTTTAAAGAATAACGAATCCAAAATGGTGGGAATTTCCCTATGACCGAATTCCCCTCCTTCCCAAGGAGGGGTACTTTTTGCGCCAGCAAAAAGGGGGGTGGTTGAAATATTTGTAGATATTGTAATATTCTTAAGTATTAATCATTCAACAACAATAAAAATATCCTCATCCGGCTTTTTCATCAGGTATTCTTCGCGGGCGGATTTTTCGAGATTATCCTTATCGGTCCTTAGTTCCTTCAGGCGCCGGGAGTCCTCCCCGATCTTTTCCAGGTAATATTCCTTTTCCCGCTCCAGTTCCCGGATCCGGTGCATGACCCTGAAGCGGTCGACCAGGTTGTTCCTGTCGAAGATCAGCAGCCATATGATAAAGAAGAGCATACTCAGGACATACTTGTTCCTGAAAATACGGTAGGCTTTCTTTATTAAAGGCTTCCAGTTCATATTGCAAAAATAAATACGGCAGAGTGGAAAGTATGTTCCTTTTGCCGTATTTTTTCAACATTTTGTTCCTTCACTCTGCCCGGCCTATTCTTTCATGAAGGCATAACGGTAATCCACGGGGGGTATGAAATTTTCCTTGATGGTGCGCGGAGAAACCCAGCGGATCATATTCAGGTAGGACCCGGCTTTGTCGTTGGTACCGGAAGCCCGGGCACCGCCGAAGGGTTGTTGTCCGACCACCGCCCCCGTGGGTTTGTCGTTGATATAATAGTTCCCTGCCGCATGCACCAGTCTGTCGGTAGTTTTGAGTATGGCATGCCGGTCCTTGGCAAAGACCGCCCCGGTAAGGGCATAGGCCGAAGTATTGTCAAGCAGGTCGAGGGTTTCGTCAAACTTAGCCTGGTCATAAACATAGATGGTCAGTACCGGACCGAACAATTCTTCCTGCATGGTTACGTATTGGGGGTCGCGGACCAAAATTACGGCGGGTTCTACGAAATAGCCCTCGCTCTTATCGTAGCCGCCCCCGATGATCACTTCGGCTTCAGCATCCTCTTTGGCATTATCGATGAAGGCTGCCAGCTTATCAAAGGAAGCTTCGTCAATCACGGCGTTAAAGAAATTTTTAAAGTTTTCAGGCGGACCGATCTGTATGGAGCGGATCTCTTTTTCCAATTGCTTCCTGACTTCGGGCCAGAGCTTGGCGGGGATATAGGCCCTTGAAGCCGCCGAACATTTTTGCCCCTGGTATTCGAATGCTCCGCGAACCAGGGCGGTAACGGCCTGGCGAATATCGGCAGACTCATGCATGAGGACAAAATCCTTGCCTCCGGTCTCTCCCACCAGACGCGGATAGGTCCGGAAAGTTTCTATATTTTCTCCTACGGCTTTCCATACCGATTGAAATACTTCCGTAGAACCGGTGAAATGTATCCCGGCAAAATCCGGATGCGAGAAGATCACCTGTCCGGCAGCCGGACCGGATACAAACACCTGATTGATCACTCCACCGGGTAGTCCGGCCTCACGGAAGATCTCCATGATCACCGCAGCGGAATAAACCTGGGTTTTGGAAGGTTTCCAGACCACCGTATTGCCCATCATGGCGGGTGCTGAAGGAAGATTACCCGCTATGGACGTGAAATTAAAGGGCGTGAGTGCAAAGACAAAACCCTCCAGGGGCCTGTTTTCAATACGGTTCCAGGTATTAACCGGACTGAAAGGCTGGTTCATATAGATCTCTTCCATATACTTTACATTGAAGCGAAGAAAATCAGCCAGCTCGCATGCCGCATCTATTTCGGCCTGGTGTATGGTCTTGGACTGCCCGATCATGGTGGCGGCATTTATCCTGGCCCGGTAGGGACCGGATATCAGGCTGGCCGCCTTCAGGAAGATGGAGGCCCGGTGCTCCCACGACATGGCCGCCCAGGTTTTTTTAGCCTGCATGGCAGCATCAATGGCCATAGTAACGTGATCCGCACTGCCCTGGTTGTACTTGCCCAGGTCATGCTTCAAATCGTGCGGGGGCCGCATAGGGATTCTGTTAGAGGTTCTTACCTCTTCCCCGCCAATAAACATAGGAATATCCACCTCAGTGGAACGGAGCTCCCTGATGGTCTCTTCAAGTAACATTCTCTCCGGACTGCCCGGAGCATATGATTTGACGGGTTCATTATGAGGAACCGGCACTTTGAACAGCTTTTGTGACATAACAGGATGATTTGGATTATCTAAAACAAAATACAGGAAACCGTGGAATACTTCAAAAGTATATCATTCTTCATAGAATGAATATGTTATAGAAAAGCCTGAAAACATGATATTTGTTATTGTTGCTTCAGCACTTTTTTAGCAAAGCCAACATCCACCGTGCCCGGCAGGGAAGGGAAAGATCGGCAATGATATTCGGTAGGGCCGAATGGAGAATTCTCCGGCTCACTTCAACTATTTTGAAATTGAATTGTTATAACAACAAAGGATAAAATTCTTGTTTATTTAGACTAATTAAATTTAATGGCTGTATTGTAACCCTTAAAAACTGGAAAAAATGCCTTTTGAATTACCCGGATTAGATTATGACTACGATGCTTTAGAGCCTCATATTGATGCACGGACCATGGAGATTCACCATACCAAGCATCACGGAGGGTATACGACAAAATTAAACAATGCCATAGAAGGCACCGGCCTGGATGAAATGAGCATAGAAGATATCCTGAAAGATGCGGGAAAACATTCCGCGGCGGTGCGTAACAATGGCGGTGGCTTTTACAACCACAAGCTTTTCTGGAAAGTGATGTCCCCCGGGGGTGGCGGACCGCCTTCCGGGACGCTGGCCAATGCCCTCGACAATAGCTTTGGCTCTTTTGACAAATTCAAAGAAGAATTTTCCAATGCTTCAGCCACCCGTTTCGGTTCAGGCTGGGCATGGCTCATCAGGAATGACGGCGGCCTGCGGGTCGCTTCTACCCCCAACCAGGACAATCCCCTGATGGATGTAAGTGATGTCAAGGGTACGCCCATACTGGGACTGGATGTCTGGGAGCATGCCTACTACCTGAAGTACCAGAACAAGCGTCCGGAATACATTGATGCATGGTGGAACGTAGTAAACTGGGATGAAGTAGCAAGACTTTTTGGTTCATGATTTGGTCCTTAGTTATTGGTTAATGGGTGAAAAAGCCGGGACCCATCAAGGTCCCGGCTTTTTCTTTGCCCTTATTTTCTCTCCCGGCCAGCATATTAACAATCCCTTAACAGCTTTCACAGGTCCTGCATCAAACATATCCTGCACTTTCCGTGTTTCTTTCATAACAATTTTACAAAGACTGGTAAAGGAGGGATCCATTCTGAAATAACCATAAAAACGAGAAAACAATGAAAAGAACAGTCATTGCAGGATTAAGCATCCTGTACTTCAGTAGTTTAGCAATAGCTTCCGGTCCAACCGGAAAATTTTCCGCCAATACGGAAAAAAGTAAGATCCTGTGGGTGGGTACCAAACCCGGGGGATCTCACAACGGTATAGTGAAGATCAAGGAGGGCAAGCTGGAGGTTGAAAACGGAGAGATCAAAGGAGGGAAGTTCACCATTGGCATGAATTCCATAGAAAATTACGATCTCCAGAACGAAAACATGAACGCCCGCCTGGTCAATCACCTGAAATCGGATGATTTTTTCAGCGTGGACCAGTTTGCCGAGTCTTATTTTGAAATCACCAATGTGAGGCCCATTAGCGGTGAAGGAAAGAACACCCATGGAATCACCGGCGACCTGACCATCAAGGGGATCACCAAGGAGATCCGCTTTGACGCCCGGATCAGGATGACGGAAAACAAGGTGACGGCCCTAGCGGATCCTTTTGAGCTGGATCGCACCGACTGGGACGTGAACTTTAAATCCAAATCGGTGATCGCCGGCCTGAAAGACAACTACATCGATGATATTATGTTGTTGTCGCTGTCAATTGAAGCCACTAAATAAAATCTCAAAATTCGACGTCGAATACAACCGCGCCGGATCAATTGACTCTCCTCGCTGCAAGCCGCGAGGAACCTTTAGCCCGGCGGAGCCAAT
The DNA here is from genome assembly GCA_964420035.1 of uncultured Bacteroidaceae bacterium. Classification (GTDB taxonomy): domain Bacteria; phylum Bacteroidota; class Bacteroidia; order Bacteroidales; family SM23-62; genus CAYQQR01. The sequence goes on along the minus strand of CAYQQR010000002.1, from coordinate 97,584 downwards.
CATCGATTAATTGTTTATTTTAATGGTGCTCGCTTACCCCGCGGCAGAGCTACGGGGACTGCACTCGCGTAATTCATTCTCTTCAAAACCCCTCCCAGGATTAGGAGGGGTTTATTATTGTTACTTCTACGATTAACTAACTATACTTATATTGAATTAACAGATTGAATCGCTTTATTCCAATACACCACCTCCCCCTCCCTCGGTCCTCTGAAGAATAAAAGATGAAAGATTAAAGATTTAAGATTGAGCATGTGTTTAGGGCAAGAGCATGTTTTACCAAAATGCAATCTTTCATTTCTTTTGCGCCAGCAAAAAGGGGGGTGGTTGAAATAATCTGGAGCCAGGACTAATTGTAGCAATATTTTATTAAAACTTCGATTTTCCCGCAATCTCCACCGAAAACCGTTCCAGCAGGCTCTCGTCGTTAATCTCTTTGGAGAGGGTGGAGATGGTTTCCATGGGTACGTCGAAGAGGTCCAGGATCATCAGTCCGTCCAGTGCATTGTTAAAGGCCGGGTCGATATTAAAGCCAATGATCCGGCCGCTTTGTCTGAGATATTTCTTCAGCAGTACCGGCATATGAAAATGGGTCCGTTCGATGTCCCTGATAAATTTATCCAGCTTGTTCAGGTCGGAGCTTTTTTCAAATAGTATGTCGGTATCCAGATTGCTTACCGGAACCCTGAACTTCTTACGGGGCTTAATGTAACGGGCGATCTCATAGTTGTAATAATAATCCTTGATGAAATTGATGATCACCCCCTTGGAGAAATTGGAGTAGCGGTTGGAGATGCTCACGGGTCCGATCAGGTAACGGTACTCGGGATTTTTTATCAGGAAATACAGGATACCCTTCCACAGCAGGAAGAGGGGCATGGGTTTGCGCTGGTATTCCCCGGTGATAAAGGACCGCCCCAGCTCCAGGGATTTGCGAAGTACGGGGATCAGTTTTTTATTCATCCGGAAAAGGGAATGAACATAAAAGCCTTTGATCCCGTAAGTCTCCACGATCTCTTTGCCCTTTCCGACCCGGTAGGCCCCGACGATCTTTTCGGCCTGCCGGTCCCAGATGAAAAGCTGGTGAAAATAAAGGTCAAATTCGTCGATATCCAGCGATTTATTGGTTCCCTCCCCCACCTCGCGGAAGGTGATTTCCCGCAGACGGCCGATCTCATTGATGATGTTGGGCAATTTGACGGAGGGGGCACAATAAACATCATATTCCTGGTAAGAAAACAGCTTATGGTCCACATCCAGCTCCTGAAGGTCGGAGCGGATGGCCGATACGGGTACCGCATCGATGACGGGCATAGGATCCCTGGGCCTGTCGATACCGGGGAGGAAGAACTTCTTTACTTCCAGTGAGGTTCCCAGGGCATAGGTTTTGGTTCGCAGAAAGCGCCCGTACCTGGAGATATCTGTAAATTCATCCTGCTCCCTTACCGGTATGGGGCTGCTGATGCGGATGTAGAGTGTCTTTTTCTTCTTATTGAACATCTCGGTGGGCAGCTTCACCGTCTGCAATGTGGGGTGAATGAGTCCGAGAATATGAAACAACCTGGAATTACTGCCCCTGAAGTAAATGGGCACTACGGGGACCCGGGCCCTCTTGATCATTTTAAGCACCTGGTAGTTCCACTGACGGTCCGAGATCCCTCCGCCATCCTGATTGAAACTGGAAACCTTACCCGCCGGGAAGATCCCCAATCCCTTCCCTTCTTCCAGGTGCGACTTGATACGGCGCATATCACCGATCCCGGGAAACTTCGCGTTTCCGGATATCCTGGGTTCCGGTGATATCAGACTTTCCCGGACGTTGGGGATTTTTTGAAGCAGGAAATCAGGGACCAGCTTATAATCGGGGCGCACCTGCCTGATGAGCTTCAGCAGCAGGAGCTCATCAATGCCTCCGAAAGGATGGTTGGACACCGTAATGAAAGGGCCCTTCCCGGGGATCAGCTCCAGCTCCTTTTCCGGTACTTCAAAATTGATGCCCAGCCCATACAGCATGGCATCGATAAACTCACTTCCCTCCAGGTCGGAATGCCGGGCATAGATCTTGTTGATCCGGTTCAGCCGGGACAAAAGTATCAGCACCTTGGCGGCGCTTTCACCGGCCCAGCCATGGATTTTCGCTTCCTTCAGTAATTCACCGGTTTCAATAAGTTTCATCTTTCGATACCTGTCTTATCAAATAGTAAATTCCCGGTTAAAGATAGCTTAAAAAATCCAGATGGATATAAGTGCAAAAAAGCCGAAACCGGAGATCACCGAACCGGTGATCTTGTTCATCCACCAAAGGCTGCGCAGGCGAAAGCGGTTCCTCAAACTGTAGGCAACGGTACTTATAATGAACCACCAAAGAAGGCATCCCCCGAAGACTGCCAGGATCAATCCGCTGAGCTCAAAAGCGGACAAATGCTCCTGGTGTACATTCATACCCGCGTAAAGGGCGATCAGGACAAATACAGTGAAGGGATTGGACAGGGTCATGAATGCGGTGGAAAGGAAATCCTGGAAGAGGTTTCTTTTGCCGGAACGCTGCATCCTGAGCTGTCTGACGGGATTGGCAGTAAAAATCCGGATGCCCACCACAAGGATGAGCAGGCTGCCCAGTATCTGAAAATACACCTGTTGCTGCTCGATGAAACGCAGGATAATCTTCAACCCGACTGCAGCAATACATGCATAGATGGTATCTGCCACCGCTATACCCAGTCCCGAGACCATTCCGCTGACCCTTCCCTTGTTCAGGGTTCGCTGAATAACCAGTACCGCCATCGGACCGAGGGGTATGGATATCAGGATACCGGCGATGATCCCTTTTATAAGCGTAAGCTGCAATTCCATCCTGCCATTGTTTTTCTCATCCTTTCCTCCGAATGAAAAGCCAAAAATACGATTTTTTACAATAAACAGGGTCCATCCGACCCGGATTAACTGATAATGAAGCTTCCCGGAAGCATGGCTTTTATTATCTTTAGGCTTTTCTTTCCGGGATATGAGACGGGTTATTGACATGAACGCACGAACCTGGCAATGGGCCAGCCTGCTTTTGCTTTCCTTCATCTGGGGAAGTTCCTTCATCCTGATGAAGAAAGGCCTCCAATCCTACAGTCCGCAACAGGTAGCAGGTTTCCGGGTCTTCCTGTCCTACCTCTTCATCATGCCTCTTTCCATAAGGCATTTGAAAAAGCTCAACAGGCATAATCTTTTTTCCCTCCTGATCGTCGGTTTCGTGGGCATCGCCTTTCCTGCAGTCCTCTTTACAACCGCACAAACCCGCATCGATTCTTCCCTGGCCGGGGCATTGAACTCCCTGACCCCCCTGAGCACGCTCATTGTAGGTCTGATACTTTATCACAGCAAGACCCGGTGGATCAATGTTTTGGGAATCTTTTCGGGTCTGGTGGGTGCTATGGCCCTTATCATGGAACGGAGCGGCGTCGTATTCCGGGGATTCAATGCCCACGGAGCCTTGGTGGGTCTGGCTACTTTATGTTATGGTATCAATATCAACGAAATAAAAGCCAGACTGAGCCACATGACCGGGGTCGAGATCACTTCCCTGGCACTTTTCCTTGCAGGACCGGTTGCGGGATTGATTTTGCTTTTCAGCGATTTCAGCTCGGTGCCTTCGGATTCCCATGCCCTGGAGAACTTTTTGTACGTAAGCATCCTGGCCCTCTTCGGCTCGGTGCTGGCCGTCATCATTTTCAATAACCTGATCAAATACACCACAACGCTATTTGCCTCTTCCGTTACATATGTCATCCCCCTCTTCGCCATCATGTGGGGAATCTTTGACGGGGAACAATTGAAGCTTATCCAGCTGCTTTGGATCGCACTCATATTCTTTGGCGTATATTTGGTAAACCGATGAAAAGGACCCATGCCATCATATTGGCCCTGATCACGGGCATTCTGCTCAGTCCGCCCTGGTACCGGTGGGGATCGGGCTTTTTCTTATTCATAGCCTGGATTCCGCTCTTGCATGTCGAGGACAGGATCTGGGCCGGCCGGCAGAACAACGGACCGCGCAGGATCGTCCCCTATGCCCTGATCAGTTTTGCAAGCTGGAATTTCCTGACTACCTGGTGGATATGGAACGCTTCACCCGTCGGTCTCTTTGCAGCGGTGATCGTTAACAGCATTTTGATGAGTTTCTTTTTCTGGCTTTTTCATTTTACCAGGAGAAAAGCCGGAAGGGGAGCCGGATACCTGGCATTGATCTTCTACTGGCTCATCTTTGAACACTTCTACCTGAATGCCGAGATCTCATGGCCCTGGCTTAACCTGGGGAACGGATTTGCATACGATATCCGGCTGGTACAATGGTATTCCTACACGGGAACCCTGGGCGGCACCCTCTGGGTTCTGCTGGTGAATATAATGTTGTACGACTTTATACTGAGGTTCCATGGAGCCACCCTGAAAGCAAAAAGCATTTACGGTTCATTCATCTTGCTGGCACTGGCCGGACCTATGGTGCTTTCCTTTTTCATGTTCAATAATTACGAAGAAAAAGGCAAAGCCTATGACATTGTGGTGCTCCAGCCCAACATCGATCCCTACAGTGAAAAGTTTACCGGGATGTCAGCAAAAAAACAAACCGGCATCCTCCTTGAACTCGCTGATTCCCTGGCCGACCAGGACGTGGATTATTTTGTAGCACCGGAAACCTTTATCAATAATAATGTATGGGAAGACCGGATTCCGGAAAACGAGGTGATCCAAATGTTTTATACCTTCCTGGAAGCCTATCCCAAAGCCAAATTCGTGGTAGGGGCCACGACCTATAAGCGCTATTCCAGTGAATTTGAACGGACACCCACAAGCACACCTCTTCCGGGGACCAACGAGTTTTATGACAGCTTTAACACCGCCATGCAGCTCGACAGTACCGGTATCATCCAGCTTTATAAGAAATCGAAACTGGTAGTGGGCGTCGAAAAAATGCCCTACCCTGAATTGTTCGGCTTTTTGAGGAACCTCACCTTAAGACTGGGAGGTACTTTCCGTAGCCATGGAACCCAGGAATTCCGCTCCTGCCTGTATTCTCCCCGGGATAGCCTGGGTATAGGTACGGTGATCTGCTATGAATCGGTTTTTGGTGCGTTCGTGACCGAATATATTAAGGCCGGCGCCGACATGATCTTTGTGATCACCAACGACGGCTGGTGGGGCGACACCCCCGGTCACCGCCAGCATCATGCCTATTCCCGGCTAAGGGCCATAGAAACCCGGAAAAGCATTGCACGGTCGGCCAACACCGGGATCTCTTCCTTCATCAACCAAAAGGGCGAGGTCCTTCAATCCCTCCCCTACTGGGAAAAAGGCGTCATCCGAGATACCATAAGGGCCAACCCGGGGAAAAGTTATTACACGCTTCATGGCGACTATATCGCCCGGGTGGCTTATTTCTTCGGCTTGCTTGTATTTCTCTATGCCCTGGTAAAAGCAGTAATACGATCTAAAAATATTTAAATTTACAGAGACAAATCTTCTAATATATATTCTTTACGATGAAAAATAAATTAATCATCCTTTCCCTGATCCTGTCGGCTGCTGCAGTCATGCACTCTTCCTGTAAAAGGCTCAGATGCATTGAAGGTAATGATATCATCATCTCCGAAGAAAGATCCGTCAACCCTTTCCATGGCCTGGTGGTCATCGGTGATTTTGAAGTTGAGATCATATACGACACGATACAAGAGGTAGAGATCAGTGCCGACGAGAACCTTTTGGCCTACATCGATACCCGTGTGGTGGGCAAAAACCTCATCATAGAGCCCAATACCGACAGATGCCTGCGTTCCCGTTCAGGAATCCGGGTGACTGTATATACGGATGTGCTCAGAGAAGCTGAATTGGATGGCCCGGGTATCATTATCTGTTATGATTGGTACGCTGATTATCTCAGACTCAAACTTAAGGGCTCAGGGGACATTATTTTCATAAATGCAGATGTACTTGATATCCGCGCCTATAATTATGCTTCGGGCATTATTGAAATCGAAGGCCTGGCTGATGAGGCAACATTTGTAGTAGATGGCTCAGGGGACATTCGCGCCTTCCGCTTACCTGTCTACGAGTGCTATGCCGAGATCACAGGACCCGGTAACATCAATTGTACTGTCATAGACTATCTTGACGCCGTCATTGACGGCAGCGGATTTATCTACCTGAAAGGAAACCCGATCATCCGTTCCAGCATCCGGGGCACCGGGGATATTATCTTCAGTAAATAAATCCGAAATTCTAAATCCGAATTTAGAATTTACTTAATATTTATTTTCCTTTCCGGAAATTTTCTTTACCCCGGTCCAGGAACTCAATGTACTCCTGCACATCAAGAACCGTCCCTGCGGGACCCGACAGGGTATTCCCATCATGATCCACTACCACATAAAGGGGCTGGGTGTTGGTATTGAACATGCTGATCTCCAAATCCAGGTTCTTCTGACCCATGGTTTTCTTGACCTTGCCGTCGAATGAGGAAGTGACCCGTTCCGATTCCGGCAGGCGGGTCTTGTCGTCGGTATACAAAGCAATGATCACGAAATCCTCCCGCAGCCGTTTCTGAACCGCCGGATCCGACCAGACTTTCGCTTCCACCAGCTTGCAGTTGGCACAGGTATGTCCCTTGAAATCAAGAAACACCGGCTTATTCAGCTCGCGGGCACAGGCCATTCCTTCTTCATGATCGAAATAACCCTCAAGGCCGTAAGGCAGCTCAAGAAATTCCGAATACTTGGCATCCCCGCAGAAAGTGGCACTCCCGTCTTCATCTGCCGGGGACCAGCTGCCGGGGGCTTCAGTCAGGTCAAATGCCTGGGAGGTCCTGGGCGGTATCAGGCCGGAAACACCGCGCAAGGGTGCACCGAAAAGACCGGTGAAAAGGTATAGGGCAAACACGAAACTGGCAAGGGCCAGAAGAAGCCGGGGAACACTCACATAGGGCAGATCGCTGTCGTGGGCAAATTTGATCTTACCCAGCAGGTAAAAGCCCAGGATCACGGCAATGATAATCCAGATACCCAGGTATACTTCGCGGCTCATCAGGTTCAGATGATAGGCCTGGTCGATGTTACTGAGGAACTTGAATCCGAAAGCCAGCACAAAAAGTCCGAGCACCACCTTCACTGAATTCAGCCAGCCGCCTGATTTGGGCAGGGATTTCAGCCAGGAGGGGAAGATGGACAAGAGGGTAAAGGGCAGAGCAAAGGCCAGGGAAAAACCGAACATCCCCAGGGTGGGCTTGATGGCCAGTCCACCCGCCGACTCAACCAGTATGGCACCAACGATCGGACCGGTGCAGGAAAAAGATACCAGCACCAGGGTAAGGGCCATGAAGAAAGAGCCGGCAATGCCTCCTTTATCGGCATGCCTGTCTGCCCTGTTCACCCAGGAAGAAGGGAGCACCAGCTCGAACATGCCCAGGAAGGATATGGCAAAGATCATGAACAGGATAAAGAATATGATATTGGGGATCCAGTGTGTACTTATAGTCAGGGCAAAGTTGGCACCGCTACCCGTAAGAGAAACCACAACCCCTATGGCGGTATATATGAGAATTACGGAAAGTCCGAAAACCATACCTTTCAGGATGGCCCGGGTCCGGTTTTCGCTGCCCCGCATGAAAAAGCTTACCGTCATGGGAATCATGGGAAACACGCAGGGTGTGAGGATCCCGGCCAGACCGCCCAGGAAAGCAAAGAGGAAAAACACCCACATGGAAGAGGCGTTTTGGGATCCGGCACCGGAGGTGGAAATTGTTTCCGCTTCCCGCGTTTCTGACGATTCTTTTTCTTTGGCAAAGATCCCGCTACCCCCTTCTGCCCCGGGAGCATCCATTGCAGCACCCTCTTTGCCGGTATCGCCTGCAGGCTCTCCGGCCCTGTCTCCGAGGCTGATGATCAGTTCTTCCTGCCGTGGCGGGAGGCAACGCTCATCGTCACAGCTCATGAACTCTACGGTAGCACGCACCCTGGCTCCATCTGCTTTCAGTGCTATCTTTTGACCGAATACAGCCTCACCGCTGATCAATCCCAGTTCCATATCAAAGCCGGGATCATATTTGACTTCTGCTTCCGTCAGGGTTTGCACAGAACCGACCACTTCATAATCGGGTGATGGCTCGAAACTGAAACTGGTAGGAATGGGGCCCCCACCCGGTATATCCATGGCGTACAGGTGCCAGGGCTCTTCAATGTTCGCCCTGAAAATGAGATTGTATTCCTTGTTCGAAAGTTTTTCGGTTTCTACCGTCCAGGACACCGGGTTCAGAATCTGGGCCCGGGGCAGGGAAGCCGTAAATATCAATAACAGAAAAACAGCCGTCCTTTTATAACTATGCATATCTGTTCATTGCTTTGATTAATACTGATCACAAAGGTAAACAGTTATAACAATTTTAAATAAATAGATATGTTAATATGTGGTTAAAGAGGGATCTCTTCATCTTCCTTGTCGAAAAGGTGGAACTCGGTGAGGGTGTATGCATCCATTCCCTCCACCATGATCTTGCAGCCGAGTTTTTTCTGCCACTTCTTGCGGATAGTTCGAAACCCCCGGGTTACATAAGCTTCCACGAAAGGATGCACGCGCAACTTGACCCATTTGAGGCCCAGTTCAGCGATCACTTCCGTGAGTTTCTGTTCCATCTCCTGGGGCAGGTTGACCGGCGGACCGATCTCTCCTGTGCCTTTGCAGGTGGGACAGGTTTCGTTCACCTGTATGGACATTTCCGGCCGCACTCTTTGACGGGTAATTTGCATAAGACCGAACTTACTGAGGGGGAGAATATTATGTTTGGTCTTATCCTTTGACATCTCCTGTTTTAGTCGTTCATACACCTTGTGCTTATGCTCGTTGGTGTGCATATCGATGAAATCAACGACAATGATACCCCCCATATCCCTTAACCGCAGTTGCCTGGCAATTTCTTCGGCCGCTGCCATGTTCACTTCGATGGCATTGGTTTCCTGGTTGCTTACGCTTTTGGCCCGGTTACCGCTGTTTACATCGATGACATGCAGTGCTTCCGTATGTTCGATGATAAGATAGGCGCCATTCTTGAAGGATACGGTACGACCAAAGGAACTCTTGATCTGTTTTTGGATCCCGAATTTTTCAAATATAGGCTCCCGGGATTTATAAAGCTTAACGATCTTCTCCTTTTCCGGTGCAATGGTACGTATATAATCCCTCAGTTCCTGGTGAATGCTTGCTTCATTCACCACAATGCTGTTGAAGGATACATTCAGATGATCCCGGAGGATGGCCGATACCCGATCCAGTTCGGAGACCAATAGCTGGGGAGGCTTGGAAGTATTGATATTATAGAAAGCCGATTCCCATTTTTTCACCAATGCTTTCAGTTCGGCATCCAGCACGGCAACTTTCCTGGATTCAGCAACGGTTCTGACGATTACTCCGTAGTTCCTGGGTTTAATAGAGAGGATAAGTCTTTTAAGCCGGTTCCGTTCTTCTGCAGATTCAATTTTACTGGAGACGGAAACTTTATCCGAGAATGGTATCAGTACCAGGTTTCTGCCTGCAATGGAGATCTCGGAACTCAACCGGGGTCCCTTGGTTGAGATGGGTTCTTTTACGATCTGTACAATGATGGTCTGGCCCGTTTGCAATACATCTGCAATCTTTCCGCCTTTGTCTATATCCTTTTCCCTTCTGAACTTCTGTATTGATATCGGTTTGCCTTTCCTGGAAAGCGCAAGGCTCAGGTATTTTTTCAGAGAACTAAACTGCGGACCGAGGTCCAGGTAATGCAAAAAAGCATCTTTCTCATAACCTATATCAATGAAAGCAGCATTGAGACCGGGCATGATTTTTTTGACCTTTGCCAGGTAGATGTCCCCAACATTAAATTGAAAGTTGGTTTTTTCCTTGTTAAGCTCAACAAGCTGCTTATTTTCAAGAAGGGCGATGGATATTTCGGATGGACCGGCATCAATGATCAAATCATTCGAAATATCTTTAGCCACAATTCAATATGTCTTAGACCCACCTTGTACACGAATAAAACAAACCTAAAGATCACGCGACCTTTAGGTTAGGAAGGCAAGTCGTTAATTTTTAATGGATTTATTTCCGCTTCTTATGTCTGTTTTTCCGCAGGCGCTTCTTACGCTTGTGCGTAGACATCTTATGTCTTTTTCTCTTCTTTCCGCTCGGCATGATTCTGAACTAATTATCTCTTAACATTTGACTTGACCTTGCTCACGAAACTTTTAGCAGGCTTAAAAGCGGGAATATAGTGTTCCGGAATGATTATCGTTGTATTTTTCGATATGTTTCTGGCGGTTTTCTGCGCCCTTTTTCGAACGATAAAGCTGCCAAAACCTCTGAGATATACATTCTTATCATGGACAAGTGAATCTTTGACAGTCTCCATGAATGCCTCAACTGTCTTTTGAACGGTAATTTTTTCAATACCGGTGTTCTTGGCAATTTCGTTTACTATATCCGCTTTTGTCATTTTTAAAAATCTTTAAATATCAATTATTTGCATTAATATCTTCTTGGAACTGCAAATATAATTGATTTTCAGAATAAATGAAATACAATACATTATTTTTGAGATTTAAAGCTTAACAGTTCAGACAGTTAACTGAACCACCTCTGGTACAGGGTTGTTGTATTACAAAAAATGAAGTTTGCAAAAGCCTTGTTGGAATGGTATGATCAGCATGCCCGGAAGCTTCCCTGGAGGGATACCCGGGATTCTTACAGAATTTGGATCTCGGAAATCATCCTGCAGCAAACACGGGTCGACCAGGGCCTCCCCTACTACAAGCGTTTCATAGAAGCATTTCCGGATGTTTTTGCCCTGGCTGAAGCCGGGGAAGACAAGGTGCTTCGCCTTTGGCAGGGCCTGGGCTATTATTCCCGTGCCAGGAACCTGCAGGCCGCTGCCCGGATCCTTGTAAAAAAATTCAACGGCCGGTTGCCGGATCGTTATGAAGAACTCATCAAGCTTCCGGGTATTGGTGAATATACCGCATCAGCCATTGTTTCCATTGCTTTTGACCAACCCGCGCCGGTTCTGGACGGAAATGCCATACGCGTTTACGCCCGCTTGTTTGGTCTGGGATTTTTGCCTGCCACCGTCCCTCAAAAGGAGCAATACAGAAAAAGGGCCCTGGAAATTATGGCTCCTGGGCGCCCGGGCAGCTATAACCAGGCGATCATGGAACTGGGTGCCAGGATCTGCCTTCCCCGAAATCCCGCTTGCGGCAAATGTCCGCTATTTCCTGCCTGCTATGCACGAAAGTACGGTAAACAAGAGGAGCTACCCCCGTCCAGACCCAGGCCGGTAATAAAAAAAAGGAGACTGTCTTATCTCCTGGTAGTCCGGGATCAGCACATATTGCTCAAGCGAAGGACGGCCCGTGATGTATGGCAGGGACTCTTCGAATTTCCCCTGGTAGAAAGCGGGCCCAAAAATACCCTTAATGAACTGACCCGGAAATTCGGTCAATTGGCCCTGGATTTCCCCATGGGTGTTCAACTGAAAAACCTGAAAGAGGATACGCGTCACCGTTTGACGCACCAGGAGCTGCAGATCAGCTTTCATGAGCTGTTGTCAGATTGCCACCTTAAAAACGGAAGTGAATATAAATGGGTTCCCCTGGACAAGCTGGGGGAATATGCCTTTCCCAGGCCCCTGCTCAGCTTTCTTCACAAGCGCAATATTTTTCATTCGTACTGACAAGATTATATGAGCTATAAACGGGGAAACATTTTCACTCGGATTATATTTTGTATCTTTGAAGCCTATCTGAAAAACCACCCTGAAGATATGTCAGTGAACAAAGTCATTCTTGTAGGCAATGTGGGAAAAGACCCTGAAACAAGATATCTGGAAAGTGGTGTTGCCGTATGTAATTTCCCTATGGCCACCAGTGAAACCTATAAAAACAGGGATGGAGAAAAAGTGACCAACACTGAGTGGCACAATATCGTACTCTGGAGAAACCTTGCTGAAATTGCCAACCAGTATGTGAAAAAAGGAACGCAGTTGTATATTGAAGGACGCATCCGTACACGTTCATGGGAAGACCGGGACGGGAACAAAAGATACATTACAGAAGTCGTTGGCGACAATATGCAAATGTTGGGAAGACCGCCAAAGGATAATGAAGGAAGTACCGGTTCCGGGACTCAAGGGACACGGGATGACAAACCTGATGAAACCGGAGACACTTCCCAGGGACCCAATGATGTGGATGACCTGCCCTTCTAGAAAGACTCATGATTAATTGTTGATACCCTTGGAAGCAGACCCCGCTTTATTAAAGATATTTATCCATTTGGTTGTTCGTTTTTATCCTCTTTCCCCTGGGATATTGGCAGCCATCTTTGTCGTTCTCCTCTTGCTGTTTTTTTCAGCAATGATCTCCGGCTCTGAGGTGGCATACTTTTCTTTGACCCCCACCAATAAAAAGGACCTTACGGAAAGCGGGAGTCAACGATCTCAACTGGTTTTGAAACACCTGGAGCAACCCGAGCGTTTGCTGGCCACCATCCTTATCGCCAACAATTTCGTGAATGTGGCGATAGTCATTATCTCCGCCTTTGTTATCGGTGAGATCGTGGATCTTTCAACCTCCAGGTTCCTGGAATTTCTGTTCAAGACCATCATCGTCACCTTCCTCCTGTTGCTCTTCGGGGAGATACTCCCAAAGATCTATGCCAATCGGTTCGCTGTAAGCTTTTCAAAATCCATGGCCAATGTCCTGAAAGCCCTGGAGGTCATTTTCCGGCCCCTGAGCACCCTGCTGGTCTCTTCCACCACCGTGGTAAACAAGCGAATGGCCAGAAGGAGCCGCGAAGTGTCTATGGACGAACTCTCCGAGGCGCTGGAACTGACTTCCGAACAGATACACGATGAAAGGGAGTTGCTGGAAGGAATTGTGAAGTTCGGAAATATTGCTGCCAATGAGATCATGACCCCCAGGACCGATGTGGTGGCTGCCGATATCAAGACCTCCTTCCCCGACCTGATCGAGCTGATCAAAAACGAAGGCTTCTCCCGTATCCCCATTTATGAAGATTCTTTCGACAAGATCAGGGGAACGCTCTATGTCAAGGACCTTCTGCCCCACCTGAACAAGAGAAGCAATTTCAACTGGCAACCCCTGATCCGTCCGCCCTACTTTGTACCCGAAACCAAAAAGATCAGCGACCTGCTGAAAGAATTCCAGTCGCAAAAGATCCACATGGCCCTGGTGGTGGATGAATACGGGGGTACCTCGGGTATCGTCACCCTTGAGGATACCATTGAAGAAATCGTGGGTGAAATTACAGACGAATGGGATGAAGAAGAAAGGATGTTCAAGAAAGTGGATGAGCAAACCTATCTCTTTGACGGAAAAATACAGTTGAATGATTTTTACAAGATCACCGACACAGAGCCGGATGCATTCGACCCCGTCAAAGGAGATGCCGATACCCTCGCCGGACTGATCCTTGAACTCAAGGGAGCCTTTCCGGATACGAATGATGTGCTTTCATACAAAAATTTCATATTTACCGTTGAATCAGTGGATAAAAGACGCATTCGACAGATCAGGACCACGATTGAAAAAGCCTCAGTCAATAATTCATGATAATGCCGAAGTCAAAACATTTCCTCACTATATTGATCATGATCATGGTGTTGTCATGCCATGAAAACTATGCTCCCAAACCCCGGGGTTACCTCTACCTGCAAATGCCGGAAAAATCCTATACCCGCTTTGACAGCACCTGTCCGTTTTCCTTTGAATATCCCGAATACGGCCGGGTTCTGCCCGATGAAGGAACAAATACCGAACCCTGCTGGCTCAACCTTGTATTCCCCGAATACCAGGGCACCCTGCATTTAAGCTATAAACCCGTCAGGGAAGACCTGAATAAATTTACGGAAGACAGCCATACCCTGGCCTACAAACATGCGGTCCGGGCCGATGCCATCCGGGAAACCAGCTACGCCGACCCAGAAGCGGATGTTTACGGGATCCTCTATGACATACAAGGCAATGCTGCTTCTGCAGTGCAGTTTTACCTGACCGACAGCAGCCGGCACTTCCTTCGCGGGGCACTTTATTTTAAAACCCAACCCCGCGTCGATTCCCTGCAACCGGTCATTGATTTTTTTCGCGAGGACATCATACACATGATCGAAACCCTTGAATGGAAAAGAACGAGCTGATATGGGGATGATAATGAAAAAGAAGCTGTCGGCAGACTGTACCTTGGGCCTGTGGGATATCCGGGAAAGTTATGATGAGCTTTTCAGGCGCCTTCGTTTGACAAGGGAAGAAAAAGAAAGACTCGCTCAATTCAGGAATCCGGATAGAAAAGTCGAATGGCTCAGTGTGCGGGCCTTGATCAATGAGATGACCGGCGCCAACATGCGCATTATATACAATATGGCCCGAAAACCTTTCCTGCGGGATAATTCCCACAATATCAGCATTTCCCATTCCAAAAATCTGACCTCCATCCTGCTGAGCAAAAGTCACAGGGTGGGTCTGGACCTGGAACATATGTCTCACAGGATCAGTGCCATTGCCCACCGGTTCATCAACGACAAGGAGTATATCGCTTCCGACGAATCGCTGTCGAAATACCATTTGTACATCCACTGGTGCGCCAAAGAGGCGCTTTATAAAATATGTGACAAAAAAGGTATTAACTTTAAAAAAAATCTGACGATAAAACCCTTCCACCCCAATATGGAAGGCACCCTGGAAGCCGTTGTTGTCAGGTTCAACCAGGAGGAACATTACCGTTTACATTACTTCAGACTGGAAAATTATGCCATCGTTTGGTGCTGCAAATAACAATCCGATCTACACCAGGATACTCGATACGCTCAGCCAGAGAAAAATCTTCGGCTTACACATCGATCCGGATAAATATGGTACAAGGGAACTGGCAAAAACGGCTGCCGCAGCAGGAGAAAAAGGAGCGGACCTTATCCTGGCAGGAGGCAGCATGGTCAATACCCCCATGGATCAAAGCATAAGGATCATCCGGGAAAACTGTGATATTCCCGTCCTGATCTTTCCGGGAAATGTCTTGCAGGTAAGCACTGCCGCGGATGCCATATTGCTGCTGTGTCTTATTTCAGGCCGCAATCCGGAATACCTTATCGGGAACCATGTGGTGGCCGCACCACTTATCCGCCAATATGGCCTGGAAGTGATCCCTACCGGTTACATCCTTATCGAGAACGGGCGGATGACCTCGGTTGAATATGTCAGCAATACCAAGCCCATTCCTGCAGATAAGACCGACCTGGCCGCGGCCACAGCCATGGCCGGAGAAATGCTGGGGCATAAACTCATTTACCTGGAAGCAGGCAGTGGTGCCCTGAATCACGTGGACTCCAGCCTGATCACCCGGGTTAAGGAAAATATCCAGATACCCCTGGCCGTAGGCGGCGGCATAGAATCCACGAACCAGGCCAGAAAGATCCTGGATGCCGGCGCCGATATCATCATCGTGGGTACCGCCGTAGAAAAAAACCCGGACTTGATCGATGAATTCTGCGCTATCGTAAGAAACCAGTAACAAGCAGCCAGAGACCAGAGACTAGCGTCCAGAAACCAACTCCAATATGGCTTCCCCTAAACATGCATTTGGGTAAGGAATATCCAGGAAGGTACAGATGGTGGGCGCCACATCCACCATATCTACAGGGCGGTAGAGCGTTGACCGTTTGACGCGCCAACCGTACCATATCAAGGGAACATGGTTTTCCGCGGCATAGGCGGTCTTTTTCCTGTCCAGGTCCCGGTTCTTTTCCGACCAACCCGGGGCAAACTGAATGATCACGTCGCCGGAACGTTTCTGATGATAGGCATTTTGCATTTTCGCCCGAATGCCCCCTGTGAAGTTGGTGCTTTGAAGAACGGAGGCGGTCACAGCCATGGAAATGCCTTCAAACTGGACCAGGAATTCGGCTACCTTTTGCCTGATTTCCTGAAGGGTAATGTCGGCATTCAGGATAAGTTCCCGGTTCAGGTAGACCTGGTTGGCGTGATAATACCGGACCCAGTCGCCTTTACCATAAATTGCGCCCAGGTAGCTTTCCAGGAGGGAAAGTGCTGCATTGACGTTGAATTCCCCGGTAGGAATCCTGAAATTCTGCAGCGTCTCAATGGGATATGCCAGTCCGTGATCGGAACTCAATACCACCAGGATATTTTCCCTGCCGATCTCCTGGTGCAGATAGTCCAGAAAATGCTCCAGGTCCCGGTCCAGCCGCATCAGTGCATCCACCATCTCTACCGACCCCGGTCCGAAATGATCGCCAATATACCCGGTAGCCGAAAAGCCTACGCTCAACACATCAGGATATTCATCACGGCCCAGTTCTTCTCCCGCAATGGCAGCTATGGCCATGTCTTTCGTGTAGGTGTTCCCGAAAGGAGTGATCTTAAGGATGCTGTAATCCTTCTTTCTTCTGGTTTTTCGGGATAGTCGTTCCAGATCGTAGGGAAAAACACCGCGACCCCTGATGCCCTGCTCCCAAACCGAACTGTCCGGGAAGCTCTCCGAATAGGCATCCAAAGGCAGAAGAGGTTCCCAACTCCTGGAGAGATAAGTGTCCGCAAGCTTTTTCTCATTGAAACGCTGAACCCAATCGGGCAGACGGTCCAGGTAATAGCTGCTGCTCATCCAACTTCCCCGTTCATCATCATACCAGTATGCCGCATTGGCGGTATGTCCGGTCGACAGGATCGCTGCCCGGGGATCCAAAGAAATTCCGATCACCTTCGGCTTGAAAAAACCGGAAAGACGGAGTTCGTCGGCATAGGTCGTGGCCAGCAGCAAGGAGGGAGATTTCTTTCCGTTTTCGTAGCTGCCGCCCACACTGCTGACGGAAGGATCATCAACACAAAAGGAGATCTGCCGGTTCAGGTCAACATACCAGCTGTTCCCGATGATGCCGTGCTGGGAAGGATAGGTTCCCGCGGATATACTGGCATTGCTGACACTGCTCTCGGTAAATATATAATTATAACCTGCTTTGCTGCAGAGGGTACCGTTCTGAATCATGCTCCTGAAGCCTCCTGCACCAAACTTGTTCCAATAGCGCATCAGATCATCATATCCCATGTTACTCACCATGATCTGAACGACCAGTTTGGGCCTGTCAGGAGGTACCTGTATACCATTCTGTGCATTTACAGGGGATAAAATCAGAAACAGAACAAGAAAGGATGTGACTGAAAACTGAGCTCGCGTTAGGTTCATCATTGTGCAATATCCATACAGCCGTTAAGATAATCCGAGGAATTTCAGGGCCCGGCGGCAGACATGCTCACCGGTATAGCCAAGCTTTTCATCCAATACTGTATAGGGAGCTGAAAAACCGAAAGATTCCATTCCCACAACCAACCCGCTGTCCCCCACCAGTCCGCGCAAGGTAACCGGCAGTCCGGCGGTTAAACCCATGACCGGTGCACCCGGCGGTATGACTTTCTCCTGGTAGGCTTCATCCTGCTCCCGGAACAAGCCTTCCGATATGGCAGAGACCACCTGCACCTTCAGGTTTTTTTCCTCTTGCAGTTTACAGGCTCCTTCCACCAGGGTGGAAACCTCCGAACCGTTACCCACCAGGACCAGGTCGGGTTTTCCACCGGCCTCCATAACAACATAGGCCCCTTTTGTGGCTTGCAGCGACTGTTCATAAGGCTTATTGCCCTTTTTGGGGGGCAGATTCTTGATGTTCTGCCTGGAGAGGATCAGGGCTGTGGGGCAGTCCTTATTTTCCATGGCCATTTTCCATGCCACGGTGGTCTCGTTTGCATCGGCCGGGCGCAGCACCAGCATGCTCCGGTTGCCGGAATGATTCTTCAGCTGTTCCAGCAAACGAACCTGGGCTTCCTGCTCGACAGGCTGGTGGGTGGGTCCGTCCTCCCCCACACGGAAAGCATCATGGGTCCAGACGTATTTTACAGGCAGCTCCATCAGGGCCGCCAGTCGCACTGCCGGTTTCATAAAATCGGAGAATACGAAAAAGGTCGCGCAGACGGGGATCACACCCCCATGCAGCGCGAGTCCGTTGGCAACCGCCGCCATGGTGAGTTCCGATACGCCTTGCTGGATGAACTTACCCGAGAAATCGTCCTTTCTCAGGGCCCCGGATTTTTTGAGAAAACCGTCCGTCTTATCCGAATTGCTCAGGTCGGCGGAAGCCACGATAACATTTTCCGTTTGGGTGGCAAAATGTACCAGGACAGCACCCGAGGCAGCCCGTGTGGCAATATTTTCTTTCTGCTCTATGGACGCGTAATCGATCTCAGGCGCTTCGCCTGAAAAGAAACGGTCCAGCCTGGAAGCCATTTCCGGATGTTCTTTGGCCCAGGCTTTTTCTTCCGACTTTTTCTTCTCTGCAGCAGCGATCTTTTCTTTTTTGTTCTCTGTTATGAATTGAGCTACATCGTCGAAAAACCGGAAAGGATCATCCGGGTCCCCGCCCAGGGCTGAGACGGTTTTTTCAAAAGAACCTCCGGCCTTCGACAGCGGCATGCCGTGGAGGGATACCTTACGCTCAAAGGAAGAACCATCTTCTGCCAGGGTCCTGTAACCCATTATGGTACGGCCGATGATCAGGGTGGGCCGTTCCTTTTCGTTCTGTGCTTCTTTAAGGGCACCGCGAATCTCAGCGATATCATGACCATTGATGCTTATGACCTTCCATCCCCAGGCTTCATATTTCTTTGCAGTATCTTCTTCAGACACTTCTGCAGTGTGGCTGGAAAGCTGTATCTCGTTGGAATCATAGAACATCACCAGGTTACTCAGACCCAGGTATCCGGCCAGGCGTCCCGCGCCCTGGGAGATCTCTTCCTGTATCCCCCCGTCGGAAATAAAGGTATATATGGTATGCTCCATCCAGTCCCCGAAACGCTCCCTCAGAAAACGCTCGGCAATGGCTGCTCCCACCGCATTGGTATGACCCTGGCCAAGCGGACCGGAGGTATTTTCTATGCCCCGGCTTGTATCCAGTTCGGGATGACCGGGGGTGGAGCTTTTCCACTGCCTGAAATTTTTAAGGTCATCCATACTGTAGGAACCATAAAGGGCAAGAATTGAATAAAGCATGGGGGACATGTGTCCCGGGTCCAGGAAAAAACGGTCCCGGTGCCGCCAGCTCATATCGGAAGGATCGAAATTCAGGAATTCAGTGAACAATACACCAATAAAATCCGCGCCTCCCATGGCACCACCGGGATGACCCGATTTGGCCTTTTCTACCATCGCTATTGAAAGGACACGAATATTATCTGCAATTCTGGTCATTCGGTCGGACATGATAAAAGGGTTTTAATGTATCAATGGCTGCAAAGATAAGCTTATTCAACAAAAATTCCGGAAGACCGGACAGGAAGTTCCACTTTGTTTACCTTTGTACCTTATCAAATCATAACGTGAATTATGGGATTGAAGTGTGGAATAATTGGCGTTACCAATACCGGGAAAACCAGTCTGTTCAACTGTATCTCCAAAACACGGGCCGAATCTTCCGGTTTCGCCTTCAGCTCGAATAAATCAAACCTGGGGATGGTGGAGGTTCCCGATGAGCGCCTGTACAAGCTGGCCGAAATCGTCAAACCCCAAAAAACAGTCCCGGCCACCATGGGAATAGTAGATATTCCCGGACTGACCAAGGGTTCGTCTCATGGCGAAGGTGTTGGCAATCAATTCCTTGCGGATATTCGCGATACCGATGCCCTTATTCACGTAGTCCGTTGCTTCGAGAACCCTGACCTGCCGCATATAGAAGGCTCCATCGACCCGGTTCGCGACAAGGAAACCGTTGACCTGGAACTACAGGTCAAGGACCTTGACTCCGTGGAAAAAAAGATCAGCCGGCTGGACAAGATAGCTAAATCAGGTGATCAGCAGGCAAAAGAAAGTCTGCGCGTCCTCGAAATATACCACGAACACCTGAGTAATTTCCGGCCTGCACGCACGGCACCGGTTTCCGAAGACGAAAAAAACCATATAGAGGACCTCTTCTTGTTGTCCGATAAAAAGGTCCTCTATGTATGTAATGTTGATGATGCTTCAGCGACCACGGGTAACGCCTATTCCGAAGCTTTTAAAATAGCTGTCCGGGACGAGGATCCGCGGGTTTTGATCCTTGCCGCCAGGCTGGAATCCGAGATTGCCGAACTGGATGATCCCGGCGACCGGAAAGAATTCCTGGAGGATGCCGGGTTAAAAGAGCCCGGGGTTAACCGTCTTATCCGTTCGGCCTACGACCTGCTGGAACTCCAGTCATTTTTTACTACAGGACCCAAGGAGGTACATGCCTGGACCATACGCAAGGGGCTTAGTGCCAAAGAAGCCGCTGGCATTGTACACAGCGACATGGAGAAAGGTTTTATTCGGGCTGAGGTCATTCATTACGAGGATTATGTCAACTGCGGTTCGGAGCGTGTCTGCAAGGAAGCCGGTAAGCTCAGACTGGAAGGGAAAAATTACATTGTTGAAGATGGGGATGTCCTTTATATCCGGTTCAACGTTTAGCAGGAGGTCCTTCCTGCTGATCTTCCTGATACCGGGATTGTCCTTTTGCCGCCTGGTGGCCCAGGAACCTGTATTAAGCGACAGCTTGCGGCTTTATCAGAGCGCCATGGAGCGAGGAGAATTCTACCTCAGCGTGGATCGCCCCCGGGGTCGTTGGTATGACAGTCTGACCCCTTATGCTTCCATCGACCAGATAACCTCCGACCGGGTCATTCTCTATGTCAATCCTTCAGGCTATCAAAAATTAAAAGAGCTCCGGTTCGATCCGCGTTTGCTGACACCGCCCTCGCTTAAAGGCCCTATCCCAATGTCAAAGGGCGAGTTCCCCGGCAACTGGGACCTTTATCCCACCCATCAGGAATACCTGGACCATATGTTTGGGTTGGCCTCCGGTTTCCCAAAGCTTTGCAAACTGGACACCATAGGATACAGCAAGCAAAACCGGCCCCTGCTCTCATTAGAGATTACAGGGGACACCGCGAAGGAATTCCGGCCCTCCTTTTTCTATACCGCTACCATGCATGGAGATGAAGTGGCCGGGTACATCATCCTGCTGCGCCTGGCCGACCACCTGCTGAAGGCTTACGGGCAGGACACTGCTATAACTGAATTACTGGACCAGGTAAGCGTCTGTATCAATCCCCTGTCCAACCCGGATGGAACCTACGCCTTGACAGATACCAGCATATCCGGGGCCACCCGCTTCAATAGCGAGGGCACGGACCTGAACCGTAATTTTCCGGATCCTTCCGGCAACCAATATCCGGATGGGCGGAACAGGGCACCGGAGAATCTCGCCATGATGAAGTACATGGAAGAAAAAGAATTTGAGATTTCCTGCAACCTGCACGGGGGAGCCGAGGTTCTGAATTACCCATGGGATACCTGGAGCAGGTTGCATGCGGATAATCAGTGGTTTGTCACGATCTGCCGGGCTTATGCCGATACGGTGCATCGGCTGGACCCTGATTACCTGAACGATCTGAATAATGGCATCACCAACGGATATGCCTGGTACGAGGTCGACGGCAGCCGGCAGGATTATGTGACCTATTACCTGCGCGGCAGGGAGATTACCCTGGAGATCCTGGAGGAAAAGATTCCTGACGGCAATTTTCTGCCAAGGCTTTGGACACTCAACCGGTCATCGCTGATACAATTGATGGAAAAGACCAAATACGGTTTGAGGGGCAGGGTCCTCGACTCGCTCAGCGGACGGCCCCTCAAGGCGGAGATCAGGCACGTATCGGACCGGGACCGTTCCAGCGTATTTTCCGATAGCCTGACCGGAATCTACCATCGCTACCTTTCCGGAGGGAGTTATGCCTTCACCGTCTCAGCAGCAGGTTACCGGGAAAAAGCAAAAACAGTGGATATTATCGAGTCCGGAGCCCAAAGGCTGGATTTTTTCTTGAAGCCTGAAGATGAGCCGGAAAAAAGTTTTGCTGTTCGCCTGGAAAATCCATTTAGCGGTACAATGGAACTGAGCGTAGACATGCCCCGGGATGCAAGGGTCCGCATCCGGATCTATGATCTTCAGGGGAGACTTTGTATAGAGCAAGGAACCAATGCCCTGACAGAGGGCAATAATGAAATAAATATTCCCACGGGCGGTCTTGCCGATGGAGTCTATATTCTCAGTATCGAAATTCCCGGAACACCGGGTATACGGTACAGGGAGAAGATCATCAAGGTCAATATACACTGATAAAAGATACCAGGCTACAGAAATAGGCGTTATTCACAACAGGGCTCTTTATTCTTTTTGAAAATAGTCATAACTTCCCCGGATGAATTGAATCCTTAAACAAGAATGTTACATACCCTTGATCCATACAGGTTCAGCAGACTTGGCTTGTTGTCATTGCTTCTCATTTTGCTGTTGCATCATCCCCGTTCAATGAAGGCCCAAAGACCGCTGGAAGAAGCAGGAAAAACAAGGATCCTCTTTGTTTTTGATGCTTCCCAAAGCATGCTGGGATATTGGGAAAGCGCGCAAAAAATAACCATTGCCCGCAATTTATTGATCAATATCATCGACAGTCTGAGTCAAAAGGAAAAAATACAGATGGCGCTCCGGATCTATGGTCATCAGAGTCCGGTTCCACCCCAGGATTGCAAAGATACCAAGCTCGAAATCCCTTTTGGGAAGAACAATGCAGAAAAGATCAAACAAAAGTTAAGGTTTGTTCGACCCAGAGGAACCACCCCCATTGCCTACTCCCTGGCGCAGGCGGCATATGATTTCCCGCCATGTGCAGATTGCAGAAACATTGTAATCCTTATTACCGACGGAGAAGAGGAATGCGGGGGGGATCCCTGTGACGTGTCGATGGATCTTCAAAATCGGGGAATTACCCTGAAACCCTTTATTATCGGCATCGGTATGGACCCCGGATTCAGGAAAAGTTTTGATTGTATAGGATTTTATTATGATGCCGCCGATGAAGAACGTTTCAAAGAAGTGCTGGGTATTGTGATCACCCAGGTTTTAAATCCCACCACGGCTCAGGTGAATTTATTGGATCGAAGGGGGCAACCCACCGAGACGAACGTCAACATGACTTTTTATGATAAGTTTTCGGGCACCTTACGGCATAATTATGTTCATACCATTAATCACCGGGGAAATCCGGATACCTTGCTTTTGGACCCGCTGATAACTTACCGTCTCGTGATTCATACCATCCCCAGTGTTGAAGTGGATAGTTTCACCGTGATCCCCGGACACCATACCATCGTTGCGACCGATGCACCCATGGGCCAACTGGTGGTCAGATCCTCAGCTCCACAATACCGGGATATTCGTTTCAGTGCGCGGGATAACCGGACTAATGAAGCTTTGCATTACCAGAAGATCAATCTTTCTGAGCGATACCTTGTCGGGAAATATAGGGTTGAAATTCCTATCCTGCCCACCATGATACTGGAGGATGTTGAGATCAAACAAAGCCATACCACAACGATAGAGCTGCCCCGTCCGGGCATTGTAACCTTCAGGGCTTTCAATCGCGGATACGGCAGCCTGTACGTGGAACGCGATGGTGAACTGGAATTAATCTATAATTTCGACGCTGGAGAAAGAAGTGAAACCATACTGCTTCAACCCGGAATGTACCGCTCAGCGTTCAGGACGGTGGGTTCCAAAAATACCCTTACAACCGTAACCCGCCGGTTTGAAGTAAAATCGGGAAGTTCCCAACAAATAAATCTCCAGTGATTAAACCTTCCTGTAAGCAGGATATCTAACCCATGGAGTTCAATTGAACTGGATTTTTTCATGGCAGTAACAAGCGACAGCGCCCTGGTCAGGAATTTTAAAAAGGGACAGGAAAGGAATCTTGCTTTCGACAGCATCGTCAAAAAATACCAGGAACCATTGTACTGGCACATCAGAAAGATCGTGATCCGGCATGAGGATGCAGACGACTGTCTTCAGAATACCTTTATCAAAGCCTATGAAGGTCTGGACCATTTTCGGGAAGATGCCAAACTATATACCTGGTTATACCGTATCGCCACCAATGAAGCGCTCAGCTATTTGAAAAAAGCAAAGAACATTCGCGGCAAAGAAATGCACGCGGGGGGGCAGGTAATCCTGGACAGGCTGCATTCCGATCCTTTTTTCGACGGGGAAAAAGCAAGCATGGCTCTTCAGGAAGCGATAGCACGATTGCCTGAGAAGCAACGAATAGTATTCAATATGAAATATTTTGATGAAATGAAGTACCAGAACATGGCTGAAATACTGGAAACATCTGTGGGTGCCTTGAAGGCATCCTACCATCATGCGGTGAAAAAAATTGAGGAATTCCTTGACATGGATTAAACCAATAAAGAATTTAAACATCTAAATACTGAATAAAGGAGGGATACTTCCATGAGAGAAAAAAAATTAAAAAAAGAATTTGGGAAAGAATATCCCTTTACTGCTCCGGAAGGCTACTTCAAACAATTCCCTGAGCGGCTCCGTGCACGGATGGAAAAACCCGTGAATAAGGAAAGGCCTGCTCCCAGACCTTCCTTCATACAGATGATCCGTCCGCAACTGGCCCTGGCAGCCGCGATACTGGGAGCTGCCCTGATCTCATATCTGGCCGTTCGGTTTTTTACCGGCAGGACTACAGAACCTGATTATAAGGAACTTGTAGATGCGGTTGAATACTATCTCGATGATTATGCCCTGAATGATCTCATTGAAGAAATGAACGGTGAGATCATTGAAGAAGAAGTAAATAATCCATATGAAACGGAGATCATGGATTACCTTCTCAAGGAAGACATTCCCGCCTCAACCCTATTGGATGAATAAGCAACATAAAAGAATAATACCATGAAATCCATACGAAACCTGTTAACGATCGTCCTGCTGCTTTCTATCTCTATGCCCGGCTATGCCCAGGGTCATAAGCAGATGCCTGAACGGGTCAAGGCTATGAAAGCGGCTTTCTTTACGGAACAACTGGAGCTTACTTCTGAAGAAGCCGAACAGTTCTGGCCCGTCTACAACGACTATGAAAGCAGGAAGGAAAAACTGCACCGTGATCACCGCGCTTCCATTCATTATTACATGGAAAACAAGGAAAGCATAAGCGATGAAGAAGCCAAAGAAATGTTATCCCGGATAATCAGCTTTAAGCGTGAAGAAACCAAACTACTGGAAGAATACCAGGATAAATTCCTGGAGATACTGCCCCCAAAAAAAGTGATGGGTGTATTTATCGCAGAATTCAGCTTTAAGTCCTACCTCCTGAAACAACTTCGTGAACACCGTGGTAAAGGACATGACGGTTTCAAGCCCTAAGCTAAATTTTACCCCTACATATTTTAAGACCGTGCCTTTTTTTGTACCTTGGTTGGGTACATGAGAATTAACTGCTTAGTTATTCTGGCAATACTCTTAGCGCCCGAGGTTTATCCCCAGGAAGGCAGTCAGTGGTGGAGATCCAGGGCCAGGCAGATGGTGGACAAGCAGATAGAGGCCCGGGGTATACGGGACAAAGAACTGCTCGATGCGATGCGGACCACCCCCCGCCATGAGTTCATTCCCCAGAGTCTGCGCTCCTATGCCTATGAAGATCATCCCCTCCCTATAGGGGAGGGACAGACGATCTCTCAGCCTTATATCGTGGGACTTATGAGCGATCTTCTGGATCTGACAGGCGACGAAAAGGTCCTTGAGATAGGTACAGGATCAGGATATCAGGCTGCCATTCTGGCCCGGCTCACCGACAGTGTATTCAGTATCGAAGTGGTGGAAAGTCTGGCTATCCGGGCTGAGAATACCCTGAAAAGGCTTGGCTATGACAATGTCTTTGTACGTCACGGTGACGGGTATTTGGGCTGGCCGGAACACGCTCCTTTTGACCGGGTTATCGTTACTGCAGCACCGCCTGCCATACCCGAAAAACTCATTGAACAGATGAAGATCGGGGGGTTGATGGTCGTTCCCGTCGGCAAACATTACCAGGAATTGATGTTGATAGAAAAAACCAGAACAGGTTACAAAAAAAGAGATATCTTGCCCGTTCGATTCGTGCCTATGATACACCCGGATGAGAAACAGTAGGGTGAAGGAAAAATACGGTTTATACACGGCCATAACCATCGTTGTGGCCAACATGATCGGAACCGGGATTTTTACAAGTCTCGGGTTCCAGGTGACTTCCCTGTCATCGGGCTTCACCATCCTGCTGCTCTGGCTGATCGGAGGAATTGCTTCTTTACTTGGAGCACTGGCCTATGCTGAGCTTGGAGGTGTGATGCCCCGTTCCGGCGGCGAGTATCACTTCCTGGGAAAACTGTATCATCCTGCCCTTGGTTTTATGGCCGGATGGATCTCTTTTATCGTCGGATTTGCTGCACCCACAGCCGCGGCGGCCATCGCTTTCAGCTCATACCTGGGATCTTCTCTTTCCTTATCCTTCAGTTTTCTGGGTATCAGTGATATCAAATTGTTTGCCCTGCTGATCGTTTTACTGGTGACCATGGTTCATGTCCATAGTCTCAACACCGGGGCCGCTTTTCATAACTCCATTACCACCCTTAAAATATTGATCATGCTGGTGTTGATAGGCATTGGTTTAAGCATGGGGGGTAACAATACAACGGAATTCAAACCGGACCATGAAGCCTTGCAGGAGATCATCTCACCGGAATTTGCCATTGCCCTGTTCTTCGTGTTTTATTCCTACTCAGGTTGGAATGCTGCGGCATACATCATGGGTGAGTTAAAGGATCCGGCTAAAAACCTGACCCGCGGATTGATCAGCGGAACCCTCCTGGTAACCCTGCTCTACCTGGCCACCACCTTTATCTTCCTGTATATCATACCCATGCCGGAAATGGCCGGTAAAATCGAGATCGGTTATATTTACGGTTACATGACCCTTGGGTTGAAAGCGGGGAAGATCCTTGGTCTGGTCATGTCCTTTCTGCTCATTTCTACCATCAGCTCCCTGATCATCACCGGACCGCGCGTAACCAATGTCCTGGGAGAAGATTACAAGTTCATTTCCTGGTTTTCCGTTCGCAACAGCAAGGGCAGCCCGGCCCGGGCCATTTGGATCCAAACCTTGCTGACGGTGATCTATATCCTGACCTCCTCATTCGAGCAAATGATCACCTACATAGGATTTACCCTGAACCTTTTCACCCTGCTTACCGTTTTGGGAAGTATCCTGCATCGCTACCGTTATCCCAAAACACACAGGCCCTATAGGATGCCTCTGTTTCCGGTATTGCCGGCCATCTTCATTTTAATAAACCTTTGGATACTGACCTACGGGTTGATTTATCGTCCGGTGGAATCTATAGCCGGATTGATTACAACGGCTATTGGTTTTTTTGTGTGGCTGGGGATCCGGGAAAGTAAAACCGGCTAGAGAAATTCAGCAGGCAGTTCCAGGTCCACATCACGGATAAAGTCGACCGAATTCTCCATATCCGTGTACATGACCCGGTCGTGTTCCATAAAAGGAACCACTCTTCTGTATTTCTCAAGAAAACGTTCCAGGTAGGGGGACGTTTTTGCAGGTCTTCGGAAGTTCATCGCCTGGGCCGCAGTATACAACTCGATGGCCAATATACTTTCCAGATTTTGCAATACACGATAGGCCTTCATGGCCGCGTTGGCCCCCATGCTGACATGATCTTCCTGTCCCTGCGAGGTTTCAATAGAATCTACCGAAGCAGGGGTGCAGAGCTGTTTGTTCCTGGAAACCATTGCTGCTGCAGTATATTGAGGTATCATAAACCCGGAGTTCAGTCCGGGATTGGCTATCAGGAAGGGAGGCAGCTCCCTTTTGCCGTTCAGCAGCTGGTAGGTCCGGCGCTCGGAAACACTGCCCAGCTCCGACATGGCGATGGAAAGATTGTCCAATGCCAGGGCCAGGGGCTGACCATGGAAGTTGCCTGCCGAAATGATCAGGTCCTCCTCAGGAAATATGGTGGGATTATCGGTTACAGAGTTTATCTCTTTCTGGAATACGTAGGCCACATAATTGATAGAATCCTTTGAGGCCCCGTGAACCTGGGGTATACAACGAAAAGAATAGGGGTCCTGAACATGTTTTTTATTCCGCTTGATCATTTCACTCCCTTCCAGTACATAACGCACCAGCCGTGCTGTTTTTATCTGACCGTCATAGGGTCTTATCTCCTGTATCAAATGGTGGAAGGGTTCTATCCGTCCATCAAAAGCATCCAGCGACAGGGCCCCGATGATGTCGGTAAGCAGGGAGAGTTTAAAAACCTTCAGGGTTGCATAAACCCCATAGGCACTCATGAACTGTGTTCCATTCAACAGTGCCAGTCCTTCCTTGGAGTGCAGACGGATGGCCTGCATACCGGTTTGCTTGTAAAGCTCCCCGGTGGATTTTTTTTCACCCTTGTGGTACACCGCTCCCAAACCAATTAGAGGCAGGGACATATGAGCAAGAGGGGCCAGGTCACCGGATGCTCCCAGCGAACCGTATTCATAAACCACCGGATGGACCTTCATGTTAAAAAAATCCACCAGCCGATCCACCGTAGCCTCGGTTACCCCGGAATTGCCATAGGACAGGGCCTGTATTTTAAGAAAGATCATCAGCCTGACGATTTCCCCGGGGACCTCACGGCCCATACCACAGGCATGGGATTTTACAAGGTTTTCCTGTAATTGACCCAGTTCCTGCTCCGATACAGACCGGTCATGCAGGGAGCCGAAACCCGTGTTGATCCCGTACAAAGGAACCCGGCGATCCCTTATTTTCTTCTCCAGGTAATCTCTGCATTTAATGATCCTCTTGCGGGAACTCTCGGAAAGACGAATCTCCACGTCCCCCTTAAGTATCTCCTCAATGCGCCTCAGCTCAAGCGTTTCGGATGATATCGGATGAACGTCCATGGTGACAATGTTTTTAGCTTTTATCACGGGGTCCGGCCAGTTGCCGTATGATCTCCTCCAGGGTCATGCTTTCCTGGTTACCGGACTGCATATCCTTGAGGGTGATCTTGCCGGCACCTAACTCCTTCTCTCCGGCCATGGCTACATAAGGAATATTGTTTTTATTGGCGTAGTTCAACTGTTTCTTGAGCCTGGAAGGATCGGGATATAATTCGGTGACAATACCTGCATCCCTGCACTGCCCGGCCATTTTCAAAAGATCGCTGCCTCTGGTCTCCATAAAATTGACAAAAAGCAGCTCCGTGGTGTTTTTTGTGGTCTCCGGAAAACGGTCCAGTTTTTTCAGGACATCATAGATACGGTCGGCGCCAAAAGAGATCCCAACACCCGAAATATCCGGCAAACCAAAAATCCCTGTCAGGTCGTCATAACGCCCCCCGCCACATATACTGCCTATCTCCATCTCCCGGGAGAGCACCTCAATGATGTTCCCTGTATAATAATCCAGTCCGCGCGCCAGGGAAATATCAAGCACCACCCCGGCCTGCAGGTCGCTGGTTTCAACATACTCCAAAAGGCTCTGCATTTCTTCCAGCCCCTTCTTTCCGGTCTCTGAGGCTGTCAACGCCTCAGCCAAAACGGAAAGTTTATCCGCGTTGCTTCCGGGGGCAGTAATGATGGGTTTTAACATGCTGATCGCCGGGGCGGGAACACCCCGTTCCCTTAATTCTTTCAGCACACCCTCCAGTCCTACCTTATCAAGTTTGTCCAGGGCCACTGTAAACTCATTCATTTGGTCTGCAATACCGGCTGCTTCTGCCAGACCCGTTAGTATCTTTCTGTGGTTCAACCTGATTCGTACCCTGAGGTTCAAAGCTTTAAACACCCGGTCGATGATCAGCAACAGTTCGGCCTCATTGAGTAAAGCATTGCTTCCGATCACATCGGCATCACACTGGTAAAACTCCCTGTACCGGCCTTTTTGGGGTTTATCGGCACGCCATACGGGCTGAATCTGATACCGTTTAAAAGGAAAGTTGATCTCATTCCTGTTTTGTACGACGAAGCGTGCAAAAGGGACCGTAAGATCATAACGCAGTCCCTTCTCACATATCTGCATGGCTACGCGAGCGGAATCTTTACTGGCAAGGTCCCGCTGGTCGAGTTCCGAGAGAAAATCGCCTGAATTCAGTATCCTGAAAAGGAGCTTATCTCCCTCCTCGCCATACTTCCCCAGCAATGTTTCCAGGGTCTCGATAGCGGGGGTCTCAATGGGCAGATAGCCAAATGATTTAAAAACCTTTTCTATTTCCCCGAGGATATATTGACGCCGGATCATTTCCCCGGGGGTGAAATCTCTTGTGCCTTTTGGAACTGAAGGTTTTTGCATAGGGCCCTTTATCTCGCCATTTTTTTGAAGTCACTTTTCAATAAACCGTCGGGTCTCTTGCCGGCTTTGATCATATGATAATCGAAATAATAGAATTTGGCATCGGCGGCCCCGATGATGATCTTATAGCATCTTGCCTTGACCCGGGTGCTCTGGGGTCCCACCTTATGTAAGTACACTACATCCGGATCCTTCTGCTCAATGGCCTTTTTAATATCTTCTCTGGTGACAAACTTAAATTTATGGGGATACACCTCTTCTATTTCCCGGCGGGTGTCAAATTCCGGTGACATCTCCTCTTTCAATAGATACAAGGTTTTATCCTGAATCTCTTCCAGATTATCATTGTAATAATTCAGGTTACGGTCGTCAAGTAATTTCGGTTTTTCTTTCAGCAGCAATACATGATTGTGAAGGAAACGGACCAGGCTGGTGACTTTATACATGTATTCCTCGGGCTCAACACTGGAGTAACCAATGGGAACCCCGGCGATATCGGGCATTTGTCGTACATGCCTGTAGTTGCCTCCCATGGAAAGCATCAGAAATTTATAGCGGGCCATCAGCTTATCCTTTTCAAAGGTTACATCGCTGGCTTTTAAAAATGAATACCGCGAATCCTTCCGCTTTTCCTCAAATTCCTTAAAAGGAATAAACTCGTACTCCGTTAGGGTCCACTCTTTCTCAACCACCTCTCTGATGTAGAAGTTGTATTCGCTGAAGGGACTGTCATCGAGCACGACCAGGGTCTTGGTATTGAAAAAACGTTGCAGGTCTGCTTCTGTGGCATTATTGGACTGGGCAAACAGTTGGCCGGTGCAGAAAAGAACCGGCAGGAGGCCGAGGGATTTAATACGCTTTATTTTCATTTCAGTTGCGTTTAGGAAGATACAATGGATTTCTTTCGTTGAACTTTCGAATGTATAAAAATTTGAGTTGCCTGCGTTTCTTTTTTCTCAACTGGCTGAACTCATCATACAGCTCAGGGTCCTTCATCAACAGTGCCGCCACGCTCTCATGATCGTACTCCAGGACTTTGCCTGTTTCGAAATCAAGTACAAATTGCCTGAGCTCGGTAGAGGTGGTCGTTGTAGGAACCCCGCCATATCGGTAATAGGTACTGTAGGGATTGTAATAATAATACGGATCGTAGTAGCGGGTACTCTGGGTGGTAATATCGGCAACAAAGTGACAGATGGAACCTACAATGGTGACCCGGTAGTAGCTCTTGTTAACACCGATAAAGAGGGCCCCGTTCCTGGCGTATCCCCAGATATCCTTGGTAGGGACCTTCCTTTTCATGCCCAGCTCATCATAAAAGAACACAAAGTCCTCTTCGAGCACCCTGTCATAGAAATCCCTTTCATCATAAGGAACCGAGGTAAGAATTCTGGATTTTGCCAGGGGCCTGTTATTTTTAACCATCTGAAAATTCAGGTAGATCCCGTCTTCAAATTCAAAGTCCGGTGTATACTGCACCATCTGCACGGAATCCCTCTGTCCTGCGGCACCTCCGGTAAGCAAAAGAAATAAGAACAAAATGTTCACAACATATTTCATATCATACCTGCTTTATAAACACGCGATAAAAAGGGTATGATCCCTTTATTATCCTTATTGTATTAACGAATCCCGTGAAAAAAAAAATTCATATATTTATTCGGGTATCCAACGAAATTTAGACAAAATCTGCCGAGTATTCATGCGCATCAGGGACAAAATAATCAGTTTTTTCTATCTCCGCCACAAGAGCAACATTCATTCCAATTTGATCAGCAGGATCAGGATCTTCAACATAATCAGCAGTATTGGTTTGTTTTTTTGTTTTGCTTTTGGTATAGGCACCTTACTATCAGGACAGTATCTATTTACCATAGCCATATGGATCACTTTTTTCCTTGCATTGGGGAATATATTCTATCTGCAGCGAACCAGAAAGATCGATACGGCATCCTATTTCCTGCTGGGACTCATAAGCCTGTTTTTCATCTTCCTTGTCCTTTTTAAAGGAACCGGGGGGTCCGGTTTTGCCTGGTCCTATCTTTATCCCCTTTTAGCCCTGATACTGCTCGGACCCAGGAAGGGGACCCTTTACTCCGGTTTGTACCTGCTGATCCTTGCTTTTTTCATGTTCGTCCCCCTCAATATAGGGGGAGAGAAATTTTTTACGACCCAGGTTACTCTTCGCTTCATTGGGGTGTACCTGGCTATTTACCTGGTATTGAATTCTTTTGAATATTGGAGGCAAAATGATCAAAAGGAATTGGTCAGGAACATCGGTCAAACCAGGAAACTGGTCATTGAAAAGGACGAACAAATGGCCAAACTGTCCCACAAACTGCGCACTTCGCTCAACAACATTACCCTGATAGGGAACCTGTTGAATGAATCAGGTCTGGATGATAAACAAAAGGAGCTGATCGATACGATTATCGCCTCTGCCAATAACATCGTGGATGCGGTGAGCAATATGGTAACCGAATCGCTGCCCGAAGAAGACATTGACCGAATAACTGAAACCCCGGTTCCCTTTGATCTCCGGACCACCATCGAGAGCATTCTGCATATTTTCGATAATGAACAATACCAGCTTGACCTGAGCATAAGCAATACCATCAGCACCATGCTGATAGGGCAGCCGGTACGCTTAAAACAAATCTTCCTGACCCTGCTGGAAACGCTCCTCAATCATTTCGGTGATCAAAAAATTGATTCCCTGAGAATCCGCATCACCAATAACTGGGAAACTGCGAATGAGATACAGATCCTCTTCCAGGTCAACCTTTACTTTGCGGAAGTCATACCGGACAGCTACAATAGGATACTGGCAGTAGCCTCGGCTGAAGATATTCAGGAGGACCCATCACTGCCGGAAGATGTTGCCATGCTCAGAAAACAGCTTAAGCAGACAGGAAGTGGATTACAGACCACCCGGGAAGAAAAATCGGTAACCTTCAGTTTTGAGAAGGAATTTGAGAAAAGTCCGCAAAGACTCAAAAAGACTACACCGGCCGAAGAGTTTGAGATCAGCACGGCCGGGCAGAAGGCGGCAGATCTTTCCAGTGCGAATGTTTTATTGGTTGAAGACAATCTCGTAAATCAGAAGATTGTTATTCTGAGCCTGAAAAATGTGGTTAAGAACATAGATATTGCGAACAATGGGAAAGAAGCCCTGGATAAATTCGGCTCGAATCGTTATGATTTAATCCTGATGGATATTCAGATGCCGGTCATGGACGGTTTCCTGGCTACCAAAAAGATCAGGGAACTGGAAGCCAGTACCCGGACCAACACACCCATCCTGGCCATCACCGCCAATGCCATGTCGGGAGACCGGGAAAAATGCCTTGCTGTTGGTATGAACGACTACATCAGTAAACCCTTCCAGATGGACGTACTTGTGGAAAAGATGGATCGGCTGCTGAAGTGACTTAATAAACGGTATTAACCCCAGAGTAGAACCCGGGGGAATTAAACTCTGATACCGATGATCAGGATGTCATCAATCTGATCGATGTTCCCCCGCCAATCTTCAAGGGTCTTTTCCAAAAATACAAATTGCTTATTCATAGGAAATTGATGTATCGTCAAAAGGAGATGCCGTAAGCGACGGTACTTGAATTTTTTTCCTTCCGGTCCTCCAAACTGGTCGACATAACCATCCGTAAAGGTATAGAGCACATCGCCTTCTTTGAGGTCGATATGGTGCGTCCTGAAGTTTTTTTCCACATATCCGGCAGGATCCACACCAACGGAAAACTTCTCCCCTTTGTACTCGATCAGGGAATTGTCCCTGATCAGGTAGAGGGGATTGAAAGCGCCGGCAAAACTGACTGAATTGTGCTTTTTATGAAATACACAAAAAGCAACATCCATACCGTCATTAAGCATGACATTTCCTGCCTCGAAGAAGATCTCATGAAAATTCTCATTGATCTTCTTCAGTATTTTGCCCGGGTCGTTGTACCGTTCCTGTATAACGACCTGCCTGAAAAGTTCGAAACCCAGAATGGACATGAAGGCCCCCGGTATACCATGCCCGGTACAGTCGACATTGGCCACATAAAGACTTTCCGCATCTTCGCCAATCCAATAAAAATCACCACTGACAATATCCTTGGAACGGTGCAGGATAAAAGACTCCGGGAATACGCGTTTCAGCGTATGATCCGAAGGGATCAGAGCCTCCTGTATCCTCCGGGCATAATTCATGCTGTCGGTGATGTTCTTGTTCTTTATGGTCAGCAGTTCTTTCTGATGGGCAACCTCCCGGGCGGCAAGCTCCTTTTCACGAAGGATGCGGTTGGCTCTTCTCAGGTTCCGGGTCCGGTAGGCTACCCCGATATAGATTATTCCTCCAAGAAACAGTACATAGAAGATGTAAGCTTTACGGGACAACCAGAGGGGTGTGGTCACCCGGAAGTACAGGTCTATTCCTTCCTGGTTCCAGATGCCGTCATTATTGGATCCCCGCAGGGTGAACCTGTACGCACCGGAAGGCAGATTGGAAAAGGTAACGGAATGCCGGTTACCCAGATAAATCCATTCGGGAGGATCATCCCTTTTAACCATGGAATAGTAGTAACGGTTGTATAAGGGATAGGTGAAATCCATGGCTGCAAATTCCAGGGTGAATAAATTATGCTCATGAGAAATAAGTATCTCGTTGCCGGCTATTACCGGAACATTTTCATCACCGTCTTCACTGTGGATTAATAGGTTGGTGAAAGCCAGTTGTGGCACATGCTCATTGAAAAGCAGGGAATCAGGGCACACCACGCTGAAGCCGTCGTCCCCTCCGAAAAACAACTCATTCCAATCGGCAGCATAGGCAGCTCCCCTGCTAAACTCCAGACTTATCAGGCCATCTGAAAGATCAAAATGAGTGATGTATATCTTGCTTGTATCGACCCGGAATATACCGTGATTTGAGCTCATCCATAAGCAACCATGCCGGTCTGAGATCAGGGATTGAACCGTGCCAAAATGAATATCATGTTTTTGTTCGATAAGGATCATTTCCTCTGTCAGCAGGTTATATTTTGCCAGATAATTTGAGGTCCCTGCCCAAAGGATATCCTTTCCTGTTTTCTGTATAGTATAAACCGGGGAAGCTTGTCCGGGACGATCAACCCTGTCGAGGTTTATCCATTGATTGCTCTGATGATCCGCATTATAGGCCATCAATCCTTCGGAGGTAGCCAGCCAAAGACTGCCGTCCCGGTTGGGGACAATGTCATATACCGAGCGAAGACGAATCAGGGTATCATCCAATGGAATCAGGGTGTGCTCATTCATCTTAAGGGTTCTGAAATCATAGCTGAACAATCCCCTTTCGGTACCGATCCACAAGAGCCCCGATGGTATCCCCTCAAGGGCATACACGGCATTATTCTGTAAAAGGTTACAGGGGATCCCATCATAGAGCTGGCAAAAACGCCTGAACTTATTTTCGCCGGGCAGCATGACATTGATCCCGTCACCGGTACCCAGGAATATCCTGCCGGCACTATCTTCATGGATGGTGTAGACCATATTATTATTGATGCGCCGGTCGGGGAGTGTATGGTTGGGATGATATTCCCGGACCCGGGAATTCGAACGATTCACAATATTCAATCCTCCTCCGGCGATCCCCAGCCAGATGTGCAGCGAATCCCGCGGCCAGATCGAAAGGATTTGATTTCCGGACATCTCCGGTACACTGCCGGGCCGGTTGTTATAACTGATAAAGTTGGGTCGCTTGATCTTATTTTTTATCAG
Source organism: uncultured Bacteroidaceae bacterium (assembly GCA_964420035.1). Lineage (GTDB taxonomy): Bacteria > Bacteroidota > Bacteroidia > Bacteroidales > SM23-62 > CAYQQR01. Next base: position 61,480 of record CAYQQR010000002.1, on the reverse strand, counting down.
TCCCTGCATGGTTCCGATCCAGACAATCTCTGACCTGTCGATATACAATTCCCGTACCTGGGTCAGGGGTGCACGTCCTGCAGGTAAATCAAGATATGTAATGGACTCTGTTTTCCGGGTAGATGGATCATAAATATAAAGACCGGAAGGGGTGCCGATCCAGATACGGCCCTGCTTATCCCCGGTTATGGAAAGGATCTTGGTTTGGGAAAGGTCGGCATTATTCCCGCTTAAAAGCACGGGCTCTGGTTTTGATCCCCCTTTTTCCAAAGTAAACAACCCCTTTTCCGTTCCCACCCAAAGCTGACCGGAGGCTTCATAAAGAGCCCTAACAGGATAATTTCCTGTTTCACTCCGGGGTTCCGGGTGAAATGGGAAATTGCGCATGTTTCCGGTTCGCGGATTGAAGCGGATCAGTGCCTGATGTCCTCCAGCCCAGATCAATCCCTCCGGGTTGCGAATCATGGGGGGAACTTCACCAAGCCGAAAATCTCCTGTGTAAAGCGATTCCCCTTGAATCATGTTCAATGAATCCATTACCGGGTCCCAGAGGAGAATACCGCTATGGGTCAGCATACATAATTCTCCCTGCCTGGTAGCGATAAGATTCAGTACATTATTTCTCAGGCCGGGTACCCGTGGCAAAAATCCGAGAGAAGGTGAATCGAAAACATCATTTTCCCGGATGTACCTGCTTAGGCCCCGGGAAGTAACGATCCATAAATTTCCAAGCTTATCCTCCGTGATGGAATAGATATAATTTCCTGCCAGGAAACCTTGCTGGCCCGGTCTGGCCCGGTAGTTTCTGAAACGGTACCCGTCATAACGATTGAGTCCGTTCTTGGCACCTATCCATAGAAATCCATAAGAATCCTGGAAGACAACCGTGATCTCCGATCCGGTAAGTCCTTGCTCAATGGTAAATATTCTGCTCCGGAGATAAGGTGCAGGCATACCGGTTACCTGCATGTGGGCCAGCAGGAAGAAAAAAAGGATATATAGTTTTTGGCGCCCCAAAAGCAGCATTTGCGGTGTGATTACAGCAAAATTGCAATGCCTGATGCTAACCTTTTTGCCGGGCCTTGTCACCCATGGCAATGTCTTCCAGCATACCGGTTGTCAGGGATTTAGGCCTTTCAAGAGGATAACCCAGGGCCCGGTCCCAGATGATATTGGCACAAATACCAATGGCTCTTCCGATACCAAAGAGTACCGTATAGAATTCATACTCGGTAACCCCGTAATGCCATTGAATTACACCGGACTGGGCATCGACATTCGGCCAGGGGTTTTTTGCCTTTCCCTGTTCTTTAAGAATAGGCGGTACCACCTTATACAAAATATCAACATAGCGGAACAGGGGATCCTCTTTAAGATGTTTCAAGCTGAATTCCCTTTGCATCATATACCGGGGGTCCGTTTTTCTGAGCACGGCATGACCGAAGCCGGGTATAACCTGCCCGGCATTCAGGGTATCCCAGACAAACTGGGACATCTCGGCCTCCGTGGGCACCTTCCCGTCCATCTTGTCCATAAGATCCTGCAGCCAGCGGAGTACTTCCTGGTTGGCCAGTCCGTGCAAGGGTCCCGCCAGACCGTTGATCATAGCGGATATGGAAAGGTAGATGTCCGAAAGCGAGGAGGCCACCAGGTGACCCGTATGGGCGCTGACGTTACCACTCTCGTGGTCGCTATGAATGATGAAATGCATCCTGGAAACATCATCATAAGGTTTCCCGATACCCATCATATGAGCAAAGTTGCCACCCATATCCAGACCGGGATGGGATTGTATCCGGTTGCCTTCCCTGTATAATTTGGCGTATATATAGGCCCCTATCTCGGGAAGCTTGGCCAGTAAGTTCAGGGCATCCTCATAAGTGGGATCCCAGAAATCCATCTTATTCAATCCGGCATGATACTTTTTGGAGAAAAATGACTCCCGGTGCATGGTAAGTATAGCGGTTGAGAATATCGCCATGGGATGGCTGTTGCTCGGAAAAGCATCAATAACTTCGTACACATAGCGTGGAAGTATCCTGCGTTTGTTGAACTCGTCCAAAACATCTGAAATCTGTTTTTCATCGGGGACCTCACCGGTAAGAAGCAGAAAGAACAGTCCTTCGACATAGGGCATATCTGCATCTTTGGGCCTGGGAAGCTTTTTAAATACTTCGGGCAGGGTATAGCCCCGGTATCGAATTCCCTCCATGGGATCCAGATAGGAAATATCGGTAACCAGGCATTTGAGTCCGCGCATCCCGCCAAGAATTTTGGAAATGGTCACCTTATCGATCACAACATCTGCGTAGTCCTTGGCAAGCTTTGCCGTTCTGGGTCTCCACCCGTTTATTTTATCAGCTAATTTTTGTTTAAGAATTGACATCGTGTTTGGATCTTAATTTGTTAGGTCCATTTAAAAGTAATAATTATTCACTTATTTAATAACACGAAAATGGGCAATAAGTTTTGATTTATTGCCCATTTGAAACAGTGAGGTTCAGGCTCCCTCAGGGAAGGTACCTGAATTTTTTCCCGGGATACCGCGCCGTGCCGCCCAGGTTCTCTTCGATACGCAGCAGTTGGTTATACTTGGCCATCCGGTCGGAGCGGGATGCGGAACCCGTTTTGATCAGCCCGGTATTCAATGCGACCGCCAGGTCAGCGATGGTCGTGTCTTCTGTTTCTCCCGAACGATGGGAAATGACGGAAGTCATGGCACTCGCGGTAGCCAGTTGCACGGCATTGATGGTTTCCGTGAGGGTCCCTATCTGATTGACCTTGATCAGGATAGAATTGGCTGCCTTTTCATCGATACCGCGCTGAAGCCGTTTTACATTGGTGACGAAAAGATCATCACCTACAAGCTGTACCTTATCGCCGATGGCTGCATTCAAGGCGGTCCATCCTGTCCAGTCATCTTCATCCAGTCCGTCCTCAATGGACACCACCGGGTATTTGGAGACCCATTCGTTCCAGTATTGAACCATATCCTCAGTGCTCATGTCCTGGTTAGTAGACTCGAAATGATAAACTTTTTTGTCTTTATTGTAAAACTCGGAGGCGGCGGGATCCAGCGCGATTAATATATCTTCTCCTGCTTTGTATCCAGCTTTTTCGATGGCTTCCAGGACCACTTCGATCGCCTCTTCATTGGAGCCCAGGTCGGGAGCAAAGCCTCCTTCATCACCCACGTTGGTTGAATGTCCCTTGGATTTCAATACAGATTTAAGGTTGTGAAATACTTCCGCACCCATGCGAAGGGCTTCCGAAAAACGCCCGGCACCCACCGGCAGGATCATGAATTCCTGTATGTCAATCTTATTGTCGGCATGCTGTCCCCCGTTCAGGATATTCATCATAGGGATGGGCAGGGTGTTTGCATTCACACCGCCTATATACCTGTACAGGGGTTGATTGGTGTATTCAGCACCTGCTTTGGCACAGGCCAGGGAAACACTCAGCATGGCGTTTGCGCCAAGTTTTGACTTATTCTCTTTGCCGTCCAGGTCGATCATACGCTGGTCGATCTCGTTCTGGTCGAGAATATACATGCCCCGCAGTTCTTCGTCGAGGACCTTATTAACATTCTCTACGGCTTTCAATACGCCTTTACCCAGAAAACGGCTTTTATCCCCATCCCGGAGTTCGACGGCTTCATGCACGCCTGTTGATGCACCGGAAGGAACAATGGCTCTTCCGATGATCCCGTCTTCGGTAAATACATCGGTTTCAATGGTCGGATTGCCCCTGGAATCCAATATTTCCCGGGCCTGAATTTTTACTATTTGTCCCATGGTTAAACTATTTTTTCTTGAGTTCCTGAAATTACAAAAAAAAGGGACAAGACATGATGGCTCAAGTTTTATCCCTTGGTTAATATTTGGTTATTTGAAGTGTGGTTATTCTTCATCATTTTTTTCCTTGTCGTCGGATTCTTTAGTTTCACTGGATTGGTCACTCGCCTCCGGCTGTGGCTCCGCTTCGCTGTCTTTCGCCTCCGGCTGTGGCTCCGCTTCGCTGTCTTTCCGCTTCGCTGTTGTTCCGCCTTCGGCTGCGTCCTCCGTAGCTTCAGCGGAGGAGGGTTGATCCTCCGAAGCCTTGGCGGAGGAAGGTTCCTCTGCTTCGCTGTCGCTTGACTGAGTTTGTTCCTGACTGCCGCTGCCTACTGCAGCTTTCTCTTCGCTGCTTTCTGCCGCTGTGGTGGTTTTCTTCCGGCCTGCACGGCGGGTACGTCTTGCTTTGGTCTTGGTTTCCTCTGTTTTGCCGGCCAGCAGCAGTTCGTTGTAATCTACCAGTTCAATGATGGCCATATCGGCATTATCGCCCAAGCGGTTACCCAGCTTAATGATCCGGGTATAGCCGCCTTCCCGTTCCATAACTTTGGGCGAGACCTCCCGGAATAATTCTGAGACTGCAAGTTTATCCTGCAAATGTTTAAAGGCCACGCGCCGGTTATGGGTGGAATCATTCTTCGACCTGGTGATCAGGGGTTCCACGAACACGCGCAATGCCTTGGCCTTGGCCGTGGTGGTCCTGATCCTTTTATGAAGGATCAGAGAAGAAGCTATATTGGCCAGCATTGCCTTTCTGTGGGCACTCTTCCTGCTGAGATGATTCAGTTTTTTTCTGTGTCTCATTACAATTAATCCTTATCCAATTTATACTTACCGATGTCCATGCCGAAATTCAGGTTCATGCTTGAGAGGAGTTCCTCCAGTTCCGTTAGGGATTTCTTTCCAAAATTCCTGAATTTCAAAAGATCGTTCTTATTGAATTTTACCAGGTCGCCCAGGGTTTCCACTTCAGCTGCTTTGAGGCAATTCAGGGCCCTGACCGACAGGTCCAGGTCTACCAGTTTGGTTTTAAGAAGCTGCCGCATATGCAGAACTTCCTCGTCGAATTCTTCGTTGGAGAACTTTTCATCCGAATCCAGGGTGATCTTCTCGTCTGAGAAAAGCATGAAATGATAGATCAGTATCTTGGCTGCTTCTTTAAGCGCTTCTTTCGGATGGATAGAACCATCGGTCTGTATCTCAATGATGAGTTTTTCGTAGTCGGTTTTCTGTTCAACCCGGAAATTCTCAATCGAGTATTTGACATTACGAACCGGGGTAAATATAGAATCAATAGCGATCAGGCCGAGTTCGGCGTCCGCGGGACGATTCTCTTCGGCGGGTACATAACCCCGGCCCTTGTTAATGTTCAGTTCCATCTGGAGCTTTACATCGGATTCCATTCTGCATATGACCAGATCGGGATTAAGTACCTTAAATCCGCTCAGGAACTTACTGAGGTCCCCGGCTTTAAACTCTTCCTGTCCGGATATGGTGACGACGATCTTCTCATCATCGATATCTTCTATTTGTTTCTTGAACCGGATTTGTTTGAGGTTCAGGATGATCTCGGTAACATCCTCCATGACCCCGGTTATTGTGGAAAACTCGTGCTCTGCACCTTCGATTTTAAGACTGGTAATGGTATATCCTTCCAGTGAGGAAAGCAAGATCCTTCTCAGTGCATTTCCCACGGTAATACCATAACCTGGTTCGAGCGGACGAAATTCGAATTTACCGAAAGTCTTGTCCGATTCGACCATAATAACCTTATCGGGTTTCTGGAATGCTAAAATTGCCATAATATTGTTGTCAGGGTTCTTATTTAGAATAAAGTTCTACGATCAATTGTTCTTTGATATTTTCGGGGATCTCTTCCCGTTCAGGCATATTCAGGAACTTACCGGCCATTTGGCTGTCGTCCCATTCCAACCAGCTGTAGCGGTTGGTCCGGGATGCCACTGAATCTGCGATCACCTCCAGGGACTTTGACTTTTCGCGTACGCCGACAATATCTCCCTGGCGAAGCTGGTAAGAGGGCACATTGACCACTTCACCGTTGACGGTGATGTGCCTGTGACCCACCAACTGACGGGCAGCTGAACGGGTTGGGGCGATGCCCAATCTGAAGACCACATTGTCCAGGCGGGACTCGAGCAGTTGCAGCAACAATTCACCGGTTACTCCTTTTTTGGAGGAAGCTTTTTCAAAAATATTGCGGAACTGCCGCTCCAGGATTCCATAGGTGAATTTGGCTTTCTGCTTTTCTTTCAACTGCAGACCATATTCCGAGGTCTTTCTTCTGCGCCTGGTGTTCCCGTGCATTCCGGGAGGATAATTCTTCCTTTCCAGGTGCTTATCCGGACCAAAGATGGGGTCTCCGAATTTCCTTGCTACTTTAGATTTTGGACCTGTATATCTTGCCATGAATCAATAGATTTCTCAAATTAAACTCTTCTTCTTTTGGGTGGACGGCATCCATTGTGAGGAAGCGGGGTAACGTCAACGATCTCCGTTACTTCTATACCCGCGGTATGAATGGTACGGATGGCTGATTCCCTGCCTGATCCGGGTCCTTTAACATAGACTTTGGCCTTCCTCATTCCCAGGTCATAGGCTATCTTTGCCGCATCCTGTGCCGCCATCTGGGCTGCATAGGGGGTATTCTTCTTGGAACCCCTGAATCCCATTTTCCCGGATGAGGCCCAGGATATCACCTGACCGTCGTTGTTGGTCAGGGATATAATAATGTTATTGAAAGAGGCGTGTATGTGCGCCTGACCCGTGGTTTCAACCTTAACGGTCCTCTTTCTGGATGCTCCTGTCTTTTTTGCCATTTCTTGTTATTTGGTTGCTTTCTTTTTGTTCGCTATGGTTTTGCGGCGTCCTTTCCGGGTGCGGGCATTGTTTTTGGTACTCTGACCGCGCACCGGCATACCAAGGCGGTGACGGATACCCCGGTAGCTTCCGATATCCATCAAACGTTTGATGTTCATTTGCACGGAGGAGCGCAACTCCCCTTCCACTTTGAATTCATCGTTGATAACCTGACGAATTTTCGTGATCTGGTCGTCGGACCAGTCCTGAACTTTAATATTCGGATCGATCTTGCATTTCTCAAGAATGGTCCGTGCACTGCTGCGGCCGATACCGTGAATATAGGTCAGCCCTATCTCGCCGTGCTTATTTCTGGGTAAATCAACTCCGACAATACGTGCCATATAGCTTATTAAAAATGGTTTGCAAAATTAGTAAATTAACCCTGACGTTGTTTAAACTTCGGGTTCTTTTTATTGATCACATAGATCCGGCCCTTGCGCCTGACGATCTTGCAATCTCCACTTCTTTTCTTTACTGAAGCTTTAACCTTCATAGCGTGCTCCTTATTTATACCTGTAAACAATCCTGCCCTTGGTCAGGTCGTAAGGCGACATTTCAAGCTTGACCCGGTCTCCGGGCAAGAGCTTGATGTAATGCATGCGCATTTTACCCGATATATGGGCAGTAATAATATGTCCATTCTCAAGCTCTACCCTGAACATTGCATTGGATAGTGCTTCAATAATGGTTCCGTCTTGTTCAATGCTCGGTTGTTTGGCCATATTAATTAGTTATTGAACTTGATTCTTCAATATGATCAAAGGTTCCCAATACATCCGCCTTGTTTTTCCGCACGGCAACAGTGAGCTCATAATGAGCGGAAGCCGAATTATCGGCCGTGCGAATGGTCCAGCCATCATTATCCTGCCTGATGAATTTCTTGCCCAGGTTGATCATGGGTTCGATGGCAATGACCAGTCCCGACCTGAGTTTGATCCCCGACCCCCTTTTACCGTAGTTGGGAACTTCGGGTTCCTCATGAAGCCTTTTGCCGATGCCATGACCCACCATTTCACGAACCACCGAGTACCCGGCCGATTCTGCATGTACCTGGATGGCGTAGCCTATATCACCCAAACGGTTACCTGCAACGGCTTGTTCAATACCCTTGAACAGGCTTTCCCTGGTTACCCGCATCAGCTCATTGATCTTTCCCGGAACCTCGCCTACCCCAAAGGTATAGGCACTGTCGCCGTAATAACCGTTCAGGATCACACCGCAGTCAACCGAGAGGATATCCCCTTCTTTCAGTTCGTCTTTGGAGGGGATTCCATGTACCACCTGGTGGTTGACCGAAGTACACAGGGTATTGGGGAAGCCCCGGTAACCCAAAAAGGCAGGCCTGGCCCCATGATCCTGTATGAAATTCGACGCGATCCCGTCCAGCTTCAGTGTACTCACCCCGGGCTTCACTGCTTTGCCTACCTCTGCAAGTGTCCTGGCAACCAAGTGATTGCTGGTTCTTATCAATTCTATCTCTTCTCCTGTCTTATAATATATCATCAAAGAACGTCCTGATTATATGGCGGATACACTACCTGACCTGCCCTTGATCTTTCCGGATTTCAGCAGGCCGTCATAATGCCGCATCAATAAATGACTTTCTATTTGCTGCAGAGTATCCAGCACCACGCCCACCAGGATAAGCAATGAGGTACCCCCGAAAAACTGTGCAAATTGATTATTCACGCCTGCCAGCATGGCAAAGGCGGGCAATATGGCAATCAGGGCCAGAAAGATAGAACCGGGCAAGGTAATACGGGACATAATGGAGTCGAGGAATTCCACGGTTTTTCTTCCGGGCTTTACCCCGGGGATAAATCCTCCGTTTCTTTTCATGTCTTCTGCCATTTGCGACGGGTTGATCGTAATGGCTGTATAGAAATAGGTAAACAGTATGATCAGTAATGCAAAAACAAAATTATACCAGAAACCCGTGTAATTTGCAAATGCAGCCGCGAAGCCTGTTAACCTTTCTGAGTTGGCAAATCCGGCAATAGTCAGGGGGATAAACATCAGTGCCTGCGCGAAAATGATGGGCATAACCCCGGCAGCATTCACTTTCAGGGGGATATACTGCCGTACACCCCCATATTGTTTGTTCCCTACGATCCGTTTGGCATATTGCACAGGGATTCTCCGGGTACCCTGTACCAGAAGGATGGAAACCATAAATACGACGAAGAGGATCACAAATTCCATCAAAACAGCGACCAGTCCACCGCTCTGTTCCACCCGGTTAACTATTTCGGCAAACAAGGAGAAGGGCAGACGGGCAATGATCCCGATCATGATGATCAGCGAGATCCCGTTCCCGATACCTTTATCCGTAATTCTTTCACCCAGCCACATGATAAACATGCTGCCGGCTGTAAGTATGATCACCGACATGAAGGTAAACATCGAACCGCCCAGCATGAATGCCGTGGGCGGCAACTGGGCCCTCAGGTTAACCAGGTACGAGGGAGCTTGCAGAAGCAGGATCCCTACGGTCAGGTACCTAGTGATCTGGTTGATCTTTCTCCTGCCACTTTCCCCTTCCCTTTGCAAACGCTGAAAATAAGGAACTGCAATACCGAGCAGTTGCACAACGATGGATGCAGATATATAGGGCATGATCCCGAGGGCAAATACGGAAGCATTTGAAAAAGCACCCCCGGAAAACATATCCAGCAAACCCAGTACCCCGGAAGCGGTCTGAGCCTTCAGTCCCGCCAGTGCTGTTGGATCCACACCCGGGAGGGTTACTTTGGATCCCAGGCGATAGATCAGCAATATACCCAGGGTATAGAGGATGCGGTTTCTCAGATCCTCAATCTTCCATATGTTTTTCAGTGTCTCTAAAAACCTTTTCATTTAAAATCCTATTTTTTCTATGGTTCCCTGAGCTGCTTCAATCGCTTCTTTGGCCTTCCTGGAAAATGCGTGGGCCTTGACATCCAATCTGGCTTTCAGCTCGCCTTTCCCCAGAATCTTGTAAAGTTCTTTCCTGGAAACCAGGCCAGCCTCTACCAGCGTGTTATGATCAATCTTCTTCAGTCCCCGCTTATCAGCCAGTTCCTGAAGGGTTGAAAGATTGACTGGCTTATATTCCTTTCTGTTAATATTTCTAAAACCAAATTTCGGTACACGGCGCTGCAAAGGCATCTGGCCCCCTTCAAACCCGAGCCGTTTGGAATAGCCGGATCTGGACTTGGCTCCCTTGTGTCCCCGGGTGGATGTGCCTCCTTTACCGGAGCCTTCGCCCCGTCCCAATCTTCTGTCTTTTTTTACCGAACCTTTTGCCGGTTTTAAATTGCTTAAATCCATTATGAAAAAGATTCTTTATTTTATTTCTTCAACCTTAACAAGATGTTTCACCTTATGGACCATCCCTTTGACCTGGTCCGTGGCATGATGCTCGACGGTCTGGTGCATCTTTTTGAGGCCCAGGGCATCCAGGGTCCTTTTCTGACGCTTGTCAGATCCTATTCTGCTTTTAATCTGTGTTACTCTGATCTTTGCCATGAGTTATTGTTCTGACTATCCGTTAAAAATATTTTCCACACTGACGCCCCGGTGTTCGGAGACGGTATAGGCATCCCGCATTTCCAGCAGTGCATTGAATGTGGCCTTGACCAGGTTATGGGGGTTCGATGAACCCTTTGATTTGGCCAGTACATCTTTCACTCCGACCGATTCCAATACAGCACGCATAGCACCTCCGGCTTTCACACCGGTACCGGAAGAAGCAGGTTTCAGAAACACCTTGGCACCCCCGTATTTGGATACCTGCTCATGGGGAATGGTTCCCCTGGTGATGGGTACCTTGATCAGGTTCTTCTTGGCATCGTCGATCCCTTTGGCTATGGCGGTGGTTACTTCACCGGCCTTACCCAGGCCGTGTCCGACGATACCATCTTCGTTCCCTACCACAACGATGGCTGAAAAACTAAAGGTCCGTCCTCCCTTCGTGACCTTGGTCACCCTCTGGATGCTGACCAAACGGTCCTTGAGCTCGAGATCACTGGTTTTTACTTTTCTTACACTGGTTGCCATATGTTCTTAAAATTTTAATCCGCCTTCCCGGGACGCTTCAGCAAGTTGCTTAACACGTCCGTGATACAAATATCCGTTGCGGTCGAATACTACATTCTTGATTCCCGCGGCAAGGGCTTTTTCAGCCAGCAGTTTACCCACACGCGCAGCCTGCTCCTTGCCGGATGCCTTCTTTTCAGAGGCTACTTCCTTATTCCTGGAAGAGGCTGCAATCAAAGTATGCCCCGTCGTATCGTCGATCAGTTGGGCATACATATGTTTATTGCTGCGAAAAACCGAGAGCCGTGGTTTTTCTTTGGTTCCGGAAATGGATTTCCGGATCCTCATCTTAATTCTCTTTCTTCTTTGAAGCTTGGTTAAAGCCATTTTCCTGACAATTTAAATATTATACACTTGCAGCCTTACCCGCTTTTCTTCTGATCTGTTCTCCGACAAAGCGAATTCCTTTGCCCTTGTATGGCTCGGGCGGCCTGAGCGAGCGGATCTTATGGGCCACCATACCCAAAAGCTGTTTATCGTGGCTTTTCAGCGTAATGATCGGATTACTTCTTTTTCGTGTGTGGGCCTCCACCTTTATTTCAGATGGAAGTTCCATGATGACATCATGGGAATAACCCAGACTCATGGATAAGCGTTGTCCTTTGGATTCCGCGCGAAAACCCACACCAACCAATTCCTGTTTTACCTCAAAGCCTTTAGACACCCCAAGAATCATGTTGTACAGCAAGGAGCGGTATAAACCGTGCATGGACTTGTGCTTCTTTTCATCGCTGGGCCGTTCAATGATCAGCTGGTTCTCCCCGACCTTATATTTCAGTTCCGGATCCAGTTTCTGGCTGAGTTCACCCAGGGGTCCCCTGACGAGGATCCGGTTCTTTTCACTCAGGTCAACGGTGACTCCCTCAGGAATATCTATGGGTAAAGATCCTATTCTGGACATGGTTCCTTAATTTTAATATACATAACACAATACTTCTCCACCGATGTTCATGTTCCGTGCTTCTTTGTCGGACATAACACCCTGAGATGTAGATATAATGGCTATCCCCAGTCCGTTCAGAACCCGGGGCAGCGTATCTTTATCAGCATACTTCCTGAGTCCGGGCCGGCTGACCCGCTCAAGATTTTTGATAGCCGGCAGTTTGGTCTCCGGATGATATTTCAAGGCAATCTTGATCAATCCCTGCTTATCATCCTCAACAAATTTGTAGCTGAGTATATAACCCTTCTCGTGAAGGATCTTTGTGATGTCACGCTTGAGGTTGGATGCAGGGATCTCAACCACCTTATGACCAGCCATCATGGCGTTCCTGATTCTCGTTAAATAATCTGCAATCGGATCTGTTATCATGCTCAAAAAATTTATTACCAACTTGCTTTCTTGACACCCGGTATCAACCCCTTGGAAGCCATTTCCCGGAAGGTGATCCTGGAGATTCCAAATTGCCTCATGTAGCCTTTGGGCCGGCCTGTAACCTTGCAACGGTTATGCAGCCTGATCGGGTTGGAGTTCCGCGGCAGACGGCTCAAAGCCTGATAATCACCTTCGGCTTTCAGCCTGGCCCGCTTTTCGGCATACTTGTCAACCAGCTGGGCCCGTTTAACTTCTCTGGCTTTCATGGATTCTTTTGCCATATGATCTTTCTTTTTATATTATCGTTTAAATGGTAAACCAAATTCTCTTAATAAGGCAAAACCCTCTTCGTCGGTTTTGGCCGAAGTGACAAAACTGATCTCCATCCCGACGATCTGGTTGATCTTATCAATGTCGATTTCCGGGAAGATGATCTGCTCGGGAATGCCCAGGGTATAGTTGCCCCGGCCGTCCATCCTGGTGCTGATGCCCTGGAAGTCCCGTATCCTCGGCAATGCAGTTGCTATTAACCGTTCAAGGAACTCATACATCCGCTCCCTGCGCAAGGTTACCTTGGTCCCGATCGGCATATCCCTTCTCAGCTTAAAATTGGATACGTCTTTACGTGAACGCGTTTGAACCGCCTTTTGACCGGCAATCATCGTAAGTTCCTCCTGGGACGTATCCACCAATTTTTTATCGGCAACCGCCTTGCCAACGCCCTGGTTAATGGTGATCTTGACCAGCCGTGGCACTTCCATAATGGCCTTGTAACCAAATTCCCTGGTCAGGGCTGGAATAATCTCGTCCATATATTTTTTCTGGAGTATCGGTACGTATTCCATTACTTAATAACCTCCCCTGATTTTTTTGAATAGCGAACCAGTTTACCGTTGTCATCCACTCTTTTGCCAATCCGGGTTGCTTCACCGGTTGAAGGATCCACAAGGTTCAGGTTGGAAATATGGATGGGTGCTTCTTTCCTGATGATCCCACCCTGCGGGTTCTTTGCATCTGGTTTAGCATGTTTGGAAACAATGTTGACACCTTCGACAATAGCCTTGTTCCGGCTGGTAATGACTTCCAGCACCCGACCGGTCTTACCCCGGTATTCGCCATGGTTCACGTAAACGGTGTCGCCTTTCTTAATATGATATTTCTTTACCATTTGAATATCTTTTCCATTTACAATACTTCAGGGGCCAGGGACACGATCCGCATATACCCGTCCCTTAATTCACGGGCCACCGGACCGAAGATCCTGGTACCGCGCATCTCGTCCAGGTTATTGATCAGCACTACGGCATTGTCGTCAAAGCGGATGTAGGAACCATCCTGACGCCTGACCTCTTTCCGGGTCCTTACCACCACTGCCTTGGTGACCGTTCCCTTTTTAATGTCGCTGGTGGGCAGGGCGCTTTTTACAGATACTACGACCTTGTCGCCTATCGATGCATAGCGCTTGCGGGTCCCGCCCAGCACCCGTATACAGAGGACCTGCTTGGCTCCGCTGTTATCCGCTACATTGAGTTTGCTTTCCTGTTGTATCATGGTTACTTAGCTCTTTCAACGACTTCAATTAACCGCCATCTTTTTCTTTTGCTCAGGGGTCTGGTTTCCATGATCCTGACGGTATCACCAATGTTGCAGGTGTTTTCCTCATCATGGGCAATGAATTTCTTGCTCTTGTTGAGGAACTTTCCGTACACGGGGTGCTTGACCTTCCTGCGCACTTCCACAACAACGGATTTATTCATCAGGTTGCTAACAACCAGACCGATGCGCTCTTTTCTTAAATTTCTTTCCATCAATAATTATTTTTCCTGTTGCGATGCTTTATCGTCTCCGGTATTTTCGGCACCGGGAGTTTCAACGGCTTGCTTTTCCTCAGCCACACGTTTCCTTAATTCAGTCTGAAGACGGGCGATGGTCTTCCTGGAGTTCCTGATCTTCATTGGATTATCCAGGGGTGAAATCGCGTGGTTCAGTCGTTGCCGCACCTGGAATTCCTTCTCACTCTCGATGCGCTCGACCAATTCCTGTGTCGACAATTCTCTGATCTCTGAGTTTTTCATATGCTAAGCATTTTGATAATCATAATCCTTCCGCACCACAAACTTCGTTTTCACAGGCAGTTTCTGTCCTCCCAGACGCAGGGCCTCCCTGCCCGTTTCATAAGGCACGCCGTCAATCTCTATAAGTATCCTGCCCGGTGTTACCGGGGCGACAAATCCTTCAGGGGCCCCTTTACCTTTACCCATCCTTACTTCAGCGGGTTTCTTGGTAATGGGCTTGTCGGGAAAGATCCTGATCCATAACTGACCTTCACGTTTCATATGACGGGTGATGGCCTGCCTGCAGGCTTCGATCTGCCGTCCGGTGATCCAGGATGATTCCACAGTTTTGATCCCGAAGGAACCAAAAGCCAGTTGGTTACCACGCTGGGCATTCCCCTTCATACGCCCCTTTTGTTGTCTTCTGAATTTCGTTTTTTTCGGTTGTAACATCTTATGAAATTCTAAATTCTAAATTGTTCCGCGTTTCGGGTTATTTTTTACCGCCTAATGTTTCCGTCCTGCACGTTTGCGGCCTGCTTTGGCCCGTGTGTTCTTTGCACCAATATTGGGCGACAGGTCACGTTTACCGTAAACCTCACCGTTACAGATCCAGACCTTGATCCCGATAACACCTACCTTGGTATGGGCCTCGGCAAGCGCGTAATCGATATCGGATCTGAGGGTGTGCAGCGGGATTCTGCCTTCCTTATAGGTCTCGTTCCTTGCCATTTCAGCACCACCCAAACGGCCTGAAATAACCACCTTGATCCCTTCTGCTCCCATACGCATGGTGGAGGCGATGGACATCTTGATCGCCCGGCGATAGGATATTTTCCCCTCCACCTGACGTGCAATATTGCTGGCTACAAGATTGGCATCCAACTCGGGTCGCTTGACTTCGTATATATTGATCTGCACCTCCTTGTTGGTGATCTTCTTCAGCTCTTCCTTGAGTTTGTCGACCTCCTGGCCGCCTTTCCCTATGATGATCCCCGGTCGTGCCGTATAGACCGTTACCGTGATCAGCTTCAGGGTCCGTTCAATGACGATCTTGGAAAGGCTGGCCTTTGCAAGACGGGTATTCAGGTAATCACGGATCTTCTGATCCTCAACAAGTTTGGAAGAATAATCCTTGCCTCCATACCAGTTGGAATCCCATCCTTTGATGATTCCCAGGCGATTCGATATCGGATTGACTTTTTGTCCCATATTTATGCTTTGGTTTCTTCTAATTCGGTTTCTTTTGCCAGGTTATCCAGAACAAGGGTTACATGATTGGAACGTTTTCTGATCCTGTGGGCCCTGCCTTGCGGAGCCGGCTGTATTCTTTTCAGCATCCTGGCGGAATCAACATAGATATCTTTAACAACCAGCATGCTGTCTTCAATCCTGACCCCTTCATTCTTTTGCTGCCAATTGGAAATGGCGGAAAGCAAGAGCTTCTCCAGTTGTTCGGATGCCTGCTTTTTACTGAATTTCAACAGATCAAGTGCCCGGTTCACTTCTTCACCGCGTATCATATCAGCCAGGATACGCATCTTCCGTGGCGAAGTGGGACAGTTGCGTAAAACGGCAAATGCCTTGTCTTTCTTTTCTTCTTTGATCTGTTCTGCTCTTTGTCTTTTTCTTGAGCCCATGATAGAATTAAATAATGCTTAAATTTTTTTGTGTCCTGCATGACTGCGAAAAATCCTGGTAGGTGCAAATTCACCCAGCTTGTGGCCCACCATGTTTTCAGTTATATACACCGGGATAAATTTGTTCCCGTTGTGAACAGCAATGGTATGACCAACAAAATCAGGAGAGATCATGGATCTCCTTGACCAGGTTTTGATTACCTGCTTTTTACCGGATTCGTTCATCTCGGTTACCCGCTTCTCAAGCTTGTAATCAATAAAAGGACCTTTCTTTAATGACCTGCTCATGCTTTTTTCTTTTTAGTCTTGCGTCTCTCAACGATATATTTATTCGACAATTTCTTATTGGAACGGGTTTTGTACCCCTTGGCTATGACGCCGGTCCTGGAACGGGGATGACCACCGGAAGCACG
The DNA here is from genome assembly GCA_964420035.1 of uncultured Bacteroidaceae bacterium. Taxonomy (GTDB): domain Bacteria; phylum Bacteroidota; class Bacteroidia; order Bacteroidales; family SM23-62; genus CAYQQR01. Next base: position 45,265 of record CAYQQR010000002.1, on the reverse strand, counting down.
GCCTTCACCACCACCCATGGGGTGATCAACGGGGTTCATGGCAACACCGCGGGTTCTGGGCCGCCGGCCCAGCCAGCGACTTTTACCGGCTTTGCCCGACTTCTCCAGATCATGGTCCGAGTTGGATACGGTTCCCACCGTTGCCTTACAACGGGTCAGGACCATACGGATCTCACCCGAGGGTAACTTGATGATGGCATACTTGCCATCCCGGGAAGTGAGCTGGGCATAACCACCGGCACTTCTGGCCAGGGCACCCCCCTTACCGGGATACAGCTCCACGTTATGGACCAGGGTACCCAGGGGCAGATCAGACAGGGCCAAAGCGTTCCCCACTTCCGGAGGAATGTCTTTACCTGATTGTACGACATCGCCAACATTCAAACCATTCGGTGCAAGAATGTATCTTTTTTCGCCGTCCTGGTATACCAAAAGGGCCAGCCGGGCCGAACGGTTGGGATCATACTCAATGGATTGAACCCTGGCCGGGATCCCGTCCTTATCCCTTTTGAAATCTACCACACGGTACCTGCGTTTGTGTCCTCCGCCGAGGTACCGCAGGGTCATGCGTCCGTAATTGTTCCTGCCACCCGATTTTTTAATTGGTGCCAATAAGGACTTTTCAGGCGCTTTAGCTGTGATCTCCTGAAAAGCACTATTGAGTTTGGTCCGCTGACCGGGTGTAACAGGTTTGAATTTCTTTATTGCCATAACGCTTTATATATTGCTATAGAAATCAATCGTTTCTCCTTCTGATAATGTCACGATGGCCTTTTTATAATTATTGGTGCGTCCCATCATAATCCCCGAGCGGGTGAAGCGGGACTTGCTCTTGCCACCATACCGCATCGTATTCACACCGGCTACCGTAACACCATACATTTTCTCCACGGCATCTTTGATCTGTATCTTGTTGGCCCGCTTGTCAACGATGAACCCATAGCGATTCATATCCACACCCTGGGCGGTCATCTTTTCAGTTACTATTGGTTTAATCAAAATCTCCATGACTCAAAATTTACTGATCCCCCTTTTGCAAAGCCGCCAAACTGCTTTCAACAAACAAAACCGTTGAAGCATCCATAATATCATAAGTGTTTAACTCTGAAACTGTTGTGACTCGAGAGCCGGGCAAATTTCGGGAGGACAAATATATATTTTTATTTGCTTTAGGTAAAACCAAAAGCGACTTTTTATTGTCCAGCTTCAGAGCCTTATGCATCAAGGCGATATCCTTGGTTTTGGGTGCTTCCAGATTGAAATCTTCAAGCACCATTATGCCTTTTTCTTTAGCCTTGTAAGAAAGAGCCGAATAACGGGCCAGCCGTTTTACTTTTTTGTTCAGTTTGAAGCGGTAACTTCTAACCCTGGGCCCAAAGGTCTGACCGCCGCCCCTGAAAATGGGGTTCTTTATATCTCCTGCACGGGCGGTACCGGTTCCCTTTTGCCTTTTGATCTTCCTGGTACTTCCGGTAATCTCACTCCTTTCCTTGACCTTGGCAGTTCCCCGTCGCCGGTTGGCCATATATTGCTTTACATCCAGGTAGATAGCATGGTCATTGGGTTCGATCCCGAAAACATCCTTTTTCAGGTCAACCTTCTTACCGGTATCTTCCCCTTGGGTATTAAATACGGAAACTTTCATTACTTCTCAATAATTAAATATGATCCATTCGGTCCCGGTACGGATCCTTTCAATAACAATAGGTTCTCTTCGGGAATGATCCTGACCACCCTCAGGTTAATCACCTTAACCTTGATACCACCGTTTCGCCCGGCCATGCGCATCCCCTTGAATACTCTTGAAGGATCTGAGCTGGCACCCAGGGAACCCGGTGCACGGTTCCGGTTGTGCTGTCCGTGGGTGGCATCATTCACCCCCCTGAAGTTGTGACGCTTAACAACGCCCTGAAAGCCTTTTCCTTTAGTGATGCCCGACACATCCAGCCATGTATCATCCTTGAAATAGTCTACCGTTATAACATCACCGGGTTTCCAATTCTTCACAAAACCTTTCAGTTCGATCACTTTCCTTTTCGGACTGGTTTTAGCCTTGGTAAAATGACCCAGCATGGCTTTGCTTGTATGCTTTTCTTTCTGCTCATCGAAAGCCAGTTGGACGGCCCGGTACCCATCCCTTTTTTCGGTCTTGATCTGGGTTACCGTGCAAGGACCTGCCTGGATGACCGTACAGGCAACATTGTTGCCCTGATCATCGAAGACAGAGGTCATACCAATTTTTTTTCCAATAAGTCCTGGCATTGCTCTGTAATTTATAATTATTGAATTCTATACTTTAATCTCCACTTCCACGCCACTGGGAAGCTCAAGCTTCATCAGTGCATCGATGGTCTTGGGCGTGGAACTGTATATATCCAGCAGCCGTTTATGGGCCGAAAGCTGAAACTGTTCCCTTGCCTTTTTATTCACAAAAGTTGACCGCAGTACGGTATAGATCCTTTTGTGCGTAGGCAAAGGAATCGGTCCGCTCACCACCGCACCCGTCGACTTGACCGTCTTGACGATCTTCTCGGCTGATTTATCCACCAGATTATGATCGTACGACTTTAGTTTAATTCTAATTTTCTGACTCATTTTATAACTGTTCGTCCATTGATAAAACAAACAAATCCATACCCGCGGTTTTGAAAACCTGATTGTATGGAAGTATCATTGTACCGTTATCTTTTTCCCGGTAACTTTTTCCAGGACCTTGGAGGCGATCTCGGGAGGAATTTCTTCATAATGACTGAATTCCATGGTAGATGTAGCCCTTCCTGATGTCATGGTACGAAGCGCTGTCACATAACCGAATTTTTCAGCCAGGGGCACAAGGGCCTTGATCACCCTGGCTCCTGCCTTAGTCTCCATACCTTCAATCTGTCCGCGGCGCCTGTTAAAATCCGAGATGATGTCCCCCATGTACTCTTCCGGGGTAACCACCTCTGCTGCCATGATGGGTTCCAGCAGGACCGGGTTCGCTTTGCGGGCGGCCTGCCGAAATGCCTGTTTGGCAGCAATTTCAAAGGAAATAGAATCGGAATCCACCGGATGGAACGATCCGTCCTTCAATACCACTTTTAAACTCTCCAGGTGAAATCCCGCAAGAGGACCATTGGTCATGGCCTCCCGGAATCCTTTTTCAATAGATGGAATATATTCTTTGGGAATGTTACCTCCCTTGATCTGATCATTAAACTGCAGTCCGGTTACGTCTTCATCAGCCGGCCCGATCTCCACTTCAATATCTGCAAATTTTCCTCTACCGCCGGTTTGTTTCTTGAAGACCTCGCGGTGCTTGATCGTAAGCTTCAGGGCCTCCTTGTAATTGACCTGCGGGGTCCCCTGGTTGACATCGATCTTGAATTCACGCTTTAGCCTGTCCATGATAATATCCAGGTGGAGCTCCCCCATTCCGTTGATAACGGTCTGCCCCGTATCTTCATTGGTCATGACCTTGAAAGTGGGATCTTCTTCCATCAGTTTGGCCAGTGCAATGCCCATCTTGTCGACATCAAGCTGGGTTTTGGGCTCGACGGCGATGCTTATGACCGGATCCGGGAACTCCATGGACTCAAGGGCAATGGGCTGCTTAATATCACAAATGGTATCTCCCGTGGTCATATCCTTCAACCCTACCACACCGCATATATCTCCGGCTATGATCTTTTCCCGGGGATTTTGTTTGTTGGCATGCATCTGGTAAATTCTGGTGATCCGGTCCTTCTTTCCGGTACGTGGATTCAGAACCTGCATTCCCGGTGAGAGGGTACCGGAATAAACCCGTAAATAGGTCAGCCGTCCCACAAAAGGATCCGTAGTGATCTTAAAAGCCAGTGCAGCAAGAGGTTGTTCCGGATCGGGGCCCCGTGAAATTTCTTTATGCGTGTGGGGGTGGATCCCGGTTATGGGGGGTACGTCGGGTGGACTGGGAAGGAGGGCGCAAATGGCATTGAGCAAACGCTGGATCCCCTTGTTCTTGAATGCGGAACCACAGAGTACGGGTACGATCTTCAGATTGATGACCGCCTTTCGGGTGGCTTCTATGAATTCCTCTACACTGATCTGGGTCCGGTCCTCAAAGAAACGTTCCAGGAGTTCAACATCTTCATAACAAACCGCTTCGATCAACTTTTCTCTCCATTCCTCAACCTCGTCGACCATCTCTTCAGGTACATCCTGAAGTTCATAATTCATTCCCAGGGTCTCATCTTCGTGCCATACAATGGCTTTCCTTTCGATCAGGTCAACAACACCGGTGAAGCTGTCTTCCGACCCGATAGGTATTTGCATGGGCACAGGATTGGCGCCCAGCTTTTCCTTAATCTCACTGACCACCCTGAAAAAGTCGGCACCCACCCGGTCCATCTTATTGACGAACGCCAGACGGGGCACCTTATATTTATCGGCCTGCCGCCATACAGTCTCGGATTGAGGTTCAACACCGCCAACTGCACAAAAAAGGGCTATTGCCCCGTCCAGTACCCTGAGTGAACGCTCCACCTCAACGGTGAAATCAACATGGCCGGGTGTATCAATGATATTGATCTTGTGTTCCTTGTCGTTGTACTTCCAGTAAGTGGTGGTTGCCGCCGAGGTGATGGTGATGCCGCGTTCCTGCTCCTGAACCATCCAGTCCATGGTGGCCGATCCGTCGTGCACCTCTCCCATCCGGTGCGTGATACCTGTATAAAAAAGGACACGCTCGGTCGTGGTGGTCTTACCGGCATCAATATGGGCCATAATCCCAATGTTTCTAGTATTTCCCAGGTCAGTTTTCACCAATGACTTTCCTCTTCCGTTTCTAATTTAAAACCTGAAATGGGCAAAAGCCTTATTGGCTTCAGCCATCCTGTGGGTGTCTTCTTTCTTTTTGAAGGCCCCACCTTCTTCATTGTACGCCGCGATAATCTCTGCAGCAAGTTTTTCTGCCATGGAACGGCCGGATCGCTTATTGGCAAAGAATATCATATTCTTCATGCTCACCGAGATCTTGCGCTCAGACCTGATCTCCATAGGCACCTGAAAGGTTGCTCCACCAACACGGCGACTCTTGACCTCAACCTGAGGTGTAATGTTTTCAAGGGCTTTCTTCATTATATCCAATGGTCCAAGCTCTTCTTTTTTAGTCCGTTCTTCAACGATGTCCATGGCATTGTAAAAGATTTTAAACGCCAGGGATTTCTTTCCCCGGTCCATCAGGTGGTTGATGAATTGTGTTACCAGTTCATCATTGTACCTGGGATCCGGCAACATTATCTTCTTTTTGGGCTTACTCTTTCTCATATATTATATATATGTATATATGAACTTAACTCTTCAATCTTTAATCTTCAATACCTGCCGGCAGGCAGGTTTAATCTTCAGTTATTTCTTCGGTCGCTTGGTACCATATTTCGATCTGCGCTGCGTTCTGCCATCCACCCCGGAGGTATCCAATGCCCCCCGGATGAGGTGATAACGAACACCGGGCAGGTCCTTGACCCTGCCACCACGCACCAACACAATCGAGTGTTCCTGGAGATTGTGTCCTTCCCCGGGTATGTACGCGTTAACTTCCTTTTGATTGGTCAGGCGTACCCGGGCAACTTTCCGCATGGCAGAATTCGGCTTTTTGGGCGTCGTGGTGTACACTCTAACACAAACACCTCTGCGCTGCGGACAAGAATCCAGTGCAGGTGACTTACTTTTTCCGATCTGCATCTTCCTGCCCTTACGAACCAATTGTTGAATAGTCGGCATATACGTTGACTTAAAATGATTTAAAACCAGTTCTCAAAATCGGTTCGCAAAGGTATCCTTTTTTTTTAAAAAACAATAATTTTTCTCTTGATTTCTGGAGGATTCAAAGCATCCACAAATGAACATTAAAAAGAATAATTTATATCTTTGCGTCCACCAAAAATAAAACGCTTTATCCATTAGTATTGAACCAGTTAAAATATTATTAACAGAATGAAGACATACAACACTGATCAAATCAAGAATCTTACTTTATTGGGAAATGCCGGGTCCGGCAAAACCACCCTTGCAGAATGCATGCTTTTTGAAGGAAAGGTCATTGAGCGCCGGGGTAATGTGGAACAAAAAAATACGGTTTCAGACTACCATGACATTGAGCATGAAAACGGGAACAGCATATACTCCACGGTTTGTTACACGGAATACAATGACAAGAAAATTAACTTTATCGACAACCCGGGAGCCGATGATTTTTCCGGAGGTATCTTCGCCAGTCTTTCGGTAACCGATACGGCATTGATGGTCGTGAATGCCCAGAACGGTGTTGAAGTCGGAACCGACATTCAAAGCCGCTACGTCCGCTCTTATGAGAAACCCATGATCATAGCGATCAATCAACTGGATCATGATAAAGCCAATTTCGATACCACGGTCGAGTCCCTGAAAGACACCTACGGCGGTAAAGTGACCCTGCTTCAATACCCTGTAGAAACAGGTGCAACATTTGATTCCATCGTTGACCTGATGAAAGGGAAGCTCCTTAAATATACGGGTGACACCGGTAAGGTAGAAGAGCAGGACATCCCCGACAGTGAAAAGGATCGCTTTGATGAAATGTACAATGAGCTTGTTGAAAAAGCGGCAGAAAACGATGAGGCCCTGATGGAGCTTTTCTTCGAAAAGGAATCCCTCACGGAAGAAGAAATCAATAAAGGGATCCTAACCGGCCTGCTGAGCCAGGGAATGTACCCTGTATTCTGCGTCTCGGCCCAAAAGAATATTGGCGTGGGCCGGCTGATGGAATTCATTACCAATGTGGCTCCTTCTCCTTCCGATATGCCCGCTCCAAAAACAAAGGACGGTAAAGAAGTAGAACCCGGGGCAGATGGTAAAACCGCTGTCTTTGTCTTCAAAACATCCATCGAATCGCATATCGGAGAGGTCAATTTTTTTAAAGTGATGTCCGGTTCCGTAACGGAGAACCTTGACCTGATCAATGAGGCTACCGGTAATAAGGAAAGACTCTCGCAAATCTTTGCCATTGCCGGAAAAATCCGGAACAAAGCAGGAAAAATGCTTGCCGGAGATATCGGGGCTACCGTAAAACTGAAAGCTACCCGGACCAACCATACCCTCAGTGCACCCGGCAGCAACCTGGAATTCGAAGAGATCAAGTTCCCCGAACCCAAATTCCGCACAGCCATCCGGCCTGCCAGTGAGGGCGAAGAAGAGAAGCTGGGCGAAGCTTTGTCCAAGAATCATGATGAAGATCCCACCATACAGGTGGAATATTCCAAAGAGCTGAAACAGATTATTGTTTACGGACAGGGGGAACATCACCTTAATATAATGAAATGGCACCTGGAAAATACACATAAGGTAGGGGCGGAATTCTATCCCCCGAAAATCCCTTACCGGGAAACCATTACCAAAGCTTCCCAGTCGGATTACCGTCATAAAAAACAATCCGGCGGCGCAGGCCAGTTTGGCGAAGTACATATGATCATCGAACCCTATCAGGAAGGAACGCCGGATCAGAATCTTTTTAAACTGGACGGGAAGGAATTTAAGCTCAGCATCCGGGACCGGGAGGAACATGACCTGCCCTGGGGCGGTAAATTGGTCTTTTGTAACTGTATCGTAGGAGGTTCCATAGATGCCCGTTTTATGCCGGCCATCCTCAAAGGGATAATGGAAAAAATGGAGGAAGGACCCCTGACGGGTTCCTATGCACGCGACATCAGGGTATACATCTATGATGGTAAAATGCACCCGGTAGATTCCAACGAGATCTCCTTTAAACTGGCAGGCAGGAATGCCTTCCGGGAAGCTTTCAAGAAAGCCAATCCCAAGATCCTGGAGCCGGTTTATGATGTGGAAGTCTTCGTTCCATCCGACAGGATGGGTGATGTTATGAGCGACCTGCAGGGCCGCAGGTCCATTGTTCAGGGTATGAGTTCAGAAGGTGGCTTTGAAAAGATAAAGGCCAAAGTGCCCCTTGCAGAAATGAGTAAATACGCTACCGCTCTGAGTTCCCTTACCGGAGGACGGGCAACCTACACCATGAGCTTTTCAGAATACTCCCTGGTCCCCGGAGATATCCAGGAGCAGCTTATCAAGACATACGAGGAAGCCGAAGAGGAAGAATAACTGGTTGAAAGGATTTCCAACTTCAGATTAGCGAAAGATGTAGAAATAACCCCGGAATAACCCACCCTGATACTTCTCTGCATCCCAGCCAATCGCCCGGATAACATAGTAGTATATTCCGGGAGCGGCAAAGTTATCGGAGTTCCCTACGCGTCCGTCCCAGCCATCCCATTCATAGGTATCGGAGGTTTGTTCGTATTCATAAACCAGCTTGCCCGCCTTATTGAAGATGCCGATGCGGAATTCCTTAAGCGACCTTGACTTAATGATAAAGAGATCATTGGTGCCGTCATTATTGGGCGTAAAGAACTTGGGGACTTCCAGCTCAGAAGCCTGCACATTGATGGGTTCTGTCATTCTCATTTCCGATTCACAACCTTCCTCGGAAACAGAAACCAGGGTCACAAAATATTTACGGGGTATATAGTAAATAAAAGAAGCGGTATCACTTAATTCCAGGGTCGTGGTTGTAACATCCACGCCGGGTCCCAGCTTGGAGGAATCAGCAAAGGTCCATCGGTAAGTATCTCCATTCAAAGATCTATTGATAAATCTGGCCTCCAGGGGTGCGGGACCTTCCCTGCCTTCTTCCCATTCCCGGAAAAAACTCCCGTCCGGTTTTTCATACTTTCTCAGGTTCACTTCCACTTCAAAAGCAGCCACCGTGACAACACTTTCATAGAGTACGGTGTCGCTCAAACTGAGGCCGAAACTATCGGTGGCCCTCAGATAATAATAGGTGTCCCGGGCCGGTATGTTGGGTTCGAATATCTGTATATTCAGTCGCTCATTATAGAAAGGTATGGTGAGCCCGGCAGTATCCGACGACCATTCAAATTGCATCCCGTTGGCTAAAAACCGACGGCTGCCATCTGTAAGGTCGTAATAAGCGTGTTGATCGGCAATGGCTTCACCTTCGAGGATCAGGTAATCACAGGTATATTTAAACAAGGGAACCTTACCCTGGGCATTCTTGTTGATACTGAGCCCGGGCCGGTTCCGGAATACCCAGGCCCGGTAAATCTCATCCACCCCGCTTCCGGTAATATGCACACGGTAACAACCCGTTTCCAGGTCGTTGATCAGGGATTGGTTCACATTGTTTTCGGTGAGGTAGTTGTTGAATGTCTGACCCAGGGTATCATACAGGCTCCATTCAAAATTCCAGGGTCCGGAACCCGAAGGGGCCTGGGCAACCAGGCTTCCGTAAACAGGAGCTCCGGAGAGATCGGGGGTATGAAATATGAAATAAGGATCCCGCGCGTGAAAAACCGGATATTCCAGGGTATCGGAAAAATTTGCGCCGGGTGCGAAAATTTGCGCGGCAACAGGTGCGATATTCAGGCCGTAAAAAGATAAAGTAATAAATACGAATAGTTTGCAACTGCGCATTTTCTCCGTTAAGGCTTTGGATTAAGGCTGTAAAGATAACTGTTTCAATATTTTTTTTATTATGCACACATCATGAATAGTTCAGCATGAATACTAATTTTGCACACTATGAATCCGAGAAGAGTTGATTTTATCAAAGACCTGAATGAACCCCAAAAAAAGGCCGTACAGGACTATGAGGGACCATCGCTGGTGATCGCCGGGGCGGGTTCAGGAAAAACAAGGGTACTGACCTACCGGATCGCGTATTTACTTTCACAGGGTATTAACCCGCACAGGATACTGGCCCTGACCTTTACCAATAAGGCGGCCAATGAGATGAAAGAGCGCATCGGCAGGCTGGTTGGCAACGATCTGGCCCGCCATCTCTGGATGGGTACCTTTCATTCCATCTTTGCCAGGATCCTTCGTTTGGAAGGTAAATTGCTCGGATTTCCATCCAGTTATTCCATATACGATACCATCGATTCCAAAAGCATGGTCAAAAGCATCATCCGGGAGATGAACCTGGATGATCGGTACTATAAACCCGGCGAAGTATACGGACGGATATCCGCTGCCAAGAATAACCTGATAACCCCCCAGGCCTACATGCAAAACAACGAACTGCTTGAGGCAGATAAGCGCGGCAAAAAACCGCACCTGGCAGAGATCTACAAGCGGTATGTGCAGAAATGCAAGCAGGCGGGCGCCATGGATTTTGACGACCTGCTCATGAATACCTATATCATTTTCAGGGATCACGAAGAGGTTCTGAAGAAATACCGGGAGTATTTTCATTACATCCTGGTTGATGAGTACCAGGACACCAACCTGGTACAATACATGATCATTAATAAACTTTCGGAAAAACATGAAAACCTGTGCGTGGTCGGGGACGATGCACAAAGTATTTACTCTTTCCGGGGAGCCCGGATAGAGAACATTCTGAATTTCAAACATGACTATCCGGAACATAAGCTTTTCAAGCTGGAGCAAAATTACCGCTCCACCCGTAACATCGTGGAAGCGGCCAACGGAGTTATCGCACGCAATAAAGAACAGATAAAGAAAAATCTCTGGTCGGATAAACCGGAGGGCGAAAAGATCCTGCTCCTTCGAAACAGCAGCGACCAGGAAGAAGGATTTAACATTGCCGGCATGATCAAGGAGGATCAGATGAGATCGCAGCTCAGGAATAAGGATTTTGCCATTTTGTACCGTACCAATGCCCAGTCCAGGATCTTTGAAGAATCCCTTCGAAAAATGAACATACCCTACAGGGTGTATGGTTCCCTGTCTTTCTATGAACGGAAGGAGATCAAGGACCTGCTCGCTTACCTGCGCCTGACGGTCAACACCCGTGACGATGAGGCCCTGAAGAGGATCATCAATTACCCCGCCCGGGGTATCGGAAAAACCACCCTGAACAAACTGGAACAATTGGGCCAGCTGCACCGGAAGCCGCTCTGGGAAATTTTGACGCGTGCAGAAGAATTTACAAAGCTGTTCAATAAAGGAACCATCACCAAACTGAAGAATTTCGCCGGCATGATGGAAGGCTTCAGAAAACAACTGAACAAAATGGAAGCTTTCGACCTGGCCCTGACCATTGCCAAAGATGCCGGGGTACTCAAGGACCTGCATTATGAACAGTCGCCCGAGAACATTACACGCTGGGAAAACATCCAGGAATTACTCAACGGGATCAAGATCTTCCAGGAATCACGCGAAGAAGGCGAAGACAGCAGCCTGGACGCTTTTCTGCAAAACGTGGCCCTGCTCACCGATATGGATACGGACGATGAGGAGGACCGGGACAAGGTGACGATCATGACGGTGCATTCCGCTAAAGGACTGGAATTTAAAAACGTATACGTCACGGGACTGGAAGAGGAACTTTTCCCTTCGGCCATGTCCATGTACGACCCCAGGGGACTGGAGGAAGAACGGCGCCTGTTCTATGTGGCCATGACCCGGGCCATGAATAAGCTGGTGATCTCATACGCGGAAACGCGGATGCGCTTCGGTTTGATCAATTATGCCACCCCAAGCCGCTTTATCCAGGATATCCAGGAATCATTCATCACCTATCCTTTGGGCTATTCATCAGGCATGACCCGACCCGGACCCAAAACCGACTATGTCCACCTCGGGAAAGTTCAAAAATCACGCACCGGCTTCCGGCGAACGGATATTTCCGGGAAAACGGAAGATACAGAGCCCGCGGCCACCCAAAGTCAAAGACCGAACCAGGAACATGACTTTTCCGATCCGTCGGAGATCCAGGCAGGTACGCGGGTTAAACACCCACGCTTCGGGGAAGGAAAAATACTGCAAATAGAAGGCAGCATGCCCAATACCAAAGCGACTGTTTATTTCAAAGGACTCGGGAATAAGCAATTGCTGCTTAAATTTGCAAAACTGAAAATTATTACGGATAGCAATCCGTAATTTGATTTAACATATTATTAATCTGTGTATCAAAATGTTTTCAAAAATTATTGAAGTTAATAACAAAATGATTAATAGTCCGTTATAAGTTTTTTGTAACTTATGAATGAATTCTTGATCTTTTAATGGCACTTGACAAATTTGACATACGATATGATGAGCATGACGGGATCACGTATGTGAAGTACACGGGAGAGATCAATACCAAGGACATCATTGAATATGTGGAGTGGCTCGGAAAGCGAAAATACCTGCCGCATGAGCTGCGCATCATGAGCGACATGGCACGGGCCAGCTTCAGGGAGGTTATGCAGGATGAACTGCCTTTGATCCTGCGGGTTGTGAAGGACATCCTGCCCCATTTCCATTACATCAGGGATGCCCTCATACCTGCCAGTCCGCATGAAACCGCCCTCACCATGCTCTACGAAAAACTATCCTTGATCCTTGAGAACTACTATATCAAGGTTTTCTCCACTGAAGAAGCGGCTCTGAAATGGCTAAAAACCGGGTGATAAAGCTATTCACTACGACATTCGTTTTTTATTCAAACTGAACCGAGGAACCAAGGAACCCAGCCTGCCTGCCGGCAGGCAGGGAACCCAGGAACTTCATCCTGAATCCTGAATCCAAATTACTGCTCCTTATTCCAACATCCCGTCTTTGTTTAATATTACAACCAGGGGCCGGTTTCGACGCTCGGCAGAAACCATTTCACCAGAATCTGCGGTATCCGGGATGAATGCCCTGCCATAGCAGGCAAGTGATCCGTCCTTTAGCTTGATCACCCCGTTGTATTCTGAAGCTGTTGGCTGTTTCGCAAGGATATATCCGGGAATATCTGCATCCGGCTTACGCGCTTCGGTCAGTTCCAGACCACCGATCCTCTTCAGGTTTTTATCAACCCGCACAAGGGCCGCCTTGGTGATGATCCAATCCCCTTTCCTGAGCAGGTTGGAGCCGACCATCCAAAGCTGATCGTTATCCAACAAGATCATTTCATTGCAATCGATATCATAAAATGGTTCCCGGTCGATCTCCTCGCCGTCGGCTGAAAACTTATACAGCCAGGTAGTATTGCTCGCCATCTTATCAACCGAAGAACCCACGGCAAAAAAGACATGACCTTCTTTGTCCGTGGCGAGACTGCTCCGGTTCCAGACTTCGAAATTTTTGAATACTTTCTTCCATATAAGCTTTCCTTCCCTGTCCAGTTTATACAATAAGGGATGTATCCTGGTCCGGCTCTCATTATACCATTTTCCCATAAGATACAGGAAACCATCCTGGCCTGAAACCAAAGGACCGGCCTGTTCGAAATGACTGGATGGAAGGATCTTATACCACTCAGGCTTGTATTGGTCTATGTGCGTTTTATAGACCGCAATATTGAATACCCCGGTAGAATCAATACGCGTGGCATGACAAGCCATGGCCCGATCGCTGTCCAGCGGCAATACATCTCCGAAAAATGTAGCAGTGGGAAAGGTCAGAACATTTGTGCGTTCAATACCTCCCAAGGGGCTGATGGTCATCCAAACCGGACGAAAATTACCTTGCCGCTGCTCAGATCCATAGATCATATACCCTCCGCCCGGGGTAGTTGCAAAATTGTCAATGGTCAGGAAAGCCCCGCTTTCTATCAAATCGAAGGACTTGAAATGGCCCTCCGTATCTGTAATTAAGAAACAAGGCATCATGTCCCGGAATGAAACCGTTTTGGCATTGCCCAGGAAACAGATATGATCATCATCCAGTTGTTTTGCTTTGGTGAGTATGACATTGGGATGATGCGCGGGTATTTGTTCATGAAAACAATAGATCCCCGTGATTTGGGCCTGGAGAACACCAAGAGAATAAACAAGCAGGAACAGTCCGGAGAAAATAATTCTGAAGAGGAACATAATTTGATGACTATTTAAGGGTTGGTGGAGCATAGTTAAATTTAGGAAGAATATTTGTAGTTTTGTAATCTAATGATTGAACCGCTTATGAGTTTTGACTATAATACAAGCAGGAAAAAACTGGCTCTTCCGGAATATGGAAGGAACATACAGAAAATGGTAGACCCGATCTCCGAGATCGAGGACCGCGAGGAAAGGAACCGTGCCGCACGGGCCATAATCAACATCATGGGTAACCTGAACCCCCATCTCAGAGATGTTGCCGATTTCAAACACAAACTCTGGGACCACCTGGCCATCATGTCCGATTTTAAACTGGACATCGATTCACCTTACGAAAAGCCCGAACCTGAGATTTTTAAGGAAAAACCGCGTCGTGTCCCCTACAAGGAAGGTGAGATCAAGTATAAGCACTACGGCAGAATGATGGAAAAGATCATCGATATTGCAGCAGAAATGGAAGAGAGTGATGAAAAGGACCTGCTTATCGAGGTGATCGCGAACCACATGAAGAAATCCTACCTGACCTGGAACCGGGAGGCTGTTGACGATTCGGTCATACTGAAGGATCTTGAAGAGCTGTCAGGAGGACGGATCAAACCGGGTCCCGTCGATATGACCGATACCCGTGAATTTCTCAGTAAAGCGCGGAAAAAGCGTCAGCCAAGAAAAAAATAGAAGGCACCCTTCTCTTATACTTCAGTCATTCCCATGGCAAAATTTGTCGTTGAAGGCGGAAAACAGCTACAGGGTGAGATCGTACCCCAGGGGGCCAAAAACGAAGCCCTGCAGGTTCTCTGTGCTTCCCTTCTTACCGCGGATCCGGTGAACATAAGGAATGTCCCCGACATCCGTGATGTCAACAAGCTGATCGACCTGATGCAAAAAATGGGGGTGGAAGTAACACAAAACCAACCGGGTGACTTCACTTTCCGCACCCCCAATGTAGATTTCGATTATCTCCAAACCGAAGATTTCGCTCTGGAAGCTGCCAGTTTGCGTGGATCCATTATGATCGTGGGTCCCTTGCTCGGAAGATTCGGTAAAGGCTATATACCGCAACCCGGAGGGGATAAGATTGGTCGAAGGCGCGTTGACACCCATTTTATGGGATTTCAAAAATTGGGTGCACGATTCATTTATGACCCCGATACACGGTTCTTTAAAGTCGACGGAAATAAGCTGAAAGGCAACTATATGCTCCTGGACGAAGCTTCGGTAACCGGTACAGCGAACATCCTTATGTGTGCTGTGCTGACCAAAGGGACCACCACCATATTCAATGCCGCGTGTGAACCCTATATCCAGCAATTATGCAAAATGCTGGTCAACATGGGTGCCGACATTTCAGGTATCGGCTCAAACCTGCTAAGCGTTAAGGGTGTGGAAAAACTCTCAGGTACCAGGCACCGTATTCTCCCGGATATGATCGAAGTGGGCAGTTTTATCGGTATGGCAGCCATGACCCGTTCATCCCTGGAGATAAAAAACGTACATCTCAAGGACCTGGGCATCATCCCACAATCCTTTGAAAGGTTGGGCATTCGACTGAAAAGCGAGGGCGACGACATTCTGGTTCCCCGGCAGGAACATTATGAAATTGAAACCTTCATCGATGGCTCCATCATGACCATCGCCGATGCACCATGGCCCGGCCTGACACCCGATTTGATCTCGGTGATGCTGGTCGTGGCTACCCAGGCCAGGGGCAGTGTGTTGATCCACCAGAAAATGTTCGAGAGCCGCCTCTTTTTTGTCGATAAACTCATCGACATGGGTGCACAGATCATTCTATGCGACCCGCACAGGGCCACGGTGATCGGACTGGACCATCAGTACAGGCTTCGTGCAACGGAAATGTCTTCCCCGGACATCCGTGCAGGGGTCGCCCTGCTCATCGCGGCCCTGTCGGCCGAAGGAACCTCTGTCATTCACAATATTGAACAAATCGACCGCGGATACCAGCAGATCGATCAGCGGCTGAATGCACTCGGGGCCTCGATAAAAAGACTGACCCATGAATAAGGTGCTTTCAGTTATCATCCCCGCTTATAACGAGGAGAAGACCATTATCCAGATACTGAATAATATTTTGAATGCGGGTATAACCCGGGTAGAACTGGAAATAAACATTGTGGATGACTGTTCCGTGGATAAAACCCAGGCCCTGATCCGGGATTTTTTGAAACAAGACCATGATGCAAAGATCCGGTATTTCATACAGGACACGAACATGGGCAAAGGGGCAGCCATACACCGGGGAATTGAAGAATGTAAAGGTGATTTTATCCTGATCCAGGATGCGGATCTCGAATACGATCCCAGGGAATATTCCACCCTTTTGAAACCGGTACTGGAAGAAAGGGCCGATGTGGTATACGGCTCCCGGTTCAGGGGCTCAAATCCCCACAGGGTCCTGTTTTTCTGGCATTCCATCGGGAACGGTTTCCTGACTTTCCTTTCGAACATGTTTACGAATCTGAACCTGACCGATATGGAAACCTGCTACAAGCTCTTCAGGGCCAGGGACCTGAAAAGACTTTATCTGAAGGAAAAAAGGTTCGGCTTTGAACCCGAGGTTACCGCCAAGATCGCCCGAATTCCCGGTATCAGGATCTTTGAGGTCGGAATTTCCTACTACGGCAGAACCTATGAAGAAGGGAAAAAGATCAACTGGAAAGATGGTTTCAGGGCAGTTTACTGCATAGTGAAGTATAATCTTTTTCAAAGAAGAACCTACAAGGAGCCCAATGAGAAATAGCATTGAGAGATATTTCCCCTTCCTTTTACTGATCTTTTGCCTGATTTTGTTCGTGGTGCTTGCCCTGCTTTCAGAGGGAAGTATAGGCGGTGCTGATGATATCAATCACTATCGTTACAGCCGCCTGGCATTCAAAAATCCGGAATATCTGCTGCATCATTGGGCCAAACCGGTTTTTACCCTGATCATGGCCCCGGTGGCTCAACTGGGTTACCAGGCAATAAAGATATTCAATGCCATCCTTGCCGTAATTGCAGCATTCCTGACATACAGAACTGCCCGTATAATGGATCTGAAGTATGCCTGGATAAGTATCCTGATGCTTTTGTTCGCCCCCATCTATACCCTGCTGGCCATAAGCGGCATGACAGAAATTTTGTTCAGCCTGTTCCTGATTGCCACGGTTTTCAGCTTTTATAAGAAAAAGTACATCCTTTCCGCTGTCATTCTTTCATTTATTCCCATGATCCGGACCGAAGGGATCATTTTCTTTCCTTTATGGATCATCGCGCTGGTCTATGTACGCTCCTGGAAAAGCATCCCCTTCATTCTAACGGGCAGCCTTTTATACAGCCTGACCGGCTGGTTTGTGTTCAACGATTTTTTTTGGCTGATCAACAAGATGCCCTATACCGGTGCACAGGAGATCTATGGCAGTGGAGCATTATTGCATTTCATCAATGAATCTAAATTTATTTTTGGCATTCCCCTGGGTATATTTCTGATCCTTGCCATTATACACTATATCCGGGTTCCATTCGATAAAAACATTTCGCTCCAACAAAAAACGCGTCAATTGCAGCATTTCCTGCTGATCGTTCTTCCATTCGCGGTATATTTTGCGGCACATTCCTACGTGTGGTGGAAAGGCCTGGGGGGTTCACTGGGCCTGATCCGGGTGATCGCTGCAGCAATGCCCCTGGCGGCTGTTATGGGGGTACAGGGACTTCAGTTTATCCTGGGGTTTTTTCATCGTTTTCCGTGGCTCAGACCGGGATTTACGATCATCGTCGCGGTTTTCCTTACCCGGACCCCCTTTAAGGTCTATAGCATACCCCCGGAAGCAGATCCAACCCGGAAGCTTGTAAGAAAGGCCTCATACTGGCTCGTGAATTCCGAGTACTCCGGGGAAAAGATGTACTATTTCAATCCCTATTTCTTCCATTATATGAAACTGGACAGAGCCGAAGCTCCCGGAAGCACCCTATTGTATCAGGCCCCTGAAGATCTTGGATCCGGTATTGAAGACAGCAGCATTTTCATATGGGATGCCCATTTCGGACCGAATGAAGGAAGACTTCCCCTGGAAAATATTATGGATCACGAGGAATTCAAACTGATCCGGTCCTTCAAGCCCGATATCCCCTTCCGGGTCCTGGGTGATCATCCTTATGCTATTTATATCTTTAAAAAGACCGTAGCGGATCCGGACAGAGACAACCGGGATCTTCTCCGGAAATGGACCGAACATCGCTTTGATCAATACCGGAAAATATTGCTTAGTGAAAATCAGTATGATACTGAAGTTGCCGGACCATACCCTGATTCCCTTATTACTCCGACGAATGAGGGTTTTATGTTTTTAAACAAAGAATTCCTGGATGGCTTTGAGGGAACCCTGCCTGAATTGTACCATGACATGTATATTGAAGTTTCCCTACTACTGCATCCAACGGGTACGGCAATAAATAAAGAGGTTTATTTGATTGCTTCCCTGGAAAACAGGGGAAAGATACATTATTATAAGTCTTACCCCATAAAGATCAATACCCTTGAAGAAAAATGGAACCGGCTGCAAGCTGTGTTTCCCTTACCGGAAAAGCTGAGCGAAAATGATATCCTGAAAGTTTACCTCTGGAACAAGGAACGTGTACCCGTCTACGCGGATGATTTCAGGATTCAATTTCTATATCTGGAAGAACCCGGTTGGAACAATTGACCCCTCTCACGGTCGCTGGCCGAGAAACCAGAAGCCAGCAACTATTTGTTCAACCCGAAAATCCTTTAGCAGCTATTAATTCCTATATTCTGACAATCTGTCGGATAACCGAACATGGCTTTATTTTTGCATAAAACAGTCCATTGAACGCAATTGCATAATGTTGAACGGCTGATTTTGTCGATCTTAAACGCTTTGCACCATGACGAAAAAAAAGGAAAGTACAGATACAACGAAAAAAAAAGTGGAAATAAAAAATAAACGAGCCCAACAGGACCGCCAGGAAGTCAATGCGGACAACAAGGATCATGACCCTTTGGCAGATTCTGGAATGGAAGAAGAAAGAACGGAAGAGGCCAGGGAAGAAAGTGCAGAAGAAAAACTGGCCGCTTTGCAGGACCGGTATCTCAGATTATCTGCAGAGTTCGATAATTACAGAAAAAGAACGCTCAAAGAGAAAACAGAGTGGACACAAGCCGTGAGATCCGATGTTTATTCCGGCATTTTACAGGTTATGGATGATTTTGACAGGGCGATGGATTCCGTGGAAAATGTCAGGGACGTTGAAGCGATAAAAAAAGGTGTTCACTTGATATACAGTAAGTTCAAGGACTTTTTCAAACAAAACGGCATCCGGGAAATGGATGCGATCGATCAGGATTTTGATACCGATATGCACGAAGCAGTCACAAAGATCCCTGTAGAAGACGAGGATAAGAAAGGTAAAGTGGTGGACGTGATCTCGAAGGGATACCTGTTCAATGACAAGGTACTCCGGTACGCGAAAGTCGTCGTCGGGGAATGATATTGAATTCAGGATGAAGTTCCTGGGTTCCCTGCCTGCCGGCAGGCAGGCTGGTTTCCTGGGTTCCTCGGTTCCTCGGTTCAGTAGGAAGTAGGAAGTAAGTAGAAACAGCGCGGCAGAATATGAACATGGCAGAACAAGATAAGATGCCAGCAATAGTAAATTAATAGAGGATCTAGACTGAATGGCTACCAAGAGAGACTATTACGAGATACTGGAAATTTCGCGGAGCGCTTCCGGGGATGAGATCAAGAAAGCCTACCGTAAGCAGGCCCTGAAGTATCATCCAGACAAGAATCCCAACGACCGGAATGCGGAGGAAAAATTCAAGGAAGCGGCCGAAGCCTACGAGGTTCTGCGGGACGACAACAAGCGGGCCCGGTACGACCGCTATGGCCATGAAGGGGTCAAGAGCCAGTTTGGACCCGGCTTCGGCGGAGGCATGACCATGGAGGATATCTTCGAGAGCTTTGGCGATATCTTCGGCGATGCTTTCGGGGGTTTCGGATTTGGGGGTTCCGGCCGCAGGCGCCACCGGGTCAACAAGGGTTCCAACATCCGTGTCCGGGTCAAACTCAGCTTGAATGAGATCGCCAAAGGAGCCGAAAAAAAGCTCAAGGTCAATAAATACGTACCATGCGAAAGCTGTAACGGTACGGGGGCAAAAAACGGTTCGGCAAAATCAACCTGTCCCACCTGTAACGGCCGTGGCCAGGTAACACGGGTCACCAATACTTTCCTCGGACAAATGTCCACTTCAAGCATATGCAATACTTGCGGCGGAGAGGGCGAAGTTATTGACGAAAAATGCAATAAGTGCTTTGGAGAAGGCATTGTTAAGCAGGATGAAGTCATCAAGGTCAATATCCCGCCCGGCGTAGGGGAAGGCATGCAACTGAATGTAAGCGGCAAGGGAAATGCTGCCCGGCGGGGTGGTGTGAATGGCGACTTGCTGGTCATCGTCCAGGAAGAAGCCCATCCCGATCTCATCCGTGACGGTAATGATCTGCTGTATAATCTTTACCTGAGCTTCCCCCAGGCTGTTCTGGGCGATACGGTTGAAGTACCCACCCTGGACGGGAAAGTCAAGATAAAAATTGATGCCGGCACACAGCCCGGGAAGATCCTGCGGCTCAAATCAAAGGGACTGCCCGACGTAAATCGTTATGGAAGAGGGGACTTGCTGGTACATACCAATATATGGGTCCCGAAAAAACTGAACAAAGAAGAGAAAAAATCAATAGAAAGTTTTTTCGAATCTCCTAACTTTAAGCCCGAGCCTGGTTCAGCCGAAAAGAGCTTTTTCGAAAGAATGAGGGGCTACTTTGAGCAATAAAATTCCAGTACATGCACATTCTTCAGGCCGAGGCAGTTACCAAGCAATTTACCGGTCACAGGGCACTTGACAAGGTATCCGTTCATGTTCCCCAGGGTAGTATTTACGGTTTATTGGGACCCAACGGTGCAGGCAAAACAACCTTGATTCGCATCATCAACCGGATCACCGCTCCTGATGAAGGAAGAATACTGTTTGACGGAAGAAATATCCGTTCCGGAGACATCCACCAGATTGGATATCTTCCGGAAGAACGCGGATTATACAGGAAGATGAAGGTGGGTGAGCAGGCCATGTATCTGGCCCGTCTCAAAGGTTTATCCAAAAACGATGCCCGGGATAAGTTGAATTACTGGTTCGAAAAATTCGAGATTGAAGCCTGGTGGAACAAAAAGGTGGAAGAATTATCCAAGGGCATGCAGCAGAAAGTACAGTTCATCACCACCATCCTTCACGAACCCAAACTGCTCATCTTTGATGAACCCTTCAGCGGTTTTGATCCCATCAACGCGGAAATACTGAAACAGGAGGTCCTGAAACTCAGGGAGCAGGGGGCAACGATAATCTTCTCGACCCACAATATGACCTCGGTAGAAGAATTGTGTGATCACATCACCCTGATCAACCAGGCGAAAACCATTCTTGAAGGCCATATTCAGGATATCAGGAACAGATACAAATCGGATATCTATGAAGTGATCTTTGAAGGTAAGGCAGAAGACATCGAGCGGGCACTGAACAGCGGATATGAATTACTGGATCATCACAGGGATCCCCAGACTCAATATATAACCGCGAAGATCAAGCTGAAGCAAAAAACAAAGGAGAATGCACTGCTGAACCTGCTGATCCCCGGGGTGCATATCATCGAATTCAGGGAACTGGTGCCCGGCATGAACGAAATATTCATTAAAGTGGTCAGAGAATATCAAAAGGAACCGGTGTCATGAACAAGATACTGCTCGTCATACAAAGGGAATTCCTTACCCGGGTAAGGAAGAAGAGTTTTATCATCATGACCATCCTGGGACCCCTGCTCTTTGCTGCTTTTATGGTCGTCCCCATATGGCTGGCTACCCTGGAAGATAAAGAACAAAAACTGATCGCGGTCATCGACAGTTCCAGGCTTTTTGTCGGTCAGATCCCCGAAACAGAATACCTGAAGTTTGAATATACAACAAACCAGGATGTACATGACCTTAAGGAAGGTTTTGAGAATTCAGGATATTACGGGATCCTGTATATTTCCCATACCGTGGCCTATGTGCCCAATGCAGTGGTATTTTTCTCTGACAAGCAGCCCAGTCTGGAAACCCTGATGCATATTTCCAATGCCCTGGAGAAACAGATTGAAGATTTGAAGCTGGCAACCTATGATATTGAAGACCTCGACAGTATTCTTAAATCCATTGAGACCGACATCACCATCCGGACCATTAAATGGACCGCCTCGGGAGAGGAAAGGGAATCTCATGCAGGTCTGGCCATGGCAGTAGGTTATGCCGGAGGATTTCTTATCTATTTTTTCATTTTCTTCTTTGGGGCCCAGGTCATGCGGGGCGTTATTGAAGAAAAAACCAGCAGGATCGTCGAAGTTATTGTTTCCTCGGTCCGACCCTTTCAGCTGATGATGGGAAAGATCGTGGGCATTGCCCTGGTCGGTCTGCTTCAGTTCTTAATGTGGGTTATCCTGACTTTCGTCTTACTCATCGGCGCCCAATCCCTGCTCATGCCCGAAAGTCTGAAATCGGCCACCGAACGGGTGTCGACCACTGATCTAATGAACACCAATGCCATACCCATTGAAGAGATCGCTGCAGAGGCAGGCACCAACCCTGAGTTACTGGCCGCTTTCGATGCCCTGAAAGATATAGATTTCGGCGTTATGCTGGGTTCTTTCGTTTTCTTTTTCCTGGGAGGATATTTGCTTTATGCCTCCCTGTTCGCTGCTGTGGGAGCTGCTGTAGACAATGAGACGGATACCCAGCAATTCATGCTGCCCATAACCCTCCCGCTGATCCTGGCCATTTTTGTTTTGATCAATGCCATAAACAATCCTGAAAGCAGCGTATCATTCTGGTTTTCCATCATACCCTTCACCTCCCCGGTGGTGATGATGGCACGAATCCCTTTTTCAGTGCCCTGGAGCGAATTGCTTTTGTCCATGGTACTGCTTATATTGTTCTTTCTCGGAACCACCTGGCTGGCCGCAAAGATATACAGGACGGGCATCCTGATGTACGGTAAAAAAGTAAGCTATAAAGAGCTCTGGAAGTGGATCCGGTATAAAAGTTAATCGATCGACCATGAGGATTGCAGTATTGGACCTGGGAACAAACACCTTCAATCTGCTGATTGCTGAACCAGGTATCCGGGGTTTTGAATTCCTGCATTCCTCTAAACTGCCCGTCAAACTTGGTGAAGAGACCATAGGAAGGAACATCATCTCAGATGAATCCATCGACAGGGCTTTGAAGGCCCTGGAACAGCATCAGCAGGTCATACAGAAATATAAAGCGGAAACCACAAGAGTTCTGGCTACATCGGCCATACGGACAGCCTCCAATGCCTCATTATTTCTCAGCAGGATAAAGGAAATATTCGGATATGATATCCAGGTGATCGATGGAGAACGGGAAGCAGAATTGATTCATAAAGGAATAAAAATCTCTGTGCCCCTGGAGGCCAGGCCGGTATTGATGCTGGACATTGGCGGGGGCAGTAATGAACTCATCATTGCCAACAACCACAAAGCTTTCTGGTCAGGCTCCTATCCCCTGGGGGTGGCCCGGTTGCTCGACAGAATCCGGCCTTCCGATCCCTACCGCCGCGAGGATATCAATGAGCTGGAATTCCTGCTGTTCAAAGAAATGCCTGAACTCTTTGAAGCACTGGATCATTATAACCCAAGGACCCTTATCGGTGCCTCAGGTTCCTTTGAGAGTTTTTACAATATGATCGCCTGGCAGTGGTACAGAAAGGAACCGGTTAGACGATCCAGCTGGTATGAGATACCCCTGGCCGATTATACAAGCATGCACTATATGCTGGTGCGAAGTATCCGGGAAGAAAGACTCAAAATACCCGGCCTGGAATCTTACCGGGTGGATATGATTGTTACCGCCAGTATAATTGTTAATTTTATCCTCCGGCGAACCCATATATCCCGGATCATACAAACCGATTATTCCCTGAAGGAAGGCGTAATTGCAGAAATATTTGAAAAGTCTTAGCTATGGCAAAGATCCTGGTCATCGACGATGAAAAAAGCATCAGGAACACCCTGCAGGAGATCCTTGAATACGAGAAGCATGAAGTGATCCTGGCCACCAACGGGCCGGAAGGACTGGAGCTTCTGAAGGAAAAAAATGTCGATGTGGTTTTGTGCGACATCAAGATGCCGGAAATGGACGGCATAGAAGTACTCGAAAAGATCTTCGAACAGTCCCCGGATATTCCCGTCATCATGATCTCGGGCCACGGGAACATTGACACCGCTGTAGAAGCCATTAAGAAAGGAGCCTTCGATTTCATAGAAAAACCCCTCGACCTGAACCGTTTGCTGGTGACCATCCGGAACGCCATGGAACGCACCGACCTGATCACCGAAACAAGATCCTTGAAACGTAAAGTGAGCAAAACCTACGAGATGGTAGGGGAATCCAAAGCCATTAAAAAGGTCAGGGAAATGATCGACAAAGTGGCACCCACCGAAGCCAGGGTGCTGATCACAGGAGAAAACGGATCAGGCAAAGAACTGGTTGCCCGCTGGCTCCATGAAAAAAGTCCGCGCGCCCAGGGACCTTTTGTCGAGGTAAACTGCGCGGCCATACCCTCGGAACTCATAGAAAGCGAACTCTTCGGTCATGAGAAAGGATCCTTTACTTCCGCCCATAAACAAAGAATAGGAAAGTTCGAGCAGGCCAACGGGGGTACCCTCTTTCTGGACGAGATCGGGGACATGAGCCTGTCCGCACAATCCAAGGTATTGCGTGCCCTGCAGGAGAACCGCATCTCCCGGGTGGGCAGCGATAAATTCATCCAGGTGGATGTGCGCATCATAGCAGCTACCAATAAGAACATCAAGGAGGAAATAGAAAAAAACAATTTCCGGGAGGACCTTTATCATCGCCTGAGCGTCATACTCATTCACGTGCCTTCACTGAATGAACGTAAAGAGGATATTCCCCTGCTGGCCGATCATTTCAATGAACAGATCTGTGCGGAATACGGTATGGCCAAAAAGAAGTTCCATCAGGACGCCATCAAGGAACTGCAGAAGATCGACTGGACGGGCAACATCAGGGAATTTCGCAATGTAGTGGAACGCCTGATCATCCTGTCCGATAAAGAAATAAAGGCAGAAGACGTGGCACAGTTCGCACAGCCCATTTCCAAATAAGCAGGTGCAGAAAGACCCGGCATATCATGCCAATATGGAAAAGAGACTGCTGGTGGTCTCTTTATCCCTTATGCTGCCGGCCTACCTGATCAACCTGGGAACTTTTCCCCTGCATGCCGATGAACCAACACGGGCCCTGGTTGCATTGGAGATGATGATCTCAGGAAATTATGTAGAACCCACCATCAATGGTATTGCATACCTGAACAAACCCCCGCTTTATAACTGGCTGCTGGTGGCCGTGTACCAATTAAGCGGTACGGTGAACGAATTCTGGACCCGCCTTCCTGCCGTGATATCCCTGCTGCTTTTTGGAGCTACCATTTATAAAGTTTTTCAAAACAAGCTGGGTCCCCGGATTGCCCTGCTCTCTGCACTGGCTTTCCTGACCTGCGGCAGGATCCTTTTTTACGACTCCATGCTGGGCCTGATAGACATCACCTACGGCTGGATCAGCTTTATGATGATCATGTCGGTCTATGGCTTCGAGCAAAAGGACAAAAAACGGACCCTGTTTCCGGTAGTCTGGGCACTTACAGCAGTCGGTTTCATGATGAAGGGGCTGCCCTCCCTGGTTTTCCTGTTACTGACCCTGGTTCCCTGGTTGATCCTCACAAAAAAGCTGCGGTGGTTTTACAGCTGGCCCTCTTTTGCCGGACTGGGTGTTTTCCTGCTTATGGTCGGTACCTATTATTTTTTTCTTTCCCGTGAGACGGGACCGGAACAATATTTTATTACCCTTTGGGAACAGAGCATACAACGCACACCGGTATCCCATGGGACGGGCAAAAGCCTGTCGCACCTCTTAAGCTTTCCCTTTAAGCAGATCTATCACCTTCTTCCCTGGGGTATTCTGCTGATTGCCCTGATACGCAAAAAACTGATCAGGGACATCCGGCAGCAACCCATCCTGGTTTTCCTCTCCCTGGTTTTCCTGGTGAATATACTGGTCTACTGGATCTCCCCGGACACGCGTCCCCGGTATCTTTTTTCCCTCTATCCCCTGCTGCTGGCGGTGGTTTTCTGGAACACAGAACTGCTTATGCAACAGCAAAATTTCCGGGCCCGGATTTTCAGGGTAGTCTTTCCGCTCATGATCCTGGCCACCCTGACACTGCCGATCATAGCAGTCCGGTATCCTGCAACACAAACCATCCCCGGGCTGGAAGCCATGATCTTTATCTTTGTTCCCATCGTCCTGTGGCTTGCCTGGCTCTCCTGGCACAATACTCCCGCCATCTGGCTCAGTACGGTTGTGCTCTTATTCATACTCCGGCTGGGATTTGACCTCCTGGTCCTACCGGCCCGCGTGAAGGAAAGTCCCGAAGTGATCTGGAAACACGGTGCCGTTCGTGCAGGACAATTATCCGGGGGACACGAACTGTATTTTGCCCGTTTCGTACCCCTGAGTCATGCCACCAGTTTCTACCTGACCCAGCAGCGGGACAGCATCGTTAAAACGGATCCCGAATATCTCCATCCCGGTGCCTGGTACATAAGAGTCGCTGATGATTCCCCGCTGGAGGGTGAAAGAACCATTTATTCATTCGAGACCCGCTGGAAACGGACCCGGTTGAGGATGGTGGAATTTACCGGGCAATCCGGGGACTCAACTTCCGGAAAATAAATCTTTCCAATAATAAGGAAAAGAATATCATGGGTATGATCCAGGAAAGCCTGGACTGGTATCGTTCCGCTACATGGGAGAAAACACTGGTGATATATGCATTGGCCAGCAAGGCCACGAATACAGTTCCCATAAACAACTTCATTCTTACGGTTACTGTCTCCCGCAATCCCGGTATCAATAAGAAAAATAAAATGCCCGCGAACGAAACCAGGGTAACAAGCTTATTAAGCATACTGAGAAAATTGAATTTCAGTCCATGGTCCTGCTGGTAAGCAGATAAATACCTGTGATATTCTTCCTTGCTGAAACAGACTTCCATGGGCCACCGGACAGGGGAACCCCCGGCTTCGCTCCTGAGGTTCCTCAGACCAATGGTGTACAGCTGACGGAACCCTTCCGAGAATGCTATTTGCAGATATTTATTCCTGTACTCCCGGGTTGACAGCAAATCGGAAATGATCCTGCCAAATTCTTTATCCTTTTCCAGCCAGCAGCTTTCCCATCCCTCCTCCATACAGCCTCCCTGGTACAAAGGGCTTTCAAAATCCCATAAAAAATGGCTGGTATTTTTACTGATCCGATCCTTATATGCACAAAGATCATAGTTCTTTTCAGCGCAGTACTCATCCAGGTATGGCCCGATAAGATCCTTTTCCACCAGGCTGCCCATCATGAAAATATATTTCACCCTGGAGGTGACAAAACCGGCACCCAGGTATGAATTAACAGCCGGCAGAACGATCCAGCTCCCTGCCACAATACCGGAAAGAAACAAAAGAGATACAAGCCTTTCCCTTACCCATGGCCGCCTGATGAAAAGAAGACCGATGATCAGCCATACCCCGGATAGGCTCATGGTGATCAACAGGTTGGATAAATGCATCATATTGAAAAACAGGAGGAGGAGGCTCAAGGGGATCAGGGTGAAATATCCGCACCGGGGCTCCGCGATGATACAGGCCAGGCCCAGGACGACCATTGCCGAGAAAATATCCGGAATTAAAAGATTGGCATAATAAGCAAGGGACGTCAAACCCGTCAGCAGAACAGTAAGGATCAGCAAATTCAGATATGCCTTCTTCAATAAAAAGATCTTTTTAATTACCAGCAACAGGAAGAAATTCAACAACAGCACCTGTAAAATAACAGAAAACCAAAGGGAAATATGAAAGCTGGATGCCCCCAGGAACAATCCATAGAATACGGGTCTGTCAATGGGGACATACAGTTGGATGCCAGACATGATATAGGTTCCGGTATCACTGAATAATATGGGATATCCGTTTATAATGGAAGGAATTAAAATGATCAGGGCCGATCCGAAAAATAAAAGTATTTTTATGATGGTTCTTTTCATGGGAAAAAGTAAAGATATCAAACTTAAATATTTCTTTTTTTTTTATTATTTCCTGCAATTGAGTTATTTAGCATTTCGAATCTTGCTCTGATGAAACTGATCATTCAAATACCCTGCTACAACGAAGAAAAAACCCTCCCGGTCACTTATGTGGATCTCCCAAAAAAGATAGAAGGTATTGATCAGATCGAGACCCTGGTCATTGACGACGGCAGTACGGATAAAACCCTTGAAGTTGCCAAAGCTCTGGGGGTAAGCCATATTTTGCCCCTGAAGAATAACCGCGGACTGGCCCGGGCGTTTGAAGCAGGCCTGGAAAAATCCCTGGAACTGGGTGCCGACATCATTGTGAATACCGACGGGGATAACCAGTATTACGGACCGGACATAGAGAAACTGGTGCGCCCTATCATCGACGGACAGGCCGACATGGTGGTGGGGGACCGCCAGACCGATACCATCCAGCATTTCAGCTGGACCAAGAAGAAGCTTCAGAAAGCGGGCAGCAGTTTAATACGAAGGCTTTCAAAAACAAACATCAGGGATACGGTCAGCGGGTTCAGGGCCTATACACGGGATACGGCCATGAAGATCAACATCCTGACCGAGTTCTCCTATACCATTGAAAATCTCATCCAGCTCGGAAATCAAAGGCTGCGTATTGTCTCCGTGCCCGTACAGACCAATAAGAAACTCAGGAAATCAAGGCTGTTCAAAGGGATCGGCCATTTCATCTCCAACCAGCTGCGCACCCTCATCCGGGTCTACTCCACCTACCGGGCCCTGCGGGTATTCACCACCCTGGGCATCATCCTGATCCTGCCCGGGCTGATCGGTTTCGGGAGGTTCCTCTATTTTTATTTCACGGAAGGCGGGGAAGGACACATCCAGTCCCTGATCTTCTCCACCACCTTCCTGATCATCGGTTTCCTGGTCATCATCTTCGGCATCATGGCCGACCTGATCAGCATGAACCGGAAACTGCTCGAGAAATTATTGATCTTCATGAAAGAGGCCAAATGGAAGAAGTGATCACCGGCAACGTTTTCGATAAGTACCATACGGGAAACCCGGTGTATCGCAGACTCATGCGGGGATTTTTCAGAAATCTCATCCGGGAGATCCGCGACGGGGATCACCGGGTCATACTGGAAGTGGGTTGCGGGGAAGGATTGCTGGCCGCGAAGATCCTGGAACATTTCCCCGGGGTCCAATACCGGGGCCTGGACATCAACGGGGAGATCATTGAAGAAGCCCGCGGGAACTGCCCCGGTGTGAACTTTGAAGTCGCCAATGCCTACGACCTGAAAAGTTTTACCCATGAACCCTATGACCTGGTCATTCTCTCGGAGGTCCTGGAACACCTGGACCAACCCGAAAAAGCATTACAGGAGATCAGCTGGCTGACATTCAAGCGGCTGATCATCACGGTACCCCATGAACCGTTGTGGCGCATTTTGAATATCATGCGGCTGAAATATTGGAATGCCCTGGGGAACACCCCCGGTCACCTGCAGCATTTCAACAAGGGATCATTATCTGCCATGTTAAGCAAATATTTCCATGTTGGGCGAATATATAGGGTTTTACCCTGGATCTTTGCCGCATGTAAATAATCAACATTTTTTTAAAAAATAATCCGATCAACAGAATGAAATCTGAGTGATCCCCAGGCAAATGGATATACATATAAACCACCGTATCAATTACTCTTTGATCTTCGTTCTGGTGCTTTTCTGTCTCATCTATGCAGCCATCTCTCTCGTTAACCATTATAATTTTCAAACTTTTGCCTGGGATCTGGGAATCAAGAATAACGAGATCTATGATTATGTTCATTTTCGATGGAATCATAACTTCCTGATCATTCCGCCTATTGAAAACAAATTGGGCGATCATTTCTCACTGCCACCGCTTTATTTTGCCCCATTCCTTCATATTTTCGGCACCTACAACCTTTTGATCTTCCAGATTCTGGCAATACTCTTTGGCGGAACGGGTATTTACAGGATAGGTAAAATGCAGACCGGGAGTCATTCAACGGCATTGCTTATATCGATCTATTTCTTTTCTCTTTGGGGCATTTATTTCGCCCTCGGATTTGATTACCATGATAATGTTGTAGGGGCCATGTTTTTACCCTGGTTCGTTTATTACCTGCTACGGAAAAAATGGTTCCCGGTGGTATTGTTCTTTGTTCTTGTCATCACCGGTAAAGAAAACCTGGCTTTCTGGATGTTTTTTGTCAGCCTGGGCCTTTTCATCAGATTTTTCAGGCATGATAAAATGTACAGAATCATACTTCCCATTTTATCATTCTTTGCACTGCTTTACTTTGTGGTAATACTGAACTATGTTATGCCTGCCCTGTCAGGGCCAAACTATGATTACTTCCATTTCCAATATGACGTGTTAGGAGATTCAATAGCCGAGGCCTTCAGTACCATGATCACAAAGCCTTTTTATGCATTAAAAATGCTTTTCATGAACCACCACGGCAATCCCGTGTATGATAATATCAAGACCGAGTTTCTTCTGGTATTGATCCTGTCGGGAGGTTGGTTGCTTTTCTACCGTCCGGTATACCTGCTCATGGTGTTGCCTCTTATTTTTCAGAAATTGTATCATGATTTACCCAGTAAATGGGGTATTTCAGCACATTATTCCATTGAATTTGCCCCCGTCCTCGCTTTGGTGCTTATTGAATGGATGCAGGACAACAGAATCAGAAAGAAAATAAGAACAATCAGTCTGCCCGTTATTCTGCTGATGACTATAACGATAAGCTTACTGAAAATAGATAAACAGGCATACCCTTATTATGATGCGGACAGGGTGAAATTTTATTCATCCGAACACTACCGGTGCGATTATAACAGGAAGGAG
Organism: uncultured Bacteroidaceae bacterium; assembly: GCA_964420035.1. Classification (GTDB taxonomy): domain Bacteria; phylum Bacteroidota; class Bacteroidia; order Bacteroidales; family SM23-62; genus CAYQQR01. The sequence goes on along the minus strand of CAYQQR010000002.1, from coordinate 14,308 downwards.
CTAAGGAAGGGGATAAGGTCCATACCGGACCAGCAGTCGCTGATTGCTCATTCTCCGCTGGTTTCTCACCTTGCCTTCCGGGATACCGTTTTCACTTTTCCCTACGGTATTGAAAAGGCCAGATATATTTTGCTGCTGCCCGCCAGGGCAAACCGGTGGCCCTCTGATTACCGTGAATACGATTACTACCTGGCACTGTGCAAAAGCTCAGCTTACTGCACTACACGCTACGGTTCCGAAGAAATCCATGTATTCGAACGCATTATGGAGATTCCACCAATCCTCAGGTACGATAGTGCTCAGTTGGTACAGGACAAACTTTTGGAAATCCGTTTTGACCAACCACTCCCGGTTGATGAAAAGGCCGGTCATCTTTTTATATCAGGATCTACTGATACGCTGCCGGCAGGAGGATCAACCTACTTTGGTATTTTTTATCCCCCTGATCCGGAGGGCTATTACAAAATTACCGCAGAGATCAGTAAGGATGTCGATGCCGGGATGATCATTTCAGGTAATGAGGGAATGAGATACTGGAACTCCAATAGTGTCCTTGTCAAAGATACCCTGAAGGCTCCCCTGCTGGATCATCAATTTTTGGTACCCCCGGGATACAACGGAAAGGGTGTTCACGTTCATATTGAGAATCGCTCAACCATCGGTATTGCAGTTCATTCACTTTGTTTTTACAACCTTTCGTTTCCCGAGCCTAAAACTGGAAATAAATAAACGGCTGTAAATCCGAAGTCTGGGATTGATAGATCAGAAAAACGGTCACGGCTGAAACCACCACCTGGGCCCAGTAAGGCATTTGGATGAACCAGTTCATGTACCGGTTCTTGAAACCGGTGGGCAGCCAGTGAACGACGTAGCCGAATACCATCACCGCAAAGACCAGCCAATAGGATGTAATCACCCGCCAGGCGACATCGAAGCTCAGGTTATGACTTAACTGGTATAGCATCCCGTTGACCCGATCCATATCATCGGCCCGGAACCAGATACGGGTGAAGGTGATGAAGTTGAAGGTGATGAAGATCTTCCAGAAGTGCACCAGGATGCCTTTCTTGTTTTCATAGGGACTGATCTTTTTCCAGAATTTATAGACCACCAGTCCGAGCCCGTTGAGCCCGCCCCACATGATGAATTTCAAATCGGCACCGTGCCACAGCCCCCCGAGTAACATGGTGATCATCAGGTTGATGTTGGTCCGCAGTTTCCCGTAGCGGTTCCCGCCCAGGGGGATATAGAGGTAGTCTTTGAGCCAGGAAGAAAGGGACATGTGCCAGCGGCGCCAGAAATCTCCAACCGAAGTTGCCTTATAGGGTGAATTGAAATTCTTTGGCAGGCGAAATCCCAGTAAAAGAGCCACCCCGATGGCCATATCCGTGTAACCGGAAAAGTCGCAATACACCTGGAGGGAATAGCCATACAGGGCCATCAGGTTCTCGAAACCGCTGTATAGGGTGGGACTGTCGAATACCCGGTCGATGAAATTCACTGCCAGGTAGTCACCCAGCACCAATTTCTTGAATAAGCCTTTGAGGATCATGAAAAGGGCGAAACCGAATTCCTCCCGGGTAAGCAGGTATTTTTTGTAGAGCTGGGGAACAAATTCGGAGGCCCGGACAATGGGTCCGGCCACCAGTTGGGGAAAAAAGGAAACATAGAACCCGAAATCGACGATGTTGCGCACGGGTTCGACCTTTCCCCGGAATATATCCACCGAATAGCTGATGGTCTGGAAGGTGAAAAAGGAGATGCCCACGGGCAGGAAGATCCTGCTGATGTCGAAATGGGTTCCCGTGAGCTGGTTGGACCAAAGGGCCAGCACGTTGATCACCTGGATATCGGACTGGAAAGTCTGGTTCAGGAGATCGGTGAAAAAGTAGGCATATTTGAAATAAGACAACAGGCTCAGGTTGATCACCACCGAGGTGATCATCCAGGCTTTCTTCCAGGGCTTTTTCTTTGCATGATAGATTCCGAGGCCCAGGAAATAATCTGAAAAAGTGGAAAAAACAAGCAGGAAAAAGAAAAAGCCGCTGGACTTGTAATAAAAGAAAAGACTGATCAGAAAGAGGTAGGCGTTGCGCAGGACCCTTTTCTTGTAGAGGACCGAATAGATGGCCGTAACGACAGCCAGGAAGAGCCAGAAATACAAACGGGTAAAAAGCAGGGGCGCTTTCTCTGAATAAAGGAAGATTTCCTTGAGATTTTCGATCATGGTCCCGCGTTTCCGGCAAAAGCCCGCCGATGATCTGATTAATCATCCATGAAAGCACTCCGCACCTCATCATTAACGGTCTCTGGCAGCCAGTTGCGTTTTGTTTTCTTTATACCGCGTATATTCAAAAAAGAGGGCATTGTAGAACATTTCGGCGATCACCCGGGCTCCCCGGTGGTTAAAATGGACGAAATCGGATGTAGCCAGCGAGGGTTGTGCATGTACCCAGCTGGGCATGCTGTTGTTTCCTCCCATGGCCTCATACATGTCCCAATAGGCGAACCCGGCTTTAAGAGTTGCAGATTTCAGGGCGTCCCTTACATCTTCCAGGTTCGGGTAGGTTATATATTTATCCCTTTCCTTAACCGACATGTCCGCTACACCGATCACCACCACGGGCACACCGGGAGCAACCTGCCTGATCCTTTCCAACTGTTCAAAAAACCAGCGCTCATAGTAATCATAATTCTCTTCAATATAAGGAACCACATTTCCCCCGAACTGCAGGATGATCATCTTTACGTTCATGTTCCTGTACAGGCTGCCCAGCAGTTCTGCATCCATTTTTGTAAAGACCAGACCCGCACTTCCCCTGAGGGCTATATTGTCCACTGCCACCCCATGGCTGTGATCCAGGGCGATCCCGTAAAAGTCGGGGCTGGACCTTCCCCTGAAATGCATCTTCAGGTTTTCGGGGCTGTGTTCAAATTGCCAGCGTTGTACGGCAGGCTCTTCCGTGGTAGCACATTCCGCAGAATCGATCAGCACATCATCCCCGAAAATGCGGATATAAAAAGGCTCCTGATTATTGGAATAATACAGGTGCGCCTCCCGGAAGGTCTGGGCCAGGCGATAGGTATTTTTTAACCGCGACCAGCTTACCCAGGCCTCGTATTCCACGCTGTCCTGAATGAGGGAATCGGCCGGGTACGGACAAAAACGAACAAAGGAAGCCAGGGGGCCATACCTGTTATGGTCCAGGGTGGTATCCACATTGCCGAAAGCCGTATAGCGCAGCCAGTTGTCGGAAGCTTCCTGCCTGATGGACAGTTGGTACCCGTAAAGGGAAACCAGGGGCAGGAGTCCGACACCGCTTCCCCCGAACTGTTTTTGCAGCCGGTTCCTGACAAATGAGGTAATCCGGTCCCCTTCGATCTGGGAATCCCCGTAATGCAATATACGCACAAGTTTGTTCGTGGTAAGGGCAGTTTCCATGGACTCGAATGCCGGGTAGAGAATGGAGGGGTCATTGCCTGCAAATTCAATGGAGTGGATCCTGGCCCGCAGACTGTCCCGGTTGGCCCGGACGGTGTCCCGAGGGATGGAATCCGGATCGAAGCCAACCGTCATTTCCGCTTCCATCACCGAATCATTGAGAACCCCGGAATATTCTAAAATGGATGAAATATCTGCATATTGGATGGTATCCTTCTCCAGTATCTCATCGAGGGTAACGAAGCGTAATTCAACCTCATGCCCCAGCCTGATGCCGTCCTTGGGAAAGAAAATACTGAGTATGAACAGTAAGAGCAGTACTGAAAGAATAAATATCAATATCTGGTAAGGTTTCATAGCTCAGTTCCCCCCGAAAGTTCAGGGGATTAACTTTTAACTTTGATCCTGATCACCTGACCTGGTTTTATCCTGTTTACATCTGAAAAGTTATTGATCCGAATAATGTCCCTGTCGCTGACCCCCGGGAATTTTTTCGCTATGTCCCAAATGGTATCGCCTGTTCTTACTTTGTAATAGACGAAGTCACCCGAGCCAGGATTGATTTCCGTAGTTACGGTCGCCTGCTCAACGGGTTTACCGATCCTTCTTTGTTTTTCCGCGAAAGTCATATCGTCAATATTCTCGTATTTACCGGCCCCGGAACTGGGAACATAGACATTAAGCTTTTGGCCCACCCGGATGGTGTTTCCGCGCAAACCGTTCCAGTATTTCAGGTCGGAGACACCAACCTTATACCAGCTGGCTATAAAACCGAGGTTGTCCCCGTATTTTACCGTATACCGCAACCGGGTGTAATCGCCTGCCGGGGGGGTGGGTACATATCCCCTGGTGTAGTAGGAAGGATTCCGGACGATTTCCTCCTTGAGGTATTTGGAATCTTTGAAAGCGAAGATAGAATCCTGGAGATCGATAAAGCTTGCGGCATATTCCATGGGGATCCTCAGGGAAAAAGCTGGGTTATCCGCGGGCACGATATCGTGCCGGTATTGCGGGTTCAGGTCGCGGAGCACCTTTACGGGTATCCCCATAACCTCGGAAACCTGTTTAAAATGCAATTTTTGTGTAATGTTCAGGGTATCGGTGGGTATGGGTAGTTCCAGTTGCCTGGGATTCAACTGGTGCTCTTCATGGTAATTCATGGTATAGGCCGCCGCAATGAAGGCCGGCACATGCCCGCGGGTTTCCCTGGGCAGAAAAGGATATATATCCCAATAATCTTTTTTACCGCCGGCACGGCGGATGGCCTTGCTCACGTTACCCGGACCGCAATTGTAGGCAGCGATCACCAGGAGCCAATCCTGGTAGATATTATAGAGATCCTTCATGAAACGCGCGGCCGCATGGGTCGATTTCACGGGGTCACGGCGCTCATCCACATAAGAATTGATGGTCAGATCGTACATGCGCCCCGTACCATACATGAACTGCCACATCCCTACCGCCCGGGCCCGCGATACGGCCCTGGGATTCAGGGCCGATTCAATGATGCTGCAATACTTCAGTTCGTATGGAATATCGTAATAATCAAAGATCTCCTCAAAAACGGGGAAATAATATTGGGACAAACCCAGCATGACTTCCACCTGCTGGCGCCTTTTCCGGGTGTAAACCTCGATGTACCTTTTTACGATATCATTATAGGAAAGGGGAATGATGGAAGGGAGCCGGGATAGTCTTTCAATGTACACAGAATCCGGAATGTCGCTTGCCCAGGCGCTGTCCCCTTCCCCGGCCTCATCCAGGGGTAATTCTTCCAGTGCCATGGAACGCTGAACATACCAAAGATTCAGCATGCTGTCCAGGTTGTTCTCGAAACTTGTCACAATTTCCGGGGAGTCCTGGTCCTCCTGCCCCCACAGTATCAGGGGTGAAAATGAAAGCCATAGGGCGATCAATGCTATGATCCTGTTCATCCTTAAAGTGTAAATGCAACCGGAACAAAGAAAACGAAAACTAGAAATAAACACAACATTTTAGTCCCAGAGCAGCAAATTGTTTCCTTGGATCCAGAAAAGAGGGGCCAAGCCTCATACTTAAGTCTTCGTTGATATCAAAGTCAAGCATATAGGCATCTACGGTAGCATCGATGATCTGGACCACATAGAATGCCCCCGTAAGGATAATGCTCAGATCACGCCAGTTCTTGACCGTATTCTTTATGAATTCCACTTGCTGCAGGGTATAGACACCGTTATAGGCAAGCAGGTCGTTTTCCGGGTTATCGTCGGAAAGAACGATATAGGCATCCTTGGCTTCCTGGTAAAGATTATCGTTCCGTATGATGGCATAGACAAAGGCGCCAAAGCCGGCGTATACAATGGGAACTTTCCAGTATTCGCGATTGTATATCTGACCCAGGCCGGGAAGCACCGCCGAATACATGGCGGCTTTCTGGGGCGAATGATCCTGCAGTTCATCATAGGATGCCTCTTCAATGTTTTCCATGATAAGCGTATCCCTTTCCTGGGCATGGGAAGGTCCTGCCATACCACTGGAGAATAAAATTGCAGCGAATACGTAGCGATTGAATTTCAAAGACTTATGAAAGTATTTCAGCCGGAAATTTAGCCTGCACATGAGCTGGAAATCAGGACGGGTTTTTGGATCGGTCCAGGATGGCCACGATCCGTTCCAGGTCCTCGTCGTTAACAAAGGGTATAACGATCCTTCCCCTTCCTTTATTGTTGCGGAAGAACTGCACATCCGATTCAAAATAGCTTGCCAGCTGGTGTTGCAGTTCCCGGTATTCTTCCGGCATTTTATGCTTGACAGTTTTTGGGTCCGGACCGCTTTCCTGTTCTCTTGCCATTTTACGGACCAGCTCCTCGGTTTTTCGTACCGATAGTTCTTTATTGAGTATCTCGTGGTAGGCTCTTAGCTGCAGCTGGGGATCCTCCAGTCCGATCAGCGCCCGTGCATGGCCCATAGTCAGTTTCTTGCTCCGGATGCCCAATTGTATCTCGGCGGGTAGTCTCAGCAGACGGAGATAATTGGAGATGGTGGACCTTTTCTTTCCCACCCTTTCACTGAGATTTTCCTGGGTGAGGTTGCATTCTTCTATCAAACGCTGATAGCTGATGGCTACTTCTATAGAATCCAGGTCCTCCCGCTGGATGTTCTCCACCAGGGCCATTTCCAGCAGGTTCTGGTCGTTGGCCTCACGAACATAGGCCGGTATGCTGTCCAACCCGGCAATGTATGCTGCCCGGAACCTTCTCTCACCGGTGATCAACTGGAACTTATCCTCATTCTTCCGGACCGTCAGGGGTTGTATGATACCCAGTTCCCTGATGCTGTCGGCCAATTCTCCGAGCGACTCTTCATTAAAATTTTTCCTGGGCTGGTAGGGATTGGCCTCAATCATATCGATCGGTATCTCGATGATGGCAGCCTTTAATTCTTCTGGACTGACATTCCCGGCATCTTCAATGAGGGCACTCAGCCCCCTTCCCAAAGCATTTTTTCTGGCCATATTCTCAGGGTTTTAATCGATGACTTTCTCTTCCATCCTGACCTTGGTCATATCATTCTTCTGCAATAACTCCCGGGCCAGGTTGAGATGGTTCAGGGAGCCGTTGGAATCCGCATCGTACAGAATGGCCGGTTTACCGAAGCTGGGGGCTTCACCCAGTTTAATGTTCCGCTGGATGATGGTATTGAATACCATATCCTGGAAATGCTTCTTCACCTCGTCCACCACCTGGTTCGACAACCTGAGCCTTGAATCGTACATGGTCAGCAGGAATCCTTCGATCTCAAGATCCGGGTTCAGCCGGTTCTGGATGATCTTGATGGTATTCAGCAACTTGCCGAGCCCTTCCAGGGCAAAATACTCACATTGCACCGGAATGATGACTGAATCGGAGGCCGTTAGTGCATTCACGGTGATCAGGCCCAGGGAGGGAGAACAGTCGATCAATACAAAATCATACTTGTCCCTGACCTTATCGGTCACCTGCTTAAGCATCTTTTCCCGGTGGGGCATATTCAGCATCTCGATCTCCGCGCCTACCAGGTCGATGCTCGAGGGCAACAGGTCCATCTGCTCGATCTCCGTCTTCAGGATCACCTTCCCGGGGTCCATCTCATCCACCAGGCAGTCGTACAGGCTGGTCTGGATATTCTTGGTCTCGATCCCCATACCCGAGGTGGAATTGGCCTGCGGATCGGCATCCACCAGCAGGACCGAGTGTTCCAAAACGGCTAAACTGGCAGCCAGATTTATGGCTGTTGTGGTTTTTCCAACCCCTCCTTTTTGATTCGCCATTGATATTACTTTCCCCATGTGAAATCTCCTCTCTTTATGAATTAGCAAGGGTTTCAAATTTACAATAATCTGCCCCAATGCCCCGGTTTTACTGCTTATATATTGTAAACATAATTTATGGCACTTATTAACAGGTTTTCAACAGAATGCCAGGTCCCAAATCGTGAAGCCTGGTTAAATTCCGGGTTTATATTCAGCCTATTCTTTATCCAGATCCAACTGCCGTAGTGCAAAACTATATGCACCAAGGGCAATGGCCCGGGAAGCTCCCAACCTGGAAAGGCCGACACCGGTACGATAAAGATCATCATATTGGATTTTTTGCCGGCTTTTTGGCACCTGTATGGTTCGCGGATTTCCAATTACAAATTCCTTGAACGCGTTTTCATCCTCGAGGTTATAGACCCTATAGGACAATCTGTTTCGCAGATTTCCCCCGGGATCATGGTAGTTCCTGTTAATCTCTGCAAACATCGATGGTGCAAACAGTTCCCAGGCAGCAGTAATCCCTCCGCCCAGCACCGCGATCCCGTCCACCATGGTAAGCGCTACGGCAATGGAGTGGCCCAGTTGTTCTCCAAATTCGCCGTATGTGCTCTTCGCAGCTTCCTGCTCTCCGTCGGTCCCGGCAAGAGCGATCCGGCTTATTTCTTCAGGACTGATCACCGTGTCTAGGTTCAAACCTGCATGCCGGGCATAAATTCTTGAGATACCCCTGGCACTTACATGTTCTTCTGCATTCCAGCCGGGCTTAAATTTGTTGCTGAGATTATGGACTTCGGCCCCGCATGAATTATCGCCCCGGAGCATGTGACCCCGAAAGACAATACCACCACCGAAACCGGTCCCCAGGGTCAGTCCGATCAAATTTCTATAAGTTTTATATCCACCGGCACTTTTGATCTTCTCATTCAAATAAGGTAAATAACCCGCGAGTGCTTCACCGTATGCAAAAAGATCCCCGTCATTATTGATGTATACGGGCATCCTGAATCGTTTTTCAAGCATAGGTCCCAAAGCTACCCCGCCCCGGATCGCCGGGAAATTTACAAGGTTCTCCAGTATACCCATTTCATAATTTGAAGGACCCGGAAAAGCAAAACTGATGGCTACCGGCTTGTTATCCATTTTTTTCAGGGTGTCTTCAAAGCCGCGGATGATCGTATCCAGGCACTTCCCCAGGTCATCGGGATGAGGTTGCAGGGTTACCGGTTCAACAATTTCCTTATAATTCCTGATCGCCGAAAAAACAAAGTTGGTCCCCCCGGCATCCAGGGTCAATACACCGCGCTCTTCTTTTGACATATTCATGGATTTTACTCGATCACAACTTTTTTGTTCCGGATTACATAATAAACCGCGTAACCGATATACAGGGTACAGAATACCAGTACAAAAAGACTGGCTGCCACTCCCACCGTATCAGACACAATGCCCATGACGGGAGGCACGATGGCTCCGCCGCATACCGAGAGGATGATCAGGCCCGACAGTTCATTGGCATAATCAGGCATCTTTTCAATGGTTATGGCAAAAATAATGGGGAACACATTCGAGAATCCCAATCCGGCCACGAAGATCATGATCCGGGTCAGGTTCAGGTCGGGGGAGATGATCATTCCCGCCAGTCCGACAAGCGTAAGCACTACACTGAATACCAGGAATTTTGCAGTATCGAGGGTCCTCAAAAGTATGGATCCCAGAAAACGTCCCACGATCAGTGAGGCAAAGTAGATGCTGATCCCGATGCTGGCGGCTTCAAGATTGATCAAAAAGCGGGTACTCAAAAAGTTAGCAATGTTGGAATTCATGGATACATCGAAGCCGACGCTCAGGAAGGTTGCCAGGACCATGATCACCACGAATTTCCTGTTGAGAAGGGAAACAACGCTCCTGAAGGTTGCCGGGGGCTTATCCGACTTGCTTTCTTCAACTTTGATGGATGCCAGCCAGGCGGCAGAAAGAACGGATAGGCCGGCATAAATGGGGAATATCAGTTTCCAGTTCCCGGTGTATTTTGCCAGTGCAGCAGTAATAATGGGCCCCAGCATGGAAGCAATGGCCTTGATAAACTGGGAAAGACTCAGGTTGGCAGCTTTCCCTTGTTTCGATGATATATCCAGGAGCAATGGATTGGCTGATACCTGTAAAACGGTGTTCCCGATCCCGAGGATCATAAAGCCGATTACGGCCGTTAAATAGGTATAATAGATGAAAGGAATGATCATACCCAGTCCGGTAAGCAACATCCCCAGATTTACCGTAAATCTTTTTCCCATCCGGTCCTGGAAGATCCCGGTGGGAATGGAAAGCAGGGCAAACCACAGAAAGACCATGAAAGGTAATAACTGGGCCACACTGTCTGAAAGTTCATAGTCTTTCTGAACATACCCGGTTGCTACCCCGACCAGGTCGACAAAACCCATGACATAAAAAGACATGAATACGGGTAACAGGAATCTTAGTCTGCGCTTTTTTGCCATTGTTAATTGATTTAAAGATTTGTTCTAAAGATATTGTTCTGCGTCCATAACTGCAGCGACCGACCTCATTGTTCAGGCATTTGTTCTTATAAAGGCTTTAAGGGTGATGCATTGTTTACCTTCCGATGCACCATGGGGCCTATCGTATACGCACCCAGAGCAGCCGGCAAAATAAAAGTTTCGATATGACAAACACCAAAGTTTATTTCAATGCAAGCTATTTTCTTTCTCAAGAACAATAGTCGAATGTAAAGATATAAAGTGTGGGATTTATCGCAAGTGCAGATTATGACCCTGATTTGTTACATTTATTCTATATTTAACCCGGCTCAATTTAAAATTAACACAGTCTGAAGAAGCATGTCCGGCAACAATTCAAAGGTCCGGTGGATGGTGGTTGTCAACCCTAATGCAGGGGCGGGCAAGTGTGCCAGAAACTGGCCGGCTATTAAAGATCTGCTTGATGACCATGGCTTTAATTATGAATTCAGGCTAACCCGGGCACCGGGTCATGCGATCCAAATGGTCATTAAGGCCATACAGGAGGGGTTCAGGAACATCCTGGCGGTGGGTGGTGACGGAACACTGAATGAAGTCATCAACGGGGTATTCCGGCAAAAAACCGTTGCAACAACCGGTATCTTGGTGGGGATGATACCTGCCGGAGCAGGAAACGACTGGAGCAAAATGTTCGGGTTTCCCGGAAAATATAAAGAAGTCGTGAAAATTATCCAGGAGGGCAAAACTTTTATACAGGATGCGGGATGGGTCAAATACCACGACGAACACGGGCAGCAGGAAAGATATTTTGCGAATGTTGCGGGTATGGGACTGGATTCTGTGGTAACCCGAAAGACCAATAAACTGAAAACCAGGCGGATCAAAAGCAAAGCGACGTATTTCTTCAATATTCTCACCAGTTTGATGGGCCATCGCTCCGCTGCCACCGAGATCATCATAGACGGAGAATCCTCCCGACATTTGGTTTTCAGCATGAACATAGGGATTGGGAAATACAGTGGCGGAGGCATGCTGCAGGTACCGAATGCCATTCCGGATGACGGTCTTTTCAATCTAACCCTGATACATAAAATGAGTAAACTCAGGATTCTCCTGAATCTTTACAGGTTATACAACGGGAAGCTGCTGGAACATCCAAAGATATCAACGCATTCCGGTTCCAGTATCAAGATCATAGCCAACGGTTCGTCAGGACTGGAAACGGACGGGGAAATGCTGGGGGACGGTCCTTATGAATTCCGCGTTATTCCCAAAAGCCTCAAGATCATATCCGCCGTTTAATCCAGCAGCTTTATCTCAAAAAGCAGGGGCCAGTATTTACCGGTCACGTACATGACCTCCTGATCGGGGTTCCATGCAATTCCGTTGAAGACATCCATTCCGCGTCTTCGTTCTTCGTCCGGGAATATCCCCTCCATATTCATCAGGCCCGTTACAACCCCGGTCCGGGGATCGATCACCACGATCTCTTCCTTACCGTATATATTGGCATAGATCTTTCCATCAATATATTCCAGCTCATTCAACCGGCCCACCGGACCTTTATCGTTGTAGACTTCCATTCGCCTGACTTCCGTAAAATACCGGGGATCCATAAAATAAAGTTTGTTGGAACCGTCACTCATGATAAGGTTGTTTCCGTCATTCGTGAGCCCCCAGCCTTCATAATTCTGATAATAGAATTGCCGGATGCGTCTGAGGCTGTTCTTCTCGTATACAAATCCGGTGCGCGCTCTATAGGTGAGTTGATAGATCTGATCGTTAAAGACCGTAATACCTTCCCCGAATAACTCCGCGGACAGATTGGCAGACTGCACGGGCTCGCCGGTAGAGATCCGGACCTTGCGCAGACTGGATTCCCCGTAATTTCCAGTTCCTTCATACAAATATCCCTCATGGTATTCCAATCCTTGCGTATATGCCTGCACATCGTGGGGATAACGGTTAAGGACCCGGTATGAGATCTTCTCCGGAACCGAGGCGGCCAGTAAATAAACCCGCGTGCTCCTGCCCTCACTCCTCCCCCCGGCAAAGTAAGTCACGACCCGGATACCGGTCTGACCCACCTTGCTCCCTCCGGAGTTCCATTCATATTCAAAGGGTCCTGAATGAGCCGTATATACCAAACGTCCGTTGACACGGTATTCAACAGAATCCACCTGCAGGCTGTCGGCAACTTCCATCTGTATGGGAACGGCTTCTTCAAGCGGGAAACGCTTGTCCGGTTCCGGTAATTCAAAACGGGTCAGGGGAGTGAGGGGTGCCTTCTCAGACTCACTTTTATCTGTCTTCGTATCGGAAGTAGAACAGGAGAGCAGGTACCGGAATAACAAAATAAAAACGCATAACCCATATATGGACCTCATGATAAAATTACTTACCAAATAAACGGGCCAAAAAGCCTTTTCGTCTGCCCAGGTGTTTTATGATTTCCTGCTCCGAGAGATTTTCCTCGGGATTCAGCATTTGCCATATATTGCCCCAATCCGGCAACCCCCCAAGGTTCCTGTCGTCAATATATATATCCGCAAGGATCTTCCTGGGCTGATCTTCCACGAATTCCTCTTCGGGATAGTTCCGGTTCACCGCATAGAATTCAATGCCCCGCTTCCTGCAGAATTCAATCGCGTCATCCAGCTCTTTGCCGGTACGGATGGTCCACAGGATCAATTGATGCCCTTTTTTCTGAAGCTGCCCGAGGGTTTCGAATGCAAACAATTTCTCCTTCCCGATATCCGGGTACTCATGCTCCACCAGGGTTCCGTCAAAGTCAACGGCGATTTTCATTGATCTTGTTGTTTCGCAACGAAGATAGAAATTTTGTGTAAACCTATTTTAGGACAAGTCACCACCCCCCTTTTTGCTGGCGCAAAAAGTACCCCTCCTTGGAAAGGAGAGTAATTCGTAATTAATTGATTATCAGATTTCCTCCCCCTCTCCACAGGGTGGAGAGGGGGCCGGGGGAGAGGAAAAAAGAAAAATAAAATGCTGCAAAAGAAAGGGCCGAGGGGGAGGTGGTGTAATAAGCCAGAAACCAGCAACAGTTAGCAAAAACGATTTCTGTAGAAAATAGTAAAAATGCAGTGCCTAATACAACTCCTCCACCGACAGGTACCGCTCCCCTGTATCATAACAGAAGGTCAGTATCTTCTTACCCTTGGGCAACTCTTTGATCTTTTTGGCCACGGCAGCCAGCGAAGCACCTGAAGAGATCCCGATAAAAAGTCCTTCTTCCATGGCAGCCTTACGGGCGTATTCAAAAGCTTCTTCTTTTTCAACCTGAATAGTGCCGTCCAGGATCGCGGTATTCAAATTTTCTGGTATAAACCCTGCGCCGATACCCTGAAGGGGATGCGGACCTTTGTCGCCCCCGCTGATAACCGGAGAATCAGCCGGTTCAACCGCGAATACTTCCAGGTTCTTGTATTCCTGCTTCAGAATTTCGGCTACTCCGGTTATGTGTCCGCCGGTACCCACACCGGTAATCAGATAATCCAGTCCGCGCGGAAAATCATTGATGATTTCAACGGCAGTCTCCCGCCGGTGGACCCCGGGATTTGCCGGATTGTCAAACTGCGAGGGGATCCAGGAATTCTTTATCTCCTCATGTAATTCTGCTGCCTTGTCCATGGCCCCCTTCATGCCATCTTCCCTGGGTGTGAGATGAAATTCAGCTCCATAGGCGGCCATGATCTTTCTTCGCTCCACGGACATGGATTCGGGCATGACCAGGATCAGCCTGTATTTCTTCACGGCGGCTACCATGGCCAAACCGATACCGGTGTTTCCGGAGGTTGGCTCAATAATTACAGAACCGTCCTTCAGCAAACCCCGCTGCTCGGCAGCTTCCACCATGGAAAGAGCGATCCGGTCCTTGATGGAACCGCCCGGGTTGGCCCGTTCGAGTTTCATCCAGACCTGGTATTCTTTGGGATACAAGTTATTGATGCGTACAACCGGGTTGTTCCCAATGGATTCGAGTATATTATTTAATTTCATAGCACTATTGTTTTTTATGTGTAACTGTTTAGCTGGTATCCAAAAATATAAAAAATAATGCCGGTTATTCACAAG
>CAYQQR010000001.1:0-125557 GCA_964420035.1 uncultured Bacteroidaceae bacterium | reverse complement strand
TTTATGAACATGCAGAAAAATTGCTGGGTGCAGACAACAAGGATAATAGTACAGACATAAGTATAAACATGTAAGTAAAAATATGCTTGAATACAAAATAACTGCTCAGGTATTGCCCCCGGGAACTGCTGAAGCCGGGGCAAACCAATCTATGATCCAGTTTGATGCAACTTCAGGGCGTGATGAGGTGCTGCCCAACCCGGCAGAACTGCTGCTCACATCCCTGGCTGCCTGTATGCTTAAAAACGTACAGCGTTATTCGGAGATTTTGAAAATACCTTATCGTAAAGCAAGGATTACCATCCATGGAAAAAGAAATGACAATCCGCCCTATATGAAAGCAATCAACTACAAATTAGAAGTGGAAACGGATGCAGATGAAAGAAAAATCAGCAACTGGCACAAAAACATATTAAAATTCGGAACCATTACCAACACGCTGAATCGGGCGTGTGAAGTAAAAGGTGGAATGATAAAAGCGGAAGAATGATAACTACACAGGATTTAAACTATACAAAAAAGATGCAGCGAACATGTTAAACATTTAATAACCAGTAATTTAATTAAATAAAACAAAAACGGAAAGTGAAACAAGTTACAAATATAAAAAGACCAATAAGAAAAGTAATTATCTCGGGTGTGTTTGTATTGGTTGCCACAAACTCGTTAGGACAGGTTCAGCAATACAATCTCACCCAGCTTCTCGACAGTGCCCTGGTAAATAACTATGTACTAAAATCGACCGAAAAAAACAGTAGGATAAAGCAGACTGAAATTGAAATGCTGCAAACAAACTATTTACCAAGAGTAAGTTCATCGGCAAGCTTTTCCTACTGGAAATTCTTGTTGCCAAATAAAGAAAGACTGCTGGGAAATACGCTTTCTGATATGTACACGGATGTATCATTCTACCAGCCGGTTTACGACTTTGGGCAAACCAAGGCTAAAAAAAGTATGGTAGAAAATGAAATACAACTTAACGATGAAATAGTAAGGCAAATACGGCAAACAATTATTTGGGGAGTAACAAACGGTTATTTCGATGTTTTAACGGCCGGGGCTGAGATTACAGTGCGTGAAAGCGCAGTAGCACAGCTCAATGAACATCTTAAGTATACGGAGAATTTATATAAAATAGGCAAAGTTTCATCGGTAGATGTGTTAAAAATAAAAGTTCAGATTACAGTGGAAGAAAAAAAGTTACAAACCGCTCAAAATGAACTCATAAATCAAAAGATTAATTTAATCCAACTATGCAACCTGCAAAATACCAATGATATCAACATTGAAAATTTAACAAAAGAATTGTTTAACCGGTATCAGAAACAAGATATTGATAATGAAGCCAAATATGCTGATCAGCTAAACAATCATCCATCATTGGTTAGCTATGATGTTAAAACAAAACTGGAATCTCAAAAAAAGGATCTTTACAAACTTCAAAACCGTCCGGAGCTTTTTTCATACGGTATAGCAAGCTGGGAACACGGGTATATCCCTTTTGGAGATAATTTTAACTACAACATAGGTGTTGGAATTCGATATACACTTCCTTATTGGGGTAACAGTAGCTATAAGTACCAAATTAGACAAAGCGATGTGATTATAGACCAATATAGAGACCAAAAAAATCAAGCCTTTTGGGACGTAAAAAAAGAAATTGATATGTCTATAAACACATTAGATGAAATTAGGAATAACTTATCAAATAATAAGGAAATCATAAGCATGGCGGAGGAAACAATAAAAAATGCATCGCTGAAATATCAGTCAGGGCAGGGCAATATTATCGATATTCTTGATGCTCAGCAAATATTAACCGAAGCAACAATTGAATACGAAAAGGCTATGATTGAATATTTGCAGACGCTTGCTGAGCTGCATTACCTGAGTGGCAACGATAATTATCCATTTTTAAATTAATGAACCATGAGAATTTCAGTACTGAAAATATCAGTTATAATAGCAGGGGCATCCTTATTTCTGGTTTCATGTAATCGCGCAGAGAAACAACCTGAGGGAAAGAAGAAAAATGTGCCTTTAGTAAACATTCAGGAAGTATCAACCTCAAAAATAGTATCTTCGATATCGCTTACCGGCACTGTTCAGCCCAATATTGAAACAGAAGTAAAAGCTTCTGATGACGGGATTATCGAAAGATTATTCGCCCGCGAAAATCAATACGTGGAAAAAGACCGTTTGATTGCAATAATCAACCCAACCAACCGGGTCTCCCTCATATCTTCAAATATAAAAACCGTTGAAACACTCGAACGCAAATTAGAAACCCTTACTGAAGGTTCTGAGGAGTATCTGAAAGTTCAAAATGATTTACAAAAAGCAATAGCCGATTTGGAGTATGCAAAAAAAATGTATCAAAGCATTCCGGTTGTTTCTCCAATGAACGGAATGGTTACCAAACGATGGCTGGAAGAAGGAAGCCAGGTTTCAGCAAAGGATGTCATTGTAACCATAACTGATATGAACTCACTCGTTATTAAAACCGAGGTCAACGAAAAGTATTTTGAAACCATAAAACAAGGCTTGAAAATTCCTGTTGTTTTAAATGCCTATCCCAACGACACCTTAATGGGCATCATTTCCATAGTCTATCCTCACATTAATCCTATTTCAAGAAGTGTGAAATTCGATATTAAACTTCAGAATTTCAATAAAAAACTATTGCCCGGGATGATGGCGGAAATAACAATCCCCATAACGACCATTGAAAATGCAATTACAGTTCCTGAATATGCTGTTTTAACTTCGCCTGACAATAAAAATTTTGTTTTTCGTGTAAATAAGGACAGTATTGCCATCAGGCAGATTGTACAAACCGGAATTATTTCAAATAACAAACTTCAAATTTTGAATGGTTTAAATATAAACGATAGGATTGTGGTTTCAGGCCAGGAAATGTTAAAAGACAGTATGAAGGTTAAAATTGAGAAATAATGAAATTAACGATAAAAGCCATAAAACGCCCGGCCGGAACCATCATGCTTATGATTGTTTTAATGGTGGTTGGTATTGCGGGAATTTTCAGGTTACCTACCAATATGTTGCCCGACATAACCTATCCCATGGTCAAGGTATATGTTTATTGGCCGGGAGCTACACCCGAGCAAATGGAGAACGAAGTGGCTATGGTCATTGAAAGAAAAATGGCCACGGTAGATAATCTTGATTACATAGAATCAACTTGTGAAGAAGGGGTTTATACACTTCTGGTTAATTTTGATTACAGTGTCGACAGGGATGTGGCCTACCAGGATGTTTTGGCCAAAATGGGACTGGTAAAAAAAGAACTGCCCGAAGGAATTCTGGAACCCGTTGCTTTTAAGGCCGACCCTTCGCAATTACCCGTTGTGGAAATACTGGTATCATCAGACAATATGAGTCTGACCCAGCTGCGTACATGGGTCGAAAACGAATTTCAGGAAGAATTTGCATCAGTCAAGGGATCTGCCGGAACAGCGCTTTCAGGGGGTATGCTTCGTGAAATAAGGGTACATGTAAACCCATTAAAGCTCAACGGTTACAACCTTACATTACAGGAAATTTCCGACCGCCTGAAAAAAGAAAACATCGACATGGTAGGCGGGCGCGTGGTCACCGATAAACGTGACTATATCATAAGGACTTACGACGAATATAGTTCGATCGGCGAGATTGAAAACCTTATCCTGAGAAAAAACAGTGAGGGCGGTCATATTTTGCTGAAAGATGTGGCCGAGGTTCGCGACCACCACGAATTTCAACGCATCAGAACCCGTTACAATGATAAAGAAGGCGTACGTATTTCCATATTCAAGCAGGCGGCAGCCAATGCTGTAACCGTTTCCGATGATATTGCCCGGCGCATGAACGAACTAAGAGCAGAACTCCCGCCGGCAACACATATTGATATGATTTACGACCAGGCCGAGTATGTAAGGCTGGCAAACAAAGGCGTTCGGAATGCCATGCTCCTGGCTGCCTTTCTGGTCACAATGGTAACAGCTTTTTTCCTTTTAGGCTGGAGAAGGATTCTTGCTCTCGTCCTGAGTCTTCCCGTTACATTATTGGGAACATTCTTCTTTATGCAATTGCTCGACTTTTCCATAAATATTTTCACCCTTGGCGGATTGGTAATAGCCATGACCGTGGTGCTCGACAACAGCATTGTGATGCTCGAGAACATAACACGTATACAGGAAACGGAGCCCGAAACAGAAGACCCTGTAACCAAAGGAGCCGTTCAAATCAGCGGTGCCATTGTTACGGCAACGATTACTTTTCTTTCACTTTTTGTTCCCTTTTTACTTGTTCCAGGGCTTTCATCACTGTTGTTTAAAGAACTGGTGATAACCGTTGCCATTATTATCGGGCTTTCAATGGTGGTTTCGCTTACAGTTACCCCGATGCTTATGACATTGTTTTATCCCGAAAGCAAGAAAATCAAACAAAAGGGCAGTTTCATTACACGCTTATCCGACGGATTCATTATCGGGCTTATTTCTATTTATAAACCCGTTTTAAGCTGGTCGTTGAAATGGCGGTGGTTTATACTTATATTATTTATATTATTACTAATTCCCGGATATTATTATTTGCAACAAACAGGTTCGGAATTTCTTCCCAAAGCCGATGATGGATTAATTACAGTTAAGGTGATGATGCCCACGGGAACATCGATGAGTGAAACCGATAATGTACTGAAGCAGATAGAACAGGTAGTTCAAAAACAGGATTACATACATGGATTCGCCACACTGGCCGGAGGTAAAGTATGGGGCCTTGTTACTACCGAAAACAGTTTTGAGGGTGAATTAAACGTGCAGTTGGTACCTGCAGCCCAACGGCCAATGAATACCGATGAGTATGTTGAAAAATTGCGACCGGTGGTGATGAAAGCCGTGAAAGCCCCCGGGGCGGTAATTAAAGTTTTTCATACCAAAATGAAAGGTATCCGCCGTACCGGTCAATTCGATATCGAACTTGAAGTTACCGCTCCGCGAAGCGAATCCATGACAAGAATATTCAGCGAGGCTGTCCATGTCAGAAGCGAACTGGCTACTCTCGATTATTTGTCGGGCCTTGATATTTCTCTGCAACTCACCAAGCCCGAATACCGGATTTCGGTTGACAGGCAAAAAGCCATGGATTTAGGATTGAGTATCGAAGACATAGGAACCACGGTTAAAACACTGGTGAGAGGTCATGTGGCTACCCGCTATAAAGAAGGGGCCTATTACTATCCCATACGGGTTGTAATGGACGAGCAGGAAATAAAATCAGCAGACGTGCTGGAAAATCTATACGTGTATTCTAAAAACGGTGCAAAAGTTCCGTTAAATGTAGTAGCTGATGTTGAGAAAACTACCGGGCCCGTGCAAATTGACCGGAAAAACCAGGACCGGGTTATCAAAGTAACGGCAAACGTCATGGGAATAAGTGTTGGAGATGCAACCGCCGGGATAAAAGAAAAAATGGGAAATTATTCATTGCCGACAGGATACCGGCTCAACTATGGCGGGCAGTCGGAAATGATTGCCGAAAATATCCAGCAAATGGCTCTTATATTGCTTTTTGCATTGTTCCTGGGATACGCTGTAATGGTACTCTATTTTGAAAGCTTCCTGAAGCCATTGATTATTATTATCCGCATTCCCTTATCGCTGGCAGGTATTTCTTATGCCTTGTACATCACCGGAACACCGGTTAGCATTACTGCCCTGATTGGCATTATCATGCTTACCGGCATGGAAATCAATAACGGAGTGATACTGATAACTTTTATTGATGAACTCAAAGCACAGGGAAAAGGAATTGTTGAGGCTATTAAACAGGCGGCTATTTTGCGTTTAAGACCTATTTTGATTACAGACATTAACAGTTTGTTTGGTTTGTTGCCTTTGGCTCTTTTGCTGGGGGATGGTACCGAAATGCTTCGTCCCATGGCCATAGTGGTAATTGGAGGATTGGTGTTTGGGCTGCTGCTGGTATTTATTTTTATTCCGGTGGTGTATGCAATTTTATACAGCGATAATTTGCAAAAAACGAGTAACTAAATTTGAACTTAACCAATAAAACTATGAAACATGCAATTATTGGAACCGATTTCTCTAAAGTTTCTTATGAAATAGTAGAGAATTCAAGCGAATTTCAACTGCTTGGCATAGGAAAAATTACGCTTGTATTTGTATTGAACCTCAGGAACAATACAAATCTGGAGAATGTCAGTCTTGAATTCATCGAAAAAGAGTTGGCAAAGCAAAAAATACTCCTTGCTAGTAAGGGTTTTGGAGTTGATGCGAAAATGGTTTATGGCATCCCGGCCATCGAATTGATGAAACAGGTAAAGTTAAACGATGCCCACCTGCTAATAATTGGTTCTCACGGGAAAACCTGGTCGCCTTCGGCTTTGGGAAGCATCGCTTCCGAGATACTACATAATACCCAAATGCCAGTTATGCTTATGAGATTTAAAAAGTTAGAGAAGGAGGAGGAGTTGGAAGCAATTCTGATGAAAGACTTATATCAGTACGAACGAATTATGAAAGAGCTCGAGAGGAAAGAGCCCGAAAGCTTTTTACTAAAGAAAGATTTAGGCAAGCATGTTTTACTAACTACCGACTTTTCTGATTTCTCCGAGAATGCATTTCAATGGCTGAAAATCAATTTTACCAATATTTCTAAATTAACTCTATTACACATTCAGGATGAAGAGCGAATTGAAAAGTACCTGAAAGAAAAACTTCATGAATTTAACCTGATTGATACGGAACGATTGAAGCGTTTAAAAGAAGCGTTTAACAAAGTACATCCAGAGACTGAAATTAATATTGTACTGGAATACGGAAGGCCAAAGCAATTGATATTAAATTACATACATGAGAATAATGTAACTCTGACCGTTATGGGTAGCCAGGGACGCGGTTATTTTTCTGAAGTATTTCTTGGCAGCGTTAGCCATCATATCGCCCGCGACAGCTCTTCGAATGTTTTACTCATCCCACTGAAGAATGACTAAACTTATTCATGATCACTTCCTGAAGGGACATACCCGGGTACCTGTATGCTATTGGCCCGAACTTTTTTATTCATTATCTTTGCAGGCTGAAATGAAAAACAGGATCCCGAAATACCGCGGTACTGCTCCACCATGATCTTCCCGGTCCTGCCGGCGCCAGGCAGTGCACCGGAAAAATAAACAACCAACTGCTGCCCCCGGGTTTATTCATTGAACGTTAAACGGATGCCCGAAAAGCATCCAAATAATTGAATTTGTGGACATAAAGAACGAAATCGAACGAAGAAGGACATTTGCCATCGTCTCGCACCCCGATGCAGGGAAGACCACCCTCACGGAAAAACTGCTCCTGCTGGGCGGGGCGATCCAGGTTGCCGGTGCGGTAAAGAACAACAAGATCAGGAAAACGGCCACATCCGATTTCCTCGAAATAGAAAAACAGCGGGGCATTTCCGTGGCCACATCGGTGATGTCCCTTGAACATAACGGGATAAGGATAAACATACTGGATACCCCGGGTCATAAAGACTTTGCTGAAGACACGTACCGGACTCTTACGGCAGTTGACAGTGTGATCCTCGTGGTTGACAGCGTGAAGGGGGTGGAGGAGCAGACCCGCAAACTGATGGAGGTATGCCGGATGAGGGCCACTCCGGTAATGATCCTCATCAACAAGATGGACCGGGAGAGCAAGGATCCGTTTGATCTGCTGGAAGAACTCGAGGATGAACTCAAGATCACCACCTGTCCGTTCACCTGGCCCATCGGCAGGGGCGGCCGGTTCAAAGGCGTGTATAACCTGATGAAAAAAAGCGTTCAGCTGTACCGGCCTGAAAAATCGGCCTTGCCGGAAATGCTGTTAAGTACGCAGAACATGGAAGATCCCAGACTGAAGGGGTTCGTCGGGGAGGAGCAGACACACCAGCTTTGGGAAGAGACCGGACTCGTTTCCGACTTGTTCGAATCATTTCAGAAGAACCTCTACCTGCAGGGATACCTGGCGCCGGTCTTCTTTGGCAGTGCCCTTTACAATATCGGCATCCCCGACCTGTTGGAGACCTTCATTAACAATGCCCCGCATCCCTCGGTCACGAAAGCCGCCGAAAGGGAGGTTATGCCCGGGGAGAAGCTATTCAGCGGTTTTGTGTTCAAGATCCACGCCAACCTCGATCCCAATCACCGGAACCGCATGGCCTTCCTGCGGGTCTGTTCGGGCAGGTTCGGGCGCAATACCATGTATTACCACACCCGCCTTGATAAAAAAATGCGGTTCGCGGCCCCGGCAGCTTTCATGGCGAACACCAGAAACACCGTGGATGAAGCCTTCCCGGGCGATGTCATTGGCCTCTATGATACCGGGAACCTGAAGATCGGGGACAGCCTTACCGGGGGTGAAAAACTTCATTTCAGCGGTATTCCCAGTTTTTCTCCCGAAATACTTAAGGAGGTGGTCAACAGGGACCCCATGAAAACCAAGCAGTTAGAAAAGGGAGTGCGTCAGCTTACCGAGGAAGGGCTCGCCCAGTTGTTCTTCCAGCAGCCGGGCAACCGGAAGATCATCGGCACGGTGGGCGAACTCCAGTTCGATGTCATCAAGTTCAGGCTGGAACACGAGTACGGCGCCAGGTGCGATTTCAGGACCTTACCGTTTGTGAAGGCCTTCTGGCTGACTTCTGACAATAAGGAGGAGCTGAAGGCTATGATCGAAAGGCGCACAGGTACCGTTGCTTACGACAGGTACAATAACCCGGTATTCCTGGCCGGAAGCGCGTGGATGCTTATAATTGCAAAGGAAGCACATCCCGGGGTTCAGTTCCACACCACTTCCGACCTGAGCGTGCAGAGCAAATATGAATAGTCCGCACCCGACGGGCAAATGCTGTACGTGGCCCGTACGAGGGCCATGCACAGGCTGAACCTTACGCATCGCGGTAAACCCGCCCCATTCCCGGACCGGGACGGGACCGCCCGGGACCACCGGATGCAGCCCGGGAAGGCCGGGAAAAAGGTACGATGTTTAACCAGCAATGAAGGCTGCCATGGAATCATGTCCATTGTGTTATAACAAGGGATATCTTACCGAAGTGGGGGGACCTGACCACAGATCCTACCGGTACTGCGACTCCTGCAAACTGATCTTCACCGAGCCGCGGTTCCTGCCGTCCGGGGAGACCGAAAAGCGTCGATACCTTTCACACAACAACGGCATCCAGCACAGCGGCTACGTGGATTTCCTGAACCAGGCCATTGAACCGGCTTTGCCATTGCTGGACAAGGAGATGCGCGGGCTGGATTTTGGATGCGGTCCCGTGCCGACACTGAGCGTGATCCTGGGTCAGAAGGGTTTCTCGTGCGATGATTACGATCCCTTCTTCTTTCCCGGAATACCGGCGCGGGACTACGATTTCATTTTCGCCACCGAGTGCTTCGAGCATTTCTTCAGGCCGGAGGAGGAGATTGCCCGTATCACGGACCTGTTGACCCCAGGGGGGTTGCTGGTTGTTATGACGGAGACCTGGGAATCGCTCCCGGCCTTTGCCGGCTGGTATTATGCAAAAGACATTACCCATGTGTCGTTCTTTCACACCGGAACATTCGATTATATTGCTGCGGAATATGGATTTGACCGGCTGGAGAGCAATAACGACAGGGTGATGCTGATGCGGAAACGCTGAGTTGTATACTTCAGGTTATCCTCGGTTTTCGGGGGTGGATGAGGATTTTGTTATAAATACCTGCTGCCCCGGATGGCACGGTCAAAAAAAACACCTTTCTTTATACTGCCAAAATGAAAAAAAAGATCTACGGTAAAACGATCGAATTGGTCAAAGGGGACATTACCCGTCAGGCAGACATGGAGGCCATCGTTAATGCCGCCAACGCCCAGCTTCTGCCCGGCGGCGGTGTGGCGGGCGCCATATACCGCGCTGCCGGACCGGAACTCGTGAAGGAGAGCGAGCCGCTCGGACCCATCAGTCCCGGGGAAGCGGTGATCACAAAAGCCTGCGAACTGCCCAACAAATTCATCATACACTGCCTTGGACCGGTGTATGGTTTGGACAAACCCGAAGATCAGTTGCTGGCCAATTGTTACGGGAATGCACTCAGGCTGGCCGACCGGGAAGGCATTTCATCTGTTGCATTTCCGGCGATCTCCACGGGTGCATTCGGTTATCCCCTTGAAGAAGCGGCCGTTGTAGCCCTTAACACGATCATCGATCAGGCCGCATCCCTGGAGAATGTAAAGGTGATCAGGATGGTGCTGTTCAGCGAGGCGGATCTCACAGTACATGAAAAAATCCTGGGGGAGATCTCGGAAAAAAGAAAACCTGACACGAGATAAGAAAAAAACCCGAAGTTTGAAAAATCTGAATCTTCTCAGGAGGATTAATTTTCAAATGATTCTATCTGCCTGGAAGGACACTTCACCGAACCGTATGAACAATAAACACAGCAGTCGCCTTCATTGGGCCGGATAAGCGAATGGCAGTTTTCGCATTGGTAAAAGAACTGGCAAGAATCCCCGGGCATCTCTTCTGTTTTTGAGTGTCCGCATACCGGACATGTAATGGTTGAAAAGCGGATAATTTCCATATCGGCTTTATTTTAAACTGTTGAGAAACTTGCATTAATCCTGTTATTCATAGATCCCGGTATCCGGATGAAAGGCAAACCAGGCAAAGGCAAAATGGTTGCCGTGAACAAGCGGCCACAGGGTCTTTCCGTACAACGCTCCCGAAATGCATTTCCCCGTTATGCTCCAGGTCGATCCTGTCTGCTCATCAACAAATCCTTCCGATTCTTTTCTGAAGGTCAGCACCTGTTCATCGACTTCGCGGCTGAACGCGGTGACGGATCCGATCTCCCTGGATTCGGATATCTGCCGGTCATCCAGGACGGATACGGTCTTCGAGGTATAAAAGATCACGATATCACTGCCCTCGAAACGATCATTGATCACGCCTTTCTCCTGTATCAGAGTCAGGGGATAAATCTTATACTTTCCGTTTACCTGGATATCAACAACCCGTTCCATCGCGGGAAGACGCGGATCCACCTCACCCGAATACAATCTCGGACGTGCATTATCCATGTCGTCATACCCGTCGTAGGGATTGGTCCCGTATGCCAGGTTGTGACCGGTACGGGTCGAAAGGATCTTCCCGCCGGGCCAGGACCCAACGAATTCCTCCAGGGATATGATCATGGAGGATACAGGCGTAAGTTGCAGGCCGGCCAGTTCCCCGACAAGGGCTTCACCGGTAAATTGCTGCCACCAGCTTTCCGTCTGCCTGTCCCACATCACCAGGTCGCTGTTCCTCAGCATCCCGGAAACACCAAAATCCAGCAACCGCTGCTTTCCGTTGATCATTACCCTGCGGTCAAAGACAATGGCTGCATTACACAGGGGACAGTAGGTAATGGTTACAGGGGTTCCTCCGATGCTGTCGTTTACAATCTCATGGTAGGTCAGGACACTCAGCGGAAACGCCTTTGCCTCGCCGTTTATCGTCACCGAGATGACGGGTTCATGGGCAAAATAATTCACAAGGGCCCGTTCAGCATTCCAGAATCCCGGGTCATCGATCGGAGGTATGCCGTCGGGCCTGAGGAGGGCGGTAAACTCCTCCAGCGGGACAATCCGTCTGGAAGTATCGGTATTCCAGTGAATATCCAGGTTTTTTGGATTTTTTTGAGCCATTAATGAACTGAATGAAAGAGTTAAACAAATTAAGCATGTAACGGTCCGGTATTTCATTTGACAAATGTATGGGTTTAACGGATTCCCATGGACGCTTCATGAATAAGGGTCATCGTTTGAACCAGGATGCTATTGATGGCTGGCCGGCTCCAGTGACTCCATCATGGTGGGTATCAGTTCGGATACCGTGGGGTGTACCTGTACGGAATCACGGATCACGGTGTAGGGACGGCCGGCATACATCAGGTTCAGGATCCCGAGATGTTCCCCGTGGGTGGCATCGAATTTTTGCATATTCATTTATTTTTGAAGAGCTAATGAGAAACCCGTTTCGGTTCATTACAGAAGCTTATTATTTCTGTTGTTCCGCTGTCTCCGGAACTCCGGTTTCAATTGGATTGTCCGGATCACTGCTCCATTCGAACCAGCCTCCGTCGTAAACGGATACCTTCGGCCAGCCCATCAGCCAGGCATTGAACCAGGCTTCACTGCCCCGCCAACCCGTTCCGCAATAAAATGCCAGGTGCTTGTCGGGAGTGATCCCGTTGTTCTTCCAGATATCCGCGATCTCATGGTATTCCCGGGTGGTGTGATCGTTGTTCCTGTAATTCTCCATGTGGTAGGCATCCGATCCGCAACCCGCAAACAGGGCACCCGGGATGCGGCCCCTGGGTTTAATGTAGTTGTATCCACTGACTTCACCAACGTATTCAGCGTAACTCCGCACGCACACGATCTCCGCGTCAGGTGCAGCGATCATCCGTTTGGCTTCGGTAGTATCCACCGCCAGTTCCGGACGGGCAGGGATCACCGCTCCGAAATCACCGACAGATTGCTTTGGTTCATCCACATAAGAGATCTCGAAGCCCTCATCTTCCCAGGACTGAAAACCGCCATTCAGTACACGCACATCCCTGATCCCGGCATACATCATGATAAAAGCGATCCTGATGGCCCCGATATCGCCGGCCGCACTGCCCGGAAACTCATCAGCATTATCGGGGTACATGAATTTCCCGTAAAGAATCACGGTGGTACCGGCGGTTATCCCGTGCTGTTCGAATGCTGCTTTCAGCTCTTCCGGGCTCCTGCGGTTCCAGGTTTCAGGCGCTTCAACAGCCAGGGTGTCCATATCGATCGCCCCGGGGATGTGCCCGCTCAGGTAGGCATCCCGGTTCCGGTAATGCGCGTGCACGATTACGAAACGGTCATTTTCGTAATGAGCCGGCGTTCTCCCGTGGATAAGATCATTGACCCACCCGGCCGGAACCAGGTGTCTGTAACGCTCCAGGCGTTCCATGGGTTTTGCAGGATCCGGGGACCATTCTTCAGAAAACCGGTTATACATGTATACCTTGGTATAACCGGATCTTAAAAACCTCCGGGCCACACGTTCCGTATCTTCGCTCTCATACCCGTAAACGATGATCGTGTGCTCCGGCCTGATCCCCTTGAACCGGACCACCTCGATCCAGTCGATATAGTCGGTCCATTTCAGTGGAAGACTTTTCGCGTTGCGAATGTGCCCTCCCCTCGGTTCATTCCTTAAACACCAGCCGTTATAGGCCTCCACGGGCCTGATGTCAATAAGTTTCACCCCGGGTTCGTCAAGCATCGAAAGAAGTTCCGAACCCGTAATTTCCTGTTGGGAATGTTCCATAAATAATGGTGTGAATTGTAACTATTCCGTGATCTCAACGCCTTTCCAGAAGGCCACCCTTCCCCTGATCTCCCTGGCCGCCTCCTTTGGCTCGGGATAATAACAGGCTGCGTCCTTATTGATCTTTCCGTCTACAACAACATCATAGCAGGCCGCCGTTCCTTTCCAGGGGCAGACCGATTGATGCTGACTGGATTGCAGGTGGGTTTTTGTTAACCGCATCCGCCGGGAAATAGCTGTTGCCCTCCAGCAGTATTATATGCTCGCTCCCGGCGATGATCTGTTTGTTCCGGATTGCTTTCATAAAATAATATTATTCAATTGATAAAACCAAATTTTTCCACCGGGACACCGGTTTGTTTCTTTTTGCCTTTTAACAGAAAAGCGATGCCGGCGATGGCCGGTACCGAAAGGTTAACCAGGCCGAACGGCAAGGCACCGATGGCTGTTCAATCCCCCTTTAATGATCGGAAAACTGAAATGCATCAAGGATCTGGTGAAGGCGGAGTTCAGGAATAGCATTGGCACACCCGGAACGAATAGCCATCTTAAAATATCTGGCTGAAACAAGAACCTGTATTACCGGAGATATTTCAAAAGAGCTACCCTTGAGCAGGTCAACCGTGAATCAGCACCTTGCTGAACTGAAGAAAACAGGATTGATCCGGGAACATATTGAAGGGAACAATACAAATTATTGCCTGGATCCTGAGGCAATAAAGGATATGATTCAAAGGCCACCACAATCGCGTTTACTGCAGCCAGTAATAATTTTGAACTGGCCATAGCAGTAGCCAGTGGCAGTGATCGGGATCAATTCAGGAGAAACCTTTGCAGCAGTTATAGGACCGTTGGTTGAAGTGCCTGTTCTCATCCTTCTGGTAAAGGTTGCATTGAAGCTTCGTAAAAAGTATTTTGCTCCCGTAAAAAACAAATGAAAGTTTAACCCCAAAGGATTTATAGGAGGCGCGAAGAACGCGTTTCCGGTGTCAATCTGCAGAAAAACAATCGATTAATACATTTGTTATATTATTATGAAGCGAGTGATCTCCACCGAAAGAATCCCCATCAAATTGTGGGTGGACGACCTGGAGGAGGAAGCCATGAACCAGGTAAAAAACCTGGCTGATTTCCCGTTTGCGCTCAACCACATCCCGGTGTTGCCGGACTGTCATACAGGGTACGGGATGCCCATCGGATCAGTGCTGGCCACCAACGAGGTCGTTGTGCCCAATGCTGTCGGGGTGGATATCGGATGCGGCATGTGCGCCCTCAAAACCCGCGTTGAATCCATTTCATACAACGACCTTAAGAAAGTGCTCGGTCGTGCCCGGAAAGCTATCCCGGTGGGATCGAACTGGCATTCAAAAGCACAGGATGGGTCTTTGATGCCATCCCTTTCCGGAAAAATGCCGGTAGTCAGGGAAAACTATGAGAAAGCAACCAAACAGCTCGGTACCCTGGGAGGAGGCAATCATTTTATCGAGATCCAGAAAGGATCCAACGGCTTTATATGGTACATGATCCATTCCGGATCAAGAAACCTGGGATATCGCGTGGCCGGGCATTACAATGCATTGGCAGAAAATGCGAATGAACGCTACGCTTGCTATGAAGCTAAAAAAAAGGGATTGGCTTTTCTGTTTCTTGAAACGGAAGAGGCAAAAAGCTACCTGAAGGAAATGGAATTCTGCATCGAGTTTGCCCTGGCCAACCGGAAATTAATGATGGACCGGTTGATCGAGGCAACCGAAGCGGTCATTGGGGCGATCTCCTTCGGTGACATGATCAACGGGTTTCATAATTTTGCTGCCTGGGAAAGGCACTTCAACCAGGAGATGCTGATACACAGGAAAGGCGCGACCCGGGCCTATGAAGGAGAATTGGGAATGATCCCCGGTTCCCAGGGCTCCAAATCTTATATCGTGCGCGGACTGGGCAATCCGGAAAGTTTCAGGTCCTGTTCGCACGGGGCCGGCAGGACCATGGGAAGAAGGCAGGCTCAACGGGAACTGGATATGGACCAGGAGGTTGCCTGCCTGGATGAACAGGGCGTGATCCATGCCATCCGCCACAAACGGGACCTCGATGAAGCACCCGGTGCTTATAAAGACATCAACACGGTCATGGAAAACCAGAAAGATCTCTGTGAGATCGTGACCGAACTGTCCCCGCTGGCGGTTATGAAAGGATAGGAAGGTAGTAATTCAGCCTGCCGGCAGGCAGGCTGGGTTCCTCGGTTCAGTAAGAAGTAGGTAGTAATTAGCATCAGCAGGAATAGGATTCAGGATAATAGTACAAGGATATTGGGATTTGGCATGATCAATATTCCGCCCTTACAGGGCTTAAATATGGTAGCGCCTTCCCCATGGGGCGATGCCCTATGCTAGTGTATATGAGCCTTTCAGGCAATTTTAAATATTATGCAAAAACTTATTTTTATTGGACTTCGATAAAGGATCGATATAATCAAAATTCATTAGGTATGAAAGCTATGGAGGGGTTTGATAAAATAGCGCAGTGTTTGAATTAAAATCAAGAAAGCTGCATCCATAAGATATTTTACAGAAGATTACTTACTAAAAACCAAGAATTTGAGAATTCAATAAATCCATAAGCTTAAAAGGGCAGAATATTCCATAATAAGGTTAAAGTGAGTTGTTGGATTACACAGACTGTAATGAAGCCGGCACTGCGATTTTCTCAGACAGGAACCACAGATCAGGGACAATCAATCCTCACAAAGCCCTCCTTCGCTGAAGCTTCAGCGGCACGCGGACGGAGGGCCCGGCGAGTCCTGTGTTTTACCTTCCGGTTAGGAAACTGAAGAAACTGTCCCTGTTAATCTCATGAAATTCTGAATCAGGATAGTTCTGAATGAATGAAGCCGGTACTTTTGCAGATCTGCCCGAATATTTCATCTCGTAAGCATACAATTTACCCTCCCGTTCCTCCAGATAATCGATCTCTTTCTGCGTATAAGTTCTCCAAAAAAATCTGTTTGCATAGATGCGATTAAACGATAAAAACTTCTGACGTTCAGCAATGCAGTAATTCTCCCATAATTGTCCGGTATCATTTCTGATATGAGACGGGTTGAAATTGGATATCAATAAATTGCGAATACCGTTATCCCAGAAATAATAACGGGGTGTTTTTGTATACTCATTTCTCAAATTTTTACTGAATCCGGGGAGTGAAAAGATGATGTACATCTTCTCCAGGATACTAAGGTAGCGTTGTACTGTCCTTACATTTACTTGCAGTCTGCTGGCCATTTCAGAATACGAAATATCATTCCCTATCTGGAACGCAATCAACCGTAAAAGATTCAGCACGAATACCGTGTCTTTCTGCAGATCAAACTCCAGGATATCTTTGAGCAAATAACCGTTTTTTATGCTGTTGAGTAACTCTTCTTTTCCTGATATTGCCTTTTCGAGGTAAACCTGAGGATACAGCCCGTAAATAAGTTTGCTCTCCAGGGATTTTCTTGCCCCGAGAAAATCTTCATCCAATTCTTCCTGGGAAAATCCATACAGGTTTAAAAAAATACTTCTTCCAGTTAAAGGCTCGCCAATTTGCTTATACAGCTCAAATGAAAAAGAACCAGTAAAGAAAATGGAGATCTCTGGGATGTTGTCTGTAACTAATTTCAGATTATTGCCAATGTTTGGGATTTTTTGGGCTTCATCAATGTACAAATGTGTATACCCCGAAGTAAATGACTTAAGCAGGCTCAATCTCTGACTGGAAAATATCTCCTGTACATCAAAATCTTCACCCGAGACTACCAGGGAATTCCCGGACGTTTCCCCAACCAGTTGATTCATCAGGACTGTTTTCCCGGTTCTTCTCGCTCCGAAAAGTCCGACAGCAAAGCCTGGTCTTAATTTCTCTTTAATAAACGGCAATAGTTTCCGTCTAATCATATGATCATTTCTTAAAATACCTTTACTAATATACATAAATTATGCTTAATTCATGTAGTGACATACAATTAATTAATAAAATTCATGCTTTATCTATTTTCCTTCGCAAGGGATGAAAATTTGACACTCAAAAGTTGCAGAGCATAATAGCTGAAAAGCCACAGTGAGCGAAGCCCTCCTTCGCTGAAGCTTCCGAGGGCGCGGCGAGCGAGAGACAGTCAGCTCACCTCCCAACCTCAAAATAAACCGAGAATAATAACACATTGTTATACTGCCCCCGGTTCAGCAGGTAGGTCTGGCCCGAGGGATGGGGGCGGATGGGGATGGCAGAATAGGAATACCGTACGGCAGCCGTAAAACGATCCAGGAACTGGTACCCGATCCCTGCAAAGGCACTCAGACCGAATTTATGGAAGGGCTTGTATTCTTGCTCCGGCAGGATGCCGGTTTCGTCTTCCTCGCGATAACTGACGGTATAGTCTGGTGAGAGTCCTGCCTCCAGTATGACCTTTTCCTGATAATGATATTTCAGTGCCAGCGGGATTTCTGCATAGTGCAGGACCAGCAGGTAAAAATTGGGGTCGTCCGGACTGCCCTTGTCGGTGGCTCCCTTCATGGTATAACGGATTTCCATCTGGGCACTTACCTGCCTGCCCAGCATGCGGTATACATAGCCCCCCCCGGTAAATCCCAGCTTGTCGAAACCGGAAAAAGTGTCCCCGTCGACCTGGCTGGCCGTCAGGCCGACCACGGCCCCTCCTTTGAATTCCTGTGCATCCAGCGGTAAGCTCAACAGTAAAATACCGCATAAAACCAAAAAACAGAGCTTTTTTTGTTTCATGATAATGCCTCCAGTTTTTTTTCCAGGATGCCCACTCCCACACTTGCCTTTTCCTTTATGAATTCGACCCTTCTTTTCACCCATACCGGGACATTGTTGGGATCGATCAGGAAGATGGGGACATCCGGACGGGTATAATCCACCAGTCCGGCCGCGGGATATACATTCAGGGAGGTACCGATGACCGCAAAAATATCGGCTTGCTCAACCATGCGGGCGGCTTCCTCAATGGCCGGCACCGGCTCCCCGAACCAGACCACGTGGGGCCGCAATTGGGAACCCTTCTCGCACTTGTCTCCCGGGTTCAGTTCCCATCCCCCGATCTCATACACCAGGGACGGATCCACCGTGCTTTGTGCTTTCCTGATCTCGCCGTGCAAATGCAATACCTTCGAACTGCCCGCCCTTTCATGCAGATCGTCGATGTTCTGGGTGATGATCTGTACATCGAATTGCTTCTCCAGCCGGGCCAATCCCTTGTGTCCCTCATTGGGTTCGGCCTCCAGGAGCTGTTTCCTTCGCTCATTATAAAAACGCAGGACCAGCTCACGGTTCCTCAGCCAGCCTTCCGGACTGGCCACTTCCATCACGTCATATTCCTCCCATAAACCGCCCATGTCACGAAAGGTCCTCAGTCCGCTTTCCGCACTGATGCCCGCACCGGTAAGAACAATGAGTTTTTTCATAATGTCATTGGTAATGCCCTTCTAATATACGGCTTAAGTTCCGAAATTTCATATTCCATAAGCGGTGATTATTCAGACTTTAATGTGTAAATTAGTACATTAAACAAGTCATAACTGCTTTTAATTCAGGGAATTGCTTCTAAATGATTGATCAACAAACCATAGACAGGATCTTCGACGCGGCCGATATCGTGGAAGTCATCTCCGATTTCATCACCCTGAAGAAGGCCGGGGCCAACTACAAGGCTCTAAGTCCGTTTACCAACGAAAAGACCCCCTCCTTTTTTGTTTCCCCGGCCAAGCAGATCTTCAAGGATTTCAGTTCCGGACTGGGCGGCAATGTGGTCAAGTTCCTCATGGAGCACGAGAAGCTCTCCTACCCCGAAGCTTTGCGATACCTGGCCAATAAGTACAATATCGAGATATCCGAAAAGGAAGAATCGGAAGAGGAGAAACAGCAGCGCAACGAGCGGGAGAGCATGTTGCTGGTGACCCGGTTCGCCCAAAAATATTTCTCAGAACAACTGTGGAACACACAAGAAGGAAAGGCGGTCGGACTGAGCTACCTGAGGGAAAGGGGCATGCGCGAGGACCTGGTCAAAAAGTTCGAGCTGGGTTATTCTCCCGAACGGCGGGATGCTTTCACCCGGCATGCCCTGGAAAAAGGCTATAAAAAAGAATACCTGGTATCGACCGGTCTGACCGTAGAACGGGACAACCGGACCTACGACCGCTTTGCCGGCCGGATCATATTCCCCATCCACGCCCTGTCGGGTAACGTGTTGGGGTTTGGCGGCCGGGCGCTTCGTTCCGGCGACAAGATCGCCAAATACCTCAACTCCCCCGAATCGGAGATCTACCATAAGAGCCGGGTGCTGTACGGACTCTACCAGGCCAAGAACGAGATCATCCGGCAGGAGAAATGCTTCATGGTGGAAGGCTATACCGATGTGATCGCCCTTTGCCAGTCGGGTATCGATAATGTGGTGTCCTCCAGCGGCACCGCCATGACCACTGAGCAGGTGCGTTTGGTGAAAAGGTTCACCGAAAACCTGACCATCATCTATGACGGGGATGAGGCGGGTATCAAAGCATCCCTGAAGGGCATCGATGTGGTACTGGAGGCCGGCATGAATGTACGGGTAGTCCTTCTACCGGATGGAGAGGACCCGGATTCCTATTCCAAAAAGCTGCATTCAGAAGAACTGAAATCCTACATCCGGGAGAATGAAAAAGATTTTATCACCTTCAAAACCAACCTGCTTTTAAAGGAAGCCTCCGGGGACCCGGTGAAAAGAGCCGGCCTGATCCAGGATGTGGTCCGTTCCATTGCCGTCATCCCCGAAAACATCACCCGGTCGGTTTACATCAAGGAATGTGCCCGGCTGCTGGATACGGAAGAAAGGATCCTCTATGCAGAGGTCTATAAGATCCGCCGGAAAAAAGCGGAAGATTATTACAAAAAAGACCTCAAATCGGAGGAGGTCAAGCTACAGACCACCAGGGTTCCTTCTTATGTATCCAAGATCTTTGTTGAAGAGCAGGAGAAGCTCCTGATCCGTTTCCTGCTGCAATACGGCAACGAAAGGTTATTCGAGATGGATAACGGCAACCAGGATCTGGAATACATCACTGTAGCCGAATTCATCATCAACGAGATTCAGAACGACCAGCTTAAATTCAGCAACCTGGTTTACGCCAACATATTCGAGGAGATATTCAACAAGATCAAAGCCGGCGAAGTAATCGACAGTAAGGATTTTATCAAACACCCGGATGAAGATTTCGCACAACTCACTGTCGACCTGCTGAGCTTTCCCTATACCATGAGCAAGATACACAGCAAGAAAGGGGCACACATCACTACCGAGGACATGCTGCTGAAAGAGAATGTGCCCAAGGCCGTGCTGGAATTCAAACGCAAGATCCTTGAAAAGGCCCAGAAAGAAAAAGAAAAGGAGATTGCCAGCATCCAGGACGGAAAAAATACACAGGAAGATATCACCGAACTCCAGGCCCAGAAGCGGGACATCGATACCTTACTGAATACAATCTCGAAACCAAGAGGGTGGGTGGTGTTGAAGTAGTTCTCGGTTCTCGGTTCTCGGTTCTCGGTTCTCGGTTCTCAGTTCTCAGTTCTCGGTTCTCGGTTCTCGGTTCTCAGATGTATCGCCTCATACAGTTTTTTCTGAAGCAAAGTGGTCAGCCGATACATCACCGGTACGATCACCAGGGTGAGGAAGGTGGCGAAAGTCAGGCCAAAGATCACGGTCCAGGCCATGGGGCCCCAAAATATGACCTGTTCCCCGCCGAAATAGAGATTGGGCTCAAAGCGGGAGAACAGTCCCTCGAAATCCAGGTTGATCCCGACGGCCAGGGGAAGCAACCCCAATATGGTCGTTATGGCTGTCAGCAACACCGGGCGAAGCCTGGTCTTACCGGCCCGTACTACGGCTTCCGTTGCTTCTTCAATAGGAAGAAAGTCACCGCTCTTTAATCCGAGCTCCTTCCGCCGCCGTGCTTTTCTTAATTCGATAAAATCAACCAGTACGATGGCATTGTTCACCACAATACCGGCCAGGGAGATGATGCCCACCCCGGTCATAACGATGATGAAATCCATCCTGAAGGTGGCGATACCGCCGAACACCCCGATGGTACTGAAAACAACCGAGGCCAGTATGATGGCCGGCCGGACCACCGAATTGAATTGGGTGACCAGGATCAGGAGGATCAGGGCCAGGGCGATCAGCATGGCCCGTCCCAGGAAGTTCAGCGACTCTTGCTGCTCGGCCTGTTCCCCGGTGAATTCATACTTGTAACCTTCCGGAAGCTGAAAATTGTTCAATACCATCTTGATCTGCTCGTTCACACTGTTGGCATTGTAACCCTGGATCACGTTTGAATAAAGGGTGATGACCCGGTCCATGTTCTTACGCCGCACCGATCCGTAGGTGGTGCTGTAACTGTAATCTGCCACGGCAGAAATGGGCAACTGGATGTTCCTTCCCTCCTTGTTGAAGGTGATCTTCTGATTGAAAAGTTCGGGCAGGGAATATCGGTACTCATCTTTGAGCCGCATGTTGATGGGATATTCATCCTCACCCACTTTATAATCGGATATTTCGGAGCCAAAAAGCGCTGTACGAATGGTTGATGCAATGATCTGGGTACCCAGTCCGAACCGTCTTGCTTTTTCCCGGTTTATGTGAACCAGGAGCTCTGGTTTGCCAACATTCAGATCCATGTTCAGGCCCTCGATACCGTCAATACCTGCCTGCTCAATTACAAACATCATGGTGTCTGCCAGTTGCAGCAAACGATCGTAATCCTGTCCGGAAGCTTCAATGTTGATGGCCCGGCCGGTGGGCGGACCCATTTGGTTCTTGGTGATGGACAACTCCACGCCGGGATACCTGTTCAACAGTCCTTGGGATAATTCCTGCATAACCACTGAAGTATTCACATCCCCCCGGTCTTCATAATCTATAAAAGTTATGGTGGTCAGTGCTTTGTGCGGGGTGCCTCCAGCACTCATGGAGGACAGGTCCTCGTTACTGCCGGTACCCGTGGTGGTCAGGACCGACGCTACAATATCTTCATAGGGCTCCAGTAAATCGAAAATATCTTTCTCCAGGGTATTTCGCGTAAATTCATCGGTGGTATAAATATCCGTACCGATGGGCAGGTCGGCCTGCACATTGATATAGCCTGGATCGTTGTCCGGGAAAAAAGATATCTTGGGTTGCCGTACACCGAACATAATGAGGGTGACCACCAACAGGAGGACCGTTCCTGTAAAAAACCACAGGGGTCTTTTCCGGTACAATGCATAGCTCAGTATCTTCAGATAGACTTCCTCCAGCCACACCAGGAAAACGTCCTGGAACCAGGCTTCAGCTTTATGGAAATAAGCCAGGTTCAAAATTCCTATTATAGCAAAAAGGACCAGCAGATTGGCCGGGATGGTCCATCCGACGATATACAGGGGGATGGAAAGAAGGATCATCCCAACGGCAAAACGGTATCCTTTCTTTTTGTTGGGCTTGCTGTCGTACCGCGTTCCCCTTACCTTGATGAAGGTGGCCGAGAAAACAGGAATGATCACCAGGGCCACAAAAAGTGAGGAGGTCAGAACAATGATCAGGGTGATGGGCAGGTACTTCATGAACTCACCGGTTATGCCACCCCAGAAGGCCAGGGGCAGAAATGCTGCCAGGGTGGTGGATGTTGAGGTGATGATGGGCCAGGCTATTTCTCCCACGGCCTGCCGGGCCGCCTCAAAAGGCCTGTAACCCCTGGAGACATATCGATAAATGTTTTCCACCGTTACAATGGCATTATCCACCAGCATTCCCAGGGCCAGGATCAGGGAAAAGAGGACGATCATATTGATCTGGAAGCCTATGACGTTGATCACCGCGAAAGAGAGGAACATAGACATGGGAATGGCGATTCCAACAAAAAGCGCGTTTCTGGTACCCAAAAAATAAAACAGCACCAGTACCACGAAGATGATCCCCATGAACATGCTGTTTTCCAGGTTACTGAGCTGCATGCGTACCATTTCCGACTGGTCATTGGTGATCGATACGCTCATATCCACCGGGATGTTTCTCGATGCACGGGCTTCATCCAGGACACCAAAAACCTTATCGGTGGCCGATAACAAGTTCTCACCTGATTTTTTTACTACCTGGACCGATACGACCGGCTGTTTGTTGAGACGGGCAAAACTGTTGGGTTCCTTATAGCCGTCTATGACATCAGCAACATCTTTCAGATAAACGACCTTAGCGTTGGATTCCTTGATGATGATATTTTCCAGTTCAGAAATATCTTCAAATTCCCCTATGGTACGGATGGTTCTTTTGGCTTGACCGAGCAGGATCTCTCCGCCTGACATGGATACGTTCTCCTCCTTGACGGCCATCTCTATGT
The DNA here is from genome assembly GCA_964420035.1 of uncultured Bacteroidaceae bacterium. Classification (GTDB taxonomy): domain Bacteria; phylum Bacteroidota; class Bacteroidia; order Bacteroidales; family SM23-62; genus CAYQQR01. The sequence goes on along the minus strand of CAYQQR010000001.1, from coordinate 101,780 downwards.
CATAGAAGCTAAGTTCCAGGGCTTCCATCTTATAGAGATCGACGTTGATCCTGACTTCCCTTTCATTGATCCCTTTGATCTCCACTTTAGAGATTTCATTTATCTCTTCTATCCGGTCTTCAAGGTATTCTGCATAGCTTCTTAGTTCTTCAATGCTGTAATCCCCTGAAAGATTGATGTTGATGATGGGAAATTCCGAAAGGTCGATATCCATCACCAGGGGCTCGAAGAAAAAGGGATCGTTGGTGGGTAATTTGCTCTTGGCCTGGTCGACCTTATCCCTAATGTCGGCCAGTGCATCCTCGATATTCACATCGGTGTTGAATTCCACGAAGATCATGGAAGCATCCTGGGCAGAGGTGGAAGTGAGTTCCCTGATGCCGTTGATGGTTTCAATCTCTTTTTCCAGGGGCCGGGTGATCAGGTTTTCAATATCCACGGGGGGGTTCCCCAGGTAGGTGGTTTGTACCAGCACGGTCGGTATCACGATCTCCGGGAAGAGTTCCTTGGGTAACGACCGATAGGAAATGATACCGAATGCGATAATAATAAAGGTCAACAGGAAAACCGAGTTCCTGTTCTTCAGGGCCATGGTGGTCGGTTTGAATTCCCTGATGATGGATTCCCGTTTTATGTCCTTGCCCATGTTTGCCCTATTTTATACAATTTGTACTTCAACCCCGTTGGATACTGTGTTGTAACCCTTCACGATAACCCGGTCATTCTCATTGAGTCCGCTTTTGATTTCGGTCCGGTCTTCGTAAGACATCCCCGGCTCAACATAGATCTTCCTGGCAAGCTGCCTGCCTCCTTGGTTGCGGACAACAAACAAATAATATCCCCGGATATCCTGTTTGATGACGATGGAAGGAACCACCAGGGCCTTTTCGTTGCTGTAATCATTGATGTTGATCACCGCGATCAGGTTGGGGTTGATGATCTCTTTTGGATTGTTCAGTTTCAACTCAATACGGAAAGTGCGGGAATCCATATCAATCACTTTCCCTTTTCTGAAAATGGTGAGGTTCCTGGTCAGACCGTCCAGCTCGGGAAATTCCACAACCACCCTTTCCCCTTCCCTGATGCTTTTCAGGTATTTCTCGGAAACATCGGCATAGATCTTCAGATATTGCAAACTTACAAGGTGCATGACCTGTACACCCGGGGAGGCCAGTTCGCCGATCTCCATGCTTATTGCATCTATGATCCCGTTAAATGGGACCTCGATGGTTGCCATATCCAACTGTGCCTGCAGGGTTTTGAGACTGGCTTCTGCCGATTCCTTGTTGTTTTTAGCTTCCAGGTACTGAATTTCTGATCCTATATTCTGTTCCCAGAGGGATTTTCGACGCTCATAAACCTTTTCCGCCAGTTCAAGACGGGTTTTTACCTCCTGAATGGTGCTTTCCGTAACCGAGGTATTGAGGCTTACCAGCAACTGTCCTTTCCTGACTTCTTCTCCTTCGCTGACGTGGATCCTTTTGATCTGCCCCATGGTTTCGGGACTGATCATGGCCTCGTTTTCAGCTTTCACGGTACCTTTCACCCGGATGTAGTGATTAAAGGTATCCCTGCTTAGCTGCTTGACGGCTACCGAGACCCGAAAGGCATTATCTGCAGTATTTTTGAGTTCGCCGAGCTTAGCTTCCAGTTCATTGATCTGACCGGTCAACTTGCTGACCTGTTGTTTTTTCTTTATGATCCGGGATTCGATCTGTCCGGCTTCATTGCCGCATGCAGCCAGTGCCAGAATGAAGAATAAAATAATGAGTTTTTTCATTGTATACTGATTATTGAATTTTTACAGGTATCCTAAGGCTTGATCCAGGCTCAGCTTGGCATTCAGCAGTTCAACCTTATGCATTAGCAGGGCCGATTGGTTTTGTATCAGCTGGTTGCTGACCTGGGTCAGTTCCAGGCTGGATGCCATCCCTTCCTGGTACTTAATGGACGTCTTATTGAATACTTTTTCAGATAACTGAACATTGCGTTTCTGGCTCTCATATTGCTCGTAAGCCCTGACGAAATCCAGGCGGGCCCGGGAGACCCCCAGTTCCAGTCCCCGGGCAAGGTATTCCTTGTTGTTCTTTGCCTTTTCCCATTCTACCCGGGCCTGGTTTACCCGGGCCCGTCTCATGCCGGAGGCAAAGATGGGTATGTTCAGGTTGAAGCCCAATACAGAAGAAGGGTACCAATCCTCCGAAGAATCAAAGAAATTAAACTCATTGCGCTGGGCCATCTCCTGGTAGGTATAGCTGGCCGAGAGCGAGGGAAGGTATTCTGCCTGCTGCCGGCGCATATTCAACCAGGCCAGTTGTTCCCGGGTTTTCATTAATTTATATTCAATATGGTCTTCAATATTGAAATTCCTGTTGATGATCCCGCGAGTCACTTCCTGCATAAAATCTTCCAGATTTTCCGTTATTCTGATCTCCCGGTCCATGGGATAATCCATGGCATATTTTAAAAGACGGTAAGAAATTTCAACGGAACTTTCAGCGGTCCTGATGTCATTTTCCAGGCTGGTGCGGGAGATCTCCAATTGATCCACATCGGTCTCTTCTATAAATCCCGCCTCATACATCGCTTTGGTTTCCAGGTACCGGGTATTGATCAAATTGAAGTTTTTCCGGATAATCTCCAGGTTTCCTTCTGCCATCAGAATACTGTAGTAGGAACCTATGACCTGGGACTTAAGGTCGGTTTCCGATTTTACCAGGTTTTTCTTTGCCAGTTCCCGGTAGGTGTTTGCGGCTTGCAGACCAACGATGTAGGGTCCGCTGAAGATAAGCTGGGAGGCCGACAGGGTGGCCACTGCATTGTGCTGGGTGCCAAATTGCACCGGCTGGTAGGTTCCCGGCTCCCCGCCGAAGAATTCCGCCGGTATCAGGGTGGTCATCAATTCCAGGTTATTCTGGTAACTGACGTTTGCACTCACCCGGGGCAGCCCGGTAGCCGTTGTTTCCCACACCCTGCCCTGTGAACTTTCCACATCCCTGCGTGCATTGTCAACGTTCCTATTGTTCTCCAGGGCATAATCAATAGCCTCCTGCAGTGAAAAGTAAACGGTGTCTTTCTGTTCTGCAGGCACTTGAGCCCCGGCCGAGAAAAAAACAAATAAAAAACTGCTTATCAATAAAACCCTTTTCATATGATTAGTATTTCGTACTACTTACTGCATACTGCTCACTGCTTACTGCTCACTGCTTACTGCATACTGCTCACTGCTTACTGCCCCTTCCACCCCTCCTTCATTTGTCCGATCCGGTCCATATGCTCTTCCAGGTACCCGATCCCCTTTGGTGACGCGATCCCCCGTATGTGATAGATCATGAATTCATGGAAGAATTTAGGCGATATAAGCTCATTACGGGTAAACAACTCATCATCAGAGATCTTCTGCAAACGTCCTGCATGCAATTTAGCTATGACTTCCTCGTCAAGATCCTGGCGGTACAGACCGGTTTTTTTTCCTTTGTGAATATTGTTCAGTACGCATTGATACAATTGTTCCTGTCGCATCTCCTCTACCTCGGAATAAAGATCCGGATAGTATTTCTTCAGATCATATTCTGCGGTTTCACTGTAGGAAGCCAGCATTTCATTCATATAGGACCACACCCTGATCAATTCTTCTATGGCATGTTCCTCAGAATGAATGATCCCGTCAATAAATTCAAGGTGTTTATGAATCTCGAATTGTACCGTAAGCCGGACCAACTCCTCTTTGTCGCGGATATGGCCGTACAGGGTCTTTTTAGATACTCCCAGGGCACGGGACACATCCTCCATGGTGACGCTCTTTATTCCGTATTTCTGATAGAGGGGCTGAACCCGCTCAAGTATCCCCATAATCTCCCGGTCCAGTTCCAGTTTGTGGGTGATCTCCTGTAGAAAACTCATGTGCATGTAAAAGTTTCCAAAGTTTTCATAGTACTATAAAGTGCAAACGTATAATTTTTGTTCACTCCCTAAGTTAAATAGACGTTATTTTTCTATTTAATTCATTATTTGTTGCTTTATACCGGTATAACCCAGACCCGTTTTTTTACGTTATACACTTAAAATATTGACCCTCCTCGCGGCAAGCCGCGAGGAACCTTTAGCTCGGCGGAGCCAATCATCGATTAATTGTTTATTTTAATGGTGCTTGCTTACCCCGCGGCAGAGCCACGGGGAATATGCTCGCGTAATTCAAACCCGTTTAACAACATAGAAATCATGAAAATAGTCTTTATCACACTGCTGTCAGCCTGCAGTTTGCTTCTAAAAGGGCAAACCACCGAGCCCAGGATGCTGGATCCTTTTGAAGAGATCTATGTTTCCGGAAAGATTGAAGTTGAACTAATTCTGGGTGATGAAGAAAGGGTGGAAGTTGAGGTGCACCATGTGGAACCCGGGAAGGTTATTACCGAATCGGACGGCAAGGAATTGCAGATCAAGATGAAGCCGGATATTTATCCTGATGAACGTCAGGTATTGGTCCGGGTTACTTTTGACGACCTGAATAAATTAACGGCCACTACAGGCGGCATGATCTGGTCGGATGAAGTTTTCACGGACGATTACCTTGAACTGAATGCTTTCTCCGGAGGAGATATTCAACTGGAGGTATGGTTGGATAATCTGAAAGCCAAGGTTGGTCAGGGCAGCATCATACAGCTTTACGGCCAAACCGACAGGCAGGAAGTAAAAATTACTTCCGGTGGCACGTACTCGGCCTATGAAATGAAAAGCAATGAATGTATTGTGACGGCCAATACCGGGGGAAAAGCAAAGGTGCAGGTCAGTGATTTTTTGAATGCCCGGGCCAGTACCAGGGGATTTATCGGTTATGTAGGCGATCCGGACAGGATCAAAAGCAATGATTCTTTTGGTGGCGAGATCATAAAGACCTATTTGGAGTAAGTTCTCTTATTCAGGAAAGAGGCCGCTATCTCAAGATCCTTTTCCAGGGTGATCTTGATGTTCATTGCCGATCCCGGGACCAGGCTGATCTTATGGCCATCGGATTCGTATACGGTGGCATCGTCCGTAAATCGCGTTTCGAAATTTTTCCTGTAGGCTTTTTTTAATAGATCGACATCGAAAACCTGGGGGGTCTGTATCAGAAAAACCTGTTCCCGTTCCATTCCCACCGGGTAGCCCTCCTTCATTATCCGCACGGTATCACCAGCAGGTACTGCGGGAATGGCATTGTCATTTTTTTCTGCTTCCGAGAACAAATTATTTATCAGGTTTTTATGGACCAGGGGTCTGACGGCATCGTGCACGGCAACCAACCCGGGCCCCTTTATTTCGTCCAGGCCATTCCGGACGGAATCAAAACGGGTTTTGCCCCCTTCGACAAGGCGGAAAGAGCGATTGGGAAGATATTCATTGGCCATATTTTTCCATCGATCGGTCCATTCCGGGTGGACCACCAGGATGGTTTCTGCTTCGGGCAGGCTGTCATAGAAAGCCCGCATGGTATGCACCAGTACGGGAACTCCATGGATCTCCAGGAATTGTTTCGGAATTTCTGTCTGCATTCGACGACCCGTTCCCCCGGCTGCAACAAGTACAAACTTTTTGGTCATGGTGAACATTTTCCGGACCATGATGCCCCTGGTCCATTCCCTCAACTTTGCCCCTTGACGAGAACCAGATGCTACTGATAGAGGAAGCGCTTGATGCTTCTTTTAGGTGTTTTCACAAATTCTTCCTCATGCAGCTGGATATCAGAGAGCGTCATATAGGTTGCCAGCGACCTATTGATGTCAAAACGGTATTCCGCGAATTTTTCCCGGAGGTCCTCTTTGTTTAAGCCCTCGGCTTTCATTACTTCTTCGTCAGGATGAACCAGTGCCACCAGTTTTTGTTCCCTTTGAACCACCACGGATTCACTTACCAGGGGTAAGTTATTCAGCCTGGCTTCGATCTCCTCGGGATATATATTCTGTCCGCTGGGTCCCAGCAACATACTTTTACTGCGTCCCCGGATGAATATGAACTGGTCCTTATCCGTCAGGCCCAGATCTCCGGTATGAAACCATCCGTCTTCATCAAGCACAGCTTTGGTGGCTTCTTCATTTTTATAGTAGCCTTCCATCACGTTCTCTCCCCGGACCATGATCTCTCCCACTTCCTTATAGGGGTCTGGGGAATCGATCTTGAGCTCCAGGGTGTCGACAAGTTTACCCGCGGACCGGGGTTTGGTGGTATCCCAGCTGGCGTAGCTGATCAGTGGACCACATTCGGTCATGCCATAACCTACTGTAAAATGAAGTCCTATCTTTCTGAAGAAATCCTCGGCTTCCGGACTAAGGGCGGCACCGCCGATAACAAGCTCCACGAAGTTGCCCCCGAAAGTATTAAATACCTGCTTGTAGACTTTCTTGTATACCACCCTGTTGAGTAAGGGTACCTTCATCATGAATTTTATTGTCGGTTTGTTCAGGGCCGGAAGAATCCTCTTCTTGTAAATCTTTTCAATCACCAGGGGGACCGACAGGATCAGACGCGGCCGGATCTCCCGGAATGCCCGGGTGATGATCTGCGGAGAGGGTGTTTTTGTAAGGAAGGTAATATGACAACCCAGGGTTACCGGAAAAAGGAATTCAAAAGCACAACCGTAAGCATGAGCCAGGGGCAGGAAGGAAACGATGTCATCCTTGGGCTCCAGGGGCATATGTTCCTGGGCGAACTGGATATTGGCCATCAGGCTGTTATGGGAAAGCATAACCCCTTTGGAAAATCCGGTGGTCCCGGAGGTATAGGAGATAACAGCCAGTTCTTCATTGCCAATCTCCGGGAAGTTCAGTTCCGCCTCCTTGCCGAATTGCATTTCGGCCTGTGTATCCAGATCATCCAGTACTTTTTCTATTCTTTTCTTGTACCTGTCCTCAACCAGTTTGAAATCCTGGATAAAGAATATTCCCCTCAATTTTTTAAGCTTGAAGGCTTCAAGCGGGGGCCACAGGATATCTCCGACGAAAAGCAAGACGGAATCGGAATGATCGATGATGTGCCCCATATCTTCGGGTGTAAAATCCGGCAATATGGGTACGATCACCGCCCCATAGCTTATGGTGGCCAGGTAAATGATTCCCCAGTTGGCAGAATTCTTACCGAGCAGAGCGATTTTATCTCCCTTTTTGATACCGGCGGCTTTATAGATGGCATGTAATTTTCTAATCCAATCCCCTGCTTCCCTGTACGTGTAACTACCTCCATTATAATCGGTGAAGGCCGGATGTTCTTTGTTTTTGTTCAGACTGTCCTGGTAGGTCTGAACCAGGTTCCTTTCTAGCATAATATCGGGCTTTGTGTTAGAAGGCTCAATTTAGGAATTATTCAAATCAATCAGAAATATTCAACTGCCTGCTTCGAATGAGCTACCGTATCATGTCGTCGATAATCTCCGCGGAAGAAAGACAGAGGGGGATTCCTCCCCCGGGATGCACACTGCCGCCGGTGAAATAGAGTCCCTTAAGCGCGGGACTGAAATTGGGATGCCTGCGGAAAGCAGCAAACATGGAATTAGAGCTGTTCCCGTAAAGTGACCCGTGCCAGGATGCCGTCCGCTGCTCTATTAAAACGGGGTCCAGGTAATCCTCTTCTTCTATCAGAGCTTCTATATCGACATCCAGTATTTTGTTGAGTTTTTTGATGATGATCCCGCGGGCTTCAGCGCGTATTTTTTCCCAATCCTGTCCGACATTCTCGGGCACATTGATCATGGTAAACCAGTTTTCACATCCGTCCGGTGCATCCCCCGGAACATACTTGGAAGTAATATTGATATAAATGGTCGGGTCGGGATAAAACCCTTTCCTGTCAAAAAGGTTATCAAATTCTTCCTTATAGTTATCACTGAAGAATATATTATGCAGGTCCAGGTCGGGAAAGCTTTTTTTGATACCCCAATAGAAAACCAGGGCAGAAGAGGACCTTTCCTGTTTCAAATATTGGGTGGGAATATCATGGCCATCGATCAGATCGTAGGCCCGGACAAGATCCACATCCGATATAACTACCGCGGCATGATGCAATTCTCCCCCGGCCCGCACGCCTTGTACACGACCCTGTTCATGGATGATTTGCTCTACCGGCGTTTCGAAATAAAATTCCGTCCCCATTCTTTCTGCCAGACAGACCAGGCTCATGGTGATCGCATGCATTCCTCCCCGGGGGATATAGGCCCCCAGGTTATATTCCAGGTGGGGGATGACATTCAGGGTTCCGGGTGCTTTATAGGGACTGGAACCATTGTAGGTGGCATAGCGGTCAAACAATTGAATGGTTCTGGGATCCTTGAAGTACTTTTCAATCACCTTGTGCATGGTAGTAAAGGCATTCAGGCGCCACCAGTTTACTCCGGCCCGGAGCATGTATTTAGAGAGAAAGGTTTTCAGGCGGTGGAAAGAAGAACGTATAAAAACCCGGTCGGTAAGATCATAGAGCTGTGCCGACTTACGCAGGAATTTTAGGACGGTGTCCGCTTGGTCGCTTGTTTTTTTTTCAATTTCGCCTGCAAATTTTTCCTTATCCTGGCAGGCCTGCAATCGTGTTCCGCCGGAAAAAAAATAATTGCACAGTACCTCCAGTGAAGCGTACTGAAAATGTTCTTCCGGTTCTTCCCCGGCCAGTTTAAAAAGCTTTTCTACATTCTCCGGAAGGGTAAATAAGGAAGGTCCCGCGTCAAAGCGGTATTTCCCTGCCCGGATCTCTGAAAGTTTTCCACCCGGATAGCTGTTGGTCTCAAAAACCTTTACCTTGTAGCCTTTTGCTGCAAGTCTGACGGCGGTGGCAATACCCCCTATACCGGCACCTGCAACAATAGCATTCGCTTCTGGGTCATTTTGCATGGAAGAACAAAATCATACTATTTATATTTTACTAATTTAAGGTCTTAAAGGAAGTATTCTATGTTATTTCAGTTTAATGGAGATTCGGGCTGGAACGAACTCTTAGTTGTTGTGGCTACAGTCAGCATTGGATACCTATTTCACCACTGGCTGACCCTGGAAAATCCTCCACAAAAATGGTTGTTTAAAAAACATGAGCCTTGTCCGGCTTCTCTTCGTTCAGCATTATTCACCCGTTTATCGGGTGTCTTTTTCTTTGGATTGATTCCCATGGCCGTTTCCTTATTCCTGCTGGAAGATCATAATATTCCCGGAACCGGTCCGGTTCATTTTACCCGTACTTTGATCTGGTACCTTCCTTGTGGAGCATTGTTGATCTTGACCATCGCCTTTTCGCCCCGAAGTCATTCTGATATCAAGCAAGACCAGCTGATCGATTGCCCGGAATGGAATTGGCCCCTGCTGATCTTAAGCGCTTCTGGTTGGACGGCTTATCTGCTGGCTTATGAATTCATGTTTCGTGGTTTCTTTTTGTTCACTGCCGTGGAAAATATCGGTATCTGGCCGGCCATTGTCTTGAATACCTGCATTTATGCCCTGGTACATCTGCCCAGATCCTCAAAGCTTGCTTTAGGATCCATTCCCCTGGGTATAATTCTGTGCCTGGGTACTTTAGATACCGGAACCATCTGGTTTGCCGGCCTGACCCACCTGACCCTGGCTTTATCCAATGAATGGTTTACATTGAAACATCATCCTCGGTTCAAATTCATACCTTCGTGGTCATGAGGATATTTATAAGCGGAGCCACCGGATTCATAGGCGCTCACCTGGTTGAAAAACTCGCCGGGGAGGGACACAGGATCCATGCCCTGATAAGGAACGAGGCCTTTCTGCCATTCCTGGACCATCCCAACATCACACCCTTTATGGGCAGCCTTGATCAACCCGGAATATTGGAAAAAGCCATTAAGGGTAGTGACCAGGTCTATCACATTGCTGCCCTTACCCTACCCTGGATAAGGGATTCTTCTGAATTTTTCAAATTTAACCTGGAAGGAGCAGGGACTATATTTGAATTAGCCCTGAAACACAAGGTTAAGAAAGTTGTATTTACCTCAACAGCGGGGGTAACGCGCCCGTCGAATGCAGATGAGATTGATGAAAAGCATGCTTATTCCGCCAGGCATTTTACTGCTTATGAGGCCTCAAAGGCGGAAGCGGAAAAATTGGCCCTTTCTTATTTCAATAAAGGACTGGATATAGTGATAGTCCGCCCCACCCGTGTTTTTGGTCCGGGCCGGGCCGGCAGCAGTAATGCAGTCGCCCGTATGATCGAACTCTATGCGAAGGGAAAATGGCATTTTATTCCCGGTAACGGTAAGTGCATCGCTAATTATGTGCTCGTTCACGATGTAGTGGAGGGCCATGTTCTGGCCATGCAAAAGGGACGAGCCGGGGAGGTTTATATATTGGGAGGAGAGAATGTGATTTATAATGATTTTTTTAAAATTTTGCGGGAATGCACCGGTAAAAAATACAGATTGTTCCGGGTTCCCTACGGCTTAATGACCGGTTTTGCCACGATGACGGTCCTGTGGGCCCGGATAAGTGGTAAAGTCCCCCTGATCACCCCGGCACATGTGAGGAAATTCAACCAAAATTGGAAGATATCCTCAGCAAAAGCAGCGCAGGAACTGGATTATCATCCCAAAAACCTGAGACAGGCTTTTCAAACAACCTTGGAGTGGTTAAAAGAAAACGGCAGGATTGCATGAACAGCTCAAATTCATATACCCTAATAACAGGTGGCAGTGCCGGTATCGGGAAAGCCATGGCTTATGAATGTGCACGCAGGAATATGAACCTTCTGCTGGTGGCCCTTCCGGGCAAAGAGCTGGCTGAAGTTGCAAAGGACATAGAAAAAAATTTTAGCGTGCAGGTTCACTTCCTGGAGAAGGATCTCACCGATACCGGCGGGCACAAAGATGTATATCAATGGTGCCGGTCGAATCAATATGATGTGGATATTCTGATCAACAATGCCGGCCTTGCCGGATCGACTTATTTTCTTGATTCCGATATCGAATATACCGATCAACGGATACTGCTGAATATACGGACCCTGGTTTTGCTTACCCGTCTGTTTTTACCTGACTTGGTCAAAAAAAAACGCGCTCATATTCTGAATGTGGGCAGCATGTCGGCTTTCTTCCCCATTCCCTTCAAGACTATTTATTCGGCCAGTAAATCTTTTGTTGTCCGCTTCAGCACTTCATTGCGGGAAGAATTGAAACATACAGGGCTTCGTGTATCCGTGGTATGTCCAAACGGCGTAAAAACCAATTATGCCACCATCGCGAGAACAGATGCACATGGTGCCATGGGTAAACTTTTTATGTTGGATGCCGAAAAAGTGGCCCGCGTTTCGATTAAAAAAATGCTTCAGGGTAAAAGGATGATCATTCCCGGTGCGAGCAATTATTTCCTTCTTTTCCTGGGAACCATCATTCCGGGAGGATTGAAGGAGCGTATTTTATCCAGGGAATTCCGCAAGGAGATCATCGCCGGTAAAGCAAAATAGGATCAACCGCCCGATGCAACAAATCCGGTAGCAATATGCGTTTCCCGTACCGATATGGACAGAACCGGAATGGTGGCCTTGTTCATAACCTGTTGCGCGTAATTACCCAGGAAAACATTCAGGGATTTACCCTGTTGTTTCATGATGCTGATCATATCGGCATCGATCGAGCTGGCGTAAACTACAGAAAGATCGGCCAGGTTGTCTCCGACAAAGGATTTATGGTAATGTTTGATCTTTTTTGCATTCAGGTAGCCTATCGCCTGCCTTGCATAAGCATCCAGTCTTTGCTGAACCCGGCTGCTTTTTGAGGAGGAAACGGTAATTACATGTATTTCCGCACCGAACAATTCAGCAATTTCAGCAGTTATGGGCACTTTCTGACGGGTATCCACATTAGCGATCAGGGTCATTACAATTTTACTGATGCCATGGGGAACTTCTCCTTTCCTTATGGTGATAACCGGTTTGTTGGTGGCCGAAATAATCTTATAAGCATTGCTTCCCAGAAAAAATTCTTCAAACCCTGATGCTCCATGGGTGGATGCCACCACCATAGCATCGCTGTAAGATTCAACCTGGTTGACTACCTCCTTGTAAATCTTACCGCTTTTAATGATGTATTTTAATTTGGAATCATTTTCCAGTTTGGGCGTGAACTCTTTGACGATCTTTTCAAATTTCTTTGTGGCCCAGTTTTTTTCTTCTTCATGATAGCCGGGTTGAAAATAATCAGCACTGGTTTTTTGAACGTAGACCATCTGAATGTTAACCGGCCTTTTTTTGCCAAATAACATGGCCATCTTCAGACCGTTCAATGATTCCCCGGAAAAATCAATCGGGACAATAAAATTTTTTAGTTCCATGCTCATATTGTTTAACGAACTAATTTACACATTTTTTGTAAAGCCAAAGCGGGCTTCGTGAAATAAGACTGTTTTCCATAAAAATTGTACATTTGAGCCCCAATATAAAATCCAATCCATAATGAAAAAGGTCGTTATCGGCATTGATATCGGAGGTACATTTACAAAATTCGGTCTGGTCGATCGCCAGGGAAACACTTATGCTGAAGGAAACATCAGGACCACCGATCACCAGGATATCAATTCCTATTTGCAATATCTGCACAACAACATTGAAAAGACCAGGAAAAAAGAAAAGCAGGAATTTGAAGTTCTGGGCATTGGGGTGGGTGCTCCCAACGGTAATTATTATCACGGGACCATTGAATATGCACCCAACCTGGATTGGAAAGGGGTCATTCCGGTTACCGAACTGCTGAAAAAACATTATGATATCCCCATAGCCATTACCAATGATGCCAATGCTGCTGCACTGGGCGAAATGATGTACGGCGGCGCCAGGGACATGCGTGATTTTGTGGTGATAACTTTGGGCACCGGTCTGGGTAGCGGTCTTGTTGTCAATGGCAACGTTGTTTACGGACACGACGGGTTTGCAGGAGAGCTCGGTCATACCCTGGCAGTGGAAGGGGGCAGGCAATGTAATTGTGGTAAAAAAGGGTGCCTGGAAACCTATGTTTCCGCAACAGGTTTAAAACGCACCGCTTTTGAATTGATGGCCATCATGATCGAAGCCAGTGAACTTCGGGAGATACATTTTGAAGAACTGACCTCTGAGATGATCTATAAGGCAGCCCGCCAGGGAGATCCCATCGCGAAAGAGGCCTTTAATTATACGGGCAAAATACTGGGTCGCGGTCTGGCCGACACCGTTGCCCACCTGAGTCCTGAAGCATTTTTCCTTTTTGGCGGTCTGGCAAAAGCCGGTGATCTTATCTTCAAGCCGGCGAAAAAACATATGGAAAAATTCCTTTTGGGGGTTTTCAAGAACAAAGTGAAGATCCGGCCCTCCGGCATACAGGATAAAAATGCAGCCGTCCTGGGGGCAAGCAGTCTTATCTGGAAGGATCTTGAAGATTATTCCTGAAGGTCCCAGCTTACTTCCAGATCCCAATTGGCCCGTACATTGACAAATTGTTCGAAGTGAAATGCTCTTTCCGGTTGCTTCTTCTCCAGGTAATCACCCGTATCCCAGCGCTCGTTGGCATTGGGATCATAGAACAGGCGAAACCGGTATTCCCCCGGTTCCAGAAAGGGGAACTCAATGCTCCCATCCATCAAGGCGGGTTTCTGCCTGACCGGCTTGTCGCTTTTATCCAGTAATTGTATGACGGAACGCTTTTTCAATCCGCCCAGGTTCAGAAATATACTTCCATAATGTTCCGGAACCTGAACACTGAATGTCAATTGCGTCGTGTCATTGGTATTGCCCAGGTAATCCCGGAAGGCGCCGGGATAAAGGTCGAGTTTGTATTGTTCCCCTCCCTCCTGTCTCAATTTTAAGTAAAGGTCCAGGGGTTTGTTTTCTTTCCGGTACAATACTGGAAGTTCAGGAATCTGCAAAGTGTCTTCTACGCGGAAAAAGTCCATAAGACTGGTATCATAGGATCGAGGGGGCCTGGGAAACCGGAAGGTATACTCCCGGTTCATGTCGAGAACCCCGCCTTTTCTGGGTATCGTTGTGACATTCAGATTAAAGGGGCTTTCCGTCGCTTGCGCACTTTCACTTCGTTTTTTACCGGACGCTTTCGAACCTTCAAAATATTGGAATATTAAGGTGTCTGTAAAGGCTTGCAAATTCAAAAAAGAATCCGTTTTGTAATAATGAAAAGCCAGCTCGATGGAATCCATTGCCACTGCCTGGGAATCAACCACCCACAGACTAATTGTGTCGCCCAGTAAAGAGGGTTCCCGGATGTACCAGTTGCTGTCGGGGATATTCAGGGCCCGGAAGTCAACTTCACCCCGCGGGGGCCGGTTAAAAAGGATGGTCAGCTGGTCCTCCTTCGTACGGGTATAATCCGTAATGTATTGTATTTCCGGCTCAGCTGTAAAGAAATACAATACCAGTTCGGGTAAACCCCGTTTTCTTTTTAATTGTCTGATGCTGTCCTGAACCAGGCTGTCTGCAGTAAGACCGCTTTGTATGGTGTCAGCGGTTAAAAGGCTGGTATCGGGAAGGGGAGGCAGCTTAAAATCTTCGGGGTTCAGGATAATATTTGAATCCAGAAAAGCAATGGGTTCTTCGCGTATATCGTAGATCAGGTTAAAATTCGCATCTATGAGGGCAAACAAGCGAAAAGTATCGGACAAGAGATTATTGATGGCAAAAGTTCCTTCTTCCCGGCTTTTACTGATAAAGTCCGGAGCTTCTTTTAGTGGAACCGAATCTTCCAGCGAGCGGTACAGGTTGATGAAGAAGGGTTCCTCCGGGGGTTTATGTGTAAATGCGTGCAGGATCTTTCCTTGGATGAAAAGAGAATCCAGGTAACTTCCTGTTGAAAAAACATATTCATAATTGACCCGTACATTCCCTTCATTATTGTCGGCCACTGCATTGCCGAAATTCAGGGTATAGGTTGTGCTGTCCCTGAGTTCGGCATCAAGGTCCACCACAAAGCCCTTGCCCCTGAGCCGCACAACGGGATCTTTTTCCAGTGGAGGAGATATGATCAGTTCTCGGTTTACATTCTTTAACTGGATAAATTCATTGAACTGTACATCGATACGGTTGCTGCTGAAATTTATGCTGTAATTGGGCGGGTCGGCCTTAACAGGAACAGGAGGCAATGAATCCTTAAGTCCACCGGATGGCATGCCAACTTTGGCACAACGCGGAAGGACCAGGAGCGCCAAGGCTCCCAGGACAAAACCATAAATACCTATAATGCTTTTATTCATCCGGAATACAAACATAGCAAGAAAACAGTGAATGAACTGCTGTTCCCTGCTCCATAGAAGAACGAAAAGAAAAAAAATTATTACTTTCGAAGACCAAAATCTTTGCCTATGATCCCCGCGGCCATTAGCTGGAACGTCGATAAAGAGATCTTCAGTATTGGTAATTTTGCCATTCATTGGTATGGTTTACTTTTTGCCTCCTCCTTTTTGATAGGTTATTGGATCTTCCTGCGCGTATTCAAAAAAGAAAACCTGAATGTGGACCTTTTGGATAAGCTGACCATCTATATGGCGGTCGGAACCATTTTGGGTGCACGTTTGGGCCATTGCTTTTTTTATGAACCCGAATATTATCTGAACAATCCCGTTGAGATATTGAAGATCTGGCGGGGCGGACTGGCCAGTCATGGCGCCGCCATCGGTATTCTCCTGGCCCTTTGGCTTTTCATCAGAAAGTACAAGTTCCCTTTTATCTGGATTCTTGACCGTATCGTGATCGTCGTTGCCCTTGCCGGAGCATTCATCCGATTCGGAAATCTTATGAACAGTGAGATCTACGGAGTGCAAACCGATTTACCCTGGGGATTCATCTTCGAACAAAGAGGGGAAATCGTTCCCAAACATCCTACCCAGATCTATGAATCCTTGTCTTACCTTATTATTTATATCATTCTGCACCGTATCTACCTGAGGTCAGATGCCGGGATGCGACCGGGTTTATTGTTCGGTATTTTCCTGATCGGGGTATTTGGCATGCGTTTTTTTATTGAATTCATCAAGGAACCCCAGGTTCCCTTCGAAAGTGACATGGTCCTGAATATGGGACAAATATTGAGTATTCCCTTTTTCCTTTTGGGATTGGGTATACTGATCTATGTTTCAAGAAAAAAGCCCGAAGCTATCGTGGTAAACAAAAAGGAATGATATTTTACCGGATTGCTCCTTTTCTACCCGGTTTTTTTACATTTGTTTATATAAACTACCTCGCGGCAGAGCCACGAGGTATTAACAAAATTAATACTTCTTCTCGAAGCAGAGCTTCGGGGAACTAACCCCATAGAGATTAGAATGATTCCAATTTAATGCCTGCAGTCATTTTATATGGATCACCGAGCGGAATGACGGAATCCGTAGCGTTGAGATTAGCAAAGATGCTGGCTCCGCCTGAGGTCACCTTGATTGATATTGAGGAAAACACTGTTGCATCCCTGGCTTCTTTTGATCTGCTGATCTTCGGTATCTCTACCTGGGGCATTGGTGCCATGCCGGATGAATGGGAGGAATTTTTATCCAAACTGGAAAAAGCAGAGCTGAAAGATAAAAAGGCCGCAATTTTTGGTCTGGGCGACCAGGAATCGTATCCATTTACTTTTTGTGACGCCATGGGTTTATTATTTGATTTTCTGAAAGAAAAAAATTGCAGGCTGGTCGGGAACATCCCTTCTGAAGGGTACCGTTTTGAAAGATCCTTTGCCCTGCGTGATGGAAAGTTTGTCGGCCTGCCGCTGGATGAAGTCAATCAGCCTGAATTAACTGAAAAACGTTTGCGTTCCTGGATTAAGGTTCTCAGAAATTGAAAAAATCACAAATAAGCATTTATTTTGCAGCTCGAAAATAAGCTAAAGGAGGGCGGGGAAACATGCAAGCAGACAATTTTTGGTTGGCTTTCGGACTTACTGTATTTGCCGGTTTATCTACCGGAATAGGAAGCGCTCTGGCTTTTTTCACCAAGTCGACAAGCACCAGGTTCCTTTCCGCGGCCTTGGGATTTTCGGGAGGCGTAATGATCTATGTTTCCTTCGCCGAGATACTCAAGAAATCCAGGGATTTGCTGACCCTGACACATGGTGAATCCCTGGGCAACTGGCTTGTAGTTATCTCATTTTTTGCAGGGATGATCCTGATTGCCCTGATTGATCATATCATTCCCGAATATGACAATCCACATGAAATACACCGGGTTGAAGAAATTGACAGCAAGGGCAAGTCTTTCATCAACCGTCAGGGTTTGATGCGCGTGGGTTTATTTACTGCCCTGGCCATTGCCATTCACAATTTCCCGGAAGGGTTGGCCACCTTTGCAGCCGGGCTGGCAGACGTGAAGATTGCCATTCCTATCGCCATTGCCATTGCCATTCACAACATACCTGAAGGCATTGCCGTATCCATTCCCATTTATTATGCTACCGGAAAAAGAAGAAAAGCTTTCCTGCTGTCATTCCTCTCCGGTTTGGCAGAACCGCTTGGTGCGCTGATCGGTTATTTCCTGCTTTATTTTATTTTTAACGACAGTGTCATGGGCTTTTTGTTTGGCGGAGTAGCCGGCATCATGGTCTTTATATCCATTGACGAACTCCTTCCCACAGCAAGGGAATATGGACATCATCACCTTTCGGTATACGGTTTGATTACCGGAATGGCGGTCATGGCTCTTAGTTTATTATTGTTCATCCCCTGAGAATCGATCTTTGATCATGCACGCTCAAAGTTCAACCAAGAAGAATCCTATCAGGAGAAAACGCCTTCTCTGGGCCACACTCCTGAACCTTATCATTACCATTGCCGAGGTCATTGGAGGACTGTTGAGTAACAGCCTGGCTCTGCTATCGGATGCCCTGCATAATCTTGGGGACACCATTGCAGTTTTTCTGGCTTATGTCGCCAACCGGATCGCGGAAATAAAATCCAGTCCGGTAAGTACTTTCGGGTACAAGCGCGTTGAGATCATCGCGGCACTGCTCAACGCGGTGGTACTGATCGTTATAACCATCTACCTGTTCATTGAAGCGTATCGTCGCTTTGTTGAGCCATCCGAAATTAAAGGAGGGATCATGCTGGGAGTTGCTACCGTTGGTTTTCTGGCCAACCTTGTCGCCGTGCTTCTTCTGCATGCCGATTCTTCCAGCAACATCAATGTTAAAGCAGCTTATCTCCACCTGCTCGGGGACACCTTATCTTCTATTGCTGTTATCGCCGGGGGTATTTTAATCCTTTTCTTCAATCTATACTGGATTGACCCTTTGGTCACCATATTTATCGGGATATATATCCTTTATGAAGCCATTAAGATCATCAAGGAAAGTTTTGGTATCCTGATGCAAACTACACCCCGGGATCTTGATTTAAACAATATCAAAACCACCGTGGAGAAAATAAAAGACGTCAAAAACATCCACCATATCCATGCATGGAAACTGACCGATCAGCAGGTGCATTTTGAGGCTCATATTGATCTCTCCCGCGATATACGAATCAGTGAAGCGGAAAAGATAAGGGAACAAATCGAGGAAATGCTTGTTGAAAAATATAGTGTTCATCATGTTACCTTGCAACTTGAATACGGTTGTGGCGATAATAAGAGTATGATCAATGACGAAGGCTTGTAGTGATGTTGGAATATGTGAACATATTTTTCAGGGACCTGGTAAGCATAGGCCATGAAATGTCCTTTTATCTTTTGCTGGGATTTTTGTTTGCCGGGATACTCTATATCTACTTCCCAAAAAAGAAGGTGTACCGTTACCTGGGGCGGCAAAACCGGATCTCGGTATTGAACGCTTCGGTCATCGGGGTTCCCCTTCCCCTTTGCAGCTGCGGTGTAATTCCCACGGGTATTTCTTTTTACCGCTCCGGTGCATCCAAGGGATCCTCGGTTAGCTTTTTGATCTCCACGCCCCAGACCGGTATCGACTCTATCCTGGTCACCTATTCGCTTCTTGGTTTACCCATGGCCATCATTAAACCCATCATCGCATTCATCACGGGAATTTACGGAGGTATCGTTTCTAATTTCACGGACAAGAAAGAAAAGAATGCTGAATCTGCCCTTCAGCAAGACATGGAGCAGGATGCAAACAAGGATCGTTCCCCGCGGGGTATGATTCGCTATGCTTTTGTCGAATTCATTGAAGACATTGCCCAGTGGCTGCTTATTGGTCTGCTGATCGCGGCCCTGATCTCCGTCCTTGTCCCGGATAATTTCTTTACCCTGTACCTGGGCAATCCCTGGCTGGAGATGCTGCTGGTGCTGGTGGCTGCCGTACCCCTGTATGTATGTGCCACGGGATCGGTACCCATAGCCGCTGCCCTGATGCTGAAAGGTCTTTCTCCCGGGGCCGCTATTGTATTCCTGATGGCCGGACCGGCTACCAACGCGGCCACCATGACCGTAATCGGTAAGGTTATGGGAAGAAAAACCCTGCTGGTCTACCTGTTTTCGATCATCACCGGGGCCCTGCTGTTCGGGTTCGTGACCAACCAGTTCCTCCCAAAGGAATGGTTCACCCGGGCCATTCACCAAATTCATGGAGGTGAGCATGCCCATGGGATATTGCCCCGCTGGTTGCAGATCGCATCCTCGGTTTTGCTGGGGCTTTTATTGATCAATGGCCTGTGGAACAAATACAAATCAAAAATCCTGTCCTGGTTCCGACACCCAGAGGAGGCAGAAAACAAACTAAGTCTGGACATGAAAAGCATGAACGTGATCGTCAACGGCATGACCTGCAATCATTGCAAGGCCAATGTCGAGAACGCCGCCCGGTCGGTGAAAGGTGTAGAATCGGCTGAAGCGGATATCGTTGCCAACCGGCTGGTGCTGGAAGGAGAAGATATCAACCTGGATGAGGTCAAATCCAGGATTGAAGAAGTCGGGTATGAGTATGGTGGGCAGGATCCAGGAAATTAATCTGGATCATTAATTCTGGAGAAAGATATTTATTGTAATTGGTGGTAATTGATTGTTCTACAACAAATATCAATAAATAACCATCAATTACCACAAATACCTTTTTTAATATCCACCAATTACTAAAATTCTACGACAACAGTCTCCTCATCTCCTGTCCATGTTCGTCCTCGTCAGCGGCCTGTTCTTCCATTTGCAGTTTCAGGGCAAAAAATCCTTCCTTCCCGGCGAGTTCGGCCAGGCGCATGTAATTTTTAACATCATTAACCTCCTGTTCGGCATCGTTCTTCAGCATTTCACGAACATCCCCAGGAGGACGGGTCAGGTCGGGATCGAGTTTTGGCGTTCCGCCCAGCATCTCGATCTGATTGGAGAGATATTGAGCGTGTCCCACTTCGTCCTGAACTTCCTCGAGGTACATCTGCCGAACCGGTTCAAATTCTGCTCCCTTGATGGTAGCGGCCTGAAGCATATACCGAAGGAAAGTGGAAACTTCTCGGTTTAACTGTTCATTGAGTCCGTTGATTAATTCCTGGATTGCCATAATTTTTGATATTTAAAGATTAATAAAAAATTGGATTGGTTTATTATTTTTTCAAATGTCTTCTTAACAATTGGGCATTGAAGGCTACCACCACTGTGCTGGCGCTCATCAGCAAAGCTCCAACGGCCGGTGAGATCAGGATGCCGGCGCTGAAAAGAACGCCTGCAGCCAGGGGAATGGCCACTACATTATAGCCCGTTGCCCATATAAAATTCTGAACCATTTTATTATAGGTCTTCCTGCCAAATAAAATCAGATTGGCTATATCCCGCGGGTTGCTTTCCACCAGGATGATGTCCGCGGTCTCTGCCGCAACATCCGTACCCGATCCGACGGCGATGCCGATATCTGCCGTAGCCAGCGCGGGAGCGTCGTTCACGCCATCTCCGGTCATGGCAACAAATTCTCCTTTTTCCTGAAATTCTGTCACTTTCTCCTGTTTCTGCTCCGGAAGAATACCCGCGTAATAATCATCCAGACCGAGTTCTTCACTGACCTTTTTCGCTACACTTTCCTGATCCCCGGTCATCATGATCACCTTAATGCCCTGGTCTTTGAGTTTCTTCACTGCATCATCCGATTCCGGCCTTATTTCGTCGGCCAGGGTGATGAAGCCTATGATCCGGCCTTCTTTCAACATATAAACAATTGTTTCTCCTTCTTGTTCTTTGGTGCTTTCCGGAAGTTCAATATTCTTTTCTTTCAGATATCCCGTACCGGCAACCATGTAGCGGGTTCCCCCGATCGTTCCTTCCACTCCTTTACCGCTGATGGCATTGAAATCATTCACTTCCTTAATCCTGACATCATCCTTTTCGGCTCTTTCCAGGATCCCCGCCGCAAGGGGGTGTTCCGACCGGGATTCCAGGGAAACTGCCAACTGAAGTATCTCTTTATCTTTAAGATCTTCATCCAGGGACCCTATCCGGGAAACGCCAAATTCACCCTTGGTCAGGGTTCCGGTCTTGTCGAAGGCCAGCAGGCTGATCTTCCTTGAATTTTCAAATGCCGTGCGGTTACGGATCAGCAGACCGTTCTGCGCGGACAGGGTGGTAGAAATGGCCACCACCAACGGTACGGCCAATCCCAGGGCATGGGGACAGGTGATCACCATCACGCTGGCCATGCGTTCCAGGGCAAATACAAAGGGTTGTCCGAGGATCAGCCACACGGTCAGGGTTCCGATCCCTACGGTCAGTGCTATGATGGTCAGCCAAAAAGCGATCCGGTCGGCCAGGTTCTGGGATCTTGATTTTTTTTCCTGTGCCTCCCTCACCAGATCGATAACTTTACTGAGGTATGCGTTTTCTCCGGTCTCTTCAATTTTGACCTTCAGGGACCCGTTCCCGTTGATCGTTCCGCCGATCACCTTATCTTCGGTCTCCTTTGCTACCGGTTTGGACTCCCCGGTGATCATGGATTCGTTCACCTGGCTCTTTCCCTCGATGATCTTACCGTCAACCGGGATTTTTTCGCCGGGCTTGATTAAAACGACCTGGTCCTTATTCAATTCTTCAATGGAAACCTCCTTTGTGTTCCCGTCTTCATCGATCAGGTGCGCTTCACGGGGCATCATTTCCACGAGTTTTTCCAGTGAACGGGAGGCACCCATCACCGACTTCATTTCGATCCAGTGTCCCAGCAGCATTATATCGATCAGGGTAGCCAGCTCCCAGAAGAATTTTTTACCTTCCAGTCCGAAAGTAGTGGCTGTACTGTAACCCCAGGCCACCGTTATGGCCACGGCGATCAGGGTCATCATACCCGGTCTCTTTTCTTTCAGTTCGCTTAGCAGTCCGGTTAAAAAGGGCCAACCCCCGTAAAAAAACACGGTTGTGGACAGGGCAAATAAAATATATTCCCCGCCGGGAACATCCAGCCGGTACCCCAGGAGCTCCTGTATCATGGGCGATAGCACAAGGATGGGTATGGTAAGGGCTAACGAGACAAAGAAACGCCCGCGAAAATCCCGGATCATCATGGCATGGTGGCCGCCGTGGTCATGTGAAGCATGATCATGCCCTGACTCTTGATGTTTTTTATGGGCCTGGTGGTCTTTATGCTTGTCGTGCTTTTCCGTATGGTCGTGCATTTCAAAAATTTTCAGATCAACTCAGATCTTTCTCGCGTTGTTCGAATTCCTCTTTATCGATCTCACCCCGGGCATAACGCTCCTTTAAGATATCCAGCGGGGATTTTTCCGGGGATCGGGGCATCCTGTTGCTTTGATTTGCAAGTTTCACAATGAAAAGTATCAGGACCACAAGAAGGACCAGGCCGATGATCCAGCCCCATCCCATGCCCCATCCGTGTCCGTTAAAAAAATGCATAACATGCTCCTCCAGTTTTTAATTGTTTTCTCCAATTTTAATGCATCCCTTCATGATGGTGCATACTATATTTTACGCCAGATCAATCTCATCCAGCAGGTAGACATCCTGAACCAGGTTGAGTAATTTAGCCCCTTCTTCAAAGGGCCTCTGGAAAGCCTTTCGGCCGGTGATCAAGCCCGAACCGCTGGCACGTTTGTTTATCACGGCCGTTCTTACCACATCGGCAAAGTCGGATTCTCCTGAGGCTCCTCCTGAATTGATCAGGCCGATCTTACCCATGTAGCAATGAATAACCTGGTACCGGCACAGATCGATGGGATGGCCGGAAGACAATTTTTTATACATGTCTTCGTGTACTTTCCCGAATCCAATGGCTTCAAATCCTTTGTTTTTGTCGGGCAGTTTTTGTTTGATCAGGTCGGCCTTGATGGTTACACCCAGGTGATTGGCCTGTCCGGTAAGGTCCGCTGCAGTATGATAATCCGTACCTTCTTTTTTGAATGCACTGTTGCGCGTATAGCACCAGAGTATGGTAGCCATACCCAGTTCATGGGCCCGTTCGAATGCAGCCGAAACCTCTACCAGCTGCCGGTTCGATTCCCCGGAACCAAAATAGACCGTAGCTCCTACTGCTGCAGCTCCAAGGTTCCATGCTTCTTCCACGGAACCGAACATCACCTGGTCGTATTTATTGGGATAGGTCAGCAGTTCATTGTGGTTGATCTTGACCACAAAGGGGATCTTATGAGCATATTTCCGGGCATGAAGGGCAAGTCCGCCCAAGGTTGTCGCCACGGCATTGCATCCCCCTTCAATGGCCAGCCGGATGATATTCTCCGGATCGAAATATTCGGGATTCGGGGCAAAAGAAGCCCCGGCGGTATGTTCGATCCCCTGGTCTACGGGCAATATGGATAAATACCCCGTTCCCCCGAGTCTTCCTGTATTGTATATCAGGGAAAGATTCCTTAAAACCCGGGGGTTCCGGTCGCTGTTTCCAAAGATTGCATCAACATGGGAAGGCCCGGTTTGATGTAAATGATCCTTGCCGAGGGTTTCGGAACGGTACTCAAGCAGATTATCCTTGTCTTTTCCGAGAAAGTTCTGTATGTCGTTTAAAGTATTCCGTGGTGTATCCATAATCATAAAATTTTTTGTTTTTCAGTTCGTTTTTTCCTGTTCCTCCTGTTTTTGCTGTTTTTCAAGCAATTTTTGCCGGCGGGCCCGGAATTCGTCTTCCGTGATCCTTTCCTTGTGATAAAGCTGCTCCAGGTTGTTTAAAGGGGTAAGTTGTTCTTTCCTGTGCCGGCGGCTGAAGAGATACATGATCAGTACTGCCAGTACCAGAATGATCAGTGCCCCTAAGAACCAGATCCAGTTACCCTGGAGCCATCCACTGAGTAAAGTAATTTCGTCCATAATCCATTTTTTCTGATAAAATACCGGGAAAACTGTGCCAACAGGAAATCGGGACTATCTGAAACAGGAAGTGTCGAATTTATTACCCACTTTCCACCAGTTATACACCGATATCCACAATTAACCCGGAAGAAAATTACCAGGCTGATAATGGGCGGGATCCGGATCAGGCCAGGCTATCGATCACCGATCTGAGTTTATTCCTTATCTCAATCGCTATTGCTTCCAGATCCGGGTTTTCGATGGCCGCCATGGAAGCTACGGGATCAACGGCAGCCACCTCTATGGTATTATCCCCTGTTTCCCGGACGATCACATTGCAGGGCAGCATGGTCCCGACTTTATCCTCCGCCTGTAATGCCTTATGGGCATAGGGAGGATTGCAGGCCCCCAGGATCCTGTACTTCCTGAAATCAACGTCGGGTTTTTTCTTCAGGGTTTGCTGCACATCAATTTCAGTAAGCACACCAAATCCTTCTTCTTTTAGTGCTTCTGTGACTTTCTCGATGGTTTCATCGAAATCAGCATTATTTAGTTTTTTAGAATAATAGTAAGCCATAATTCTGATTTTATTTTGGTTAAACATATTTCGGATCAAATATATTGAACCCCCACCTCATCTGTTCGTATTTTGTATACTTCATCGACAGGGGAAACAATAATCATTCCATCCCCCTGGTAGCCGGTACGCCCGTTTTCTTTTATAATTTTAATTATGTCCTGTACATCATGATCCGCGGCCAGGATTTCAAGTTTTATCACCCGGTAAGCATTGGCAAATGGGTACTTTTCACTAATGTGCTCTTTTTCATGACCGGTGTACTGTCCCGTCCCTTCGCATTCAACCCAGGTCATACAACAATACCCTGATTTCTCAAGCCCATTATAGACTTCTTCTGTTTTACGATGTCTTATATATGCTTTAATTAGTTTCATGACTGAATACTTTTTTAATATTGCAATAAACTAATCCATTATTCTTCTGATTTATCCACTTTTTCAGGACAGTCAGCAAGATCTTTCAACTGACATTTTGAGCAGGCTCCTTCCTTATTAAAACTACCATCTTCAAGAGCACAGGAATGAACAAAAAATTCTGCATTGGAATTGAAGAGCATTTTTATACCCAATGCCAGCATGATAATTGCTACAATAATAACCGATATGAATATTGTCTTTATCAGCATGTTTTGCAATTTGAGTCACTATTTATTTTTCTATACCCTAATTAATATTCCAGAGTCTCGTGAGTTTCTCCGCAACGTAACATGGCATCTCCGAAATAGGGATTGTTGATCTGTTTGTCATTACTGAACCAGTAAGCTCCTTTATTCCCAATGGCCATGGGGCAGTACTGGTAGTAAACCGTCTGTTCTTTGAGACCGAATTCTTTAACAGCTTTATACCATGAGAGGTTAAATGATGCGAAAGCGGCACGCTGGTCCTCAATATTCTCACTGTCAAGGATTGTTTCTAAGGGATTTTCCATGTTTTTCAGATATTTCATCCACCGGATATGGGCTTCTTTTCCCAGCAGATTCATATCGACCCGGTCCAGAGCCTGCTTTACGGTTCGTGCATGATTAACGATCATTTCAAGATTTGAATAATTTACCTTCTGCTGCCTGCATGGCAAATACCGGAAGGAAACTGACCACAGTGGTCAGCAATGCGGTTAATACGGCAGAACCTACTTCTGTGGTTGCTTCGTAGATTACATGGATCAGTTTTTTTCCTTGTGCTCCCCGGTTTTCAGGCAAATTCAAGTGCCTGAGAATATTTTCAGTAAATACCACCCCTACATCCACCATAACCCCGATGGCAATAGCAATACCCGATAAGGCAACAATATTGGCATCGACCTTAAAATAACGCATGGTAATAAAGGTCATCAAAACCCCCAGGGGTAGCAGACCGGAAATGAGGATGGAAGCCCTGGGGTTCAGAACCAGTAAAATGACAACGATAATACTGATAATAACCTCCTCGGTCAGTGTAGATTCCAGAGTTCCCAGGGTTTCTTTTATCAAGCCGGTACGGTCGTAAAATGGTACAATGGCTACTTTTGAGGTTGACCCGTCTTCCAGGGTCTTGGACGGCAATCCGGGGGAAATTTCAGATATCTTCTCTTTGATATTGTTGATCGCATCCAGAGGATTGGCTCCATATCTTGCCACCACAACACCTCCAACGGCTTCTGCCCCTCCTTTATCGAGTCCGCCACGCCGGGTTGCAGGACCGTAGTTAACCACTGCAACATCCTTGACCCGGATAGGAACATTGTTGCGCACCGTAACGACGCTTTCCTCAATATCCTCAAGTGATTTGATGTATCCCAGTGATCGTACCAGTTATTCGGCCCGGTTGAATTCAATGGTACGGGCCCCAATATCCAGGTTACTCTCTTTGACTGCTTTCATTATCTGGTGCACATTCACACCTTGTGCACGCATAGCTGCCGGATCGATATCCACCTGGTATTCTTTGACAAAACCCCCGATTGACGCCACCTCGGCAATACCCCTGGCTGAGGATAAGGCATACTTCACATAAAAATCCTGAATGGTCCTCAGTTCATGGGGATCCCATCCTCCTGCCGGATTTCCTTCACTATCTCTCCCTTCGAGGGTATACCAATAAATCTGACCCAGTGCGGTAGCATCCGGGCCCAATGCGGGTGTAACTTCCTTGGGTAAGGTTCCGGCCGGCAAAGAATTCAGTTTTTCGAGAATCCGTGTCCGGCTCCAGTAAAATTCAACATTTTCCTCAAAGATTATGTAAATACTCGAAGGCCCGAATATCGAATTGCTGCGTATATCTTTAACGCCCGGGATGCCCAGCAATGCAGTCGTCAGAGGATAAGATATCTGATCCTCTACATCCTGTGGTGAACGTCCGGGCCACTCGGTATAAACAATCTGTTGGTTTTCACCAATATCCGGGATGGCATCGACAGAAACCGGATCACGGGGAATAATTCCGATATCCCAGTTAAAAGGTGCGGTTACAATACCCCAAACAATGAAGCTGAATAATAAAATATAGGTGACCAACCTGTTTTCAAGAAAAAACCTGATAAATCTGTTTAACGTGACTCAATTCAATTGATATGGTGAGCTGCTGAGCCCGGCCGGATGATACCGATTGTTAAGCCAGGTACAGCAAGATGGATTCCAAACAAATCAAACCGCTGGTAATCAATTATAAACCGAAACCCGATACCACAGCATAATGTGGCAAAACATCATCATTTAATGATGCTTACACGGGCGGTCTACAAGCGTAATTGAGCATTCAGAAGATAAGGAGGTATTTTTAATGCATCCGGGGGGATTTACTTACAAAAAAGTCCTGACCGCAGCTTAAAGGACATTGTAAGATAATTGAGATTTGATGCTGATCACTTATCCTGATCACGGGTATTTTATTTTCTTCCCGCTGTACCTGGTATTCATCATCCAGTTTCAAATAGTGATAGTCCCCGGAACAGCAAACTTCTTCTTTGATAGTGCATGTGTTGTCCGGCTTCGATCCTTCATTTTGACAACAGGACAGGAGCTCATCATCCGTTGTATTGCAGCATGACTGATGTGAGAAGAACCCCGTGTATTCAGTTTCCAGGTTCTTGCAAATATGGCTATGAATCCCAACCCCGGTTGCACTTATCAGGAAGGGAATCATTGCCAGAAGGCCTGCAATGTTTCGAACGGTTTTCATTTGAATCGAAAATATAACTTATTTATGAAAATTTTTTCTGTAAAACTATATTTAACAGACATTTAACAGCACGGGGTGGGGTCAGACCTCTGAAGTCAGTATCTCTTGTTTCTCGCGCAGATCCTCCAGGGTATGGGATTGCATGTAATCGACCATCAACTCGTTCAGGCCGGTCCAGAAATCTCTTACTGGACAGATTTTGTAGCGCTCACAACGATAATCTTTCCCCACGCACTCGTTGATCTCCAATTCATATTCAAAAGCCTGGTATATATCGTAAGCAGTAATCTCTTCCGGTGAACGGTTTAACCTGTAGCCACTGTTTTTCCCGGCGACATTGCGTATCAATCCTGCTGCTTTCAAGGATGCTATGATGTGGTCGAGATACCGGACCGATATATCCTGGTTCCGGGCAATGTCTTTTTGAAATACGCCCCGCTCCTGTTCAGCCATCGCTATTTCGACCATGGCACGCAAACCATATCTGACTTTAGTATTGAATTTCATTGGTACTGAGGAAATTCCTGGGTTTGTCGGGTATAAAATTAAAAGAAAAATCGATATGGATATAATCGCGGACTTCGACCAAACCGAAGAACTTTTCGGGAGGTTGCAGGTTAAAATCCGTGATCCTGATTGCTTTTTTCCCCTGGAGGCAGAGGCTCCCTTCCCGGTGTGAGTGGATGCGTACCGGTATGCTATAGGACCGTGTTATACCGGCCATGGTGATGTTGACCATGGCCATGTAATTGCCTTCCCTGGAATTCAATTCACGGAATCCTTTGAAGTCAATTACTATGGCAGGATGTTGTTCCGATTTGACCAGTTGATGAAAATCCCTTTCCATGGCTTTGGAATCGCCACGGAAATCCCTCACGGGGATCTTGATCTTTTGCAGATCAGCGGGGGTTGATCCGGAGGATGAATGCAACACGACCGATTCGTCACGGAAAGAATACATCAATTCGAATGTGTTCAAATTGGTATTGCCTTCAATCCGGATAAAAGCTGCACACGAGGGTTCCCTGCCGGCGGGTTTATCCGCGTTGGAGGCGGTACCGAACCCTAACAGCAGCAGAATTAACGATATAGGCTTGATAAGTCTGCTCATATGCATTAAAAGGAAATGCCGGCTTCAAGCATAAGTCCGTTAAAGCCTGCATCCTGTCCGTAATCACTGAAATTGTTATAACCCTGGTTGACATATTCAGCCTTGAAAATGATATTCTCTGTTATCAACCATCCTGCTCCGATCTGAAACCTCGAAATATCCTGGTCCTTGTCGTTGGAAACCTTATTTAATTTTCCACCGCCATAGAATTGTTCCCTGTTGCCGAAACGGTAAATCAGTTCGGCTGCAAACTGGCTGTACCCGTATTCGGCACCGCTAAAAGCACCCGTACCTGCTGTACGTTCATAGGTGCCGAAAAATTCCAATCCATGGAAGCGGGTAAACAGGTTGACCATAAATGCCTGGTTTTTGTCTGTAAAGCCCGGACCCCAGCGGCTCGAAGTATGATTCTGTGAAGGATCCACATCATCGGAACTTCCGGTTTGCCGGTTCATAACCAGGTAATACCTGGAACCGGCCCGGTCGCCATAATACAGGGATCCAAAATGATGATTCCCGTTATAATAGCCTGAAACCGTACCCCGGATCCTGAAGTCTTCACTGAATTGTTTGTCATAACCGAGCTTGGTGTATACTGCCAGCTCTTCCCCGATGTTATAGGAGGTATAACGGTCGCTAAAAGAACTGTAGCGGACCAGATCGGGTCTGAGACTACCTGTCGAAATTCCTCCCAGCACGGTCCATCCCCTGGTCCTCATCATGGCTTCGAGGGCCGGAGCCGTTGTAAAAGCATCCATTACATAGTTCCCGACAAAGGGATTGTCGATCACCCTGCCATTATCCGAACGG
Source organism: uncultured Bacteroidaceae bacterium (assembly GCA_964420035.1). Classification (GTDB taxonomy): domain Bacteria; phylum Bacteroidota; class Bacteroidia; order Bacteroidales; family SM23-62; genus CAYQQR01. The sequence goes on along the minus strand of CAYQQR010000001.1, from coordinate 71,959 downwards.
CGAAAATGGGCATCCCCGTAATTGACCTCCATAACCCCCGCTTTAAGGGTGGAAATCTCCATGATCCGGTTAAGAAAATCAGAATTGATAAAGGGCAGACGGTCGATCAGAAGGTATCCTCCCTTTACCCAGGCTTCAGGATGATGCCTGGATGAGAGGTAGGTTATCAGATTGACCTGTATCCCCGGGGCGAGATCGGCACTTATATTGAAGTTGGCCGTTGGCAGGTTCACGTTCCTGCCCAATGGGATCAGGGTACTGTCGGCACTATGGTCCAATCCCTGGAACTGCAGGGCAAAATCGGCGCCCACCCGGACCTTGAGTTTTTCGAAGCTATCCGGATCCAGCTTTGCCTCTTCAAATTCCTGTGCACTAACAATTAATGCTACAAATGATAATATGGTTAAAATGAATATTTTTTTAATCATGATTGTTGCTATTTTTTATTTTGTTTTTCTTTCAGGTACGCGGTACCCTGATCCTGCTGTCTCCAGGTGGTCACAAAATTTACTGCCACCTTGTCGCCTGTTTTCAGGGTTCCCAGCATGGCCGTCGGGGGCTCGATACCGAAATCAGACATGTTGAGTATCTTATTCCCCATTATCTTTATTTCTTCACCTTTATATATCCCTGTGAAAGGGAGGGATATTTCCCTGCTCTTGCCTGCTATCCTGAGTGTTCCCGTCACCTGACCCGATATTTTTCTGTCTTCGATTTTGAACCCTTTTACTTCGTTCAGGTGGAAAATAATTTCAGGATGTTTTTTTGCAGCAAGGGCTTCATGAGTTTTGTTGTTCATGATCCGGTTATCACTGAGGATCCTGTCGGACCGGATGGTAACATGAAGATCCTTTATTCCGGCGAGCGTGTTTTTGTCGATCTTAAATTGCACCACCCCGTCAGGATCCTTTGCTTCCATGGCCCAATCGTGGATCGTGGATGTACCGGTAACCCGGATCAGTGATCCTTCCTTTATGAACTTATAGGATACCTGCGCTTGTATGACCTGCAGTCCGATCAAGCCAAATATCAAAGCCGGAATCACTTTTGTTTTTATGATGTTCATATCATATTTGTTAATTTTGTCCTATATATTTGATAGGACAAATATAACACAATAACCATTCCATAACCAGATTTCATGGAAAAACTTACTCCCGCCCCACGCGAATTTCAACTACCCGAAGGGCTCCAGACCGCCCGAAGGGCTAACGGTCTTCCGGCTTCTTACAACACGCTTCCAGCTTTTCATAAGCTTTCGGGTCGGTTTTGACCTCGTCGGCATCATAGCCTTCCCTGGCTATGGCTTTCTTTATGGTTTTCGGGTCGGTCTTTTGGGGTTTATACTTCACCGTAAGCATCTTTGTGTCCAGATCCAGCTCCGCGGATTTAATCCCTTTTTCAAAGGCCATGGCTTCTTCAATGGTTTCTTTGCACATCTCGCATTGTGCCGAGGTCTTTATTTTGATCTCTTTGAACTTACCGGTTTGGGCTTCGAGGGTCTGGACCGACATTATGAGTCCCAAAAACATAATCAAGCTTAGTGTTTTCATCGTTTATCTTTTTTAATGATTATTCAATACTTATTCTTAATCCCGCGTAGAACATTCTTCCGCTCAGCGGACCCCATATCATGGAGGCATCGAAATATTCCCCGAAGGGATCGTCTGCTGCAACAATGGGATCCTCCTGCCTGAAGTCGAGGAGGTTTTCACCACCCGCATAGACATCAAAATGCTTAAAACGCCTGGTCAGCTGGGCATGGATCATGAAAAAGTCGGGCGATCTTTTACCCCGCTGATACTCCGGTGGATTATCCCCGGTATTGGGCAGGTGCGCGCTGCCGGTCCACTGACCGGTAAAATCCACCTGCCAGATTTCAAACCGGGTTGCATAACCAAGGGAAAACAATCCCTTGTGCCTGCCCACCAGGGGAACTTCTTTCAATGCTCCATTGTAGGTGGCATGTACATCGTTCAGCCGGTAGGCCAGGTTAATTTCCAGGCCGTTCAGGGGCTGCACGAGGAAATCTGCCTGCAAGGCATTGGAATAGGATGTACCGTCAAGATTATAAAAGTATACGGCCCGTGCACTTTGGTCGGCATCAACGATAAGTTGTTTTACAAACCGGGTCCTGTAAAAATCCACGCTGAATACGGCTTCCCTCTGCCCGGCCAGGGGAAAATGACGGGTCAGGTTCAATCCCATGTTCCAGGCTTCTTCGATCTCAGGTTCTTCCTGAATGATCATGTTCCTGGAGCTTACCAGGTAACGCTGGTTTTCAGAAAAGATGTTGGGTGAGCGGTAAGCTTTACCCAGGGTAGCGCGCAGAATGGTGTTTTCATCGAAATCGTATTTGCTATGCAGCCTGGGTGTATACAAGAGTCCGTGATGCGAATTATAATCCAGGCGTATGCCCACTATCACGGTCCAGTTTTCCAGGTCGGAATAGGTATACTGCCCGAATATGCCCGGGACATACTCTTGCCTGTCAAAGCTCAGACTGTCATAGCTTTCCATAATATGATCATAGGTAAAACTGAAACCTCCGTTGATCTTATGAGCCGTGGTTCCCAGGATCCCCTGGTAGATCATGTTGAAATACCCGCTGGTCTGCTCACCCGTATAATCGTTATTCCCAAAATAGGAATCCTGTTCGTGCCGGGTGAATGATCCTATAAAACCTATGCTTTGATAGGGTTTGGAGGGATAGCTGATCCCGTATTTACCATAGGCATGGTACCTCCTGGAGTGTATACTGGTCCCGTACAAACCGTTGGTCCTGATATCTTCATCATGATCATAATCAACCTGTCCCCCGTCGCGTGTTTCATCCAGATAAGACAGTCCGAATTGAGCACTGGAACGTTCCCCGGTATATTTCCACCGGTTAAAAAGATTTATCTGTTGGGAGAGTGGAATATCCAGGAATCCGTCCTGGTTTTTATCGTGTTTGGTTCCTGTCATCGAGATATGTCCCAGCAGCATAGTTGCTAATTTCTCCCCCACCGGAACAGCGCTGTGAAAATTAGCCTCCAGGCGTCCTTTGCTGTTTCCATACAGGTTGACGTATAGAGGTTCGGAATCCTGGGGCTTCCGGTATTCCAGATTGATCTGTCCGGTGGTGGACTCATAGCCGTTCATCACCGAAGCGGTGCCTTTGGAAACCTGTATGGATTCCATCCAGGTACCGGGTATATGACTGAGTCCGTAAGCGGCCTCCAGGCCCCGGAGTATGGGAATATTTTCAAACATCATCTGGCTGTAGACTCCGTCTAGTCCAAGCATCTGTATCTTTTTCGAACCGGTTACCGCGTCGCTGAAGCCCACATCAACCGTGGCGCTGTTCTCAAAACTCTCCGAAAGGTTGCAACAGGCAAGCTTTTGCAAGCCCTTTTCGGTGATGGTGGAGATCTGCATGGGTTGAATCCTTGAGATCATGGTCCCCCCCAGCCTTTTGGCAACAACTACTTCTTCTATCTCCCGGGCCTTCTCAAGGAGGATCTCAAAATGATCCGTGCCGCCGGGAACCGCAATGGTATCATTTTCGAAGCCAATGTAGCTGACGACAAGTTTTGCTTCGCTTTCACGGCGCCCGGGCAGGTGAAAATGACCGTCTTTACCGGTGATGGTTCCCCTGGTCGCTCCGAGCCAATATACATTTACAAATTCAAGGGGGATCTTTTCCCCGTCGGCACCGAGCTGTACCACCCGTCCATGGACCCCCGGTTCATGATCATGCTCCTGGGCATTCAGGTTCACGAGGGTCAACGGGTACAATAGGATACTGAATAAAAGGATTAATTTTTTCATTGTTAATTTACACTTATGCGATTTATAATAGCTGGATTGGGGAAAGAATCAGACTAATCCTGCAGGGGTGCAGGACAGTGCAGAAACTCATAAGCGTAAATGGGCAATCCGGATGTAGATGGGTGAAGAAGAGGATCCAGGGGGAAAATAATGGTTGACGTTCCCTTTTTTCTGAACAGAAGCCTGAGCTCCTAAATCGGCCCGGGGTGATTGGTTATTTACAGTGATAACCGGTGGGACCGTTTTTTTCTCCTGGGATACTTTATAATCGTTTTCTATTTTATAGTATTCAAAGTCGGTGTTGCAACAATCCTTTTCGATATCATTGCTGAAACTTTCTTTATTATGGCCGGTGTCACAGCAATCATCCGGACCAGCATCCCTGTTTTGCAGGCAACAGGATTCTACGGCTGTGAGGGATACATGTGATGTTTTCTGCATATTGCAATGATGCAGATATATCCCTATGCCGGCCGATGCCATCAGGAATGGTACCATTAAAAACAGGTTCAATATGTACCTGAGATAATTCATGCAAGGGCAAAAATATGATTCTAAGATTCATGATTTCACAATATCGTGAGCTTTAACAAGTTATTAACAGCAAAGTCTTAAATATCACCGATTTGACTTAAATTCATCTTATAGGAACAGGAAATTACCCATTCCATTTTTAATTCATTCACCCGCCCCACCCCCTAAAGAAAGTATACAACGTGCTAGACACTTGGTATACATTTTTAGGGAGCGAGATATAGAGGGTGGGTGAAAATTCGTGGAGTAAAACTGGTATTAATACATTCATATATTCTTTTTTTCTAAGTTCGCAGGTATGAATGCTTTTGCCAAAACCATCATCCGGGCTTCCCGGATCAGTATTGCCGGAAATGCCCTATTGGCTGCACTTAAGATCTCTGTCGGTTTGATTTCCGGAAGTTTGGCGGTTATCGGCGATGGCATTGACTCGGCAAGTGATATCATCACCTCCCTGATCACCTTGTTCACGGCCAGAATTATTGCCAGGCCCCCGGATAAACGATATCCTTATGGGTATTTGAAAGCCGATACCGTGGCCACCAAGGCCCTGTCTTTTGTGATTGCCTTTGCCGGGGCCCAACTGGCCATTTCAACCACAGGTGCCCTGATCGAAGGAACGCCCCGGGAAATGCCTGGTATAATTGCTATTCACGTGACCATTTTTTCCATCCTCGCCAAATTCATACTGGCCCGTTACCTTCACAGCCGAGGGAAAAAAAGTATGAGCGAAATGCTCCGGGCCAACGCGCGGAACATGCAAAATGACGTACTTATTTCCCTTGCTGTACTGGTCGGATTGTTCTTCACCTTTATCCTGGAGATGCCCATTCTTGATTCTGTTGCAGCTTTGCTGGTAAGTGCCTGGATTTTGAAAGTGGCATTTCAGATTTTCATGCAGACCAACCGGGATCTGATGGACGGGGTGGATGATCCCGGCTTGTACAGTACCGTGATCCATGCCGTGGAGCAGGTTCCGGGTGCCCATAATCCACACCGGATCAGGATCAGGAAGATCGCCAAGTTTTACCTGGTGGCCATCGACCTGGAAGTGGATGGAGACCAGAATGTTTATAAGGCCCATGAGATCGGGCAAAAAGTTGAGTATAGTATCCGCAAAGCCATTGATAATATCTACGACGTTGTGATCCATATTGAACCCTATGGTAATATTGAGAAAGAGGAAAAGTATGGAATCACGAGAGATGACCTGTTCACCGAAGAAGACAGAGACTGTGGTTCATAAATATAGATTAAGGTTTAATAATAGGGGTTTATTGATGTTCATGTGTGTTTATACCAATATGTGCCTTGTAATGTTTATAGAATACGTTCATAATAATCTCAATGAAAATAAAAGATAATATAGCGCTCAGTCCTTCCGGATTTCTTTTCAATCCCTCAACCGGGGAGTCATTTTCCCTGAACCAGGTTGGCCGGGATATTATTGCTTTACAACAGGAAGGTAAATCAATGGAGGAGCTTACGTCCATTATGATGGATAAATATGATGTTGACCATGAAACATTGGACCGTCATTTGCTCGACTTCACATCAAGTCTGAGAACATACCACCTTATCGAGGAAAATGAAGAAAATTAAGGTCAACATCGCTATAACGGGACTTAATAATACGGATAATCCCGGTCCGGGCATTCCGGTCATACGCGGCATCCGGGAATCAAAGGTACTGGAACCCTATATAATAGGTTTGGCTTACGAGAGCCTTGAACCCGGCATTTATCTCAGGGAACTGGTGGATAAAACCTATCAGATACCATATCCTTCGAAAGGAACCAATGCCGTATTGGAGCGCATCCGGGAAATTAACAATAAAGCTTCTGTCGATCTCCTCATCCCCAATTTTGATGCGGAGCTCTATACCTTTATAAAAGCCTCTGCACAGTTAACGAATATGGGGATAAAAACTTTCCTGCCCGGTCTGCAACAGTTAGAGGAAAGGCATAAAGAAAACCTACCCGAGTTTGGCAAAAAGTATAAAGTTTCTGTTCCCAACAGTATTTCGCTTTTTAATCTTTCGGATATCGCAAGGATTAAAAAAGAATTTGAATATCCTGTTTTTGTGAAAGGCCGGTTTTATGATGCATATACGGCTTATAATGATGAACAGGTAATAATGTATTACCATAAGATCATGGCCAAATGGGGCCTTCCCATCATTGTTCAGGAATTCATTAAAGGTACCGAGGTTAATGTGGTGGCCCTGGGTGACGGTCATGGCAACACGGTGGGCGCGGTCCCCATGAGAAAACAATATATTACCGATAAAGGCAAGGCCTGGGGAGGAATCACTGTAGATGACAAGAACATGCTGGACCTTACCCACCGTGTTATTGCCGAAACCAAATGGCGCGGAGGGATGGAGCTGGAGTTGATCAGAAATGCCGATGACGAATTGTACCTAATCGAGATCAATCCCCGGATCCCGGCCTGGGTATATCTTGCCGTCGGAGCCGGGCAGAATTTACCGGAAGCATTGGTCTTGCTTGCCCTGGGTAAGGAAATTGAGCCTTATAACAAATATGATACAGGTAAAATGTTTGTTCGCTATTCATACGATATGATCTGCGACCTGAAAGCTTTTGAAGCCATATCAACAACAGGAGAATACTAAAGAATAAACCACATGGATAAATTACCTTTTGAGCGGCCCTACATCAAAAAATTATCAACGGGAATGCCCGAAAAGTTCGGCCTTAAAACAGGCATAGAACCGATAACCCATATTGATAATGTATCGGTAAAGGGACTATTGGATCAGTATGGGTCCCCGCTTTTTGTCCTTTCGGAAAAGACTATCAGGGAAACCTATAATGAGTTTAAGGATCTGTTCGCTTCCCGTTATCCCAAAGTTCAGTTTGCCTGGTCATACAAGACCAACTACCTGGATTCCGTTTGCCGGGTTTTTCACCAGGAAGGTTCATGGGCAGAGGTAGTGTCTGGATTTGAATATAGAAAGGCACTGCACCTGGGGGTCAAGGGATCCAATATTATATTCAACGGTCCGGACAAGACGGGGGAAGATCTGGATCTGGCCATTAAAAACAACTCCCTGATCCACATCGATCATTTTGATGAATTGTTCACTATTGACAAATTGGCACAGAAGACTGAGAAGAAACCCCGTGTTGCCATCAGGGTCAATATGGATACCGGGGTTTATCCCATATGGGACCGTTTTGGATTCAGTTACGAGAACGGGGATGCCTGGGATGCTTTGAACCGGATCATGTATAACAAACGGATGGAGTTGACAGGACTGCATACCCACATCGGCACCTTCATGCTGACATCCAATGCCTACAAAATCGCCACGGAAAAATTGGCACATCTTGCATTCAGCATCATGGACAAATTTGATCATAAGATAAGCTATATTGATGTTGGCGGGGGGTTTGCCTCCAGGAACACATTGAAAGGTTCTTATCTGCCCGGCACGGATATTGTCCCCGGGCCCGATGAATATGCAGATGCAATTACCGGCGCCCTGCTGAATTCCAATATTAAACCCGACAATCTGCCCTTACTGATCCTGGAAACCGGCCGGGCCCTGATCGATGATGCCGGATACTTGTTGGGTACGGTCCTGGCCAACAAAAGATTATCGGATGGCCGAAGATCAACGATTGTGGATACCGGAGTAAACCTGTTGTTTACTTCCTTCTGGTATGAACATGAGATCCACCCGGCCCAACCCGTGTCGGAACACCAGGAAGACATGAGCATTTACGGTCCGCTGTGCATGAATATTGACGTGATCCGTGAAGCGGTTTCGTTCCCATTGCTAAAAAAAGGTGATCATTATGTTATCAAGAGAGTCGGTGCATACAATATGACTCAGTGGCTGCAGTTTATCACCCTGCGTCCTAATGTAGTGATGATCGATATGAAAGGTCAACCCCATGTGATCCGGAAGGCAGAATCTCTTGACGACATTCTGTCGAAGGAAGTATTACCGGAACATCTTAAATAAGCTGCATGCAGGAAAAATTAACAACAATAACTTTCCTGAAATCACTTGCCCGCGGTTATTCGCAGGTTTTTTTCTCAAGAAATCTGTTATTTTCCGGAATTCTGGTCTTCGTTACCTTCTTTGATGTATATACAGGTTTGTACGGTCTGCTGAGTGTACTTACTGCCAATTTAGTTGCCTCCCTGATGCGCATGAGTGCCTATATGATCCGGGAGGGCCATTATGGATTCAATGCCCTTCTGGTGGGCCTGGGTCTGGGCATCAACTATGAGCCTTGTATTGAATTAACGCTTCTCATTATCCTGGGCGGTATTTTTACTTTGTTCGTGACCCTTTTATTCCAGGGAATACTTACTAAATACGGTTTGCCCTATCTCAGCATCCCATTCCTTTTTGGTGTATGGACCCTTTTGTTGTCCGCTTCACAGTTTGATGCTCTTGGATTGAGTACGCGGGCAATCTTTAAGCTTAACGATCTGTACATGCTCGGGGGCAATAAACTCGTGCAAATCTATGAATGGTGGAACCATTTGGCCATTCCACGAACATTGAGGATATATTTTATTTCCCTTGGTGCCATTTTTTTTCAATTCAGTGTGTTTTCCGGGGTCATCATTTCCATTGGCATTCTGATCTATTCCCGGATTGCCTGGACCCTTTCCTTCCTGGGATTTTTTTCAGCTTATCTTTTCTATACATTTATTGGTGCCGATCTTACCGATCTGAATTACAGTTATATTGGATTCAACTACATTCTAACCGCTATAGCCATAGGTGGATACTTTGTTGTACCGGGCATTCGTTCATATGTTTGGGTGGTTATACTGATCCCTGTGGTTGCACTGGTCACAGTTAGTCTTAACGGTGTGTTGTCCATCATTGGACTGCCGGTTTATTCTCTGCCATTTAATATAATTGTTTTACTTTACCTGTATGCGCTGAAATACAGGACACATCCCTCTGAGGGTTTAAAAGAAGTGTACGTACAGGAATTTGTCCCGGAAAAAAACCTTTACAATCATTTTCTGAACCGGAAACGTTTTCAAGGGCAGGGAAAACATCAACTGCTTCTTCCTTTTTACGGAACCTGGTCGGTTTCACAGGCATTTAACGGAAAATACACCCATAAAGATGAGTGGCGCTATGCCTGGGATTTCGTAATCCTTGGACGTAATGACAAACAGTATAAAAATGAGGGTAACAAGCATGAAGACTATTTTTGCTATGGTCGTCAGATACTGGCTCCCGGACCGGGAACCATTGAAACCATTCAGGACCAGGTAAAAGACAATCGGGTGGGTGAAATTAATCTTGAAGAAAACTGGGGGAACACCGTAATAATCAAACACGATGATCATTTATATTCAAAATTGAGCCACTTGAAAAAGGGGAGCATTAATGTACGTGCAGGGGACAGGGTTTCTACAGGTCAGGTTCTGGCCCGGTGTGGTAATTCGGGGCGTTCTCCTTATCCCCATTTGCATTTTCAGATACAGGAAACACCTTATATAGGTTCTGCTACCCGAAAATATCCTGTTTCCTTCTACATCTTACATGGAAAGGACAAAAGTAAATTTTTATCCTTTGGCTATCCTGAAGAAAACGACCGAATCTCCAGGATCACTTCGGATAAGCTGTTAAAAGAAGCTTTTGATTTTGTGCCGGGAAGAAGGTTGTGCTTCATGTTCAATACTAAAGGGAAATCAAGCAGGTTGACCTTTGAAATTCACACTGATCCATACAATCAGTCCTACCTGCATTGTGCTGAAACCGGTGCCATGGCATATTTTGTCAATACCAACAATGTCTTCTATTTCACGAAATTCAAGGGCCCCAAATCCTCAGGCCTTTACTTTTTTGTAAATGCGCTTTACAAGGTAATTCAGGGATACTACCAGGACTTGAAAATTACGGATTCCTTCCCGGCCAACCTGGTCCATAAAACCTGGAAAATGACCCTTCATGATTTTAGTGCTCCTTTCTTTACCTGGTTAAGCGCTGAATATTTTTCGCGGCACCGGAACAGGGATGATGAAATTTCTCCCTCCCGCATTCAGATAGAAAGCGGCACATTGAAAAAAGTCCTGGGAAAACTCCAATTACATTTCAGCTTTGACATTGAAATAGACCGTTCGGGTATACACACGATCAAAGAAACAAAACACAAATCAATATCCCTGAAACGATGCAAAGAGTGATCCTTGGTTTGGTTCTATTAACAACGGGAACCTTGTGTTTTTCCCAGTCCCTGAACAGCTATCAGGTGGATACGGCTACCTATGGGCAATTTATGAGGTCTTCATGGAACGAACTGATCCAAACAGGGAAAAGAGCTTTTAAATCGGGTATTGATTTTTACTATTTAAGATTACGGGTTGGGGCCGCGGAATATAATAAAAAAAATTATGCCGGTTCCATACGGCATTTCAAAAAAGCAGTAAAACAAAACCCGGAAGACACCATTGCAAGGGAATATTTGTTTTATGCCAGCTTGTTCCTAAACCGGAAAAACGCCGCATCGCTCTGTTACCAGGAACTGACCCCTGCGCGAAAAAAAGTTACCGGTATGAAATTCCCGGCATTGATCCGGTCGGTGAATCTCGACTATACTTACGGCGGCTTACTGAACGATCAATCCAGGGAAGACCTGCATCAAGCCAATCTGATGCCTTCTTATGATCCGGGTTCTGTTGTTTCACAATATTCCGTACTTACCTTTAACCTGGAACACGAATTGGGAACACGAATGAGGCTTTTTCATGGATATTCGCGCCTGCAAAAATTCCAGGACCGGATCAGTCGGTTCTATTCTGATTATTACCTGATCAGGAACGAAAAGATCATGCAGGATCAGTATTATCTTGCCCTGTCCATAACGCCCGGGTATGGTTGGACCATAACGCCTGCTGTACATTTGGTGCGTTCATCGTGGCCTGCTTACACCGAAACAATCAGGATGGGTAATCTTTTCCTCGGTGAAACAGGTACTCAGAAGGATTTTTCTTTTATAGCCGGTCTGGGAATTAATTATAACATTTCAAAAATATCCCTGCTCTGGTTTCCCGCATACAGCGAAATAGGCGGCATCCGGCAGGTCGAGAACGAAATGCAGTTGCTGTATTATCCCCTGGGCAATTTAAACTTCTATTTGGGTTCCGTGTTTAAATCCATCTTTGAGTTAAATAATCAAAAAGAAGATCGTTATAACGGGTATATCATGCTGGGATTTAAGCCGGCCGGGAACATCTGGATAGAAAATCAGTATCATTTAGGAAAGATCAGGTACCAAACCCTGAATTATGGTTATTTTTTTTACAATGATCCCAATCCCATTGACCGGTTATATACCCTGAAATTAATATACAGTCCCGGAAACCGGGGCAACCGGTTTTTTGTGAATTACAGGTATGCAAGATTGGGGGCGAATTTTATATTGGGAACCGATCCCCTGAATGCAACGGATATCAATATACCTTATGAATTACACACCATAACAGGAGGAATAAAATGGAACATCTCAGGAAATTAATCATCGCTCTGAACTTTGTCCTATTACCCGGCCTTTTGGCCGGGCAGAGCCACCGGGTTCTGGTCAATGCTTTCAGCTCAAGTTACCGGCTTGCAAAAGAAGGAAAATATACTGAAGCCATTAATGTTTTAAAAAAACAATACGGGGAAGACCATTATGAATTAAACCTCCGCCTGGGTTGGCTCAGCTACCAGGCAGGGTTCTTTACAGAATCGCTTTCCTATTATAATAATTGCATCAACCTGAGATCTTTTGCCATCGAACCCCGTCTTGGGATAGCTTATCCTGCCGGTGCAATGGGTAATTGGGAGTTGGTGATAGATCAATACAACAAAATACTGGAGATCACCCCAAATAATTCTATCGTGTTGTACCGCCTGGGCAGCATTTATTACGGACGCAAAGAGTATGAGCTTGCCGAATCTTATCTTCAAAAGGTGGTTAATCTATATCCCTTTGATTATGATGGTCTTATCTTGCTTGCCTGGACCAAATTACAAATGAAGAAAACAAACGAGGCTATTGTTTTGTTTCAGAAAGTTCAATTGTACAACCCCGGGGATGAGTCTGCGGCAGAAGGTTTGAAATTACTCGAATAATTAAGGATTGCACAATATCTAAGGTACTGATTCTGTTAATAATTGTAATTTTGTATCTAAATAATTTAATGGTGCTCGCTTACCCCGAGGCAGAGCTACGGGGAACGCGCTCGCGTAATTCAAAATACAATTATGGCAGAGAATACCGGTCCGGGAAAGGACCTGAACATACAACAGAACAAGCCGGGAAAAAGAACCTCCGGGTTTCTGGTCTTTACCATCATCGTGCTGGCGCTTGCTATTGGTGCCCTGACTTACGTTTATCTGCAGGAAAGAAAAGAAACGGAGGAGTTGACCGTGTACAAGGTCGAGCTGGAGCATCAAAAAGAAGAGCTGGAAGAGGAATTGAAGCAGATGTATGTGCAATATGATTCCATGAAGACCGAGAACGACAGCATCAATAAACTGCTGGCAGCCGAACAGGAAAAAATTGAAGAATTGTTGAAGATACGGGCCAACAATGTCTATAAAATCCGCCTGTATAAAGAAGAACTGGGTACTTTACGCGAAATTATGCGCAGTTATATCGTCCAGATCGATTCATTGAATACTGCCAACCAACAGCTTCGGGCTGAAAATTATGAAGTCAAAACCCAATTGATGGTGATGGAAAAAACAACCAGGGAACTGGAGGAAGAACGGGAAGATCTGAGCTCCATGGTGGAACAGGCTTCCGTGCTTCAGGCAAAAAATATCATGGTTGACGGCCTGAACAGGCGCTCCAGGGAAAAGGACAAGGTCAGGAAAATTGAAAAATTACGGGTTTGTTTCACCCTGCGTGAGAACGCGATTGTTCAACCCGGGACCAAGGAGATTTTTATGCGCATTATGCGCCCCGACAGTGTGATCCTTACTACCGGGGTTAATCTTTTTGAATACCTGGACGAGCAAATGGTGTATACAGCCAGCAGGGAGGTAGATTACGAAAACCAGGATGTGGATCTGTGTATTTACTGGGATGATGACGGTCAGTTGATCGAAGGTTCCTATTCCGTAAATCTTTATGCTGAAAACAACCTTATCGGTACCTCCTCCTTCCTGCTCAAATAGTTAATGCGCAATATGGCTTCCCTTTATGTTCATATTCCTTTTTGCAGGGAAGCCTGTTATTATTGTGATTTCCACTTCAGTATAGATCTCAGGCAAAAGGAAAGAATGATTCATGCCCTTGTTAAAGAAATTGAACTGAGGAAAGATTTCTTTGAAGAAGGCGGCTTGAATACCCTGTACCTGGGCGGCGGAACACCATCTGTATTAACCCCGAAGCAAATCAAAAGCATCGTTGAAAAAGCCCTTGGTGTATTTGGCGGTTATGAAGACATGGAGATCACTATGGAGGTCAACCCGGATGATCTTAACCATGAATATTTGTGCGCCATAAAAAACGCGGGTATAAACCGTCTTAGCATCGGGGTTCAATCCTTTCATGATGAACACCTGAAAAAGATGAACAGGCGCCATAATGCTGCCAGGGCCCTGGAATGTATCCAACTCTCACGTTTGTGCGGATTTCGTAACATCAGTATAGATCTCATCTACGGTTTACCGGATATGTATCTTGAACAATGGGATAATACACTTGACCTTTTCTTCAATGCAAAGATCCCGCATTTGTCTGCTTACCACCTGGGTTTTGAGGCCAATACCATTTTCCACCAACAGCTGAAAAAGAATAAAATTTCAGAAGTCTCTGAACAGGATAGTCTCGACCAGTTCGCGTTATTAACAGACCGTTGCGAAGAACATGGATATGAACAATACGAAATATCAAATTTTGCACGAAAAGGATATTATTCAAGGCATAATTCTGTTTATTGGGGCCTGGAACCTTTTTTGGGTATTGGTCCGGCGGCCCATTCTTTTACCGGAGAGATACGCCAATGGAACCCACCCGGGAATCAGAGCTACATGCTAAATATTGAAAAAGGTAATTTATTCTACCAGGAAGAAAACTATAACGCGGAAACACTAAAACAAGATTATATTCTTTCCGCTATTCGAACCCAATGGGGCCTGAACCTTGATCTTATCGCTTCAAAATTCGGTGAAAACTCAAAGAATGAATTGGTGTCAAAGGCCACGAAATTTATTGAAAATGGTGAATTGGTATTGAAGGATAATGTTTTGCGATTATCGCGAACCGGAAAATTCATTTCTGATTATATTACCGGGGCACTCTTTTAAACAATGATTTTTACGCGATGAATGTTTTGAAGTTAGTACACCGTTATTACCTGGGTTCTGTTCTTTTTGCCTTGCTTATTCTTCTGGGCAGCCTGTATGGTGGATATCCCAACAGCCAATTCAAATTTCCAATTCCTTATATGGATAAATGGATCCATGCCATCTCTTATTTGCTGCTTACCCTTATTTTTTTGAGAGAAATAAGTTTCCACAACAAGAATTCAGGTCCTGTTGTCTTCTTTTTTGCCTTTTTGCTTTTATTCAGCTATGGCTGTTTAATGGAATTATTACAACTATGGTTTACAGATTACCGTACGGCAAGTATCACAGATGCCCTTATCAATGGAGCCGGAATAATTGCCGCCCTGGTTGTACGGTGGGCTATAAAGTAATGTCCTTCCCTCCTTTTATATTGGTTGCCAGTTCGGATATTTTGATTTCTTCAAATAGTTTTCGAAGTTTACTTCTCAATTCTGAATATTGATCATGTATGGCACAGTATTTTTTTTCCTCACTGCAATCCTTAAGGCTTATAAGGCATTTTGTGAAAAGATCCCTGCCATCGATGATGTCCACAATTTCCATCAGGCTTATCATATTGGCCGGTTTCCCCAAACCAAAGCCTCCATGAGGCCCTTTGGTGGATGAAAGAAGTTTCTGTTTGGCCAGGGTCTGCAATATTTTTCCAAGAAAGGGTGTCGGTATGCCCAGGTCTTTGGATATCTGCTTGATGCCTGTTTTCTTGTTTTCTTCTTCATGCAGTGCCAGATAGATTACCGCTCTAATGGCATACTTTGATGTATTCGATAACATGGTTGTTATTTGCTTTGTATGGGTATCTTTTTGATTCTTCTTTCATGTCTTCCACCATCAAATGCAGCATTCAAATAGGCATCAATAATTTCAATGGCCTTTTTATCACTAAGGAACCTTGCCGGTAATGCACAGATGTTTGCATCGTTATGACGTACCGCCAGATCCGCCATTTCTTTGTTCCAGCAAACCGCGGATCTTATGCCCTGATGCTTGTTGGCGACAATACTGATCCCGTTTCCTGTACCGCAAAGGGATATGCCTCTGTTGTATTTGCCCTCTTCTATTGATTTCGCGATTTTATGCGCGAAATCCGGATAGTCATCAACAGGATCATATTTAAAACTGCCAAGGTCATCTACCTCCCATCCTCTTTTTTCTAAATGTTCCCTGGCTTTATTTTTCAATTCATAGCCGGCATGATCAGAAGCAATTGCTATAATTTTTTCTTTCATAGTGAAAATGATAAATGGTTCTAACCCCAGGGTATAACTCCGTACACATCTTCACCGATCTGAACCCCAGGGAATTAAATCCATTTCTTCCCGTCCGCCGGAACGGTACGCGAAAAAGAATTGAACCAAATTTAGTTAAATAATTGACTCTCCTCGCGGCAAGCCACGAGGAACCTTTAACCCGGCGGAGCCAATCATCGATTAATTGTTTATTTTAATGGTGCTTGCTTACCCCGCGGCAGGGTTACAGGGAACGCGCTCGCGTAGTCCATTAAATATCTAATCTCTATGGGGTTAGTTCCCCGAAGCTCTGCTTCGAGAAGAAGTATTAATTTTGTTAATACCTCGTGGCTCTGCCGCGAGGTAGTTTATAAATATTAAAGTCTTAAATTCCAAAAAAAGCTTTGACTTTTATTTAAATACCTGTTAACCACTTGTTAATTTCTTTTCAAAACCTCAGTGTGGACCCTTAATTACCGGGATACTGAAAAATTATACTAATGATCAAAAATATGACTTGAAAAATATATCGATATTCGAACATTATATTAAAAGATATTTTTCGTTTGAACTCTGCAATTTATCAGATGTTTCTATTTTAAACAACATGTTGATAAATATGTAATTGATTGGAATACAAAAAGGAATAATAAAATGTACTGTTAATTTTGTGTTTTGAAAACCTTAATATCAAAACAAACAAGAAAAACCTCAATATTTAATAAACACTATCAACAGCACAACATCATTATTAATTAAATATATATATAATATAAATGATATTATATAAAAAAGAAGTTGCCCGTAAAGGCTTCATCGATATACCGGTTGATTCTTCTGTTGACATGTTACAGGAGATAAACTGGTTAAAAAAAGAAAAGAACGCGGTCATTCTGGCTCATTTTTATCAGGAAGGGGAAATACAGGATATAGCTGATTTCGTGGGAGATAGTCTGGCCTTGTCACAACAAGCGGCAAAAACCAAAGCAGAGATCATTGTATTCGCCGGTGTACACTTCATGGCAGAAACAGCAAAAATATTGTCTCCGGATAAAAAAGTATTGATACCTGATATTAATGCAGGGTGTTCCCTTGCTGAATCCTGTCCGGCCGGTGCTTTTAAGGAATTCATAGATCAGTATCCCGGTCATACCGTAGTGACCTATGTTAATACCACAGCTGAAATAAAGGCACTTTCAGATATAATATGTACTTCATCCAATGCAGCACAAATTGTAGAAAGTCTGCCAAAGGATGAAAAATTAATTTTTGCACCGGACCGGAACCTGGGGAATTATGTGAATAGTGTGACGGGAAGAAAAATGATTATATGGTCTGGTGCTTGCCACGTACATGAGGAATTTTCCCTTGAACGTATATTAGAGCTTAAAAAAGAACATAAAGATGCCAGGATAATTGCACACCCGGAATGTGAAAAACCTGTTCTGCTAGTGGCGGATCATATTGGATCAACTTCTTCATTGTTAAAATTCACTAAGGAGGATCCGGCAGAGAAATATATAGTCGCCACTGAAAGCGGGATTATTCACCAGATGAGAAAGGCCAATCCGCGTAAAGAGTATATCCCTGCTCCCCCGAAAGATTTAACCTGTGCCTGCAGTGATTGCAAATTCATGAAAATGATCACAATAAAAAAACTATACAATTGTATTAAATATGAAATGCCGGAAGTAATTTTAGATGAAAACCTGAGAATAAGGGCAGAAAAACCCATCAAGAGAATGCTGGAAATATCAGAGCGCTTAGGATTATAAAAATAAAAATGGGAAAGATTTTTCGATACATATTGATATTATTGGTTTTATCCGCGGGTTCACTGATAGCGCAGGAAGAGCAATTAACGGATGGTTTTACACAATTTAAATATCCCAACGGACAGGTAGCCAGCGAGGGGATGATCGTTAATGGAAAGCCGGATGGTTATTGGACCACCTATTACATAAGCGGAGTTAAGAAATCGGAAGGGAAAAGGAACAATCATTTACTGGACAGCATTTGGTTATTCTTTTCGGAAACGGGGGATACCCTGAAGAAGATCAGTTATATGTACGGAAAGAAGAACGGGTATTCCATTAGCTATGATTACAGTGTTACAAACGATCCAAACAACCGGGGAAATGTAATATCAAGAGAATTATTCGTGAACGATAAGCGGGAAGGAATGGCCTACTATTATTATCCGGATGGTGCGCTGAAAGAGACCGTTACTTATGAAAATGGGCGCAAAAACGGAGAAGCCCGGGAATATGCTAGAGACGGAAGGATCATAACCGTTCTGGAATACCGCCACAACATCATCACGGGCAAGGAAGAGATCAACCGCTACGATGAGAAGAATCAAAAGATTGGTACCTGGAGGGAATATTACCCGGATGGAAGGATAAAAAAGGAAATGAGCTATATAGATGGTGCGCTGAATGGATTGTATAAGGAGTTCAATGAAAAAGGTGCCCTGGTGATGGCCATGCGCTATGCAAACGGAAAGATAATGACCGATGAAGTGGAAGAACAGGAAGGGGTTGAGATACTTAATGAATTTGACGAGGAAGACAGACTAATCTACTCAGGTCCTTACCGGAATGATGTTCCCATCGGGGTACACAGAAGATACAATGCCGGAGGAGAAGTAATTTCTTCGGTCCTTTATAATGATTATGGAAAAGTTGTATCTGAAGGCATTGTGACCCAGGAGGGTAAAAAAGAAGGAAACTGGAAAGATTATTATCTGAGTGGAGAACTCAGGGCCGAAGGGCAATATAAAGACAACAAGCGAACGGGCCAGTGGGTATTTTACTTTAAAAATGGCAATATCGAACAAAAGGGAGCATACATCCAGGGGAGGCCCCACGGATTATGGAACTGGTATTATGATGACGGAAACCTTTTAAGGGAAGAATATTATAGAATGGGCAGAGAAGACGGTCAGTCCACAGAATATAGCCGTAACGGAGAAATCCTGACTAAAGGGGCCTATATCGATGGAGAGAAAGAAGGAGAATGGATCTATATCGTTGGGGATCACACCGAAAAAGGCAAATATATCAGTGGAATGGAAAATGGTGTATGGAAACATTTTTATGAGAATGGTAACCTGAAATACGAAGGCAATTACATACAGGGATTCCCGGATGGTAAGCACCGGTTTTATTATGAAAATGAGCAGCTGAGGAAGGAACAATATTATGTTATGGGAATCCGGGAAAGCAACTGGAAAAAATATGACAGGGAAGGGAACCTGGTGATGACCATTACCTACAAGGATAATGTTGAAACAAGGGTCAATGGAAAAAGAATTAAATTGCCGGAAAGTGATATAAAAATTATACGCTAAATGTCCGAAGAATACCACATGCCAGGTAAAACATTCCTGGAAACAGACAAAGAATACGAACAGAAGTTAAGACCCCTGGTATTTGGGGATTTCAAAGGACAAACCAAGGTCACCGGAAACCTCAAAGTATTCGTAGAAGCAGCCAGGCAAAGAAAGGAAGCACTTGATCATGTGCTGCTTCACGGGCCACCGGGCCTGGGAAAAACCACCCTGGCCTATATCATTGCCAATGAGATGGATGTAGGCATAAAAGTTACCTCCGGTCCGGTACTGGATAAGCCCGGAGACTTGGCCGGCGTATTGACCAACCTGGAAGAACGCGATATCCTGTTTATTGATGAGATACACCGATTATCCCCTGTTGTTGAAGAATACCTTTATGCTGCCATGGAAGATTTCCGGATCGACATTATGATCGATAAAGGTCCGGCTGCCAGGTCGGTACAATTATCCCTGGCTCCTTTCACCCTCATTGGTGCCACGACCCGGTCCGGTTTGTTGACCAGGCCCCTCAGGGCCCGGTTCGGTATAACCATGTTGCTGGAATATTATAACAAAGAAGTATTGGCAGGAATTATCAAACGTTCAGCAGGATTATTAAATATAGAAATTAAAGAAGAGGCCTCCGCGGAACTTTCAGGAAGAAGCCGGGGTACCCCAAGAATAGCCAATGCCTTGCTGAGACGGGTAAGAGATTTTGCCCAGGTCAAGGGCAGCGGGGTCATTGATATGAATATTACCCGTTACGCGTTGGATGCCTTGAATATCGATAAGCATGGCCTGGATGAAATGGACAACAAGATTCTACTAACGATCGTAGACAAATTCACAGGAGGACCGGTGGGTATAAGTACCATTGCCACAGCCGTGGGTGAAGACGCGGGAACCATTGAGGAAGTCTATGAACCCTTCCTGATCAAAGAAGGTTATATCAAACGGACCCCCAGGGGCAGAATGGCCACGGAACATGCTTACAAACACCTGAACAGGGACATTAAAGGGGAAGATCAGTCTTTGCTCTTTTAAGAGGAATTTTATATTTTTTCAAAAGAAAAATATTTCAGCCATGCAAAACCTATTACAAAACCTCGGTATACTGGTCATTTTGATCGCTGTCGGTTTTTTGGCCTACGCAATGTTCAAGGGGACCGATGCCAACACCTATCTGGCTGTCAGCGGCGCCCTCCTAATTATTGGGCTGCTGGCACACATTCTGATCAACAAGTACTTTATAGAAGAATAGGTCTATTGGTAGAGATTACCGACTTTCATCAGTCCGGGAACATCAAGCAGCTTAATTTTTCTGCCGTTCAGGTCGATAAATCCATCCTGTTTGAACTCTGAAAGGAGCCGGATCACCGACTCGGTTGCAGTGCCAACAATATTGGCAAGCTCTTCTCGGGTCAGTGAGATCTGAAGGACCTTGTTATCATCCAGGTCAAAATTATGCTTTAAGTGGATCAGCACTTCGGCCAAACGTTCACGAACGGTTTTTTGAGCGATGTCTGTTATGTACGAATTGGCTTCTCCCAGTTCCATGCAAGTCAGTCTCATCAGGTCCATACTAAAATTGCCGTTGTTTTTGACCAGGTAAATCAGGGTATCACCGGGTATAAAACACACCACCGTATCTTCAATAACCTTGGCCGTGGTACAGGCAAGCTCATTCGTAAGAACAGAGCGAAAGCCTATAATATCCCCCGGTTTGGCAAACCTTATAATTTGTTCCTTACCGTCGATACCGGTCTTGTATATTTTTATGATACCGGTCTGGACGCAATAAAAACCAGCAATCCTACTGCCTTCCCTGTATAGGATATTACCACGTTTGTAATTCTCTACGGTCTTTTCGTAGGCTACCCGGTCCAATTCTTCCTTGGTAAGATGCCTGAATATACTGTTGGACCGGATCAGGCAGTCCGTCCCACATTGCATGGTTTGCAAATTTCTCATAACTAAAGATCCATCCGTATTGCTGCAAAAATCATACAGTCAAGAAGATAATGCAATTTACAATTAATGGCTAAATTTGCGAAATATAAATATATCAAAATAGTTAGGTATGAATGAATCAATAGATATACAGTTAGTTGACGGAATGGTTTTTGACATAAGTGTCGATGGATATAACATAACCATTGATGCAACCGGTGAACATGGTGGTCAGGGCAAAGGACCCAGGCCCAAACCGCTGATGATGGCCAGCCTGGGTGGTTGCACCGCGATGGATGTTGTTTCCTTACTGCGGAAAATGCGGGTTGATTTTACAGATTTCAAGGTCAAGGTAAGTGGAACGTTAACAGAAGAACATCCTAAGAAATATTCCAAGATGCATATCAGGTATGAATTTTACGGCAAGAATCTTAAAGGCAGCATGGATAAGATCAATAAGGCCGTAAACCTTTCACAGGAAAGATATTGCGGGGTCAGTGCCACCTACCGTGATGTGATGGAGCTGACCCATGAGATCAGGCTCATAAACGAGAAATAAGCTATGGATGTGTGCTGAACTGGTTCAGGAACCTCTTATCGTTTTCGAAATATAGCCTAAGATCATTGATCTGGTATTTGAGCATGGCTACCCGTTCGATACCCATACCAAAAGCATAACCGGTATAGGTTTCCGGATTGATATGGCAATTGCTTAGAACGGCGGGGTCTACCATACCGCAGCCCATGATTTCCAGCCAACCGGTATATTTACACACATTACAACCTTTGCCACCGCATATGGTGCAGGAAACGTCCATTTCTGCAGAAGGTTCGGTAAAAGGAAAATAGGAAGGACGGAGACGGACCCGTGTATCCTGACCGAAAATTTCATGAGCGAAATAGAGCAATACCTGCTTCATATCCGCGAAAGATACCTCTGTATCGATATACAGTCCCTCGATCTGATGAAAAATGCAATGTGCACGGGCGGAGATGGCTTCATTTCTGAACACACGACCCGGGGCAATGATGCGTATGGGAGGTTTTTGCGATTCCATAACCCGCACCTGTACCGAGGAGGTATGGGTTCGCAGCAAATAGTTTCGGTCTTCTGAAACAAAAAACGTATCCTGCATATCTCTTGCCGGGTGCTCAGGAGGAAAGTTCAGGGCGGAGAAAACATGCCAATCATCTTCAATCTCCGGGCCTTCGGCAACGACAAAACCCAGACGGGCAAATACATCTATGATCTCTTTACGGACTATATTAACCGGGTGATGTGCGCCAATATGTAAAGGATCTGCCGGCAGGGTATGGTCTTCGAATTTTCCGGCCTCTTCCGTTTTGGTTTGGGCAGTTTTCAGGTTGTTGTAAATATCATTGGCTCTTTGCTTGATTTCATTCAGGCTCCTGCCTGTATATTTTTTTTCTTCGGGGGGAATGTTCCTGAAATCTGCAAACAAGGAAGGGATCGCTCCTTTTCTGGCAAGATAACGCAGGCGAAACTCTTCGGCGGCATCTTCGGTTTTTGGCTTGAAGTTCTCTATTTCCTCTTTTATTTCTTTAATACGATGAAGCATAAAAATTTCTTATTCATTTTCAATTATTTCCATAGAAATGACCAAATCTTCAAGGGGTCTGTCATATTGATCTGTAGGCAATTCGGCAATTTTATCAACTAGGTCCATACCATCTAAAACTTCACCAAAAACGGTATAGGCATAATCCAGGTGGGGCGTTCCGCCGGAAGAGCTGTAAACCTGTTTTTGTTTTTCTGTAAAAGGGACCGGCCTACTTTGTTCCATAGCTTTTAATTGAGCATCAGTGAAGGTTTTACCAAGCACAATATAAAACTGTGAACCGGAGGAGGCACGCGCGGGATTAACCGGGTCTCCTTTCCTGGCAGCTGCCAGCGCACCCCTTTTATGGTAAAGTTTGGGATTGAATTCCGCGGGGATGGTATAAGCCGGGCCACCATTGCCCAGCCGTTCACCCGGTGCTGCATCTCTGCTTTCAGGATCGCCGGTTTGTATCATGAACTCCTTGATAACCCTGTGAAACAGGAGGCCGTCATAGAAACCGGCCTGCACCAGTTCAACAAAATTATCCCGATGCATGGGCGTTTCATCATAGAGCAAAAGACGAATATCTCCTAAGGCGGTATGCATCAGAATCCGGGTATTGCCAGACTGAGCATGGACATTCCAGGCAGATAAAATGAACAATATGGGAAACAAAATAGTTTTCATTGTACCTTAATCCGATGCCGCAAAGATAGGCTTAATCGGTTTAGAATTGAAAATGATGAAAAAAATTATAGCCATACGGGGGATCCATGGATTTGTCGGGAGCAAACTTTCCGAAGAGCTGGAAGAAAAATACGAGGTCATGGAGATAAGCCGGGGAGATGTTGAAGGTCCCGAAAAACTGGACAAAATAATAAACAGGGTCGATGTTGTAGTGAATCTTGCGGGAGCGCCCATTGTTCAGCGATGGACCGAAAGCGCCAGGAAGCGAATACTGGATTCAAGGGTCAAAACCACTGAAAAGCTGGTATATTCTATAAACAGGATGAAAGAAAGTAAGCACCTGGTCAATGCTTCCGCAATTGGCGTATATGATGATCAAGGTGTACACAATGAACAAAGCAGGAATTTTGCAGATAATTTTCTTTCCGAAGTCGTACGGGCATGGGAGCAACCGGTTCAGCAGCTTTCCGATAAACACAAGCACAGCATCATGCGGTTCAGTCTTGTAATGGGCATTGAGGGCGGGGCATTTCCAAGGCTGTTAAAACTTTTCAAGATGGGGCTCGGAGGAAAGATCAGTTCCGGGAAACAATATATGAGCCTGATACACATCAATGACCTGGTCCGTGCCACACAATATATCATAGAGAAAGAGCTGGAGGGGATTTTTAATACTACAGCACCTTCCTATACAACCAACAAGGAATTCACAAAACTGCTGGCCCGCGATGTCCGCAGACCCGCGTTATTCACTGTTCCGGGTTTTGCATTAAGAATTTTGTATGGAAAGGCCGCCCTTACGTTAATGGAAGGCCAGGCAGTTATTCCCGGGCGGTTGAACCAGGAAAAATTCAGCTTCCGTTATCAAAATGTTGAAGAAATCATTAAGGATTTGACTTAAAATTAATAAAAGCGCTATAGATTGTATCTTTGATGGTTTAAAGACGGGATCATTGAATCGATACAAAGCTTTAGTCGGACAAACAGCGGTTTATGGTGCTGGTACCGTTGTACCAAGATTATTGAATTTTATACTGCTCACCCCCCTGCACACTTACTATTTTAGTGATACCGCCCAGTACGGTGTCATCACGGAATTTTACGCCTATGTAGTCTTCCTGATGGTTATCCTGACCTATGGACTGGAAACAGGATTCTTCCGTTTTGCCAATCAAAATAAAAACGGGCAGGATGTTTTCAAGACGGCTTTGAGTTCTCTGGCTATAACCACCAGCTTTTTTCTGCTTTTGATCCTTGTCTTCAACCAGCCGCTGGCCAGGATCACGGAATATCCGGATCACCCGGAATATATCATTATGGTCGGCTGGATCGTTGGTTTGGACGCGTTCACCAGCATACCGTTTGCTTATCTGCGATTAAAGAATAAGGCGCTCAAGTTCAGTATAATCAGAGTAGTGAGCGTGGTATTGAATATTCTATTGAATTTTCTCTTTCTATATGTTTTTCCTTCAATACATGAGAATAATCCCCACACGGTCATTCGCCTGATCTATAACCCGGACATCGGCGTCGGATATGTGTTTATTTCCAACCTGGTTGCCAGCACATTTAATTTGATTGCACTGAGCAAGGAAATCTTTATCATCCGTGGAAAGACAAAGATTCATATATGGAAGGAGCTGATGATTTATTCTTTGCCTTTGTTGATATCCGGACTTGCCGGAACAGTGAATGAGACCATAGACCGGGTGATGCTTAAGCAATTACTGCCGGAGGATGTCAATGCCCTGGGACAGCTTGGTATATACGGAGCCAATTACAAGCTGGCGGTTCTGATGACGGTCTTCATACAAATGTTCCGTTATGGGGTGGAACCCTATTACTTTGCCCGTTCCAAAGACCAGGATGCCAGGGAGCAATACGCGGGGATAATGAAATACTTCATCATTTTTACCCTGATCATCTTCTTGTTTGTCAATTTTTATATAGAAATACTGAAGTACTATATCGCTGCCAATTATCACGGCGGACTGGATATTGTACCGGTGGTGCTCGCGGCAAATATGTTCCTTGGGATCTACATCAACCTGAGCATCTGGTACAAGCTTACGAATCTCACGAAATATGGAGCACAAATTACCCTGGGGGGTGCGGTTATAACCATATTGATCAATGCCGTATTTATACCCCGGTACGGATATCATGCTTCGGCCTGGGCCCATTTCTCCTGTTATTTGGCCATGGTTATCGCGTCTTATTTTTTGTCAAGAAAACATTACAGGATAAAATATGACCTGAAACGAATTGGCTTTTATAGCCTCATAGCTCTCCTGTTATTCCTGATCGATAAATTGGTAGCGTTCTCTTCAACCCTTATTGAGTTAAGTATGAATACGGGTTTATTCCTTATTTTCGTTCTTTATGCAATAAGAAAGGAAAAACCATTCAGGATATTGCATAAAAAAAAGCTACATGAATAAAATACAAGTAAGAATAGTCAATAAATCAAAACATCCATTACCCGGGTATAGCACTGAGCATGCAGCAGGGATGGATCTGCGGGCAAACCTTGAAAAAGAAATAATATTGAAGTCCATGCAGCGTGTTTTGGTTCCCACCGGGTTATATATTCAATTGCCGCCAGGGCACGAAGCCCAGATAAGACCGCGAAGCGGACTGGCCCTTAAGCACGGAATCACTGTTGTAAACAGCCCCGGGACCATCGATGCGGATTACCGGGGAGAGGTCGGGATCATTCTCGCGAATATTTCAAAAGAAGAATTTGTTATCCGGGATGGCGACAGGATTTGCCAGATGGTCGTTGCAAGTCATGAACAGGTGGAATGGGAAAATGTTGAACAACTGGAAAAAAGTGTACGCGGAAGCGGTGGCTTTGGCCATACAGGAAATAATTAATATGGGCAGATTATTCATAAAGAGCAGCATTTATCTTATTAGCGCGTTGATCGTGGGATCCTGTGCCGGAACTAAAGACAGCGGCAGAAAACTGAGAAAAGCGCACACTGAGCTGGACCGCTCCGCCTACAGTGAGTATCAATATGCATTAACGGAAGCTACAAAACAAAAACTTTTCGGGAACCTGAAAGAAGCAGCGACCCTGTACCAAAAATGTATAGAATTCAATCCTGGAAGCGCGACAGCATATTACCAGCTTGGGAATATATACAGCATGATACAGGACTGGAAAAGCGCGGTACAACTTTATCAGCGCGCCATATCGACAAAACCGGACAATTATTGGTTTTACGCGCGTTTGGCTCATGTTTATAATGTGCAGGAGAAGTATGACAGTGCCATGATTATCTATGAGCAAATAACGGAACAGTGGCCTGAAAAAGTTGAGGTCCGGTACGAATTGGCTCGCCTGAACGGTCTGCAGGGAAATGAAAGGAAGGCCCTGGTGATACTGGAGAATATCGAGAAGGAAAAAGGAATAAGCGAAGCGGTCAGTTTGCTCAAACATCAACTATGGCTGAATCGCGGGAATGCCGAAAAAGCCGTGGCGGAGTTAAAGAAATTGGTCGAGGCGGAACCGACAGGGATAAGGTACCGGGGAATGCTTGCAGAGCTTTATGGGACGATTGGAAATAATGAAGAAGCCCTGAAACAGTACCGGGAGATTCTTAAGATTGACCCGTCGAACGGATTGGCATTCTTGTCTATTGCAGAATTCTATAAACAGCTTGGAGAGAAGGATAAATGGCTTCAATGGACCGGGAGGGCCATAAGCAATTCCCAGCTCAAAGTGGATCAAAAGATCGGTACATTATTGCCCTTTTTATCAGACAAAAAATTATTAATGGAGAACAGGAATTATGTTGATAGCCTGTGCCATATCATCGTTGGGGATCACCCGGGAAGTATCAGGGCCAAGAACTTATTGGCGGATTATTATGTTAATGTAAAAAATCTTGCAGCAGCCGACAGTCTGTATGAAATTGTACTGGAAAAGGAAAAAAGGAAGTACAACATATGGGAACAAAGCCTTTATATAAAAAACATACTGGGGCTCTTCGATGAATTGATAGGCCAGGCAAAGGAGGCGCAAAAATATTTTGGCGAAAAGCCAATATTGTATTTCCTTTCCGGAATCGCACATCTTCAGCTTGAAGAACCTGAAGAGGCGCTGAAGGAAATGGAAAAAGCCGAAAAATACCTGAGCGAAGAAAACATGGCCCTGAAAGAGCAGTTGTTCAATATAATGGGGGATGCATACTACGGTACGGGCAACGCGGACAAAGCTTTTGAATACTATGAAAAAACGCTTGATATTAATCCTCAGAATCTTATCGTATTGAATAATTATAGTTATTTCCTGGCCGAAGAGGAAACACAACTTACCAGGGCCCTGGAAATGATCAAAAAGGTTATTGAAGCTGAAGGGGAAAACCCCACATACCTGGACACTTATGCATGGGTGCTTTATAAAAATGGAAGGTACCAGGAGGCACTGAAATATATTGAAGAAGCTCTGCTATTGCTTACAAACGGGGATCCCGAAATTTATGAGCATTATGGAGATATATTGTTAAAAAACGACATGAATGAGGAAGCTTTGGAATATTGGGAAAAAGCGCTGGAGATGAATGGTGAAAACAAAGGACTGGAAAAAAAGATAGAGGAATACAGGGAGGAGGGAAAAAAGTGAAAAGAACCATCCTGCTATTGGTCATGGCCGTTTTAATAACTGCTTGTAAAACAATGCGCAAGATTGTGCTGCGGGAGGAAATTGAAACTGTGCCGATTGCCGGGCTCATTGAAAAGATAAATTCCGAACGAGCCGGCATTAAGATTTTAAAGCTGGAAAGACTCAACATCAAGGTAAATACAGGAGCAGAGATGCTGAGATTCAATGGATTCATGGGCGTTATCAGAGATTCGATGATCATGATATCCGTTGTGCCTGCCATGGGTTACGAAGCTGCAAGGATCATTGCCCTCAAAGATAGCATACTGATTATCAATAGAATAGACAAGTATTACATTTGGGATAGCAATGAAAGAATTAAGGAATACTACGGGATTCCTTTATCGGTTTTTGAGCTTGAAAATATATTGTTAAATGAATTTATATCAAGAGTGAAAGTGGAAGCAATACGTGCCAGGGGGATGCATTCAGAGATACGGGACAGCATGCAGTACTTTGCCTGTATAATGGAGCAAAAGAATGAACTGTACCAGTTTGAAAGTATGTCCAGCATGCAACAGGGTGTTATTAAGCTATTTAGGATAAAAAATATAAGCTCGGGTGCATACATTAGAATTGAGTATGATGGTTTTCATAAAAAGGGGAAAGAGAATTTTTATAACAAGTTGTACTGGAAAACCAACTACAGAAATAGATTTTTGGAAGGGGAAATGGAAATACGATCTTATTCCATTAACGAGGATATAAGAGCCAGGATAAGGATCCCGGATAATTACAGCAGGAAAGAAATTTGAGCATCAACCCAAGGCATATAATTATATATCTGATCAGCCTGTTCGTGTGTCTTAATCTCCGGGCCCAGGACCGTACGTCACTGGAGGCCAAAAAAAAGAAGACTGAAGAGGAAATACAATTCACCAATCAGGTCCTCAAAAAAACGCAACAGGAACGTAAAGACAATTACGATCAGTTATTATTGGTCAATAAGAGGATTGAGTTAAGGGAACAGCTTATCCATACCATGGAAGATGAGCTGGAAATCATTGAGGAAGGAATACGGACAAAGGAAAATTTGATTGCAGAGCTGGAAGGGGACCTGGAAATGCTCAAGAAAGATTACGCGAGGATGATTTACCGGGCATGGAAAGGAAGGGGCGGGATGAGCAAGATCATGTTTATACTGTCGGCAAAAAATTTCAACCAGGCATACCGTAGAATAAGGTATTTGGAGCAGTATACCGAATTCCGAAAACAGCAGGGGGAGTCCATTATGCAAATGCAGCATGTCATCGCGGAAGAAATTGATGCCCTGGAAGAACAAAGGAATGAAAAAAGAGCACTGATCCGGAATAAAGAAACAGAACGAAGATCCCTGGCAAGAGAAAGAAATAAAAAAAAGGAGGTCGTAAGTAGTTTAAGTGAACGCGAAAAGGAACTCAGGCGGCAATTAAGGGAAAAAGAACGTATCGCGGCGCGACTCGAAGAAGAAATAGAAAGAATTATAAGAGAGGAAGCGGAAAGGCTTAAAACATCTGAGATCTATGCCAAGCTTACACCGGAACAGAAACTGATATCGGACAATTTCAGGGACAACCAGGGCAAATTGCCATGGCCGACAGAGCGGGGGGTCATTACAAGTAAATTCGGCAGACAGCCACACCCGGTTTTAGGGGGGATTACCATACAAAATAACGGTGTGGATATCACAACGGTTGAAGGAGCTGTGGCGCGTGCTATTTTTAAGGGGGAAGTAACAAAAGTGTTTACCATTTTAGGTGCCAACTATGCTGTGATAATGCGGCACGGGAATTATTTGACCGTCTACCAGAATTTGGTGGATGTATTGGTTAAAACCGGTGATCAGGTTGAAACCAAACAAGCTTTAGGTACGGTATATACCGATAAGGACAGGGGTACAAGCGTATTGCACGTGGAAATATGGAGGGAAATAGAGAAACAGGATCCCGAAGTTTGGCTGAACCGATAAATAGTTAGATAAAAAAAAATTATCAGATTTTCTTCCTATAAGGAAACCTTATTGCAGAATATTCAGTATAAAAGAGGGCAGTACCATAATCTATTCTGTTATTATGGACAAAGAACTGAATATTCCATCCAACATGGAGAACCTGCGAATCGTAGAAAAGCTTGTCGATGAGCTATCCGATAAATATAAGTTCAGCGACGAAGTCTATGGCAATATTCTTATCGCAACCCTGGAAGCGGCCAATAATGCTATACTGCATGGTAATCAGCTGGATAGCAAGAAGGATATTAAGATAAATTATGATTTGTCCGATAAGCAACTGAGGATGAGGATCAAGGACCAGGGTCCGGGATTTGATTACTTCAGCATACCCGATCCCACGGCACCTGAGAATATTGAGAAAATAAACGGAAGAGGTGTATTCTTGATGGAAAAATTATCTGACGAATTAAGATTTACGGAAAACGGAAGCCAGGTCGAATTGGTTTTCAATCTTTAGTGGCCGTATACCTCCATAACGAAGCTCCCCGTTACGAATTAAAGGGAAAAAAACGAAGGATCAGGAACTGGATCAAAAAGATCCTGGAAGAAGAACATAAAAAAACAGGGGAGATCAATGTAATTTTAACAAAGGATGCAGAATTATTGAAGATGAACATGGAATTTCTTCAAAGAAACAATTATACCGATGTAATCGCCTTTGAATATTCCGGGAATCCTGTAAGCGGTGATGTTTACATAAGCATGGACCGTGTAATAGAAAATGCAGGGAAGTATGGGAACAAATTGGAAAAGGAAATGTTGAGAGTTATGGCACATGGAATATTACATTTGTGCGGTTATAGGGATGAACTCAGGCAGGAAAAAGCAAAAATGAGGAATAAGGAAGAGGAATATTTGAAGAAATGGGAAAAATGAACCAATGGCCGGAGAAATATGATGTAATTGTTGTTGGCGCGGGACACGCTGGAAGTGAAGCAGCCGCTGCAGCAGCAAAAATGGGTTCCAGGGTTTTGTTGATAACGATGGATATGACAAAGATAGCCCAGATGTCGTGTAATCCTGCCATGGGAGGTATCGCAAAAGGACAAATCATCCGGGAAATTGATGCCATGGGGGGATATTCAGGTATTGTGACCGATCGGAGTATGATACAATTCAGGATGTTGAACCGGTCCAAGGGTCCAGCGATGTGGAGCCCCAGGGCGCAATGTGACCGGTCCTTATTTAGCCTGAAATGGAGGGAAGTACTGGAAAGCATCCGGAATATTGATTTCTTCCAGGATAGGGTTACTGCGCTATTGCTGGAGAAGGAAATCCTGAAGGGGGTGATAACAAGAAACGGGATTAAGTTTTCGGCAAAGTCGGTCATTTTGACCACCGGGACCTTTGAAAAAGGGTTGATGCATATTGGTAAAAGCCGGCAGGAAGGAGGCAGGGCCGGTGAACCATCATCTGCAGGAATATCCGATCAACTTAAAAATATGGGATTTGAGGTTGAAAGGATGAAAACGGGAACCCCGGCAAGGGTAGATGGAAGAAGCATTGACTTCAGCAAAATGGAAGTGCAGCATGGGGATAATGAAATGAGGAAATTTTCATATTTGGATTATAACGTCGATTACAGTCATCACTTACCTTGCTATATAACTTATACCAATGATGAGGTACATGCAGAACTGGAAAAAGGCTTTAAGGATTCACCGCTATTCGACGGAACAATAAAAAGCATCGGACCAAGATATTGCCCGAGTATAGAAGACAAGGTCGTTACCTTCAGTGAAAGAAACCGCCATCAATTGTTTTTGGAACCGGAAGGATTGCATACGGTAGAATACTATATCAATGGATTTTCCAGTTCCCTGCCATGGGAAATACAGCATAAAGCGCTGAAAAATATCCCGGGACTTGAAGAGGCTAAAATATTCCGGACGGGGTATGCCATAGAATACGATTATTATCCGCCAACCCAATTGTATCACAGCCTGGAGACAAAAAAAATTAAAGGGCTATACTTTGCCGGACAGATTAATGGAACAACCGGATATGAAGAAGCCGGGGCGCAGGGAATGATCGCGGCAATAAATGCCCACCGCAAGATAAATGATCTGGATGTATTTGTACTTAAAAGGGACCAGGCGTACATGGGTGTTCTTGTCGACGACCTGGTTACGAAAGGGGTTGATGAACCCTATAGAATGTTTACATCCAGGGCCGAATACAGGTTGATGCTGAGGCAGGACGATGCCGATGAGCGATTAACGGAAATCTCGCATAGCATAGGGCTTGCAGAAAAGGAAAGAGTCGGGCTGTTAAGAAGAAAGAGAAAGATAAGGGAAAATATAATGAAGCAACTTGGAGAAAAAAGCATTGCACCTGATGAAATAAATAGCTTTCTTATAAAACATAAGACAAGTCCACTGAAACAAAAGGTAAAAATAATTGAGTTGATAAGGAGACCCCAGGTACAACTGGACCGATTAATGGAGAAGAAGTCTGAAATCATTGATGTTCCTGAATTAAGCGAAGAAAGAAAGATCGAAATACTGGAATCTACGGAAATAATTATTAAATATCAGGGATACATCGAAAGAGAAAGAGGATTGGCAGAAAAGATTAAAAGATTGGAGCAGGTTATAATAAGAGACGATTTTGATTACGATCGGATTAACTCATTGTCTACTGAAGCAAGGCAGAAATTAAGCCGGATAAAACCCCGGACCATTGGCCAGGCAAGCAGGATCTCGGGCGTTAGTCCGGCCGATGTTAGTATGTTGTTGGTATTTTTGGGAAGATAGTGTTCCACGTGGAACACTTAAGGTAAAACTTTAAATCAAGAGCATAATATGCGTGTTTTCAGAGGAAACATCATAGATGTCATTCAGGGAAGGATCTATTCCTGTGTACTCAGCGTTGAAAACGGACAGATCGTTGGCAAAAAAGAAATATCTGAAAGAAGCAATCATTACATTTTGCCCGGACTGGTGGATGCCCACGTGCACGTTGAAAGTTCCATGCTCACGCCCCAGCGATTTGCAGAATTATCCATGAGACAGGGAACGATTGGTACAGTGAGCGATCCACATGAAATTGCCAATGTATTGGGCACTGAAGGGGTCGACTATATGATCCGGGATGCAGCCTTAAGTCCTGCAAGATTTTATTTTGGAGCCCCCGCCTGTGTTCCAGCGACAAATTTTGAAAGTCCGGGAGCAAGTCTGGGTGCTGAAGAAGTTGATTCTCTTCTTGCGCGGGAGGATATTTACTATTTATCGGAAGTCATGAATTATCCTGGGGTTATTCATGAGGATCCGGGACTCATAAAAAAGATCAGAGCCGCGAAAAAAAGAGGAAAACCCATTGACGGACATGCGCCCGGAATGTCAGGACAGGAATTGCTTAAATATGTAAGGGCCGGTATACAGACCGATCATGAATGTATTCACCTGGAAGAAGCTTTAGAGAAAATTAAGGCTGGAATGCATATATTGATCCGTGAGGGTAGTGCTTCCAAAAATTTTGAGGCTTTATGGACCTTGCTGAACGAATACCCCGGGCGGGTCATGTTGTGCACTGATGATATTCATCCCGATGATCTGTACCGGGGACACATCAACAGGCTGGTTTATCGTGCCAGGGAAAAAAATGTCGAGTTGTTCAAGATCATACGGGCTTGTACTTTGAACCCGGTACGTCACTATGGGTTGGACATGGGTTTACTACAGGCAGGAGATCCGGCAGATTTTATCATGGTCGATCATCCGGACAAGATGAATGTCATGTCGACCTATATCCAGGGAGAAAAAGTATTTGAAAAGGGAGATATTTATTTCATTCATCGACCCCATGCAGCCGTCAATAAATTTAACTGCAACAAGCTCAAAGCCGGGCAGCTTAAAATTGAAAACAAGGGGAAAAACACCCGTGTAATTGAAGCCCGGGACAGGGAATTATGGACCGGACAAAAAATCCGGAAGTTTTCCGGGGGGAAGGGATTTGTGGAACCTGAGTTGGAAAAGGATTATCTGAAAATTGTTGTTGTCAATCGTTACCAGGCGAGTAAGCCGGCCATTGGATTCGTTCATGGATTCGGGCTGAAAAAGGGGGCCATGGCATCCAGCATTGCGCATGATTCCCATAATCTGATCGCAACAGGGACCA
The DNA here is from genome assembly GCA_964420035.1 of uncultured Bacteroidaceae bacterium. Lineage (GTDB taxonomy): Bacteria > Bacteroidota > Bacteroidia > Bacteroidales > SM23-62 > CAYQQR01. The sequence goes on along the minus strand of CAYQQR010000001.1, from coordinate 37,727 downwards.
GTGATGAATATATTGCTGAAGCCATCAACCTGGTTATAGAAAACAAGGGCGGTATCGCCGTAGTTCATTCCGCGGGTTCAGATATACTGCCATTACCGGTGGCCGGGTTGATGAGCGAGCAGGAGCCCTTGCTGGTTGGGGAAAAATATGCATACCTGACCATGAAAGTTAAGGAAATGGGTTCTTCCATGGATTCCCCGTTTATGACCCTGTCTTTTATGGCCCTGCTGGTTATCCCGGAACTGAAAATTAGTGATTTTGGCCTGTTTGATGTACAGGAATTCAAGGAAGTGTCGTTGTTTATGGAGTGATCCTTATGAATTCCACGAAAAAACTGAATCCGGATACCGATTATCTGAGTAGTCTTATCGGAGTGTTACCCGATAAACCGGGTGTTTATCAATATTTCGATAAAGAGGGAAAGATCCTGTATATAGGCAAGGCAAAAAACATCAAAAAAAGGGTTTCGAGTTATTTTCACAGGAAAACACATGAGCATAACCGGTTACGGGTGATGATCAGCAAAATTGCCGATATCAAACACCTTGTTGTTGAAAATGAATCGGATGCCCTCTTGCTGGAGAACAATCTGATAAAAAAATACCAACCCCGTTACAATGTCAATTTAAAGGACGACAAAACCTTTCCATGGATCTGTATAAAGAATGAAAATTTCCCCAGGGTATTTCTAACCAGGAAGATCATCCGGGATGGATCGGTGTATTACGGACCATATACCTCGGCCCTGATGGTCCGTACACTGATCGAACTCATACGGCAGCTGTATCATTTGCGAACCTGTACCCATCATCTAAGCCCGGAAAATATAAAGAAAGGGAAATTCAAGGTTTGCCTGGAATATCACCTGGGGAACTGTCTGGGTCCATGCGAAGGCAAACAAAGCAAAGAAGATTACGATCAGCAGATATTGCATATTCATAGTATTCTCAAGGGCAATATAAGGGAAGTAACCGGTCACTTTAAAAAAGAAATGAAGGCGCTTGCAGAGAAACATAAATTCGAGCAGGCGCAGCAGATCAAGGAAAAACTGGACCTACTGGAACGCTTCAGGGCCAAATCAACCATTGTTAATCCCGGCATACACAATGTTGAGGTTTATTCCTTCATGCAAGAAGAGGATACGGCCGTCATCAATTTTTTGAATGTGGCCGGTGGTGCCATCATTCAGGCCTATACTTTGGAAATACGAAAAAGGCTGGATGAAAGCAGGGAAGAACTCCTGGCCATGGGTATTGCAGAGATTAAAAATCGCATCCGTCACAGCACCAAAGAGATTATAGTCCCGTTTAAACCTGATGTTGAGCTGGAACAGATAAAATATGCTGTACCTCAGAGGGGTGATAAAAAGAAACTATTGGATCTTTCCATGCGAAATGCAAGCTATTATTTGCTCGAGAAAAGAAAGCAACGGGATAACCCGGGGCGCGGTGGGGCGGTTGAAAGGATACTGGATACGGTACAAAAGGATCTCCGGTTAAAAAAGAAACCCGTTCACATAGAATGTTTTGACAATTCCAACACACAGGGTTCCGATCCGGTAGCAGCCTGTGTTGTCTTTAAGAACCTGAAGCCGGTAAAAAAAGAATACCGCCATTATCATATCAAAACGGTTCAGGGACCGGATGATTTTGCATCCATGGAGGAGGTAGTATACCGCAGGTATAATAGAAGGCTGGATGAAGGGGGGGCCATTCCTGACCTTGTCGTTGTTGACGGGGGTAAGGGTCAGTTGAATGCAGCCGTTAAAAGTCTGGAAAAACTGGGAATAAGAGGAAAAGCAGCAATTATCGGTATAGCAAAAAGACTGGAAGAGATCTATTTCCCGGGTGACCCGGTACCTTTGTACATCGATAAGAATTCCGAAACCCTTAAAGTACTTCAAAACATAAGAAATGAAGCACACCGCTTCGGGATCGGCTTTCACAGGAATGTACGGACCAGGCGGATGCTGCATTCGGAACTGGACCGCATAGAAGGGATCGGTCAGAAGAGCATAGACAAATTGCTGGAAAAATACAAAACGGTGCAGGAGATTAAAAAAGCACCGCATGCAGAAATAAACAATTTGCTTGGCAAGACCAGGGGGGATCAACTGATCAGAGGGTTGAAAAGAGCTGAATAAGCGTTTTTTTATTTTTTACGGTTCACCGTGTAATCGACAAGGGATTCCAATGCATTACGGCTTTCATTTTCCGGAAATTCCTTCAGAATGGCAATGGCTTTGCTCTTGTAATCCTGCATTTTTTGCTCAGCGTAGCGAATACCGCCATAACGATCAACAAATTCAAGTATCTTTTGTACATTTTTGTTATTCAGGGCGTTACGACGTATTAATTTCTTGATACCGCCCTTTTCGCCCGAGGGGGCACGGTTCATTGCATGGATCAGAGGGAGGGTAAATTTTTTTTGTTTGATGTCATTGGCACTCGGCTTACCTGTCCGGCTAATTGATTGATAGTCAAAAAGATCGTCCTTAATCTGGAAAGCTACTCCGACCAGTAAACCGAATTCCCTGCATTTAGCAATCTCTTTCTCTGTCGCGTTAACGGAACGTGCACCGCTGGCTGTGCAGGCTGAGATCAGGGCTGCCGTTTTCATGCGGATCACATCAAAATACTCTTCTTCCGTAATATTCAATTTTCGTGATTTCTGGATCTGTAAAAGCTCTCCTTCACTCATTTCCCGTACTGCTTCGGAGGTGATCTTTAATAAATCAAATTCTTCGTGCTCTACAGAGAGTAACAGACCTTTTGCAAGCAAATAGTCACCGACCAGCACAGCTACTTTTGACTTCCAGATGGCATTAATGGAAAAAAATCCCCTGCGCTGATAGGACTCGTCCACCACATCGTCATGGATCAGGGTGGCGGTGTGCAGTAATTCGATAAGGGCCGCCGCGTTGTATGTAGACAGGTTAATGTCGCCCAGGAGTTTGGCGGTCAGGAAAACAAACATCGGACGCATCTGCTTTCCTTTTCTTCGCAGGATGTAATTGGTAATGATCCCCAGCAGGGCGACGCGGGTCTTCATCGAAGCCCTGAAATGTTTTTCAAATTGCTTCATTTCCCCGGCGATCGGGGCCTTTATTTCATTGATCCTGGACATCTGCAATCCAAAAAGTTTTCAAAGGTAATAATTAAAGAAGAAAACAGCTTGATCCCAAATTGTTTCCGCTGATATTGAGACAGGGAATAAACAAAATGAATGAGGCGCCGGCTAAATTTGATATTTGTCATTAATTAAGGTCAGTATATTTATATATTTGTATTATTCAATAGAAGTAAAAATAACCCGATGAAATTCAGTAATCTGAACCCGGAACAGCTGGATCGTGCTGCCAGCATGCTGAAGGCTATTGCACACCCCATGAGGATCGCCATACTCAATTACCTGGAAGATGGCAAAAAGCTGTCTGTCACTGAGATACATGAGTTGTTGAAGATAGAACAATCCACTACATCTCATCATCTGGGTATCTTAAAAGACAAAGGGGTTTTATCTTCCGAACGTGAAGGTAAAAACACTTATTATTACCTGAAGCACAAGGATTTAAGTAAAATTGTCGATTGCGTCAGTGAGTGTGCTTGTTATTAATTGAGATAAGTCAAATGCTGAAGGAATGGCAAAAGTTAGGGTGACCAAGGAATTTGATTTTGAGATGGCTCATGCCTTGTGGAACTACGACGGTCCATGTCGCAACATCCATGGACATTCGTACAAGCTGGAGGTCACGGTAATGGGAGAACCTTCCGGGGACCATTCCAGCATTAAGCTTGGGATGGTGGTGGATTTTTCCGACTTGAAGAATATTGTTAAAAAGGAAGTCGTGAAGGTTTTTGATCACTCGGTTGTTATCAACCGCAAAGCCGGCGACCAGGAAATACGAACGGTAAGCCAGATGTTCGATAATTTCCACATCATGAATTATCAACCTACCTGTGAAAACCTGCTTCTGGATATGGTTCGGCGGATCCAGGGCAAATTACCCGCTAAGCTTCAACTGGTGCGCGTTAAGCTCAGGGAAACAGGGACCTCTTACGCGGAATGGCTGGCTTCGGATAATCAATAATATTTATGGCTGATAAGAAGCTTTTTCTCCTGGATGCTTATGCCCTGATATTCAGGGCCTATTATGCATTTATAAGAAATCCCATGTACAATTCCAAAGGACTGAATACTTCAGCAATATTCGGTTTTTTGATCACCCTGGATGAAATACTGAGGAACCAGGATCCCACCCATATCGCTGTTGTTTTTGATTCCACCAAACCTACCTTCAGAAAGGAAATCTTCCGGGAATACAAGGCCAACCGGGAAGAGACCCCTGAGGAGATCAAGGCCTCCGTTCCCTACATAAAAAAAATACTGGAAGCTTTCCATATCCCCATCATTCAGAAAGACGGATACGAAGCCGATGATGTGATAGGCTCCCTTTCCAGGAAAGCCGTCGAACAGGGGTACGAAACCTACATGATGACCCCGGACAAGGATTTTGCCCAGTTGGTGAACGACCGGATCTTTGTATATAAACCCAAGCGTGCAGGAAACGAGGCCGAAGTTTGGGATACAGAATGGGTTAAGAAAAAGTTCCACGTGGAAAGACCCGAACAGGTAATAGACATCCTGGCACTTTGGGGCGACAGTTCCGATAACATACCCGGAGCGCCGGGAATTGGGGAAAAAACAGCAAAGAAGCTGATAGAAGAATTCGGATCGGTCGAGGAATTGCTCCGCAATACGGGTAAACTGAAGGGAAAGCAAAAAGAGAATATTGAACAAAATAAAGAGCAGATACTCTTATCCAAGAAGCTGGCCACCATTATCCTGGATGTGCCCATAGCGTTTATGGAAAAGGAAATGGCCCTGAAAGAACCGGATATTGATAAACTCGGGAAAATATACAAGGAGCTTGAATTCAAAACCTTACTTAATAAACTGAAAAACAACAATAGCAAACCGGGCTCCGGTGAATTGGGACAAAAAACCTTGTTTTCAGCAGAAGAAGCAACACAGGCAAGCCTGATACCCGACAAGAAACTGAAAACCCTGGCCGATATGGATCATAACTATGAGCTAAGCGGTACAGACCAGGCTTTCAACGACCTGAAAGGGCAAAGTTCCTTTTGTTTCGATACGGAAACCACCAGCATTAATCCACATGAAGCCCGGCTGGTTGGAATTGCTTTCTGCCGGAAGGTGCACCGGGCCCGCTATATTTCTTTCCAGGGAATGGAAGAACAGGCGATCCAAAAAGAACTGCTTAAGCTGAAACCATTGTTTGAAGACAAAAGCGTTGAGAAGATCGGACAAAATATCAAATATGATATGGAGGTCCTGGCCCAGTACAAGATTTCTGTTCAGGGACCGCTCTTTGATACCATGATCGCCCATTACCTGATCCAACCTGAATTGCGACACAACCTGGATAACCTGGCAGCCAGCTATCTTGATTATCAACCGGTATCCATCGAAAGTCTTGTCGGACCTAAAGGCAAAGGACAAGGCAGCATGGATAATGTTCCCCTGGAAGATATCAAGGAATATGCCTGTGAAGATGCCGATGTGACTTGGCAGCTGGCCGGGATCCTGAAAAAGGAACTAAAGGAACATAACCTGACAGAACTTGCACAAAAAGTTGAAATGCCTTTAATTAAGGTTCTTGCAGACATGGAGTTGTATGGAGTGAAAATAAATACTGAATTTTTGAACAATTATGCCGGGGAGCTGAGACGCGACATACTGAAGCTTGAGCAGGAGATCCATAGGGATGCAGGGGTGGAGTTTAATGTCTCGTCGCCTAAACAACTGGGTGAAATCCTCTTCGACCGGCTCAGGATCATTTCAGATGCAAAAAAGACCAAGTCAAAACAATATTCAACCAGCGAAGAAGTATTGCTGCGTTTGAAAGACAAACATCCTATAGTTAAAAAGGTATTGGAGTACAGGGCTTTAAAAAAATTACTTTCAACATATGTTGAAGCTTTGCCCAAACTGGTGAATACAAGAACAGGGAAAATTCATACTTCATTCAACCAGGCCATTGCCGCGACCGGCAGACTGAGTTCCCATAACCCGAACCTGCAGAATATACCCGTACGGGAGGAGCGGGGCCGGGAGATTCGAAAAGCTTTTGTGCCATCGGCAAAGCGATATAAAATACTTTCAGCGGATTATTCCCAGATCGAGTTGCGGCTGATGGCGCATATGAGCGGGGACAGGAATATGATAGAAGCTTTCCGGAACCACGAGGATATCCATACCACTACGGCTTCCAAGATCTATAATATAGATCCCGGAAAGGTAAACCGGGAGCAAAGAGGCAGGGCAAAAACGGCCAATTTCGGGATTATTTATGGAATATCCGCTTTTGGACTTTCACAGCGGCTGAATATTGACCGATCGGAAGCCGGGGAATTGATAGAGGGCTATTTTAAAAATTTCCCATCCGTAAGAAAGTACAGGAACCAGTGTATTGAGCTGGCCCGCAACCAGGGATGGGTGAGTACCCTGATGGGGAGAAAGCGTTATCTGAAAGATATCCAGTCCCGGAATTCCGTGGTTCGCGGATTTGCCGAGAGAAATGCCATCAACGCGCCCATTCAGGGCTCTGCTGCCGACATCATCAAACTGGCCATGATCCGAATTCATCGGCGCCTGGAAAAAGAAAATTACCGGGCCCGCATGATCCTGCAGGTACATGATGAATTGGTCCTGGATGTACCGGAAGATGAATTGGAAAATGTTCAGGCATTGGTGGTCAAGGAGATGGAACAGGCTTATATCCTGGATGTTCCCATGGAGGTGGAAGCTTCATACGGGGATAACTGGCTGGAAGCCCATTGATATGCCTTAGTGCATGGCTTGCAGGACAGCTTCTTGCGGCTGTAATATATGCTTATACTTATCAGGGTTTTTAATGATCTCCAGGGCCTCATCCAGCTGGGGATCGGATTCCAGCGAAGCCATAATTCTGCCCTTCATCAGATAATAGCGGCTGCTGATCTCTTCTTCCAGCAGTTCCCTGATCTCTTCTTCAAATAAGGCCAGGTCCCGCTTATTGTTATGGGACAGCAGTCCGGAAAGCTCTTCCAGTTTGTCGCCGGCGAGCGCGTAATATTTTTCTTCACGCGCCACTTTTTTCAGCTCATCCAGTTTTCTTTCGCTCCGGGTTTCATAGGTAAAATCACTGGAAATAACATAATTCTTGAAATCCGAGTAGGTTTGATCGCTGACTTCATACTCCGGTACCGGTGGGATGTTATCGTTTTCAGCAGCAAACAGGTTGGCAAAGTCAAAGATCAGTCCCCGGGCATAAAGCATCTGGGTGATTTGCCCGTATTGATGGGAAGCAGCTTCTTTATCCGGCCGGATTCCTCCTCCGTCATAAACGGTTCTGCCATTCCTGGTTTCAAAGGCCGAGATCAGGGAATCCGGTATGTTGCCAACGCTGCCGTCTTCATTCCTGTTGGAATAATCCAGGGCCTGGATGCAGCGGCCGCTGGGGATATAATACTTGGCCGTGGTAACTTTCAGTTGCGTGTTGTAGATCAGCTCTCGCGTGGTCTGTACCAATCCTTTACCAAAAGTCCGTTGTCCCACAATCACCCCCCGGTCGAGGTCCTGCATAACTCCTGCAACGATCTCAGAAGCGGAAGCTGATCCGCGGTTGACCAGGACAACCAGGGGTATATCCTTGTCCAGGGGCATATAGCGTGTACGGTAAGTATAATCAAATTCCTTGATCTTCCCCCGGGTGCTGACCACCTCTTCGCCTTTATCTATAAACATGGAAGAAACGTCTACTGCCTCGGGCAATAGTCCGCCGGGGTTTGATCGCAGATCCAGGATCAATGCCTGAACATTATGTTCCTTTTTAAGCTCCAGAAAGACCGCCCTGGTTTCTTCGAAGGCTCCGGATTTAAATCCGTTGAGCAGGATGTAGCCCACAGAGTCGTCGATCATGGCATAGTAGGGAACATTCTTTATTGAAATCTGCTCCCGGACCAGTTCTTTGGTCATGGTACCGGCTTTACCGGTACGGGCAAATTCTATTTCTACACTGGTGCCGGGTTTACCTTTAAGCATTTCACTCACCTGGCTGACGTTTTTTCCTTTCATGCTTTTTCCATCAATGCTGATGATGGTATCTCCTGCATGGACGTCATTATTTGCGGCGGGGAATCCCTCGTAGGGTTCGGCAATGATAACATAGTCACCGGCAGAACGAATCACGGCACCTATACCACCGTATTTACCGGTCGTCATGAAATCAAAATTCTCTCTTTCCTTTTCAGGGATATACATGGTGTAGGGATCCAATGAGTTTAACATACCCTCAATACCCTTTTCTATAAGTTTCCGGGGGTCGGTTTCATCAACATAAAAAAGGTTCAGTTCACGAAACAGATTATGAAAGATCTCCAGGTTCTTAACCAGCTTAAAATCGCGGTCGCTGAAGGATAAGAAACTAACCGAGCCGGCAATAAGCAACAGAAGGGACAGGCCAATCAATTTTCTATTCATAAGCACAAATTATGCAGTAAAATTAAGCTTTTTGGTGGAACGCACGGTTTTTATTTATATTTCAGATGCCGGGCTTTTTCGGGTGGTCCAGGACCCGGAGGTCCAGCTCCAGCCTTTCTCCTGTCTCATCGATAAGAAATAAACGATGTTTTCCCGGATCCGGGAGGCATTCCAGCTGGTGTATGTAGCGTGTTAGGCCCAGGAACTGATCGTCCAGGTGCCAGTAGATGGCTGTTTCCGGTACCCGGTGAGCCGCTTCAAAAACAACTTTACTCCTGCGGCCCTCCAGTTCCCTGGGCACATAGATGGTGGTTACACGACCGGGATAGATCAGATCCATAGCCTGCTCCGATTTCTTTTCTTTTTCACAATCCGGCAGGAAAGGAGGAAGCGAGCGGTAGCCGGGATGACCGGTCTTATAGTACCACTCCCAGACAGGAGGAAGGATGAACCAGGCTTGATTGTGGATCCTGCCCGCCGGGTAACAACCGGCATGCACCCGGTGTTGCCCGTCGGCGGATAAATGCACCGGCCGGTGATACGGACAGGGCGTTGTTTCAAGGCAGGGCGAAGGAATCCAGACCGTATCTGCAAGGGGACAGTGGATCCCGGCCAGGTGACCGCTTTGGGGGCAGACTCCCACCCGGGCCATTTCATCCAGGGGCGGATCGAACCAGGGTTCAGGTTCCAATTTATCAAAAACATCAAACAGGATGGGTGCGGCAGCATAAGCACCCACCAGGCCCGGTCTGCCTTCCCCGTCGGCATTACCAACCCATACCCCCGCGGTATATTTTTTATTGGTCCCCACCGCCCAGGCATCGCGGAAACCAAAGCTGGTTCCGGTTTTCCAGGCCACCTTTTCCGCGATGCTGAAATGCTGCCAGCCGGTTTCCGAAAGAGGACGATTTACCTCGATTAAAGATTGGAAAGTATGCCATATTGCACTAGCATTCATAAAGTTATCTTTTTTTATGTTCCCTTCGAGGATATTAATCTCCGGAGGTGGGGGGCCATGATAATAGGGGAAATGCAAATCCTGATCAAAATAGCTTCCGTCGTACTGGTTGTAGTGTTTGAGAATTCTTGCCATGGATGAAAAAAGGCCGCACAGTTCCCAGAGTTTACATTCTGCACCCCCGAGGATCAGCGATAAACCGTAATGCTCAGCGGGTCTGGTAATGGTTGTCAGTCCGAGCTTTTTCAGGTAATAGTGAAATTTCACCAGTCCGTAATGCTGCAACATAAAGACAGAAGGAATATTCAGGGAACGGGAAAGGGCCTCTGATGCATGGACCGCCCCGTCATAGCTATGGGAAAAATTCTTAGGGGTAAATCCTGAATACTGGATGGGTATATCGGGCAACAGGGTATTGGGCAGGATAAGGCCCTGATCCAGCATACTGCAATAGAGAAATGGTTTAAGAATGCTGCCGGTGCTCCGGTTGGCCATGATCATGTCCACGTCATTGGCATGAGCTTTATCCGGTTGTTCGGTGTTTCCTACATAGGCTTTGACGGCTCCTGTTTCCACATCCATAACCAGGCAGGCTGCGTTATGAATCTGGTTGGAGCTCAATGCAGCAGCATGGCGATTAACGATCTCAGTCACTTTGAGCTGCAACTCCCTGTCGATGGTGGTTTGCACATGTTTTCCGGCTTGTTCCATCCAGGTCCTGATCAGCAGATGGGGTGCCAATTGAGGAAGCTCTTTGGGCTTTTCAGGCAGGGGTTCCAGGCATGCCAGCTCCCAGCTGAGGCTGTCGAGCACCCCGGCTGAGCGGAGTTTGCCGAGCAGCCTGTTCCTTTTTTCAAGAAGCAGTTCCCTGTTCCTGCCCGGGTGGATCAGTGCAGGAGCATTCGGCAGCACGGCCAGCATGCAGCTTTCCGACCAGGACAGGTTTTCAGGGTAGGTGCCGAAGTATCGCCATGCCGCTGCATCCAGCCCGACCACATTCCCCCCAAAAGGAGCATGGGCCGCATAAAGTGCCAGGATACGGTCTTTATCGTATTGATATTCCAGACGGGTGGCCAGGAAGATCTCGATCAGTTTCTCTTTAATCCCGCGAGGTTTTCCTTTTCTATACAGGCGAATCGCCTGCATGCTCAGGGTGCTTCCACCGCTGACGATCTTGCCTGCACGGATATTTTGACGGGCGGCACGAAGCAGGCTTACCGGGTTAAAGCCGGGATGCCACCGGAAATAGCGGTCCTCATACAGGATAACTGCCCGGGCAAATTTATAGGGGACCTGCCGCCGTTCCGGAAACCGCCATTGCCCGTCCCCGGCGATCTTTGCTCCCAGAAGCATCCCATTTCGGTCGTCGATAACCGTACATACCGGGTCGGTAAAAAGGGGACAGGGCAGAGAAAACCACCATACTGCAACCAGCACGAGGGACAGAAAGATACAGATACTTCTCTTTATTTTTCTGCCTGTCCTGTATTTCATCGCACAACTTCAACCCATTGTCCCCTGGTCCGGGCACGCACCTGATCTTCATACATGGCCTCACATTCTACTGCCGGCAGATAATAGCGGCCGGCGTAAGTGGCATTCAAAAGAATGACAAAGTCGCGTGTACTCCTGGCGGGAAGATCAAAATAGGTATAAACCCGGTCATCCCGTATATCCTGGTAGGCAGGCTGGTCGCCTTCATAGGGCAGCTCAACCTCTTCCAGACGGGTGTTCCTGATCTCCCAGCTTGATGGGAATATCTGGGCCAGGGCCATGTCAGAATAATAACCATAGATACCCGGATTCTCCACGGTGACCCTGGCCAGGAAGTCACTGCCTTGCTTCAGGCGGGAAACATCGATGGAACCTCCGTTCAGGTTATAATACTGTATGCTCATACCCAGGTTATTACTGGATGCGGTTTCCTGTCCGGCCAGCGGGGTCCCTGTCATGATCAAACGTGCATAGATGAGTCCCTTCCCACGGTTTTCAATTGTGAGGCTGCCCGGTTGGTCTTCCCTGAGTTCAACGGGTACCTGAACAAAGGGCAGCTTGGTGGCTGCATTCCTGGTCCTTTCGTCATAAAAGCTGAAGGAAAAATCAATCTCTTCGCTGGAAGCTTGTTTGGCAAAGCGGGCAATGGCGATCAGGCAATAGGCGGTGGTTTGTGTGCTGTACCATAAGCCGCTGCTGAGCCTTTTCGAAATCTCTTCCAGAATCGGGAAGGCAGTGTTTCGATCGTTTAGCAATACCAGTGTTTCCAGTATCATGGCCCGGTCCCTGAGCACCGATCCATAGGAAGTGTTGAATCCCAAATAATCCGCGATTTCAGTGCCTTCATTCCGGATAAGATCCCGGGCTGCATCTTTCCTGCCAATCATGGCATAAGCAGCTGCGAGTCTCCAACGGGCCTGCAGGGACAGATCCTCCATTTCGCGGAGCCTGTTCATGCTGCCCAGGTCGGGTTCCCGGGCCAGGGCCAGGGTGTACAGGCGATAAGCCTGGTTGAGGTCGTCATGACTGTACTTGCTGTGCGTCCTTCTCCAGGACCGGGAGGCTCTTTTCTGGTATCGGATCCATTTGGACTTGAAATTGGAAGGAATGAGATAACCCCGTCCCTCGGCTTCCAGCAGAAAATGTCCGGCATAGGAAGTTCCCCATGGATCGGGCAGGTTGGAGTTCGGCCAGTAACCAAAACTGCCGTCTGGAAGCATGAATTTTTTCAAAGCATTGATGGCAATATTCACATTGGTTTCTGTTTTCTGCCGGACCTTGTCGTCAATCTCCATGACATCATCCAGGTACAATTGCGGGAAAGCTGCTGAAGTGGTCTGTTCCACACATCCGTGCGGATAGCGCAGGAGGTATTTGAGCCTGCGGCCAAAGTCGACAGGGGGCAGGGAGGAAATTTCAAGACTCGCCGCGTTGGTGCCTTCCATACCCGGCAGCCCGAAGCCGCTTTCCCAGGAATCCCCCGCTTCCAATACCTGCTGAAGCACTTCGGTGGCCGGTGGGTTCGGATTGCGGACATTCAGTTCAATGCTGTAATCGGCAGATTCACGCCCGCTTTTAACCCTGGCAGTTGCTTTACCGGTGCCTGTAGTTTCCTTAACAACGAGCCTGAAGAACTCAGTTTTTTCCCCGGGTTGTTCAAATCGAAGGGTGCTTCGCGCATTGCCCTCTATCTCAAATAATTCGTTGGTCTCGACCGTGACGGTAACATTTTTCACTTGTTCTTCCATGGCAAACACGGTCACGGGGAGCTCTACTGTTTCACCCGGGCCCAGAACACGGGGCAGGGTAGAGATCACCATAAGGGGTTTCCTGACCGGGGTGGTCTTTTCTGTCATGCCAAAAGCTTCCTGGTTACCTGCCACCACCATGGTTCTTACAGAGCCTACATATTTGGGCATGGTAATCTCATGGGTATGGCTCTGTCCTTTTTTCAGACTGAACGGCCCCAGGAATTTAACCATAGGGGGAAACCGGCTGGCTTGCTTATTTTCCGGGACCTCCTCTTCTGCCAATCCGCCCCCGATCGCGAACATCTTCTCGATCTTGCCGCCATAAGCGCCGATCACCATGTCGTAAATATCAAAAGTCTTGATCCCCAGGGCCTCGCGTGCAAAGAAATGTTGCCAGGGGTCCGGTGCCTGGAAGCGGGTCAAATCCAGCAATCCTTCATCCACCATAGCCAGGGTATAGGTGAATCCCGCTCCGTTCTTCTCAGAAACCCGGATTTTCACCCTTGATTCCGGTTCAAGAACCTCCGGCATATCGAGCCGGGGATACAGGTGGGTTTGCGGATCTTCCACCATCAGGGGAATGACCCCGTACAATCGTATCGGCAGATCATTCTGGGTCTGAGCATGCGGTTGGACCAGATGGACACTGACATAAATGTTGGGAGCCATTTCCGTGGTAACCGGGAAGCTGAACCGGGTCTCCCCTTCCTGTGTTTCCACCCAGTAAGTATCCAGGACCCCGGTCCCGTTTTCAATGCTCACCAGGGCACGGCCGGTACCGGAGCCGGGAATGCTGATGTGCGCCGTCTCACCGGTCCGGTATTTATTCTTATCTGCAGAAAAGCTTAGCATGGCAGCACCACCGGGATGTTCCCGCTGTGCCCGGCCCGCCCATCCGGGCCAGTCTATATACATAATTTCACCGGTGCTGTGACCGTCGGAAGGATCCCATACCCGGACAAAATACCGGCCCCATTCAGGGTAATCTATCCTGAAATCGAAACCACCCTGTCCGTTAACCGTTGAAACCCTGGTTTCGAAGACAGCGGCATGCCGGTTGCTGCCAATGTAAGAGCCCAGGTTGTCGTGGCCGACATCCCACCACCATCGCCAGTTCACTTTGTAGATCTTAACTTCCAGGTTTTTCCGGTTTACCGGGTTGCCACCCGGGTCCAGGGTCACCACATCCACCGTGTGGGTGGTGTCGGTCAAGAGCATACCCCGTGCCCGGTCTCCTTTCGGTGTTTTTATTCCTACATAACTGGAATAGGGCGAGTAGGGAATGGTAAACTGGTCTGTACTGAAATTACCGCTCTCCTCGAATACCCGGGTCAGAAACCCGGCGCGGAGCTTGCCGGGAGAAGAAATTCCCGAAGGTATTTCCACGGGCACCCTGGCCCGGCCGGATTCATCCAGGCGGCCGTCAAATATCTCTGTTTCATCGGATGAGAAGCTCCGGGAGGGATCGTCAAAGACATAATCGGTGTAGCTATCAAAATGCGTTTGCAACGGGTTCAGGCTCATCAGTACCCTGGTCCTCAGATTTCCTGCCGTAGCCCCATGCAGCCAACGGGCTTCGAGTTGACCGGTAACGCGGCGATCACTGACGGAAATCTGATCCGTCCCAAAATCCAGGGAGATTTTCAGACGGTTGGGCTTTATGGTCTCAATGCGGATTCTCTTGCTGAAGGTCACCCCGCCGACCCTGACCTGGGCGTTCCAGTTCCCCGTGGGCACATCTGCTTCAGTGGACGTAATGAAACTATAAAAACCGTTTTCCGGGGCGGTTCTGACAATCCTCCGGTACTCCTGTCCCCGGGGGTTGTAAAGAGTATAGCTCACCGGGTGGGAAGCGGGTAATTTATCCTGCTCATCGCGCAGGATGAAAGTCAGGAATAAGGTGTCGCCCGGTCTCCATACGCCCCTTTCTCCATAAAGGTAACCTTTCAGACCGCGGTTCACCGGATTTCCGGAAACGTCAAATTTACTCAGACTCAGGGAAAAACCATCGTCCAGTTTCAGATAACCCCGTTGTTCGTTGTATTTGGCAACCAGCAGGAAGGGCCGTTCGAGCACCCGGATAACGGCCTTCCCATCCCGGCCCGTTTCGGCCTGCCCAATACGTTGTTGCTGGTAATTCAGCAGCTCTACCCGAACCCCGCTTAAAGGCACAGTAGTGGTCAGGTCGGTGACCATAACGGTCATGTTTTCATCCGTTCCCAGTTTGGCAATGATGCCCAGATTGGAAGCCAGCACATTGCGTGAAACCGATTTGTTCCTGTAATAGGAATCCGAACAGGGATCTTCCCTTTCCGACCAGTTGTAATCGTCGTGGTAGAAATAGTAATAGTAATTATCGTAGTAATAGGATTCAAACTGATCCCAGTAACTCATTTCTTCCTCGTACATCCGCTGTTCTTCCTCTTCCCATTCGGAGTCTGATGCATCTTCTTCCTGCCCCGGACAAGGATACAGGGAGTTCTTCCTGGAAAATGAAAATTCAATGCGATAGATGGCCCCGGGTTCGGGTTCGATCAATTCCGACAGGTCAAGGGAAAAAGTGTTCCACCGGCCGTAGTCCAGGGGTTGCCCGGGGGTCAGATCCACCGTTTCTTTGTGTATCAGCCTGCCGGCCCGCCTGAGCTGATAGCTGCCCTCCAGGCTGTTGACTTGCAGGAATTGGGCCACGTTGGTCTCGAAGATGCGGATTACGCGCACCACGACCGATTTAAGGTTCACCGATTCAAAAGGAAGGATCAAACCGTCGGTGGAAGGAAGGATCACGCCCGAACCCACCATACGCGCACCGGGTTTTACCTGTTCGAAGATCAACATCAGCTCCTTGAATTCGCCCAACCGGTATTCCAGTATATTCTTGATACTGCCTTCAACAAATAATTTAACTGAACCATCTTGTCTTACTGTAGGGAAGCATTTTATTTCATTACCGTCAATTACAAAATCCAGGTCGGTTCCGTTTTCCAGGCGGATCAGTCCGCCCAAATACTGGTCGGCTTTGAGGGGGTCGGAAAACTGCAGGAGAATATATTGTTCGGGTTGTTGTATGATCTCATGGTTGATGAGGGAAAAATCATCCAGGTCGGGAACCTCGATGGTACGTTCTTCCTGTATATCCAGACCGGCTGGTTTTCCGTTCCATGTGATCAGCACATCATCTGAGGAGGCGGTCCTGTAAATGCTGTCTATAACAAAAAAATGGAGCCTACCGCCGGCACCGTGCTCCCAGGCAATGGGCAGTTCCCTTCCCGATTGTTTGGCTTTCAGAAGTTGTTCGGCCGTCTTTTCCTCCATGTAGTCGGCCGTGCTGATTCTTCCGGGGACTTTGTATCTTTTCAGGTTGTGGCTGTCATAGCTGCGCAATCCCTCGAGATGGACCATGAAAGATTGCTGAAGGGTACCGAATGAAAATTCAAAGACCCTGAATTCCCTGGGTACTTTCATAACCTTATCCAGCCTGAATTTGACCTGGTAGTTTGTAGCCTGTTTAAGACGTTCATCGGGCCTGAATTCAATGGTACGGGCATCGGCCCAATAGGCTGTCCCGGAAATACCGGGAGAAAAGCGGAACAGTTTATCTTCCACTTCCCGGCCGACACGGCTGTCTTCGGCAACATCTTCGGTCAGCTGAATTACAACCGGGGATTCAACCGATACCTGGTCCGAGGTAAAGGCTGATATATATGAAATGAATCCGGGATCAACGCGGCTTGGTTCCTGGTCTTTCTTTCCGCAACAGTTAAATGCCAAAAGGATGCTCAATAAAAGCAAAGACTTGAGAAGGCTTGGTTTCATGGCGCATGGATTAGGTTTTGCTTGAAACCAAATATAAGAAATGTATCGGAGCCCTGCCTCAAGGAAACAAAGAAAACCCGGACGGATAAAACTCAGTCAAGTCTGGCTTCAAGACAGTCCAGGAGCTGCTGCATGGCTTTTTCAATGGTATGATAATCCTGAACTTCCTTTGCCGTGTAGACTATAATGAAATGGATCTTTTTGTGATGGATCAACAAGCCGGTAAGCAGGTTATTTTTGTGCAGACGGTAAGCTTCCCGGATTCTTCTTTTTAACAAGTTCCTTTGCACAGCCTTCTTAAAGATCCTGCTGGGTATGGCTACGGCAAATTGTGCCAAAACCTGTTCCTCATCCAGCTCGACAAGCTGATAGAATATTTTCAGCGGATACTTACTGAAGGATTTACCGGATTCAAAAAGAAGCTCAATGGTTTTTTTGCTCTTAAGACGTTCCCGGCGTTTCAGGCTTTGCGCACCCCTGGTCGGTTTAATTATCATTGGTTTTATTATGGTTCTGGATGTATTCATTCAAAGCCATGGTCATAGAGGGTGTCTCGGGTTTGGGTGCCTCTATGTCTAGTCTCAGCCCGGCTTTCCTGACTTCCTTGGCGGTTGATTTACCAAAGGAGGCTATCTTTATATTGTTCTGCTCGAAATCGGGGAAATTCTGCAGCAGGGAACGGATGCCGGACGGACTGAAAAAGACCAGGACATCATAATTCACCAGCTTTACCTCGGACAGGTCCCTGCACACGGTCCGGTAAAGTATGGCCTTGGTCCATTTGATCTTGCTTTTATTCAATGATTGAGGAATCTCTGGCTTATGCTTATCCGAAAGGGGCACGAAGAATGTTTCATTCTTGTGTTTTACGATAAGATCGTGCAGGTCTCCCCAGGTACCATTGGCGTAAAAGATCTTTCTTTTTCTGTAGACAATGTATTTCTGCAGGTAGAAGGCAATGGATTCAGAAATACATAAATATTTCATAACGTCGGGAATACTCACCCGGGTCTCCTCACAGATCCTGAAAAAATGATCAATGGCAGTTCGACTGGTAAAGATCACAGCAGTATGGTCCAGAATGTCAATCCTGCATTGTCTGAAATCCTTCGCAGAAACTCCTTCAACCTCGATAAAAGGTTTAAAATCAATGGTCAGATTATTTTTCTGAGCCAATTCATGAAAGGGTGTCTTTCCATTCTGCGGTTCTGGTTGTGAAACTAAGATCCTTTTAATTTTCAATGTTCAGGAATTTTTTGTCACAAATGAAACAACCTCAATGGGTCAAAGTCACATAATACTTGTATAGCACATAGAACCGGTAATATTTCAAGGGTACAAAGGTACAAAATCAAATAAAACATTAAAATATCTTTTTTAAGTGTTATTTGTATACCGCGTATGATGCGCAGCATCAAGCCCGCCCCGGCCATTGCAATGCCCGCGTAAATAAGGTAAACCTGCAAGGCCTCCTGAATATAATTCACCATCAGGACGACGGGAATAAGGAAAATGCCAAGGGATTTGTAAATAAGATAGATATTGAAAAGATATTCCCGGAACAAGGATCGTTTCCTGAAAAGGAATGCGGTGATATGACTTGTTATGTATCGTGCGATAAGCAATCCTGCAATCACCGCGATGTAAAGAAGGTAATTCATGCCCGGACCATATTGGAAGCCTTTCAGCTCAAAATGGCCCATTACCTGGTAGGTGAATACCCCGCCGATCAGCAAGAAATTCAGGTTGAGGGCAATATTCACCCCGCGGGTCAGCTGGTTCTGGTCCCGGAACACTTTAAAGGCACGTTGGTAGTTGAAAAGAGAAACCAGGATCAGGGCAAAATACTTGTTAAAGAAAATACGGACCCAGATCAGGAAAATAAGGCTTATGATTACAATACCCAGGATCCAGTCGCTTTTCATGGGCCGGGCCTTATGTTTTGCTGAAAGCCCTTCATTTGATGGTCCCGGCGCCGGGGTTCCCGTACCGGTCCACAGCTCCTGTTTTCTGAAGCTATAAGGTACTTCATCCAGCGATTGAAGCCAGGTACCGGTATCCGGTCTTTCATCGGTTTTCAGGTAGTAGGGAGCGGGAATTTCTTTTTGCTCATCAGCGGGAGGGCTTTCCGGTTTTATGCCAGGGGCCGGACTTTCCTGCAGTGGTACCCGGCTGAGGGTATCTGCAGGAATCACCACCAGGGTATCCGGTTGCCCGGGGGCCGTATCCCGGGTAGATTCGGGCGGACCCGTAATGGTGTCCTGTGCAGGTTCAGAAGCACCGGGAATGCTGTCCGGGGGTATTTGCTGCAAGACGTAGATGGATGGAGCCCTGTAAACCGGTAGGCCTGAATACTTCATTTTCCTGTTCCTTCTGAAAACACCGCAAAGATAATTGTATTACACAGAATCATCGTTCCCCATACCACAAGATGTTTTATTTTTGACATAAAACAACCGGACATGAAAAGATGCTTATTCCTTTTTTCCGCTACCTGGATCTTCTTGTTTTCCGGGTGCCGGCAAGCACCGGTAACTCCGGGGAGCCTGATGGAAACCGACAGCCTGTTTTCTGTAAGCAGTATGAAAAACGGGTACAAGGCTGCTTTTTTGGCTTTTGCCGATTCGAATGCTGTACTGCTCAAACCAGGGTATCTGCCCATCAAGGGACGCGGCAGCATTGCCAGACATTTTCATGAACAGGGCAGTACCCGTCTTCAATTGAGCTGGGCCCCCGATTTCGCGGAAATATCCAAAGACGGAACCCTGGGGTATACTTATGGCCGTTACAAAACCATCAAACCGGATGGTATCCTGGTGGGAGAAGGAACCTATGTGACCATTTGGAAAAAACAGGGTGACGGAAGCTGGAGGTATGTTTTGGATACCGGCAACGAAGGACTGTCCCGGCCCTATGATCCTTGATCCCCAGACCTTTATTCCTTGTTTTTTGTATCTATAAAAAGGGTCACCGGCCCGTCGTTGACCAGGCTGATGTCCATTTTGGCACCGAATTCACCTGTTGGAACTTCTTTTCCTGTGAGTTCGGAAAAAACCTTGTTGAATTGCTCGTATAAGGGCTCTGCAATTTCAGGGGGTGCCGATTTGATATAGGAAGGACGGTTTCCTTTTTTGGTGCCGGCATGCAGGGTAAACTGACTGATCACCATGGCTTCCAGTCCGAGGTCGAGCAAAGAAAGGTTCATAAGCCCGGAGGTATCGTTAAAAATACGCAGTCTGGAAATTTTCCCCGCGAGCCACCGAATGTCTTCCATGCCATCTTCCGCTTCAATGCCCAGAAAGATCAATAAACCCTGCTGGATGGAGGACTTTGGTTGACCGTCAATATAAACCGTGGCAGCCGATACCCGTTGGATCAATGCACGCATAGATAAGGGGTCTTAAGATTTCAGTACAGGAATCCCAAAGCTATAAAAAAGACCAGTTGAATAAAAAAATAGGCCCTCAGCAAAGGGCTTTTAAGCTTCACCTCACGGAATTGCAGGTAAGACGAAAGGACCCAGGCAATAATAAACCAGGCCAGGTAGTTTTGGACCGGGATTATACTGCCGGCCCAGGTCCAGTAATCCAGCATTACGGCAACCGGCTCCATAATGAAATCGAAGATAAGGATGAATATGGCCGCCAGGGTCGTATTGATCCAGGGGTTCGACGAGATCAGCCGGGCCAGTGAGCTGGTAGCCAGGATGAGGATGAGCCAGTTAAAGGCAATGATAAGGGGAACATTCAGAAGCCGAAACTTCATGGTTTCCCCATACTGGTAAGTCCCGAAAATAATGCCGGTATAAACCCCCAGGGCCTCAAGCGAAAAAGTCAGGATAAAGGCTATTATGGACCATGGAATAAGTCTTCTTTCCCTCGTGCTCGATAGTAATGAATAAAATACCAGGCTGTTGGCCAGTAAAAGGAAGAGGTCCGTAATGTAACGTGTCACGGGATAAAAGGAGGGGACGATGTGAAAAATGATCCCCGAACCGAAAAAAAAGATCAGTCCGGACATTATGAGGGTATCCCTGGAATAATGCCGTAACTTTTGCATAGATGTTATGATCGGATCAAATTAAACAAAAATTGATAGATTTTTGTTTTTTTAAATTCATAACTTGAGATTCAATCATTTAAAAATCAATGTCTAAAAAGGTCCTGGTTATAGGAGCTGGTTTATCGGGTCTCTCCGCGGCAAGCTATCTGGCTAAGGATGGATTTGATGTGACGGTTCTTGAAAAGAACAAAATTTCAGGCGGCCGGGCCCGGATGTTTCAGGCTGAAGGGTTTCTTTTCGATATGGGACCATCCTGGTACTGGATGCCCGATATTTTTGATCAATATTTCGCAGATTTTGGAAAAAAGACTTCCGACTATTACGAACTCAAAAGGCTCAATCCGGGGTACCGCGTGTATTTTGGTCCGGATGACTACTTGGATGTTCCGGCCAGTAAGGAAGCGCTTTATGAAACTTTTGAAAAGGTGGAACCCGGCAGCGGGGAAAAGCTTGGAAAATTTTTGAAAGAGGCCGAATTCAAGTATAAGATTGGCGTCGGCAAGATGGTCCACCTGCCCGGTAAATCCTTTACCGAACTAATCCGGCTGGATTTTTTGAATGGATTGTTTCGCCTGGATGTCTTCCGGTCTCTTTCACGATCGGTACAAAAAATGTTCAAAGACCCGCGCCTCAGGCAACTGTTGGAATTTCCGGTTATCTTTCTGGGTGCGACCCCCGCCAAAACACCGGCTTTGTATTCGCTGATGAACTATGCCGATCTGGTGCTGGGGACCTGGTATCCCATGGGCGGTATGTTCGAGATACCGAAAGCCATGGAAAAGCTGGCCCGGGAAATGGGGGTAAAATTTGTCTTCGAATCGGAAGTGGATAAAATCCAGACAGAAGGAAGAAGGGCCAGATCGGCCCAGCTCAACGGGGATTCCTTTGAAGCGGACCTGTTTGTTGCCGGGGCGGATTACCACCATGTAGAGCAAAATCTGCTGCCTCCCGACGCGCGCGTGTATACCGGAAAATATTGGGACAAAAGGGTCATGGCCCCATCTTCAATCATTTTTTATCTGGGCGTTGATAAAAAGATACCGAACCTCTTGCATCATAACCTGTTTTTTGATGCCGATTTTTTGAGACATGCCGGTCAGATCTACGATCAACCTGAATGGCCCGACAATCCTGCATTGTATGTTTCCTGTACTTCAAAGACCGATCCCGTCGCCGCACCGGGAAACAAGGAAAATATTGTTGTGCTCATACCCGTGGCACCGGGAATGAAAGATACTCCCGAAATCAGGCGGCACTATTACGATCTGGTTATTGACCGCCTGGAGAAGATAAGCAAGGGATCCATAAGGCCCCATGTGATCTACCAGCGATCTTATGCCTACAGTGATTTTATCGAAGATTATAATTCATTCAAGGGGAATGCATACGGTTTGGCCAATACACTTTTACAGACTGCCATATTCAAGCCCAAAATGAAGAATTCCAAACTGGATAATTTCTATTATACCGGTCAGTTAACCGTTCCGGGACCCGGAGTCCCACCGAGCCTGATCTCGGGGAAAGTGGTAGCAAATGAAATTGGAAAGAAATTCAAATAGTACTCCAATGAAATACATTTTTGATACCATCTCTAAAGAAACCAGCAAATTAACAACCTGGTTCTACAGTACATCGTTTTCCCTGGGGATTAAAATGTTCGAAAAGAAATACAGGGAACCTATTTATGGTATTTACGGTTTTGTTCGCCTTGCCGATGAGATCGTTGATACCTTTCACGAGTACAATAAAAGAAAGCTGTTCGAGGATTTTAAAAAGGATGCCTATGATGCCGTTGAGGAAGGCATAAGTCTGAACCCCATTCTGAACAGTTTCCAGCATGTGGTCCATGAATATAAGATCGAGAAGTTTGCCATCGACCAGTTTCTGAAAAGTATGGAGATGGACCTGGAGGAGAACAGTTATGACCGGGAAGGATTTGACGAATATGTGCTGGGTTCCGCTGAAGTTGTCGGATTGATGTGTCTTTCCGTTTTCTGCGAAGGGGATCAGGAAAAATACCGGAAACTTAAACCACGGGCCATGAAACTGGGAGCAGCCTACCAGAAGATCAATTTTCTGAGGGACCTGAAGGCCGATTATTATCACCTTGGACGAGATTATTTTTCCCACTCACCTGTGGAAGAGTTCGGAGAAGAAAAGAAAAAGATCATCGAAAAAGAGATCGACGCCGATTTCAAGGAAGGGTTCCGGGGGATCAGGGAATTGCCGCCCTCCGTGGGATTGGGTGTTTACCTGTCTTATGTATATTATTACGCTCTCTTCAGGAAAATAAGAAATATCCCGGCATCTGAAGTGATCAAGAGAAGGATCCGGATCTCCAATTTCAGAAAATATATGCTTCTTATCCGGTCCGTCATTATATTTAAGTTAAGGTTAATATGAAAATCTTTATATCGTTATTATTCAAATTATTAATAATGAATAATATTTCCGCTCAGCTTCTTTCCCTGGGGGAGGCCAGGAGACTTTTTTTCGAGGGGACCGAAGAGGCTTGTGACATCAGGCCCCTTTACGAAGAACTGAATGGAAAGGAACTGGATAAGAACGCGGTATTGCTGGCTTATCAGGGAACCTCAGAGGCCATGATGGCGGATTGTGTTCGGGGACCATTCAACAAACTGGATTATTTTAACCGGGGCAAGGCAAAAATCGAATCCGCTTTGAGCAAGGAACCCGGGAACATGGAAATACGGTACCTGCGGTTTCAGGTACAGCTCCATATCCCGGGCATACTTCAATACGACAACATTGATGAGGACGCGGCGTTTCTGTTCGATTATTTGACCCGCGGGAACCCCGGCACACAATATGATCGTGATTTTATAAACAAAATTGTTGAGACCTTGTTATATTCAGGCCCGTTTAATGATCGGGAAAAACGAGAATTGAAAAAGATAATAAACCAATAGCTCTGAAAAATGGAATGGTATTTTTATGTTTTGATTGCCCTGGCAACCTTTCTGTTTATGGATGTGGTGGCCTGGTTCACCCATAAATATGTCATGCACGGCTTTCTTTGGATCCTGCATAAGGATCATCACATGCTTCAAAAGAAACGATTCGAATGGAATGATCTTTTTGCACTCATGTTTGCTGTACCCAGCATCATCCTGATCATTACCGGCTCTCTTTCCGGCATGGACCTTAAGTTTTGGCTTGGTATCGGAATCGCCCTGTATGGGATCGCGTATTTTCTGCTGCATGATGTATTGGTGCACCGCAGATTGCATCTTCTGGATAACGCGAATAACTGGTATTTCAGGGGTATTATCGCCGCCCATAGCGATCATCATTCCGGCAGGGCCAATTACGGTTTTATCCTGGTCATCCCCTGGCGTTATTTCAATGTAAAGGAACGTATTGAACCAAAATATTAAGTAAGGTTGTATACATACCTCTTGATTAATATCCTGGCTGTACTTCCAACCATTCTGCTCAGCTTTGACAGGAAGGTTTATTTTTATAAGCGATGGAAGTATCTTTTCCCGGGCATCCTGATAACGGGTACTTTTTTTATTGCCTGGGACGTGATTTTCGCGGCTAAGGGCGTATGGGGTTTCAATGAGCGGTATTTATCGGGCATTGACCTCATCAACTTACCCGTGGAGGAATGGTTATTCTTTTTCACCATTCCCTATGCCAGTGTTTTCACTTATGATGTCTTCAAAGCCTATATCAAAAAGGATCTTCTGGGCCCGGCCAGCAAGTACATCACCTTCTCAATAATTTTCGTATTGGGCCTGTTCATGATCATGAATACAGGAAGGCTTTATACCTTCTGGACCTTTCTCTTTACTGTCATTTTCCTTTTGCTTCAGCTGTTCGTAATCAGGGGTCCTTATATGGGACGGTTTTATTTCAGCTATCTGGTGGTTTTGTTCCCCTTTATGTTTGTAAACGGTATCCTTACGGGTTCGTTCATAGACGAGCAGGTGGTTTGGTACAATAATAACGAGAACCTGTCTGTCAGGATATTCACCATACCTGTTGAAGATATGGTCTACGGGATGTTGTTGATCCTGATGAACGTTACTTTGTACGAGAAATTTCAGAAAATGTACGGCAGGGCTCAGTCTTTGCCGCGGCAGGATTTATAGAAATAAGTTCTTACCGCCCTGGGATTATCAAGGATATTATAAAAACCGTCAATATACTCCGGGATCTTTTCTCTTTCTTTTTCTTCAAGAGGGGTAAAATCCCGGATCAGGGCATGGATCTCCTCTTTTTTTTCACGGAAGCGAACGAATTCCATAAGAAATTCTCCTTCGGCCCTGCACAATCCTCGGTACAGGCGGTCCCGGACCGACTCGAGGGGTAATTTGGGGTTGGGGGTCGCATAATGGGCATCGACTATGCCGGTCCAGTCAAAATCAAAGGGAACCGCCACGGGGGGGTTGCCCGGTGAATCGCGTATGAGTTTAATGTTGTGAAGGCCCGGTACCGACCAGTCGGTGTTTCCGATCATGAATTGAAACACGGAAAGGGTGGTCATCTTTTGGGGATGTACATCTTCCTGCTGGACATTCATGATCTTTATGGTCTCGGCACCATTGCGACGGGCCATTTCCCCGGAACCCTCAATAAAAAATGCATATTTTTCAATGGGATCCATCCTGCCCTGCCGGTCGATAAATGTAATATCCAGCAATCTTACCCGGTAGCTTTCTTTAGTAAAAAGATTATACAATCGGTAAGCCATGTATTCCTTAAGCAGGTAATTTTCATAGACGGACCGGCGGGTTCTGCAATGGGTGACCATCTTCAGTTCGTCCACTCCGCTGAAAACGGTATTCCCGGTCAATTCTTCTGGAAAGCGGACCTTTATCGGGGGAAAATCACAATTTCCGGGATCTTTACGGAAATGTCCACGGCTCCTGACCTCTACCGGTATGGAAACCGGTTCTCCATCTTCATCCGTGTAACTGATCAGGGCATCATGATAATTCTGTTCCTCATCCACATCGTCGATCAGGGTTTTCAGACCGGTGACCAGGGTTATTTTAAAAGGTTCATTTGAAGTAAATACGGGACTGATGATCTGGGACCTGAGCCGGGGGCAGGAAATCAGCATCAGGAAAAGGACCATCCATATGAATACCGGTCTGGGGATCATAACCTTCAAAAGCTCTTCGCCGTAAAATTAAGTTTATCCCATGTAATAATAGTTATTTATGGGAAGATATGCTTTTCGCCCCGGGTATTTATGGTATAAAACCGGTTGTTCTCGATCATGAGAACCTGCATGGAGAAACCGCAGGTATAGAAAGGCACATCCAGGGCAATTACGTTTCCCTTGTACAGGCTTTGGATCCGGTTGACATTGGTATGGCCTATCAGGATCTTCTCGGCATGGTACTGATCCAGGATCTTTTCCAATGATGCAGCGTCCAGCCTTTCATAATCGTGGTTGGATTCCACAAAGCCCCGGTACCAGAAAGGACCTTTTTTCCCGAGAAGCAGTGCCCTGATCTCGGGATTGTAATTCTTTCTGCCGGGGTGTTCCAGGAAGAAGCGCAAAAGATCATTGATTTGATCGATGTCCATTTGCCTGGAGGCCACTTCCGGGGATATGCCGCCATGAACGAAAAGAAGATCCCCTACGCGAATGAGGGTGTTTTTTGTCCTGATCCATTCTCCCAGTACGGTCTTTATACCGAAAAGGGCATCATAGGGGAACTCGTTCTTTTCTGTCAGGTAGTAATACTTTTCCGAAAGATAATTGGGATTTCCGTTGAGAACCAGTATCTCGTGATTGCCCAGGAGGAGATGAACCTTGCCCCCGGACCGTTCTGCCTGGTGTTCCAGGGAATAGATCAACCAAAGTGCCTCGGTTACCTTGTCCCCGCGGTCAAAAATATCCCCCAGAAAGACCAAATGGCCCTGTCCCCAGATCCACCGGTGTGCCTTATTGATAACCCGGTGTTTTTGCAGCAGCACGATCAAACTGTCGTAACAACCATGAATATCTCCGATAACCATCAGTTTTTCGGGCATTTCGAATTGGGCGGAAGGGATCCCGGGGTTTTCATGGACCCGGTAGCGGTTCGTATCGGCTCCGTACCCACGGAACTCGAAAAAATTGGTGTCGGCACTAAACCGCATCCTGATCCGCCGGGCAATTTGTTTTGTGGAATCATGAACCAGGTACAGGACCTTGATCCGGTCGTTCCATTTCCACTGAACATGGGGCCCATCCTGCATGTCCGGGAGATGCTTTTCGTATTCCTGTTTCAGTTTGGAAGCGATATCCAGGTTTTGGGCGCGAATGGCAAAATCATAGGCCCGCATCCCGTTTTTTGTTTTCAGGGTAACATTGGCATATTCTCTAAGAAGAACACGTACGGTTCCCCTGTGCCCTATCCTGGCGGCAAGCATCAGCGGGGTCATTCCCGATGAATCCCTTTGGTTGATATTAGCGCCTTTTTCGAGCAGCAGCTTGAGAGCGTACTTGTTTTCAGCCCTGATGGCGTGGAATAGAGGGCTTACCAAATCTCCGGTTCTGTCCGGGTCGGGTACATCCTGAATGACTTGCTCCAGTAATTTCCGTTCTCCCGAATAAATGGCATGTACCAGCTCACTGCTGTCGGTGGCAGAGTTATGAGCATAGACCAGGCCGCAGGTAACAGGGACAAGGAGGAAAAACAGTATATGGAATATCTTCTTTCTCAACGGCGACTTCCTTTCGGGTCTTTAACCCGGAAAGAATACAAAATTAGAAATAATTCGCGGAAGCTCAGAAATTCCAGCGTAAACGCAGGTAGCTTATAAAAGCTTTCAGCCGGTCTTTTTCACCGCTGAGGATGTTTTCATATTCCAGGTTAAAATACTGCAGATAAAAAGTCAGGTCGATATTCTGACTGATGGAATACTCCAGGGAAGGACCGGCAAAATAGCCCTTTTTATCAGGAAAGTACATCGTGGCAAAACTGCCATTGAAAAGGGGTGTGAAGGGATAACTGAGAGAGGCGAAAATATTGAATTCGCTCAGGGCAATATTCTTGATATTCATTGCCCCCGTGTTGAACTGGAACAAACCACCCCCAGAGAGATCCATGGTTGAACCGGCATAATATATTTCACCCTGAAGCGACAGGGAATTTGGAAAAATATAATCGCCCGAAAAGGATGCAAACAATATCCCGGTACTGTCCTCGAATTGTTCCCTGGGATGAAAATAAGTCAGCTCTCCACGAAAACCGGCTCCTTCTATATCACCCGACCAGCCCAGACCGGCGAAATAATCACTTTCTTCAAAATATCCCCCTATGAATTGCAGGTCATAACCCCAGGCATTAAAACGGTACAATCCGGCCAGGGTAAGCCGGTCGGCACTGTCGAGCTTTGCCGCCACTTCCAGTTTGGATGCCATACCGCTGTAGTACTGCACTCTGAGAGCGTCGCTTCCCGGACGTTCCGCGTAGTCAAAATCAAAATAGGAATAGGCATTGAATATGTCGTTCGGGTTAAAGGCAAAGGTCTGGCCCCAATTGATCCTTTGCCGGCCCAGGCTTATGGAAAGATCATTATTATAATACTCCAGGTAGAGGCGGTCAATGGAAAGGTTGAGGGCATAGGAAAAACCTTCTGCTACATTTTCGGTTAGATCAAGCCAGCCGTTATCCTGATTGTACATTTCCTTTATATGCTTGTTTTCCAGTAGGTTGCCATGCAGGAAACGATTGCGCATCTGCAGGCTGAAGGTCCAGGAATCCCCGGGATACCAAAAAAAATTCAGCCGGTTGTGAATGAAGTCATCCCGGTACCATTTATCATCGATATCTTCAAAGAACACCGACTGGATGTTGGACAGGTAACCGTTCAGGGACCAGTTCTTCTCCTGGCTGAATCCCGTCAGGGGCACAAAAAGAAAAGGAATTATCCATCGATATTTGTCTTTCATCAGGGCCAAAAGGAATTAAGACTTATTCAATTGTTTATCTTCGATCACCTTACCGTCTTCAATGGTAATTACACGGCGGGCCTTTTTGACCACCCTTGCATCATGGGTAGAGAAGATAAAAGTGATCTTCTCGTCCCGGTTCAGTTTTTCCATGATATCCAGAAGGTTTTCCGTTGACTTGGAATCCAGGTTGGCCGTGGGCTCATCGGCCAGGATAAATTTAGGCTTGGAAGCCAGGGCCCTTGCCACCGCTACCCGTTGCTGCTGTCCCCCCGACATTTTGGCGGGCCGGCTGTTGGCCCGGTCTGTCAGACCTACGGCTTCCAGGAGAAACATAGACCGCTTTTCCCGTTTTTCTCTGGACCACTTTTGCAAATGCATGATGAATTCTACGTTCTCTTTGGCCGTCAGAACGGGAATGAGGTTATAAGCCTGGAAAACAAAGCCAATGTTGTACAGCCTGAAGTCGATCCTGTCGGAAGATTTCAATTCCTGGATTTTGGTTTCGTTAATGGTAATATCTCCCCTGGTAGCCTTATCCAGGCCGCCCAGCAGATTCAGCAGGGTGGTCTTACCGGAACCCGAAGGACCCACAATGGCAGCGAACTCACCTTCTTCAAAGGAAAGATCAATGCCGCGTATAGCGTGTACTTCGACTCCGCTACCGTTATAGATCTTTTCAAGCTTTTTAATATCGATTACTTTCATGATAAATGGATTTATTGTTTTTTTGTTTACATGTCTATTCTTAAGGCATCCGCCGGATCCATCTTCAGGGCCTTACGGGCCGGGTAGATAGAGGCCAGTACCCCGGTTAATATGACCAGCAGGGTAACCTGGAAAAATTCGATCCATCCGATCTCGGGATAAACCAGGGCACTAAACCCCAGGGCCTCAAAGCCTTCCTGGTATAATGCCCGGAGATCCAATCCCTTTCTGGCGGTAACATAGATCAGGCCGCGAGCAATGGCCATCCCGAGAGCCGAGCCGGTCAGACCCAGGAAAACCGTCTCCAGCATGATCATAAAAAACACCCTGGCCTTGTTCATGCCGATGGCCATCAGCATACCCAGCTCCTTGGTGCGTTCCAGAACAGCCATCAACATGGTATTGACAATGCCAAAACCCAGGGCGATCAATATGATGCCCATGAAGATGAACAAATAGAAGTTCATCATACTGCTGTAAATGGCCGCTTCGGGCATAACTTCCTTCCAGGTTCGGACTTTCATCTCCGGGACCATCTCACGGATCTCTTTGGCAATTCTTTCATCATACCGGCTGCTGGTTAGTAAAACGGCAATTTCATGGGCATTTCCTTTGGCAATTCCTGCTGTTTCGGCAATTGCCGACATTTTTACATAAGCATTCAAGGCATCGAAACCTGTATTTCCCGATTTATAAATTCCAACCACCCGGAACGCATCATAGACAATACTGCCGTCCCTCGCGGAAAAACTAAGGACGATCTTTCTTCTTAGTTTATATTTTATGGCATATTCTTTAATGTAGAAGCCCAGCTTTTGGAATTTCTGCTTGCCCAGTATGTCGATAAGCGTATTGTCAAAATCTGTCTCCAGCCGGAAATGCCTGTCTTGCAAACTGTCGATCAGGGGTACCACATTTTCCAGGCGGCCTGAGCTTCTCATGGCTGCCATGTCCTCCTGGCCGAGTTCGTAATAGACCAGTTTCAGGACCTTCGCCATTTTTTCACCGATAACAATCTCCTTACCATCTTCATGCCCGAAGAATGTTCCCCCGTTCTCCGGCAGGGTTTCCGGGATCCCGGAAACCGAACGTTCCTTTTCAGGGATGATGCCGTTGATAAGGATGCCAGTGGCATTGCTTGAAGTGCTGGCCATGCCCTGTATTTTGATGCGCGGACTGACTCCCTTTATTGCAGGAATGGTGCTGAGGGAATCCAGGAGGTTGGGATAATCTTCAATGACATATTCCAGTTCATTGTTTTCCAGGAATTGTGGATTGTGGACCTGTATATGGGAAGCTTCATTCCCTATGGCCATATCCACGCGCTGGTCGATCCATCCGTTGAATATGGCTATTGCAAATATTCCGCCGAAAATTCCAAGGGTAAAGGCAGCAATAACCACCCCCGAACGGAGTTTGTTGCGCCATACGTTTTTCCATGATATGGACCAAATCATAGCGATCAGTTTTATAATTATGCCCTGAGGGCTTTTGTTTCATTTAATCTTACCACCGAATAGATGGGATAAAGGATTGCGCATACAAAAAGGACCAATACCACCAGGGATTGACCGGTCAGGTACCCGATTTCCAGGGTGGCCGGCATGATGGGTTCCATCCCGTAGGTTTCCATAACATGGGCCAATTCATCCTTGAAGTGTATGGGATTGTTTTGCAGGTAAAGAATTACGGGCAAACTTCCTGCAATCCCGGTAATGATCCCCAGAAATCCCATGATGAACATTTCAATGGTTAAAATTCCGCCAAGCCGGGTCTTTTGCATGCCCACGGCAACCATGACGGCAAATTCCCTTTTCCTTTCATTGGTCATCATGATCAGGGTTCCCAGTACCCCGAAGCCAACGATCAGATATAACAAGGCCAGCATGATATAACCACTGGCCTGGTCGGATTGGATTTGCTGTACAATCTCAGGATTCAGCTCTTTCCAGTCCATGACCTCATAAGCATCCGGATCCAGTTTTTGCCTGAGCATGGAAACCGTGGATTCCAGTTTGTTCTGATCCTCCAGGTTCAACACGTAAGAGGTCAGCCGGTCGTAAGCTCCGTAGAACTGCTGGGCTGTTTCGATGCTCAGGTAAACCAGGCGGCTGTCCAGTTGGGGATTGGGAATATCCATGATGGCAATGACCGGGTAGATGCCTGCAGCGGATACGCCGTGGTATCCCTGGCTGAGCAGGGTAAGGGTATCGTTCAGTTCCAGATTCAGGAATTCGGCCAGCCGTCCGGAAACCATGACCCCGTTAGGGTTTTGATCCAGGTATTGCCCTTCTTCAATTTTCCGGTCGGGGTGGGTGAGATCCAGCTCTTTTTCCGGGTCTATGCCTACCACCAGGATGCCCTTGGTCTTTTCACCCGTTGATGCCAGGGCAAAGGATTCAAGCCGCGGAATGACCCGGGAGACATTTTCGGTGGCGAGGATCTCGTTTTGAAGTTCCTCAACATGGACAAATGTGTTTTCCAGGGTCTGATCATCCCAGTATCCCTTATGATGGATCTGGATGTAACCGGTAAATGCCTGCACAATACTGTCGGTCCAGTGCGAATAACTGCCCACCTGCAGTCCGCGCATCACCAGGGCAAAAAACATGGCAAAGAACACGGATGATATGGTGATGATGGTGCGGCGCTTGTTCCGCCAAATGTTGCGCCAGGCCAGTTTTAAATATTCTTCCATATGCTTGTTTTTTTACCGGATTCTTTTCATGTTCTGTTGTGAAAAGAAAGAATCAGGGATGGGCAGGTTGAATTCAATATCTTCTATGTAAAAAACAGTTTTGTGTCCTTCCTCCTCTTCCGGTATGAGCTCAAAGCGGGTTGGAATCTTACGGCCCCCCAGGGTTTGAATGTCGTAAGCCAGCTCGG
The DNA here is from genome assembly GCA_964420035.1 of uncultured Bacteroidaceae bacterium. Classification (GTDB taxonomy): domain Bacteria; phylum Bacteroidota; class Bacteroidia; order Bacteroidales; family SM23-62; genus CAYQQR01. Next base: position 5,590 of record CAYQQR010000001.1, on the reverse strand, counting down.
TTTTGATTAAATAGCCGTCTTCATCATAATATTCGGTCTTCATCTGCAGGTAATCCCCTTTACTGATCCACTTGATCATCTTCCCCCATACTACCGCGGCATCTTCCCTGGGCTCGAGCCGTATTTTGTAACAATCGATCCCATTCACTTTTTCTTCTCCGATCAGGCTGTGTCCGTAATCCGTTACGATGGAAGATTCCTTCAACAGATCATCATTGGCATAGTCCGAACCCATCCAGCCCTGTGACATCATTGACGGGGGAAGTTTGATCATCCTGCCGATGGCAGGGTTCCAGTTCCACATCTCGTTTTCACGCATCAGGAAAGTTTGTCCCTTTTCCCTTGCCGGCGCCGTAACCAGGGTCAGGGAGTAATCCCGGCTCTTGGTCCAGCTTTTAAACGATATGGTCCTTTCCCAGGTTGGACGTATGATCTTCATGCTCATCTCTCCCTTGCTGGTCTCTTCCCCGGTCATCTTTTCGTCTGCCTTTTGAATGATCTCGGCAGCATCCTGTGCCCGGACAGAAACACATAGTCCGAGTGCAACAAGGCCGATGGTGATTTTTAATATCTTCATGCCCTTTCTATTTCAGATTGTAAATTTTCAGAATACGTTCCTTTGCCTTTTCCAAGGGATAATCTTTTATATTGTAGATATAATTTATGCTGATCCCGTCCATCAAACTGCCAAACAACATGGCCTCCGTTTGCGGATCTTCATAGCCCTGTTCCTTGAAATAGGCTGTCAGTATCCGCAGCAAATTTCCCGCTATTTCGTTTAATTCTTTACTGATCAGTTGCAGGACAGGAGGCTGGGAAAAAAGGGAAAAATAGAGTTTCCAGTATTGTGTCTCCTTTTGCAGCAGACCGAAAATCTCTTCCACCATGTATGACATTTCACTGCGGGTTAGGACCCCGTCACGATTGGGATCCACAAATTGCATCATGGTGTTCAGACCTTTCAAAACAATCTCGCGAATCAAAGCTTCTTTGCTTTCAAAATAATTGTAGATCAGTCCTTTAGAGATGCCGGCCTGTTCTGCAATCTCATTCATGGAGGTTGCGTGCATCCCTTTCCGGGCAAAAAGGAACAAAGCTTTCCGGTGGATCAGCTTTCGCTTTTGCTCCCTGATCTTTTCGAATTGCTTTGAAGTTCTTGGTGACATAATATTAGTTGTTTATGATCGACCATTAAGTCAACATTAAAAAATTATTAAAGACGATATATAACTGAATTTATTTTATGACTGACCGGTAGGTCAAAAATAGCGCATCTAAAATATATATGTCAAGTTTTTTAACAGAAATTTTCATCAAAAATTGAAATTGCGCCTTTTTTGTAACTTTCTTCACACTTTATCGTCTTACGCACGGGAATGAACTTTTGGCATGACAAGGGAAGAGTATAATCAGGCTGTTGAGGATTATGCAGACCGGTTGTTCCGGTTTGTTGTAAAGAGCATCAAAAAGGAAGATGAAGCCCAGGATGTGGTTCAGGACAGTTTTGAAAAACTGTGGATACGGGTATCGGAAGTCAGTTATGAGAAGGTCAGATCGTATTTGTTTACAACGGCCTATCATACCATGATCGACCGTATCCGGAAGGACAGGCGGCAAACCGGGATGGAAGAAGTGGGAGGGCCGGAACCGGCACACGATGATCAATACAATGACTTGCAGGAAGTTTTGCACCGGGCCATCCAAAGGCTACCCCATGTGCAAAGATCGGTGCTACTGCTGAGAGACTATGAAGGCTATTCCTATAAAGAGATAGCCGGGATCGCCGGTTTGAACGAATCCCAGGTCAAGGTTTACATCTACCGGGCCAGGGTTTTTTTGAAAGAATACATCGGTGAAATGGAAAGGGTGATATAAGATGATCAACAAGGAAAATTATATTGAGAAATTGGTGGATCTGCTGGACGGCACACTGTCACCGGAAGAAGAGGAGGAAGTGCGCTTGTTTTTGGATCAACATCCGGAGATCAAAAAAGAGGTTGAAGGCCTTTCCCGGATGCATTTAAGTCCTGAATCCCCGGGCTACACCCATAAGGAATCACTGAAGAAATCCCCGGGGGAATATTTTTCCCGCGAGGAATTATTTGAGCAATACTGCCTGGCTTACATCGAGGATGATCTGGATGAGGGGCAGAGAGCTGATTTTGAAAGCTTTCTGGAGTCGAATCCCAAAAAAACCAGGGAGTTTGAATTGTATCAGAAAACCATACTGCAGCCCGGTCAGCACATCCAGTATCCCAACAAGAGCCGGTTAAAGAAGTACAGCCTGTTACGGCGCCACCCTACTGTGCTGGTCGCAGTTTCAGCAGCTGCGGCCATACTGGTTTTTGCCTGGTTGTTGCTCTTGCAACCCCAGGAATACACAAAAGAGCAACTGGTCGAACAGGAGACGAAAGAAAATATCATTCCTCTTGAGGAAGAATCCGGTGAAGCAAAAATAACTACTATTGGACCCGATAAGAAGATCAGGGGAAAATCTCCTGACCTTTTAGGACCGGCTTTTACGGCAGAATCCGATGTGCATATTTTTGAAAGTAAAACAGACAATGAAAAACTGCTCATACCGGAAATGCAGAAGTTGCAAGCTATCCGTATCACTGCACTGTCCGGACAACACGAGCCTTCAGGACTAAGCGCTCAGGTCCGGCGAAAAACCCGCACCGGAACCAGGGAATTGACCCTCACTGCTTACCTGGGTAAAAAAATGGATCACATCAATAATTTGCCTGAACAGGTCGACCGGGATGAAGACAATGCCGTAATTAAAGCGCTGTTTATTGCCGGAGTTGACGGCCTCAACAGAATTACCGGACAAAGGATCAACATCATCACGGGATACAATGAGCAAGGTAACCTGATAAACCTGGGACTTGAGTCCCCCGTACTTGCCTTCAACGCGCCCCTGCGGAAAAAAGAAGAATAGTGCTGTAACTTTTAGGCAGCCTGTCCGTCCTACCCACAGATGAACAAATCAGTCCAATTATAATCATACAATCATGAAACGAATTTACACTCTTGTTGCCCTCGCGGGAATATTTTCCGCGGCTTACGGCCAGGTGCCGGATACCTCCGCGGTGGAGCCGGAACCTGAAAAAGAAAAGTCCCAAAAGGAGAAAAGAACCATAGTGAAGGTCGATGAAGATGCAGACCGTACCGTCGTACGGGTAGGTCCCGATGATTTTGTCGTGGTGGAAGAAGAAAACGACACGGTAAAAGTAAAAATCGGAAAAAAAGCCATTAAGATCGTCGAAGATAAAGAAGGAAGTGTTGAGATTATCAATGAGGAAGATTTTGAAAAGCACGGCTGGAAGAAAAGAGCCAAAAAATTCAAGGGCCACTGGTCGGGTCTTGAACTGGGCTTAAATAATTATTCCGCTACCCAGTTTAGACTTGATCTGCCACCTACCGATAATTATATGGACCTGAACACCGGCAGATCCTGGAACTTCAACCTGAATTTCATGCAATACAGTTTGGGTCTGGGACGTAACCTTGGTTTTGTTACCGGTCTGGGCGCGGAATTCAATTCCTATTTTTTCGACAATGAAAACAACATCGAAAAAATAGAGGGGTACATTGAACCCTTGGATTTAAGCGGCCTGGCCTTGGAAAAATCCAAATTCAAGTCCACTTACCTGAATGTTCCGGTCATGTTTGAGGTCCATCCCACGAAGAACCGGAAGTTTTTCGTTTCCGCGGGGGTTATTGGCGGACTGAAAATAGCGTCCAGCACTAAGGTCGTGTATCGTGAAGCCGGGAACAAAGAAAGGGATAAATCGAAAGGCGATATGAATTTGCAGCCTTTGCGCTATTATCTGACCGCACGCGTAGGTTACAAGGCCCTGAAATTGTATGCCAATTACAGTCCCATGGGCTTGTTTCAAAAGGGTGCAGGGCCTGAGCTGTACCCATTCTCCGTTGGCCTGACCCTGATTTCTTTCTAAATCATGCTGATATTTCGGGTTTAGCCGGAGGACAGGGGATGTGTTTCAAACATATCCCCTTTGTATTTCAACAAATTTCTATCTTTACACGGAAAAGCCCAGGCATGCAAGATCAACTTGACCCTAAAGAACTTAGGCGGTACACGACGCATTTGCAAATGCCCGAGATTGGCGAGGAAGGTCAAAAGAAATTAAAGTCTTCCCGGGTATTGATTATCGGTGTCGGTGGTCTGGGCTCTACGGTCATGCAATACCTGGGCGCAGCCGGGGTCGGAATTCTCGGGATAATAGACGATGCCCATATTACGGAGGATAACCTGCACAGACAAACCCTTTACGGATGGAAGGATTTGGGTAAGTTAAAAACCATCATAGCCCGTGAACGGATGGCCGGGTTCAATCCCATGATCCGGATTCATCCGGTCAATCTCCGGGTCGATGCCAAAAATATTGCCAGGGTGATCAGTGACTATGAGCTGGTTGTGGATGCCTGTAATTCCCTGGAAAGCAATCTTCTGATCAACGATGCCTGCATCGGGCATAAAATCCCATGGGTATATGCGTCGGTTCAAAATTTCCTGGCCCGCCTGACTGTATTTAATTACCATGAAGGCCCAACCCTTCGTTGTTTGATGGCATCCCACCCTGAAGAGGTCGGGCAGGAAGATGACGCTTCCCGGAAAGGGATGGGCATGATGCTGGGTCTGGCCGGTTGCTACCAGGCCATACAGGCCATTAAATGTATTTTAAATTTGGAACTTCAGCTTTCGGGTAAGTTGTTGCAGATGGATCTGATGAATGACCGATTCAACTTTGTTACCTTCAAAAGGAAACGGGAGCATTTAGAAATTTGAGAGAATATCAGATATGAAACTTTTAATGATCAGTAATTCAACCAATGCAGGAGAGAATTACCTGGAACATGCCCGTGAATCCATTGGTGCTTTCCTGGGCACGCGGGTTAAAAAGATATTGTTTGTTCCCTATGCCGGGGTCGGCATCGGATGGGATGACTATACGGAAAAAGTCCGGGAGCGTTTTAGCGGACTGGGATATAATACAGAGGCCGTTCATCATCTTCCTGAGCCCGTTCAGGCAGTTCAGCAGGCAGAATGTATTGTGGTGGGCGGTGGAAATACTTTTAACCTGCTTGACAAGGTGCAGAAAAACGGACTGATCCGGGCCATACGGGAAAAAGTAATAGCGGGAACCCCTTATATTGGATGGAGCGCGGGCTCCAATCTCTGTTGCCCCAGTATAAAGACGACCAACGATATGCCCGTTGTCGAACCCCAAAGCTTTACTGCCCTGGACCTGGTCCCTTTTCAGATTAATCCTCATTACCTGGATGCCGGTCCGGAAGGGCATGCAGGCGAAACCCGCGAAATGCGTATTCTGGAGTTTCTTGAAATGAACCGGGAGATCTGCGTTGTGGGTCTGCGTGAAGGCACCATGCTGCAGTACCGGAACGGGACACTGGAACTTATAGGTCCCAGACCCGCCCGGATCTTTTACTACCAGAAAAAAGCCTTCGAGGTGGAAGCAGGAGAGAAGCTCGGATTCCTTCTTGAGTCCTAGCCCGAGTTTCCGGGTTATCGAAAACAGAGGGTATAATATACTAATAAATA